>NZ_CAXBOQ010000010.1:0-5309 GCF_963977465.1 uncultured Brevundimonas sp. | reverse complement strand
GCGGCGACGCCACCCGCAAGAAGAAGCTGCTCGAGAAGCAGAAGGCCGGCAAGAAACGCATGCGCCAGTTCGGCAAGGTCGAGATCCCGCAGGAAGCCTTCATCGCGGCGCTGAAGATGGACGACGATTGAAGATCAGGCGGGCCCGGGCTCCCCTTCACGCGGCAGGACCTGACCGGGCGACAGTGTCCCGCCGTTCACGATCAAGACCCTGTCCGCGCGCTGCAACAGGGCCGGCCTGTGCGCCACTACAATGCGGGTGATCGGCAGCTTTGCGATCAGGTCGGCGATCACCTCTTCGGTCTCGACATCCAGATTGGCCGTGCCTTCGTCAAGGATGAGAATGCGCGGCTGGCGGTACAGGGCGCGGGCCAGCAGGACGCGTTGTTTCTGACCGCCGGACAGGGTCGAGCCCATGTCACCGACCAGCGACAGGTATTGCATCGGCATCCGGCCGATATCGTCATGGACCTGGGCGGCATAGGCGGCCTGCTGCACGCGGGTCATGTCGAGGTCGGGGTCGAAGAAGGCGATGTTGTCGGCGATGGTGCCGGACAGCAGCCGGTCGTCCTGGGCCACCACCCCGACCTGTTCGCGCCAAGCGCGCCACAGATCCGGAGTCGCCGTTTGGCCATCGAGTGTGATCGCCCCGTCCGTCGGATGACGCAGGCCCAGCATCAGTTTCAGCAGGGTGGTCTTGCCGCCGCCCGAGGCCCCGGTGATGGCCAGGAACTCGCCCGGTTCGACGGTCAGGTTCAGGCCGTCCAAAATGGCGCGGTCGGCGGCCCCGTAACGGAAGTCGATGTCGCGCAGGGTCATGGCTCCGCGCACGTCGAGGCGCGGTGGCGCGGCGGCGGAGGACGTTTCGACCTCGGCGGTGACGATGTCGGCCAGCCGGTCCAGATGGAGCGTGAGGAATTTGAACTGGATGGCCTGGTTGATCAGGGCGTTGGCCCGGTCGGTGAAGGTCTGCCGGAACGACAGGAAGGCGAACAGCATGCCGACCGAGAAGCCGTCGCCGGCCAGGATGGTGCGCGCGCCCAGATAAATGACCAGCACGGTCTGAATGCCCGTGATCAATCCCTGGGTAAAGCTCAGCGAGATCTGGAATTTGCTGACCGAGACGGCCGCGTTGATGGCGTTGGCGTAGAGGTTGCGCCAGGAGCTTTCGCGCTCGGCCTCGCGGCCCATCACCTTGATCGTGGTCGCCGCCCGGACCGTTTCCATGATGTGGGACTGTTCGCGGGCCCTTTCTATGATCTGTTCCTCGGTCCGTGCCTTCAGGGCGGGGAACACGGCAAAGGCCAGCGCCAGGTTGATGGCCACGGCGCCGACCACGACGGCGGTCAGGATCGGCGAATACAGCAGCATGATGATGATCGCGACCACGGCCATCAGGCCGTCGATGATCGCGGCGATGACCCCGCGCGTCAGCACATCCTGGATGGCCGTGGCCGAGCCGATGCGGGACAGGATGTCGCCGACGTGGCGCTTTTCGAACCAGTCGGTCGGAAGCCGCATCAGGTGGCGGACGAGGTTGCCGACCATCTGGAAGCTGAGCATCTGGCCGAACACCTGCAGGGCCCAGGCGCGCAGGGCCTCGATCGACGCCTGGATGATCACCAGCGCCCCGAAGCCGATGGCCAGCACCGTCAGCAGGTCGCGGTCGGCGCGGAAAATGCCTTCGTCGACGACCAGCTGCATCTGGAACGGCATGGCGAAGGCGGCGATCTGCAGCGCCACCGACAGGCCCAGAATCTGGAAGAAGGCCGGCCAGAAGCCGACCATGCGTGACCACAGGCTGGTCAGTTTGATCGGCGCGCGGGCGGTGACCTTTTCGAAAGTGTCCGACGGGGTCAGCTCCAGCGCCACCCCGGTGAAATGTTTGGACAGGTCGTCCAGCGACCAGGTGCGGGCCCCGGCCGCCGGATCGTGGATCACGGCCTTGCCGTTCCTGACCGACTTCAGCACCACGAAATGATTCAGGTCCCAGTGCAGGATGGCCGGCAGTCGAACCTTGTCGAGCGCGGGCAACTCCACGCGCAGGGCGCGGGGGGCGAACCCCAGGCCGTCGGCCAGCCCCATGATGCTGCGCAGGGTCGCGCCGGACATCGACAGGGAAAAGCGCTGACGCAGGCCGTTCAGGTCGACGTCATGGCCGTGGTAGCGGGCGATCATGGCCATGCACACCAGCCCGCATTCGGCCGCTTCGGCCCCCTGGATGACAGGCAGTCGACGACGGCGAGAGAAATTCAGGTCGGCAAGGGGATTCATCAACGGCGTCCGGCGGCGTACAGGGGATCCAGCAACCACTCGAGCAGACTGCGACGATCGATGACCACATCCGCTGTCAGCAGCATGCCGGGTTGCAGCGGCACGGCCTGGCCATAGGCGGACACGCTGTCCTCCTTCATCCGCACCCGGACGCGAAACACCGGCTCCTGCACTTGCAGTCCGGGAATGGCGACCTCGGCCGGGGCCAGAACGGTGCGGGACACGGACGTCACAATGCCTTCCCCGGTGCCGAATTTCTGGTGCGGAAAGGCCTGGTACATCAGCCGCACCTCCTGGCCTTCACGCACGAAACCGGCGGCGCGGGACGGGGCATAGAGTTCCGCCTCCAGCGGCGAGTCGCCGGCGGTCAGAACAGCGACGGCCGCGCCCGGTGTTACGGTCTGGCCGGTGTCGACGGGCAGGGCGGCAATCCGCCCCGCCACGGTGGCGACCACGATGTAGGTCGACTGGGCCTCGGTCTGGGTCGCCTGCTGGTCCAGACTGGCCCTGACCGACGCGGCCTCGGCGTTGGCGGCGCGCAGGTCGATGGGGATGGCGGCGAGGCGGGCGCTGACTTCGCCGATCTCGCGTTGATAGGTCAGGGCCTGGGCCGACAGCTCCGAGGCCTGCTGTTCGACTGCCAGCGCCGCCGAGCGTCGGGCCTCCAGCTCCCGGCGCGGCAGGAAGCCCTGGGCGGCGACGGTCTCGGCGCGGGTCACCTCGGCGCGGGCCAGAACCAGCCGCTGGGCCTGCAGGTCGATGCGGTGGCGGACCTCGGTCAGCTCGCGTTGCAGGGCGGCCCGGCGTTCGGTCATCTGGCGTTGCTCGGCCCGGAGACTGGCCTGGTTCGCGGCGGCTCGGGCCCGCGCCGCCGTGCCCTGGGCCGCCAGACTTTCGGACAGGGCCACGAAGCTGTCGCCGGTCTCCAGCGCTGACGACAGGGTCAGGGTGGCGACCGGCTGGCCGACCGCGACGACATCGCCTTCACGGACATGGATGGCCGTGACCACGCCGCCCTGACGCGCCGTCAGGCGGATCATGCCCGCCCTCGGCGTCAGCCAGCCGGCGACGGTTTCCTTGCGCGCATAGGAGGCGGTGGCGGCGAAGGTCGCGCCGCCCAGCACCACAGCCACCATCAGGCCGGCGAGGATGCGGGAGGGGATGGAGGTGGCCAGAATGACCTCGCCGGCGAGACGGCGGGTGGCGTGGGTCACGGCCTCCTTACGGAACAGATCTGACACGGATAGCACACCCGCAAAAAGGGAAGGAGTTTCTACTTTTACGTTGACACGATATGGATTTGTAGCAAACCGTAAGTTGCGCCATCGGGCGCGAACACAAACCCTTACGAAGGAGACGTGCCGTGACGGATATCACTCAGGGAGTGCGTGAGCTGACATTCGATGAGGTGAACATGGTGTCAGGTGGCGGTTGGTTTGGCGATCTTATGGAAGCGGTTTTTCATTTCGCGACACAGATGCTTACGGAAGTGATTGACGCCGGTGTTTGGCTCATCGAGCATGGTCTGTACTACAAGCAGAGCGGCGACGGATGGGAGGTCGGGTTCGGCTAGTGATGCCTACCTGACTACTTTGGAGGCGGCGCTGTACGACGGGGTCGCCTCCGTTTTGGGAACGCATCCGGAATGAGAAATCCGTGTCTTTTCCTGGGTATCGTTCTTCTCGGCACCATGGCCGGGCAGGCAAGATCCCAGACCGTAGATAACCGCGTGCAACCCGCGATCCATTTTGAGCTGGAAAGCCAACCCAGCGGTCTGACCTATATCCATCTGGGGGACGTTTCGATCGGCGGAAGTCGGGGCGATGCCGTGTTTGATACCGGAGCGGAATATTCCTCCCTGACCGCGGCCGCCAGCCGCGAAGCTGTGCTTGTCGTGGCGCGGTCCATTCCTCTCAGAACCTTCAACGGCCGTGTCCGAGCCGATCTCTCCCGACCGGCCGAGATTATTATGCAAGGCGAATACCGGACCTCCGGGGCGGTTCTTACCCTGCCGGACGAGATTGACTGGCCCACCGGACGGTTGGTGTCCGCCGCGGCCTTTCCCGCCTTTTCAATCGATTTCGATCGCCAGAACATCATCGTCGGTCACGCGAGCTTGGCCCTAAAGCGATTGGAGGGAGGCAAACGCGAAGGGGTGTATTTTGTGGAGGTGCGCGGGCGCAGGCACATTCATCGTTTCATCATTGATTCCGGCGCAACCGGATCCCGCATGACCGCCGAAGCCATGAGCGACCTTTCCGAACTGCCGGGGGTCACCCGTACGGTCAGGTCGTATCTGTCCGCGGATGGACCGGGTCTGGAGCGAGGCATCGTTGCAATGTCGGGCCTGCCCTCGGGCGATCAGAGACTGCCCGCCATGGTCTTCCAGATCGTCGAGGCGGACGCCGTACCCATTGGCGGGTTTTCCGGCCTGATCGGCTTGCGAAACATGCAGGCGCTCAACTGGCATTTTGACGGGGCGTCGGGCACCGTGTCGGCAGCCGTCCGGAGCGTCTGGGTCGATGGCTATCCCGTTGTTGGCTTCTACGCCCGACACACCCAGGAAACCGTGACCGTGACCGGCCTGATTGAAGGCGGGGCAGCCGCGCGGGCCGATGTCAGGATCGGTGATCGGATTGTCTCGTTGAACGGCCTCCAGCCGTTCGGCGACAGCTATCAGGCATATCTGGAGACCGGAAATTGTGCCTGCAGCGACGCCTATGTCTTTGTGGTCGTCCGTGACGGGCAGACACTATCCCTGGGTGCCGAGCAGGCGGACCTGTTCTAGCGGCGGTCGTTCGGGGTCAACATTCTGCCGCTCCGTCCCCGGTGGGCACACCGTCGCCCCCATTTCGATTCCTCCGTTCGTGAAGGTCCCTCATCCGGCGGGGTGATCCCCTCACCATGCGACTGCTCGCGATCTGGGCGTGGTGGGCGAACTGTGGCAGGATGGGCGCGACCGGCTGAACGACGCCTCCTTTACCTTCGAGATGGAATCCAGCGCCGCCCTCGGCTTCGGCTTCCGCTGCGGCTTCC
>NZ_CAXBOQ010000009.1:0-34204 GCF_963977465.1 uncultured Brevundimonas sp. | reverse complement strand
GCGGCGACGCCACCCGCAAGAAGAAGCTGCTCGAGAAGCAGAAGGCCGGCAAGAAGCGCATGCGCCAGTTCGGCAAGGTCGAGATCCCGCAGGAAGCGTTCATCGCGGCGCTGAAGATGGATGACGATTGAGGGCCGGGCGGTTATTGCTTCAAGCTTGGTGCTTGATGGTTTCAGCCTGCGCCGGTTCAAAACTGGACGGCCTAAATGACAAGGTGGGTGGCGTGAATCGAAGCCGTGAGGGCATCAATTGAAGGCAGGTAATTCGCGTATTCGCAGGGCACAGGTCGCCGACGCTGCCGGGCTGGCGTCATGCATCGATGCGGCCTACGCGCGATACACAGGGCACCTGACGGACCTGCCGCCGGTGTCGGAAGGTTGCGCCGCGGAAATCGAGAACAATCAGGTCTGGGTGGCCGTTGACGACGGCGAGATCGTCGCTGGTCTTGTTCTCGTTGCGCAGGCGGCGGCGATGAAACTGGCTAATGTGGCCGTTCATCCGGACCACGGCGGACGGGGGCTCGGGCGCGAATTGCTTGCTCTGTCGGAGACTGAGGCAAGGAAGCAGGGATACAGCGAAATGCGGTTGAACACGCATGTCGGAATGCCTGAGAACGTGCGGTTCTATATCCGCCTCGGATGGAAAGAGATTTCCAGAGAGGGCAATACCGTCTCGATGAGCAAACGTCTGGAACCTGAATAATGCCCGAAAACTGGGACCAACACGCCGAGGGCTGGGATCAGGATGCGCAGGTCCGGTCGTATTCGGACAAGGCCTTGTCCTCCCTTTTCAATCATGTCGATGTTCGCAAGGACATCTGGAGAACCCGGCGGGTTCTGGACTTTGGATGCGGCACCGGACTTCTGACCGAAAAGCTCTCGCCGTTGGTCAAAGAGGTCGTTTCGGTCGACACGTCAGAAAAGATGATTCAGGCGCTGAAAGGAAAAGCGCTCGGAAATGTGACGGCAGTATGCGCCGATCTGAATGACGAGACTGTCCGGCGCAGCGCCAGCTGGTTTTCCGGCTTCCATTTGATTGTGGCCTCATCCGTTTGCAGCTTTCTGCCCGACTACGAGTCTACCGTTGATGTCCTGTCGCGCGCGCTGGTCCCTGATGGTCGTTTTGTGCAGTGGGACTGGTTGTCGTCTGATGGTGGCGACTTCGGGTTGACGGAAAGCCGGGTGGCAAACGCGCTCACCTTGGCAAACCTTCGGGATGTTCGCGTCGAACAGGCGTTTTCATTCCAGGCCGATGATCAGAATATGGCCGTACTGATCGGCCTTGGCGCGGCGTGAGGGTTGCTTCCACACTGTAGACCTGCCCTGAAAATCGGGTGGGCGAAGCCGTTCGCTGAACCGGGCGGTGCCCTGTCGATGCTGGTGCATCGCGGCCGCTCGATGGTTGAGAAGATGAAGGCGCTGATCCCGCCGCATCTGTTCGTGATCCCGATCCAGGCGGCCATCGGCGGCAAGATCATCGCCCGCGAAACCGTGCGCGCCCTGCGCAAGGACGTGACCTCGAAATGCTACGGCGGCGACGCCACCCGCAAGAAGAAGCTGCTCGAGAAGCAGAAGGCCGGCAAGAAGCGCATGCGCCAGTTCGGCAAGGTCGAGATTCCGCAGGAAGCCTTTATCGCGGCGCTGAAGATGGATGACGACTGAGGATAGGGGGGCGTTCCGTAAGGGCTGATCCTACCCTGGGTTGGTAGCCGGATTTGCCGGAAAGACGCAGGCTGGGCGGATGGAAACGTTCGACCTTTCCGCTGAGTGCACCGCGTGGTTGGCTGAGGTCGACCGGGTGATGAAGCGCGACTGGTGCATCGACACGGTCGACGCCGGTTGGTCGCGGGAGGATCAGCTGCGTTACTGGCAGTACGGCGAGACAGCGGAGGCATTCGTTGGCTGGTTCGCGGAGAAGTACGGGCTGATCCGGTTTGAAACGCGACCTAGCCGACGGAGGCCCGCCAAGTCTCGGCTTCAAGCGTGACGGCGCTTTCGAGCGGCGGTTTCAGCCGGAACAGTTTTGGATCACCGGAAAGCTCGTAGAGCCGAAACAGACGCCACTCGGCGGGGCGTTCCTGACTGACCTCGCGCTCGGTGCGGGTCAGGAAGAAGGGCGTTGTCCGGCCCCCGCGCGTGGCCTTCACCTCAATCAGCCGGTCCGCCCCGGACGGATGGAAGCTCTTGATGTCATAGCCGGCCCCGTCGCCTCGTTCCTGCGACGTCCACTCGACCTTGCGCGCCAGATCGGCGCGATCGGCGGCATTAAGCCGCTCGCGCTCATGATGGAAAATGCGTTCTTCGCCCAGAAGGCCGAGGCGACGATTGCGGTGGTCGCGGGCCGCGGGGTCGAATTTACGCACGAGCCGTTCCAGTCCTTCGGGTCGAGGCTTTCGCGGCCAACCGGGAGACGGGGCGGGCTCGACTATCAAGGGCGACCACGAGGCGGGCTCATCAGCCATGCCGGGTTGAGGGTCTGTTTGTGTCTTGCTCTGAGTGCCCGCGCGCGATGGGCTTCTGGTGCCGAAAGTGTCGGTAAGAGCAGCAGCCTCGCCGATGGTCCAAGCGTCCGGGTGGGCATCGAGATAGCGGTCGACCGCTGGAAAGATTGCTCGCTGATAGTTGGACATCGGGCGGTAGCCACGAATGACCGGCATTCCCAGCTCAGCCAGAACCGCCGAAATGTTCATGTGCTTGAATTCGATCGACTTGTGACCGCGGCCAATCTGCTCATCAAGTGCGCGGGCCCGTTGAGCCTTTACGAAAGGCTGGCCGGCATCCTGTGCTTCGAGCATGGCAAAATAGTCGGCGACGATGGCGTCGAGTTCATCGGCGCTCCAGTCGGTTCCTATCTTAGATTGGTCGACCATGGCCCCTCCGCCTAACTGGAGGTTAGGTCGCGGATTCAAGTTTGACTAGGCGGAGTGCTTCAATCCCCCTGACCCCGCCCCTGAACAGGCCGCACTGCCGCGCCATCTATTTCCTGCAGACTCAGGTGGCGGGGCGTTTAAGGGTGAGCCGCAGCCGGGGCGTAGGCGGGGCGGCTAACCCCTCCACCGCTTCGCGGTCCCCCTCCCCATCGCTGCGCGACAGGGAGGAGACAGGGTTTTGACGGACGGGTCTGGCCCGCCCCCTTGACCCCGCCGCCGAACAGGCCGCACTGCCGGGGATGGCCAGTGAAACCGTCTATATCCTGCAGACCTATGTGGCCGGGCGCGGCGGGGCGTTGAAGGCTGAGCCGCAGGTCGGGTGCAAGGATGCCGAGGAGGCGCGGCGCAAGGCCGAGCGGCTGGCCCCCTTGCGGCTGGGGGTGGTGGCGTTTTCGGTCTCGGCCGACACCGAACTGGGCGACTATGACGAGACGCCGACGATCATCTTCAAGGCGGGCCAGCTGCCCGAGATGTTCGACTGAGGGGGCGAAGGCTACGCTCCACCCACCCCGTCATCCTCGGGCTTGTCCCGAGGACCCATCGTTCAGGCTCTGCCGGCTTCTGATCAGAACGCGCCGCCCCAGGACAGCGCGAAACCCCGACCGACGCCGCGGTGGCGGAATGGGTCCTCGGGACAAGCCCGAGGATGACGGAATGTTGGGGGCCTACATCCCGCCGAAGAAGTCGCGCTTGCCCAGCGGCACGCCCTGGGCCCGTAGCAGGGCGTAGGCGGTGGTCAGGTGGAAGAAGAAATTCGGCTGGGCGAAGCCGACCGCATAGTCGCGGCCGGTGAAGCGCATCTCGCCGGACGGGAAGGTCAGCACCACCTCGCGATCCTCCTGACCGTCGACGGCCGTGCGCGGCACCGAGGCCAGATAGTCGAGGGTCTGGCGGATGCGGGCCTGCAGCTGGTCGATCGTGGTCTCGGTATCCTCGGCCACCGGGGCGGCGACGCCGGACAGGCGGGCAATGCACAGCTTGGGCCCGTCGGCGGCCATCTGCACCTGTTTGGTCAGCGGATGCATGTCGGCGATCAGCCGGTGCGCCAGCAGGGCACCGGCGCCCTGATCCGTGGCGGCGGCATGGTCGCGCGCCTTGTCCAGAAGGCCCGACAGGGCGGTCAGGTGTTTGCTGAACACGGGGACGGTGAGGTCGTACAGTTCTGTGGCCATGGTCGCGGTCTAGCCCCGCGCCGGGAGCAGGTCGAGAGACATGTGAATATTGAAAACGGCGTTCTGTGAGTGCATGGTCCGGCGCGTCACGCGGTGATCCTGAGCAGCGTCACCGGATTATTCGACTGAATTTTCACGGAGACCTGACCATGCGGCAGCAATTCTTCTCGATCATCCTGTCCGGCGCGGTGGGGCTGGCGGCGCTGAGCTGCGCCGGAGCGGCTGCTGCCGGAGATCCGACGCTGGACGAGGTCCGCGCCGCGACCGAGCGGTTTCGCGACGTCAATGTGGCCCTGGCCGAGGGCTTTATCCGCGACCCGATGAACAGTTGCGAGACCGCCGCGGGGATGGGGCTGCCTGCCACCGACGGCGCGATGGGCGTGCACTATTTCCGGCCGGATCTGCTGGGTATTAACGGCCCGCCGAACCCGCGGGTCGACGGGACGGGCACCCACACGGATTTCGGCAGCCCGGCGGTCCTGCTCTATGAGCCGCAGGCGGATGGCAGCATGGAGCTGGTCGGGGTCGAGAATCTGGTGTTCATCGCGGCTTGGGAAGCCGCCGGCCATACCGCCCCGCCCAGCTTTCAGGGGGTGCCCTTCGACCGGATGGAGGATGATCCTGCCACCGAGGTTGATGAGGGCCATATGTTCGCCCCGCACTATGACCGGCACGTCTGGCTGTACCGCGACAATCCCAACGGCATATTCCGGCCGTTCAACCCGGCGGTCAGCTGTGCGGCCCACACCGGCGCGACGGGCGACCCTCACGCCCATTGATACCGATGGGCGGGTGTGGCCGCACCGCCTCGAACCGACGATGCACTCGCAGTTCATACAGCCTGTAGTTCTGTAACGAATGGGGCAAGAACGTCACCGGTGTCAGGATTACGGACGACGCGTGCCCTGTCTGCAGGTGTATTCAAGGGCTTCTCGGACCGCGGGCGTCGCCCAACGTCGGTTGCCAAGAAGTGAGTCTTCGGTGTAGAAATGCTACCTTGAGGGGTATTGCGGACCGACGATCGAGCCTTCCGTCGGGCGGATTACCGAATGTCTTGGCGGCGGTTTTTGGGTCGATGTGGCCGGACGACCCCGCGCCGACACCGGCCGGTCGCGAGTAGCGGCGGTCGGATCACGAACCGGGCGTTGGGAGGCGCTCGCCGCATGACCACAGTTCGAACCGCCCTGATCGTATTGATGAGCACGGCCGTGCTCGGCGGCTGCGCCAGCTTCGGTGCCGATAGCCCGGAATCGGCCACAGCCTATCGCAACGCCCTGCATGCGGCGCGCGATACCGGGCCCGACGGGAAGGCACTTAACGCGATACCGCTCCCGGCCGACCCCTGCGCCGCGGTGGAGGCCTACCCGGATCCGGCCGTCGGAACCCGGAACGCCTTTGCGCTCGGGGCCCTGGACGCGCGCGAATGCGCCCTGGGCACGCTTCAGGGCGGGGCCACCAACTATCAGGTGGTGCGGCGCGACGTGGTTCATCTGTACAGCTTCTACAATCGCCGCGCCGCCCGCCAGCAGGCCTTCATGGACATGGGATCGGGCATCACCATGGTCGGCGCGGCCGGGGCTTTCGAGGGCGGGATCAGCAATTCGACACGACAGGCCTGGGCGATCGCGGCTTTCGTTCCGATCGTCATCAGCCAGTTCAACGCCTATGAACCGACCCGCGAACTGTTCCATGGCGGGTCGCTGGCCCTTCAGCTGATTACGCTCCGTTATGACCGCTACAATCGCGCGCTGGCCTTGCTCGGGACGACCGAGGGCAGGATGGACTGCCAGCCGTATGTCGCCGTGAAGGACACGGTCGTTGGTTGGTCCGCAAATGCCACACTGCGCACCCGGGATCCGGACGGCGTGCTGTCGGATGAAGCCCGACGCCTGCACACCGCCTGCCTGGCGCTTAACAGTCGCGCAGACGCCCTGAATTCCACCCGCGACTACGCCGACCGGCTGGGTCCCTACCTGGCTGCAGACTATGCCGCCGATGTGCTGCTCCTCGATCATGCGATCGTCGGCAAGGATCGCGAACTGCGCTATTCCCCGTCAGAGACTCTCGGTGCCCTCATCGCCAGCCCGCTCCGCGCCGCGGACATGCTGCTGACAGGGCAGAATACCAAAGCCGCTCTTGACGGCCTCAGGACCCAGGTCGCCTTTTCCGGTCTGAACCGCAATCTCGCCACCATCGCCCTGCCGCCGCCGCCGACGGCCGGGTCCGCGGTGTCCCCCCTGTCTGATCGCGCCGCGGCGCTTGGCCATCGGGACGCGCCGGCGGTGGTGGTGGAGCAGGTGAATACGCTGCGTCGCCTCGCCGTCGATCTGCGGGACAGACAGTTGCGTCAGGATTTCGAACTGGGTCGCGCGCGCGACCTGGCCGAGGCGGCCGGAGCCGACTATCTGAACTTCGTCTATGACGCCGTGACCAACACCACGACGGTGAGTCTCGGACCGAAGCCCCAGACCCCGGTCGTCGCCTCAGCCAGCACAGGCGCAGGCACGGCCCCGACGCAGTGATCGCCCCGGGACGACGCGGCCGGGCGACGAGTGACAGCAAGGATTGACCCGGTGCGCGGGCAGGCCGAGTCTGGCGTCTGCAACTGTTCGAAAGCCGCCGCCCATGCCTGCTGATGCCCGCGCGCCCCGTCTGGCCGTTCTGATCGACGCCGAGAACGCCTCGTCGCGCATCGCCGAGTCGCTGTTTGCCGAGATCGCCACCTTGGGCGAGGCCTCGGCCCGGCGCATCTATGGCGATTTCGCCAGCGCCCAGATCCAGGGCTGGACCAAGGTGCTGGCCCGCTATGCCATCCAGCCGCAGCAGAATTTCGCCAATACCAAGGGCAAGAATTCCGGCGATATCGCCCTGGTCATCGATGCGATGGACCTGCTGCATTCGGGCCGGTTCGACGGCTTCTGTCTGGTGTCGTCCGACGCCGACTTCACCCGGCTGGCGTCGCGCATCCGCGAGGAGGGGGTCGACGTCTATGGCTTCGGCGAACAGAAGACGCCCGAGAGCTTCCGTCAGGCCTGCACCCGCTTCATCTATACCGAGAATCTGAACGCCCCGGTCAGCGAGACGGCGGCGGCGTCGGGCGGCAAGGCGGCGGCGGCCGGGACCGCCGGCAAGCGCAAGCCGACCGAGGCCACGCGGATGATCGCCTCGGTCATCTCGGACATGGACGAGGACGGCGACGGCTGGGTTTCGTTCGGCGGTATCGGCAACCGGCTGCGCAATGCCTATCCCGATTTTGACCAGCGCACCTATGGCTATGCCAAGCTGTCGGACCTGATCCGCGCCACCGGCCGGTTCGAGGTCCAGGCCGGAGCCGGCGGGGCCATGCGGGTGCGCGACAAGGCGTGATGGCGGGGGCTCAGGCGGCGGCGGGGATGGCGAAGATCACCACGGCCAGGGCCAGCAGGACAGCGAAGGCGTACAGCGCCGCGCGCGCCCGCTGGCCCGCGCGCCATGCGGACAGGGCGGCCTGCAGCGACTGCAGGGCATAGAAGACGACGAAGGCCCGCGACGCCCAGGTGATGATGCCGAAGATGTCGGTGGCCCAGATGATGGCGATCGCCGCCACCGCCGTGGCGAGATTGCCGAGTTTGACGCTGAGGCGTTTGCCCGAGGATTCCGCCAGCAGGCCGCCCGCCCCGTTCATGTCGGCGACGGCCGCCGACAGCTGCGACGCCAGCGCCGTCAGGATGATCACCGGGGCCACCATCACCCCGACCGGACGCAGCAGGTCGATGATGGCGGTCTCGTCGCCCTGGGTGATCGGGGCACCGGTAAAATAGCTGGTGATGAACAGGAAGAAGAGCAGATAGACGGCCGTCGCGATCCACTGGGCATAGCGCATGGTCCGCACCCGGGTCTGGCGGTCGTAGGCGGCCCCGAGAAAGCGCGATGTCTCGAACCCCTGCACCAGAATGACCAGGCCCAGCAGCACGCGGCCGTCGTGCATCTGAAAGTCAGGCAGCGGCGCGTCCCAGCCGAAAGTGCCCTGCGTAATCGCCACTCCGCCCGCGATGAACAGGGCCGCCAGCAGGCCGAGGATCAGGGTCAGTTTGAGGCCGACGGCGCTAACCGCCACCCGCTCCAGCGCGTCGAGGCCGCCGGTCGCGCCGATTGCCCCGACCGACGCGATCACCGCGGTGGCCGCGATACGGATCCACAGCGTGTCGGTAACCCCCGCGAAACGCAGTCCGAAGGCGGCGAACAGGTGCAGGTAGTAGGCGACGGACACAAAGTAGGCGAGCGCCAACGCCAGCTCCGAGGCCCGTTCGATGATCCGCACCGTCCGCGACGCCCCGGTCTCGATCTCGGGCTCGACATTGAGGATGTTGTGGCGGATCGCCGAACCGAACAGATAGCCGGTGCCGCACAGGACCATCATGGCGGCGATGGCCCAGTTGCCGGCCAGCCCCGCCAGCAGGGGCCCCGCCACCAGAAAGCCCGAGCCGATGATCGAGGCCAGGGGCGTAACCGTCGCCTGCCAGGTTTCCGACGCCAGCAGGCGGGGACGGAACAGAAAGGCCGCCCCGGCGATCAGTGCCAGGATCAGGGCGACATTGGTCAGGTTCATCGGACCGTCTCTCGCGTGCAGGGGGGACGCAAGAACCGTCCGGGGCCGTCAGCTTCACTGCAACGGGCGCGCGCGGGTTCCGTTGCAGCCGGGGTTGGAGATCGAAATCTAGCCGGCCCGGAACGCCGCGATCGCGTCGACGGTGGTGCGCACCTGGGCCTCGATCCCGGCCCAGTCCTGCGCCTTGATGGCAGCTTCGGTGATCAGTTTCGAGCCCATGCCGGCGGCGACGATGCCGCTGCCGAACCATTTGGCGATCGAGGCCGGATCGGGGTCAACGCCGCCGGTCGGCATGATCTTGGTCCAGGGCATCGGCCCCAGCACGGCCTTGACGAAGTCCGGACCACCGACGGACGCGCCGGGGAAGAGTTTGACGATCTCGCAGCCCAGCTCCTGGGCCGTCGAGATTTCGGTGACCGAGCCACAGCCGGGTGAATAGGGCACCATGCGCCGGTTGCACAGGCGAGCGACCTCGGCGTTCAGGGCCGGGCTGACGATAAAGCGCGCGCCCGACGCGATGAACAGGGCGGCGGTCGGCGCATCGACGATCGAGCCGACGCCGAGGATGATGTTGGGGTCGGTGCGGGCGAATTCGCGCGCCACATCGGTAAACAGGCCGTGGGCGAAGTCGCCGCGATTGGTGAATTCCACCGCCGGGGCCCCGCCGCGGGCGCAGGCCCGCATCACGTTGAGGCAGACCTCGGGATCCGGATGATAAAAGACCGGGACCACGCCCTGGGTCTCGAGGGCGGTCAGGACGGCGAGGCGGTCGTGGCGCATGGCAGACTCCGGTTTCCGCTTCTGACTCGGTCGGCGGGGCGGCGGCGTCAAGGGTGTTGAGATCAATCCCTGTGTCGCGGTCGTCGGCGGGCGCTCAGCTGGACGGTTCGGCCCGGCTCACCCGCACGTCACTGGGCGTTCGTTCGTGCCCCGCACAGGTCACAGAACATCCGCCCCGGCTTGCGACGGTCGGGCCGCCAGCGATGGCGGCGGCAACGCAGTTTTTTCCAGAACCTGCGCAGGGCGCGGAGCATGAGACCTCGAGATGTTCGCGTGGGCACCCGGGGCCAGTCACGCCCTGGAACAATCAATCGAGGTGTAAAACGGCAAACGTCCGGCGGGTCAATGCCCGTTGTGCGCGAACGTGGTTACCCGTCCTACCTGTTTGCTGTCGGCATCGAACAATGGGTCCAGCACGGTGAAATGGTTGAGGCCGGGCAGGGCCTCATAACGGGTCTCGACGCCCTTGCCGCCCCACAGGTCGGCCATCATCCGGCTCTGACGCAGGAATTCCGGGCTTTCGTCGCCGCCCACCACACAGTCCAGCACCGTGCCGCCGGGGGTCGATCCGTCGGGGACCGGCCAGTGGATCGGCGACAGGGCGGCGGCTTCGGCCACGTCCAGCCTCAGGGCCTTGTTCAGAGAGGTCGGGATCAAGGGGGCGAGGTCGAACACACCGGAAATGGCCACGGCGGCGGCGGCCCGGCCCTCGCTCAGCATGCAGGCGGCCATATGCCCGCCGGCGGAATGACCGAACACCACGGGGCGGCGGCCGCTGCGGGTGCGCACCGCCTCGACCGCCGTGCGGACCTGCCGCAGAATCCGGCCCAGTCGCACGTCCGGGCACAGGTCATAGGACGGGATGGCCAGGCTGACGCCATGGGCCAGAAGCGCCGGGGCGATGCCGCTGAACCAGCTCTTGTCCAGCGCCTGCCAGTAGCCTCCGTGCAGGAATACGGCGATCGGCGCGTCGGGCCCCGCCTCGAACAGATCCATCATCTCACGCGGACCGGGACCATAGGCGATCTCGATCGGCGGGGTCGCGGCCCGGGCGGCCTCGGCCCGGTCGCGCCAGCCCTGCATCACCGCCGGATGGTCCGGGACCAGGGCGCGATTGTTGTACTGGGCTTCGAGGGTCATCGCGGGGCTTCAGGGCTGGTGTGAAGGGCTTAGGGAGTAGGGCTTGGGGTTTAGGAAGCAGGGTCGGGCTTGGCCTCTGGCCGGGGAGCAGACTAAGCCCTAAGACCTAAGCTCTAAGACCTACCCCTCCGGAGCCCCCGCCATGATGACCGCCATCTTCGTCTTCATCAAATGCGAGCTGGGCCACGCCAATGACGTGGCGGCCGACATCGTCGACAATGTCGACAAGGTCTCGGAATGCTATTCGACCTCGGGCCAGTATGACCTGCTGGCCAAGTTCAACCTGCACAAGGACGAGGACATCGGCACTTTCGTCACCAAGGTGGTGCAGACCCGGCCGCACATCCGCGACACCTTCACCGTGATCACCTTCTCGCCCTTCCTGCCGACCGGCCGCTAGGACCTCAGGCTTTCGCCACCTTCTCGGCTGCCTCTTCGGCCTCTTCCTCGGCCTCGGCGGCGTCGTCATCGTCCCCGACCTGCACCTCGACGATGGCGGACAGGCGCTGGTAGACGCCGAGCCCAACCAACACGAGCACCGAGACCAGCACCAGGGCGGTCGGATAACCCAGCAGGGCGACATCGGCGCGCGCGGTCTTGAACACCACCACCAGACCCTCGAGGAACAGGGCGATGACGATGGTGGACAGGAATTTGGTCAGGGAGCGACGGGCCTCGGCGGCGCTGCGTTTTTCATGGTCGCCGGTGACCTCTTCCTCGAACAGGTATTTGGCCACGTCGAACACGGCGATGGCGACGATCACATAGCCGAGGGCGTCCAGAATGGCGTCGCCGGACGCACGGGCCGAGTCGGTGAAGGCGTCTCTGAGTTCAAGCAGGCTGACGCCGATCAGACCCAGCGCCAGCAGGACCAGCAGCAGGCTGGTGCCGCCGAACACGATACGGGTCAGATGGATCATGGGTCCGTTCCTGGACGATCTCGCCTGACGCCGCTGAAGGTGTGGCCAAGCTCGTGCCGGGAAAACGCCTGCGGACCGATCACGTTGCGTCGCGCGCCGAAGGTGACGCAGCGTCACCGCAAAAGCCTGCTAGATTCCGGGTTCAGGGAAATGCGGAGACAGACGCCATGACCGATCTTGAGACCTTCAGCGCCGAGACGCGGGCCTGGCTGGAGGCCAACTGCCCGGCCGAGTGTCGCGGACCGGTCGAGAGTGACGAGGACCGGGTCTGGGGCGGTCGCAACCCGGTCTTTCGCACCTCGGGCCACAAGCTGTGGCTGGAGCGGATGGGCGCGAAAGGCTGGACCGCGCCCGAATGGCCGTCCGAATACGGCGGCGGCGGTCTGTCCCGCGAACAGGCCAAGGTGCTGGCCTCGGAGATGCGCCGTATCGACGCCCAGATGCCCCTGACCAGTTTCGGGGTCTGGATGCTGGGTCCGGCCCTGCTGCAGTTCGGCACCGAGGAACAGAAGAAGCGCTTCCTGCCCGAGATCGTGCGTGGCGAGATCCGCTGGTGCCAGGGCTATTCCGAGCCGGGCGCGGGCTCCGACCTGGCCGGGCTGCAGGCGCGAGCCGTGGATCAGGGCGACCACTGGATCGTCAACGGCCAGAAGGTCTGGACCTCCTATGCCGACAAGGCCGACTGGATCTTCTGTCTGGTCCGCACCGACCCCGAGGCCCCCAAACATCTGGGCATCAGCTTCGTGCTGTTCGACATGGCCACCCCGGGCGTCTCGACCAAACCCATCACCCTGATCAGCGGCAAGTCGCCCTTCTGCGAGACCTTCCTCGACGATGTGCGGGTCGAGAAGGAAAACCTCGTCGGCACGCTGAACCGCGGCTGGGACGTGGCCAAACACCTGCTGGCGCATGAGCGCACCATGATCGGGGCCATGGGCTCGATCGGCGGCGGCCGGCCGATGGGGCAGGTCGCGGCGGATTCGATCGGGGCCGACGATGAGGGCCGGCTGGACGATCCGATGCTGCGCGCTCGCATCGCCGAGCTGGAGGTCGACCTGGCCGCCTTCCACCTGTCGATGGAGCGGGTCGGGGATCAGGTGAAGGCCAAGCAGGTCAGCCCGGCCATCGCCTCGATGCTGAAATACTACGGCTCGGAGCTGAACAAGCGCCGCCACGAACTGGCCATGGCCGCCGGTGGCTCCGACGCGCTGGAATGGGAGGGCGAGCGCTCGAAGGACGGCAAGGCCGCGCGTGATTGGCTGCGCACCAAGGCCAACTCCATCGAGGGCGGCACCAGCGAGGTGCAGCTCAACATCATCGCCAAACACCTGCTGCAACTGCCGGGGGCGTAGGGCGCAACATCAAGGAGGCACCGATGCGCAGAGTCACTACCGTTGCGGCCTTGCTGGCCCTGTTCCTGAGCCCGGCGGGATACAGCGCCGCCCAGGACGCGGACCTTCGCGCCGTCTTCACCGCGCCGATCGTGGTCGAGCGGGCGACACCGGTCACCTCAGCGCCGCTGGAGCTGAGGTCGGGCAAGCTGTTTCTGAATGCCGTGGCCAACGGCCAGACGCGCGCGTTTATCTTCGACACGGGATCGCCGACCGTCCTGACGCGCGCGTTTGCCGACACGCTCGGCCTGCGCACCGTCGGCCAGAACACGGGCGTCGACGCCAACGGCGCGCCGGTGACGATGGATGTGGCGGTGCTGGAGTCCCTGAGCATCGGCGACACCACCTTCCGGAATGTTCCGGTGCTCATCTTTGACTTCAGCGGGCTGGACACCGGTGCCTGCTTCGTTGACGGCGGCGTCATCGGTTCCGAAATCCTGCCGGGGAGTGCCTGGCGGATCGATACCGAGGCCGGGCGGCTGGGCATAGCGGCGACCGCAGGGGCGCTGGGCGGTTCGGAACCCGAGGTTCGGGCGAAACTGTATGACTTCGGTTATCCGCACCCGCCAATCGTCGACTACGCCGTGGGCGACGTGGCGGACAAGGCGCTCTTCGACACCGGGAACGCCGAGCAGGTGACGCTGTTCGGCCGGGTCGCGGGGGCACCATCGGTGCAGGCGGCCATCGTTCCCGGTTCGGTGAGCCGCGGCCGTGGAACGGAGGGCGAGTCCGCCGGCGGGCGCGGGCAGGTGACCGACCTCGTGCGCTTTACCCTGTCGGGATTTGAGATCGACGGCCAGCCGATCGGGCCCGTCCGGAGCGCCACCCGTGGCGTGCCGCCGAGCCTGGTCGGTCTCGGCATGCTGAGATCGCACGTGGTGACCCTGGACTATCCGGGGGGTCAGTTTCGGCTTGAGCCACGCAGCAGTCCTGCGCCGGCGCGTCCGGAGGCCGGCTACACGATCGCGCTGGACGGCGAGGCAGCGACCGTCGTGCGGCTGTTCGGGGACTCCGCTGCGACCGCCGCCGGGCTGAAACTGGGCGACCGTGTCATTGAGGCCCGGGGCCGTTCGCTTCGCGTCTCGCCGGACAATCCCCGCTGCAGCGTGACCGACTGGCTGGCGGACGCCTTCGATTCGGCGGCGGCGGCCAGCCTCGTCGTCGAGCGCGACGGCGCGCCCGTGACCCTCCACATCCCCGCCACCCGACACTGAGGACGGCTGAATGCCCCTGATCCTGACCGAAGAGCAGACCATGCTGAAGGACGCCGCCGACGGCTTCCTCAATGAAAACGCGCCGATCGCCCACCTGCGCAAGCTGCGCGACTCGAAGGATGCCGACGGCGTCTCGCGCGACCTGTGGCGGGCGTTTGGCGAGATGGGCTTCGCCGGGGTGATCATCCCCGAGGAACACGGCGGCTCGGGCCTCGGCGCGGTCGAGGCCGGGGTGGTGGCCGAGGCACTGGGCCGGACCCTGACGCCGTCGCCGTTCATGGGCTCGGGCGTGTTGTCTGCCAAGGTGCTGGTGGACGGCGGCTCGGCCGAGCAACAGGCCGCCTGGCTGCCGAAAATCGCCGCGGGCGAGGCGATGCTGGCGCTGGCCATCGACGAGGGGGCCAAACACGCCCCGTCGAAATGGACGACCACGGCCGAGCGTTCGGGCAACGGCTTCAAGCTGAACGGGGCCAAGGGTTTCGTGCTGGACGGCCATGTCGCCGATGCCCTGATCGTGGCGGCCCTGACCGGCACTCCTGATTCTGGGGGCCTGACCCTGTTCCTGGTCGATCCGAAGACCAGCGGCGTCGAGATCGAACGCACGGTCATGGTCGACGCCCACAATGCTGCCCGCATCACCCTGACCGATGTGACGGTCGACGCCGATGCGGTGATCGGGGCCGTCGACGGCGGCGAGGCCCTGCTGGAAGTGGCGCTGAACCTCGGCCGGGCCTGTGCGGCGGCGTCGCTGACCGGGGCCGGGGACCAGGCCTTCCAGATCACGCTCGACTATCTGCGCACGCGCAAACAGTTCGGCAAGGCGATCGGCGAGTTTCAGGCCCTGCAGCACCGGGCCGCGCATCTGTTCACCGAGATCGAACTGGCGCGGGCGGCGGTGATGGGGGCGCTGCAACGGCTCGACGCCGGGCGTGAGAACGCGGGTCTGGCCGTGTCGGTGGCCAAGGCCAAGGCCGGGCGCGTCGCCGAACTGGCGGTGCAGGAGGCGGTGCAGATGCACGGCGGCGTCGGCATGACCGACGAATACGACGTCGGCCTGTTCATGAAGCGGGTGCGGGTGCTGAACGAACTGCTGGGCGACGCCGGCTTCCACGCCGACCGGCTGGCGAAAGCCCAGGGTTACTGACGCCCGGGGCTAAAGTAGCCAGTCGGCCTTCGGCTCGCGCGCCAGCATCTCGTCATAGGATGGACGTTCGCGCACCACGGCCCAGCGACTGTCGTCGACCAGCACCTCGGGCACCAGCGGGCGACTGTTGTATTCGCTGGCCATGACCGCGCCATAGGCCCCGGCCCCCATGAAGACGACCAGATCGCCAGCTTCCAGCGGCGGCAGGGCGCGGTCGCGGGCGAAGGTGTCGCCGGTCTCACAGACGGGGCCGACGATGTCGTGCGGACGGGCGGTTCCCGGACGCGGGCGCACCGGCACCACCTCGTGCCAGGCGTCGTACAGGGCCGGCCGCATCAGGTCGTTCATGGCTGCGTCCAGCACCAGAAAACGGCGACCGTCGCTGCGTTCATTGATCTGGATGACCTGAGCCAGCAGGATTCCGGCATTGGCGGCCAGCAGTCGGCCGGGCTCGAACGCCGCCTCGACCCCCAGCCCATCCAGCACGCGCGCGGCCATGGCCATATAGGCGGCCGGGGACGGCGGATCGCTCTCGCCGCCGATATAGGGGACGCCCAGCCCGCCGCCGAGATCGAGGCGGCTGACCGTCAATCCCTGTTCGCGCAGGGTCAGGGTCATCTCGCGCAGCACGCCAAAGGCGGCCTCCAGCGGGGCCAGGTCGGTGATCTGGCTACCGATGTGACAGGCCAGCCCAACCGGGGTCACGTGGGGCGAGGCGGCGGCGCGGGCGTACAGAGTCAGGGCGTCGGCGACCGGCACGCCGAATTTGTCGGTATCGCCGCCGGTGGTGATCTTGGCATGCCCCCCGGCCCCGATGCGGGGATTGACGCGGATGGCGATGGCCGGAACGGCGGACCGGGCCTCGGCCACGGTGATCAGCCGGTCCAGCTCGACCGCGGACTCAATGTTGATCTGGCGCACGCCGGTGTCGATGGCGAAGGCCAGTTCGGCATCGGTCTTGCCCACGCCCGAGACGATGATCCGCTCGGCCGGGATGCCCGCGGCCAGCGCGCGGCGGATCTCGCCTTCAGATACGGTATCGGCCCCGCAGCCGAGCCGGGCCAGGGTCGCCAGTACCGACAGATTGCTGTTGGCCTTGACCGCATAGGCGATCAGCGCCTCGCCCAACGCATCCGGCCAGGCGTTGGCGGCATCACGCAGCAGGCTGTAGTGCCGCCGCAGGGTGGCGCTGGAATAGACATAGACCGGGGTGCCGACCGCTTCGGCCAGGGCCTCGAGCGACACCCCCTCGGCGTGGAGTGCGCCGGCCTTCAGGTCGAAATGATGCAAGGCCTAGTGCGGCCCGTCATAGGGGTTGCCGGTGGTGCCGCCGTCGATCGGCATCTGGCTGGGCGGGCGGTAGACGGTGGCCGGCTCGGTCGGGCTCGGGCCACGGGCGTCGGGCAGGGCCCGCTCGGTCTTGCGCGCCGGCGGGGCCTCGAGATCGGCCATGCGGCCGCAACCGGCGGCGGACAGGACGATGAGGGCGATCGCGCCCGACAGGAGCAGTCTGGTCATGACAGGCGCGTCTTCCATTCGACAATGCGCGCACGGACCTGTTCCGGCGCTGTGCCCCCGAAGCTCTGGCGGCTGGCACAGGAAGCCTCAGGGGTGAGTACCTTGTAAACCGCTTCCGTCACGCCCGCTTCAAGCGATTGCAGTTCGGCCAGCGGCAGTTGCGACAAATCCACGCCCAAAGCCTCAGCCCGCTTTACCGCGGCCCCGGTCACATGGTGGGCCTTGCGGAACGGCAGGTTCAGCTCACGCACCAGCCAGTCGGCCAGGTCGGTGGCGGTCGAGAAGCCGGCCCCGGCGGCGGCGCGCATGTTTTCGGTGTTGGGCTGGATGACGCCGATCATGGCCGTCATCGCCGCCACGGCCAGGTCGAGGGCGTCGAACGCCTCGAACACCGGCGGCTTGTCCTCCTGCATGTCCTTGGAATAGGCCAGCGGCAGGCCCTTCATCACCGTGCTCAGGGCCACGAACGAGCCGAGGATACGGCCGGTCTTGGCCCGAACCAGTTCGGCGGCGTCGGGGTTGCGCTTCTGCGGCATGATCGACGAGCCGGTGGTCAGGTCGTCGGGCAGGGTGGCGAAACCGAACATCGGCGTCATCCAGACCACGATCTCTTCGGCCAGACGCGACAGGTGTCCGGCGCAGATGGTGGCGGCGGCCAGGCTTTCCAGCGCGAAATCGCGGTCCGAGACGGCGTCGAGGCTGTTGCCCATCGGCCGGTCGAAGCCCAGCTCGGCAGATGTCATGTCCCGGTCGACGGGGAAGGGGGACCCGGCCAGGGCGGCGGCGCCCAAAGGATTCTCGTTCATCCGGGTGCGGGCGTCGGCGAAGCGCGAGGCGTCGCGGCCGAACATCTCGACATAGGCCATCAGGTGGTGGCCGAAGGTCACCGGCTGGGCCGTCTGCAGGTGGGTGAAGCCGGGCATCAGGTCGGCCGCATGCTGGTCAGCCCGGGCGAGCAGCACCCGCTGCAGCCCTTGAAGTTGGTCGACGGTACGGTCGCAGGCGTCGCGGACCCACAGGCGGAAGTCGGTGGCCACCTGATCGTTGCGCGAGCGAGCCGTGTGCAGGCGGCCGGACGGCTCGCCGATCAGTTCGGCCAGCCGCGCCTCGACATTCATGTGAATGTCCTCATAGGCGTCACGGAACGGGAAGGAACCGTCGCGGATCTCGCCCTCGACCGTGTCGAGACCGGACTGGATGGCGGCGGCGTCGGCGGCGGCGATGATCCCCTGTTTTTCCAGCATGCGGCAATGAGCCCGCGACCCGGCCAGGTCCTGTTGCCACAGGCGCTGGTCGACGCCGATCGAGACATTGATGGCCTGCATGATCGCGGCGGGCTTGGCGTTGAAGCGCCCGCCCCATAGGGTCTGTCCCTGGGCACGGTCCGCAGGGGTCGTCGGGGCGTCGGACGAGGTGGACATGAGCGGCTCGAAGAAGGCGGGATGGACGATGGCGGCGGCGGCGCTGCTGATCCTGACGATCGGCGGCGGGGCCTTGCTATACGTCAACAGGGCCGCTGTCTTCAAAGGTCCCGTCGTAGCCGAGGCCCCGAATAGCGAGCTGGCCCGGTTTGCCACGGGTTCGCTGGCCCGGCTGGAGACGCCGGGTGAGCTGGTCATGGCCCCGGATCACGGCTTCAAGGCCCGCGACGGCAGCGTTGTCCGGTTCGCCGACTTCCGCGGCAAGGTGGTGGTG
Source organism: uncultured Brevundimonas sp. (assembly GCF_963977465.1). Taxonomy (GTDB): domain Bacteria; phylum Pseudomonadota; class Alphaproteobacteria; order Caulobacterales; family Caulobacteraceae; genus Brevundimonas. Next base: position 15,713 of record NZ_CAXBOQ010000009.1, on the reverse strand, counting down.
GTCAACCTCTGGGCCATGTGGTGCGCGCCGTGCCGGACCGAGATGCCGACCATTGCCCGGATGGCCGAGCTGTACGCCGGGCGCGACCTGATGGTGCTGCCGGTCAATGTCGACACCGGGGATGACGCCATCGCCGACGCCATCAGCTTCATCGACGTGCACGAGCCCCTGCCGTTCTACAGCGACCCGGAATTCCGCCTGCCCTTCGTGTTTCCGGGCAAGGGCAAGATGCCCCAGACCATCCTGCTGGATCGTCAGGGCCGGATTCGCGCGGCCTTCGCGGGCGAGGCCGACTGGAGCAGCGCCGAGGCGCGGGCCCTGATCGACGCCCTGCTGGCCGAGCCGGACTGAACGCCCGACCCGGCCGACACGGGATGCCTACTGCTGCGGCGTGGGATCAGCAGCCCCGGGGCGACCCTGGGCCGCGGCTTCAGCCTGGTTGGCCTCCAGCTTGTCGGCCATCTTGCCGGCACCGGACTCAACGGCCTGGGCCGCCTTCATGGCCCCGCCCTCGATGACCTCACCGGCGGCGGCGGCCCCTTCCTGGATCTGGGTGCCGGCCGTGGCGGCGGCGTCGGCGGTATTGTCAGCCGCGGCGTCGGCATTGGCCTCGGCCTGAGTCTGCTCGGCCGGCGTGCAGGCGACGACGCCCAGCGTCAGGGCAGCGGCGGCGGCGAGGGTGGTGATACGAATGGACATGGAATGCTCCCGGAGCAGGTTGAACCTTGACCGTAAACGCGGATCAACGGTGACGGTTGCGCCATCCGGCTGGGGAGATGCGAGGAAATGGTGGCTGGAGGCGGACTTGAACCGCCGACCTGTGGGTTATGAATCCACCGCTCTAACCAGCTGAGCTACCCAGCCACTATGCCTCGCTTCCCTGACCGGCCGGGGCCGGAGCGGGAGAGGCGTGCCTATATAGAGGCGCGGGCGCGGGTTCAAGTCGTCGCTTGCCTGTCGGTGGCCGCTCTTGTCGACGCGCCGTCGTGACCGAAGGCCGCCGGCGCGGTATCACACGGTATTCGGGGTGTCCGGCCCCGCTGAAGAGAGTGGAAACCATGCGCCTGATCGGTCTTGCCGTCACCGTCTCCGTCGTCGCCCTGGCCGCCGCCTGCAGCGCACAGGATGCCGTTCCGTCGGCCCCCGGCGCACCGGTCGAGAGCCGTCCGGCCAATGCCCCGGACCAGCAACCGGCCTTTGCCGGCCAGACCCGGGCTCCGGGCGTTCGCACCGAGGCGGCGATGGCCCATGCGGTGGTTGCGTCCAGGCTGGACCATCCGTGGGGTCTGGCCCTGATGCCGGACGGGCGCTGGCTGGTGACCGAGCGGCCGGGACGGCTGCGCATCATCAGCGCCGACGGTGTCGTCAGTGCACCCGTCGCGGGCCTGCCCGCTGTCGCCGCGCGCGGTCAGGGCGGATTGCTGGACGTGGTGACCGGGCCGGCCTTCGCCGACGACCGGATGATCTACTGGAGCTATGCCGAGGCCCGTCCGCAGTCGGGCGTGGACGGCGGCAATGCCACCAGCGTGGCGCGTGGCCGGCTGTCCGATGACGGATCGCGGGTCGAGGGGGTGCAGGTCATCTTCCGCGCCCTGCCGGCCTATGACGGCGACAAGCATTTCGGCTCGTCCCTGGCCTTCGCGCCGGACGGCAATCTGTTCATCACCCTGGGCGAACGCTCCGACACGCCGATGCGGCCCCAGGCCCAGGATCTGGGCTCGCACATGGGCAAGACCATCCGCATCCATGCCGACGGTTCGGTGCCTGCCGATAACCCCTATGTCGGGCAGGCCGGGGCCCTGCCGGAGATCTGGTCGCTGGGGCATCGCAATATGCAGGGCGTGGCGATCCAACCGGGCACGGGGGCAGTCTGGACGATCGAGCACGGCGCGCGCGGCGGAGATGAGGTCAATCTCGACCGGGCAGGGGCCAACTATGGCTGGCCCGACGCCGCCTATGGCATCGAATACCGTGGCGGACCGATCAACGCGGGCCTGACCACGGGCGAGGGCACCGAACAGCCGGTCTACTACTGGGATCCGGTCATCGCCCCGGGCGGTGCGACCTTCTACACCGGCACCATGTTCCCCGGATGGACCGGCAACCTGCTGGTCGCCGGGCTGAAGGAAAAACACATCGCCCGTCTGGTGATCCGCGACGACCGGGTGGTCGGCGAGGAGCGGCTGCTGACCGATCTGGGCGAACGGGTCCGCGACGTCGCCGTCGGCCCCGACGGGGCGGTCTGGGCCATCACCGACGAGGCGGACGGCAAGCTGGTCAGGCTGGCCGTCCGCTCCGGGAACTAACGTCCGTCTGATCGGGGGCGATCAGGCGGCGACGCCGGAATCGCCCTCGAAGGTGGTGGTCTGCGCTGACTTACCCGACTGGAATTTCGCGGTTGCGGTCTTCTTGTGGGCGCGCATCTCGTCGGCCAGGGCGTCCATGTCGAGGCCCGCGGACCGGGCCTGACTGAACATGCCTTCGACCCGCTTCTCTTCCTCCTCAACGTGGTGTTCGATCATCTCCGACAGCACCTTGACCTTGGCGTCGTAGAATTTCTCGTCCGGCCCGCCGGCCTCGATCTCGTTGATCAACACCTTGGCGGCGTCGTGCTCGACATAGGCCTCGTCGACCAGGTCATCCTCGATCTTGCCGCGGCAGGCCGGATAGAAGACCTCTTCCTCGATCGCCGTATGCACCTTCAGCTCGAGACAGATGGTCTCGGCCAGCGACTGCTTCTTCGCCTTGCCGGAGGCGGTCTCGAACTGTTCGAACAGGTCTTCCACCTTGCGGTGGTCGGCCTTCAGCATCGCAATCGCGTCCATCTCTTCATATGTCTGGGTCATGGCCTCGTCCTTGTTGGGAATTCAAACCCGATAAGACGCGGACCCGCATGACCGTTCCTACGGCCACGCTAGCTGAGAGTCGTTCTCGCCAGAGCCCCGGTTCCATCGGGCTGCGGGGACAAAATACTTGACGTTGACGTAAACGTAGGGTTCTTGACGGGCACGCTCCAAATCGTTCGTCCCGTTTGTCGCCCGGCATCGCGCGCCCGGCCCGGGACCCCAGCTGAGAGAGACGCTCCATGGCCGAAGCCTATATCTACGATGCGGTTCGCACGCCGCGCGGCAAGGGCAAGAAGGACGGCTCGCTGCACGAGATCACCGCCCTGTCGATGGCCACCCAGGTGCTGGAAGCCCTGCGCGACCGCAACGAACTGGACACCTCCAAGGTCGACGACGTCATCCTCGGCTGTGTCTCCCCGGTGGGTGAGCAGGGGGCCGATATCGCCCGCACCGCCGTGCTGACCGCCGGCTGGGCCGAGACCACCTCGGGCGTCCAGGTCAACCGCTTCTGCGCCTCGGGCCTCGAGGCCGTGAACATGGCCGCAGCCAAGGTGAAGTCCGGCGAGGCCGATTTCGCCGTCGGCGGTGGCATCGAGGCCATGAGCCGCGTGCCCATGGGCAGTGACGGCGGGGCCTGGCCGGTCGATCCGTCCAGCGCCTTCCCGACCTATTTCGTGCCGCAGGGCGTTTCGGCCGACATGATCGCCTCGAAATGGGGCTTCAGCCGCGACGACGTCGACGCCTATTCGGTCGAGAGCCACAAGCGTTCGGCCCGCAGCTGGGAAGAGGGCCGGTTCAAGAATTCGGTCATCCCGGTCAAGAACCAGCTCGGCCTGGTCCAGCTGGATCGCGATGAGACCATCCGTCCCGGCACCGACATGCAGACCCTCGGATCGCTGAAGCCGTCCTTCGCCATGATGGGCGAGATGGCCTTCGATTCCGTGATCAACCAGCGCTACCCCGAGGTGGCCCGCGTCAATCACGTGCACACGCCGGGCAACAGCTCGGGCATCGTCGACGGGTCGGCCGGGGTGCTGATCGGCACCAAGGAAGCCGGCGAAGGCGCAGGCCTCAAGCCGCGCGCCCGTATCCTCGGCGCTGCCTCGATCGGCTCGGAGCCGTCGATCATGCTGACCGGCCCCGAGTTCGTGGCCAAAAAGCTGCTCGCCAAACTGGGCATGCAGTCGACCGACATCGACCTGTATGAGCTGAACGAAGCCTTCGCCGCCGTGGTGCTGCGCTTCATGCAGGCGCTCGACGTCGACCACGACAAGATGAACGTCTGCGGCGGGGCCATCGCCATGGGCCACCCGCTGGGGGCCACCGGGGCCATGATCACCGGCACGGTGCTGGACGAGCTGGAACGCTCGGGCAAGTCGACCGCCCTCATCACCCTGTGCATCGGCGGCGGCATGGGTGTCGCCACGGTGATCGAGCGAGTGTGACCGGGATGGGGCGCGTCGGCTCGATCGATCAGGAATTCGCCGCGGTTACGGATCACTGGTCGCCGCGCGTCGTTGCCGACCTGAACGGCCAGAGCGTGAAGGTGGCCAAGATTCAGGGCGATCTGGCCTGGCATACCCATGCGGATGAGGATGAGCTGTTCCTGATCTGGAAGGGCAGCATGGTCCTTGAATTTCGCGACCGCCCCCCGGTCCGGCTCGGTGCCGGGGACTTCCACGTCGTGCCTCGCGGCGTCGAGCACAATCCGGTCGCGGCTGAAGAATGCTGGGTGATTCTGTTCGAACCCTCCGAAACCAAACACACGGGCGATGTCGTGATGTCGAAGACGAAAACGGTCTCGGCCCAGCGCATCCACCTCCACCATCAAGTTGACGGAAACGCATCATGACCATGGAAAACTTCAAGATCGACGTCGATGCCGACGGCATCGCCCTGATCACCTTCGACGTTCCCGGACGGTCGATGAACACCCTGACCAGCAAGGTCATGGCCGAGATCCCCGAATGGGTCGAACGGGTCAGGACCGACGACGCCATCAAGGGCGCGGTGCTGACCTCGGGCAAGACCACCGGCTTCTGCGCCGGGGCTGATCTCGGTGACATGGCCGGCGGCATGCTGGCCGGTGGTTCGCTGCAGGAAGCCTACGACGCCGGCTGGAAGCTGAACGGGGCCCTGCGCGCGCTGGAAACCTGCGGCAAGCCGGTCGCCGCAGCCATCACCGGCCTGGCGCTGGGCGGGGGTCTGGAACTGACCCTGGCCTGTCACTACCGGGTGGCCGGTGACGACAACAAGATCCAGCTCGGCCTGCCCGAGATCAAGGTCGGCCTGTTCCCCGGCGGCGGCGGCACCCAGCGTCTGCCGCGCCTGATCGGCGTGCAGGCGGCGATGATGGCCATGACCGAGGGCAAGTCCTTCCGGCCCAACGACGCCAAGGGCGCGGGCATCATCCATGAGGTCGTGGCCAAGGGCACCGAGGTCGAGGCCGCCAAGGCCTGGATCAAGGGCGGCGGCAAGGCCATCCAGCCGTGGGACGACAAGAGCTTCAAACTGCCCGGCGGCGGCCCCTACCATCCGGTCGGGATCCAGAATTTCCTCGTCGGCAATGCGATGATCCGCAAGCAGACCTACGGCAACTATCCGGCCGCCACCAACCTGATGAAGGCCGTCTATGAGGGCGTTCAGGTGCCGATGGACGCGGCCCTGCGTATCGAAACCCGCTATTTCATCAAGACGCTGATGACGCCGCAGGCCCAGGCCATGATCCGCAGTCTGTTCCTGTCGAAACAGGAGCTCGACAAGGGGGCCGTGCGCCCGGCCGGCCAGCCGAAGTCCGATCCCAAGAAGGTCACCGTCATCGGGGCCGGCATGATGGGCGCGGGCATCGCCTTCGTTCAGGCCCTGGCCGGAATCGAGACCATCCTGATCGACCGCAGCCAGGAAGACGCCGACAAGGGCAAGGCCCATGTCGAGGAACTGCTGAAGAAGCGTCTGTCGCGCGGCCAGATCACCCAGGACAAGTTCGACGCCCTGCTGGGATCGGTCACCGCCACCACCGACTACGACCTGATCAAGGGTTCGGATCTGGTCATCGAGGCGGTGTTCGAAAACCGCGAGATCAAGGCCGACGTCACCAAACGCGCCGAGGCCCAGCTGGCCCCGGGAGCGGTGTTCGGCTCCAACACCTCGACCCTGCCGATCACCGGCCTGGCGGAGGCTTCGGTCCGGCCCGAGGACTTCATCGGCATCCATTTCTTCTCGCCGGTCGACAAGATGATGCTGGTCGAGATCATTCTCGGCGAGAAGACCGGCGAGGCGGCGATCGCCAAATCGCTCGACTATGTGATGAAGATCCGCAAGACGCCGATCGTCGTCAACGACGGCCGCGGCTTCTACACCTCGCGCTGCTTCGGCACCTATGTCGCCGAGGGCATGGCCATGCTGGAAGAGGGCTATGCCCCCGCCCTGATCGACAACATCGGTCGCATGACCGGCATGCCACGCGGCCCGCTGGAAATGCACGACGACGTGGCGCTGGACCTGTCGGTCAAGATCGCCAAACAGACGGCCGAGGATCTGGGCGACAAATACCAGCCGCTGCCGGGCTCGCACATCGTCCAGAAGATGGTCGAGGAGCTGGGCCGCTACGGCCGCAAGAACGGCAAGGGCTTCTACGACTACGACCAAAAGCCCAAGGTCATCTGGCCCGGCCTGGCCGAGCTGGCCCCGGTCAAGATCGATGACTCGACGCCGGAACTGATCGCCGACCAGAAGCAGCGCCTGCTGTATCGCCAGGCCGTCGAGGTCGCGCGTTGCTGGGAAGAGGGCGTCATCGACGATCCGCGCGAGGCCGATGTCGGGGCCATCCTGGCTTGGGGCTTCGCGCCCTGGACCGGCGGCCCGATCACGATGATCGACCAGACGGGTCTGAAGGCCTTCGTGGCCCAGGCCGACGACTATGCCGCCCGCTACGGCGACCGCTTCAAGGTGCCGCAACTGCTGCGCGACATGGCCGCCAAGGGCGAGACCTTCTACGGCAATTTCGCCGGGGCCAAAAAAGCGGCCTGATCCGGTCCGTCCTCCCCGTCGCGATGCGGCGGGGAGGGGGCGATCCCGGGGATGCCCCGGTCTTGCATGGCCAGGGCCCGGGGTCGGTTGATATCCGGTTTCAGGCTTTTGCCGAGTGTGTTGCGGCGATCAGTTGAGCCCCCCCACCTTTAGGGGACAATCGACCTCGGGCCTGGGAAAGACGCCGATGACGGTCGCTGTTAGTTTTCGTCCACATCGACTTCTCTCAGCGTGAGCGTCTCGGTTGCGCCTGAGAGGCGTTGATGGACGACAAAGTTGCCCCGGACAGACATTCGCACAACGCCAGTGCCGCCGTAGGTTAGCGGAGCGACCTGCTTTGGCGAGGCTATGACAACCTCCAATGTGGATGGACAGTCGTCAGTCGCCTCACCGCCCCAGCGATGGTGATGCGGAATGTGGAGCGGTTTGTTGAAAATTTTGCCGTTAAGAATATCGAAAGTTCCGCCCGCCGCCAGAAAATCTTCCTCGCTTTGACCTTCTCGAGGGTAAGCATTGTTGCATCTGTTTAGGATGTCATAGTTCTCAAATGAGAAAGGGCTAAAATCGAATATAGTGTTGATTGAGATTTTTTCGCCATCGTTGTCGCGAAGAAACCTCACGAATTTATCATTAACTTCAGCGTACTCATTGAAATATACGGCGTCCATCTTGAACCTTGGGGTTCGATCCGTTTCGGATCGATACAAGCTCCAGATTGTGATTGCGGAGGCTGCGGTTGCGATGCTTGCTGCTACGCTTCCCCAAAACGTCTGTCGCGGCGTCATGCCTTGGTGGCTCCCCCATAATTAGTCACAATCACTGACTAGTTGCTCGCTACAGTGGTAGGCAAGCTTAATGCGGGTCTCGACTGACAGAGTCCGACCGCGCCATTGGAGCTTGGCGTCGATCCCGCTAAAATCTTGCGAACGAATAGGACAAACGCCTGCCAGCCCTCATAGACACCTCATCTCGGCAACCGTCGGCCCAACCTTGGACCCCGCTTAAGTAAGCAGAGGCGCGGCGCACCGTAATCTGGGGTCTGTAGTCGCGCGCCTGGGACCGCACGCCGCCGCGCTCGACCTGCGGATCGATCGACAATTCCTAATAGAGGCAAACAACGAGGCTACGAACCTCAGGCGCGAGGTCCGCTTCCCACCCTCAGCTGCCATTCCGCGATCCCGCTCGCCGGCCCCGCGCCCCAACCACCGGGGCCGCACGCTCCCGGCCTTCGCCTAGATCACATCCAGCGGCTGTTCCGAGGTCGGCGGCGGGAAGGCGCGGTCCAGGGCGGCGACATCCTCGTCGTCGAGCCGGATCTCCAGCGCCGCGGCATTCAGCTCGACATGTTCGACGGTCGAGGCCTTGGGGATGGCGATGATCCCCTCCTGACGCAGCACCATGGCCAGGGCGATCTGGGCCGGGGTGGCGTCGTGGCGGTCGGCGATCTGCTGCAGGATCGGCTCGTTCAGCAGCTTGCCGCGGCCCAGCGGTGAATAGGCCATCACCGGCATGTCGCGGGCCCGCGACCACGGCAGCAGGTCGAACTCGATGCCGCGCGTGCCGGGGTGATACAGGACCTGATTGGCCGCGCACTGGTCGCCGCCCTCCATCCGCATCATCTTGCGCATGGTCTTCAGGTCGATGTTGCTGACGCCCCAGCGCAGGATCATGCCCTCGTCGACCAGCTCCTCGAAGGCGGCGATGGTCTCCTCCAGCGGATAGCGGCCTTCCCAGTGCAGCAGATACAGGTCGAGACGGTCGGTACCCAGCCGTTCCAGCGACTTCTCGCAGGCCAGCATCATCTTCATCTCGCTGGCGTTGTCCGGCTTGACCTTGGAGACCAGAAACACCTCGTCGCGCCGTCCGGCGATGACCTCGCCGACCAGTTTCTCGGACAGGCCGTTGCCATAGATCTCGGCTGTGTCGACCAGGGTCAGGCCCAGGTCGAGGCCGCGTGACAGGGCGCGCATCTCGGCGTCGCGGGTTTCGGGATGGTCGCCGATCTCCCACGTGCCTTGGCCAAGGATGGGAACGGCCGTACCGTCGGGCAGGGATGTCAGGCGGGTCATGCGGTGACAATGCACGACACCGCGTTCGGCGCCACTCCTTCGGAGACATCATGCAGACGAGACGGTTGAAAACCGACGGCCTGACCCAGCAGATCCTTGAATCCGGGACCGGCCCGCTGGTGCTGCTGATCCACGGCTTTCCCGAACTGGGCCTCAGCTGGCGGGCCCAGGTCGAGGCCCTGGCGGCGGCCGGCTATCACGCCGTGGCCCCGGACATGCGCGGCTATGGCGGCACCGACAGATCACAGGGGGCCGAGGCCTATACGGCCCTGCATCTGGTCGGCGATATGGTCGATCTGGTGCGGGCGCTGGGCGAGAGCGAATGTTTCGTCGTCGGCCATGACTGGGGCGCGCCGATCGCCTGGCACTGTGCCCTGCTGCGGCCCGACCTGTTCAAGGCGGTGGCCGGGCTGTCGGTGCCGTTCCAGCCGCGCCGCCCCAATGGCCCGCCGACCCCGGCCATGGCGGTGCTGTCAAAACGGGCGGGTCTGGGCGACCTCTATATCAACCGGCTGCAGGCCCCCGATGCCCATCGCCCGTTCGACGCCGACCCGGCCACGGCCCTGCGCAAGATGTTCTGGTCCTATGATGGGGCCACATCCGACGCCGACCAGTCGACCGGCTTCCTGCCGCCGGGGGTGTCGATGCTGGAGCAGGTGTCTGACCGCGCCGCCCTGCCGCCGTGGATGGATGCGGCGCATTTCGCCGACTACGTCGCGGCCTTCACCGCCGGCGGCTTCGAGGGCCCGGTCAACTGGTACCGGGCCATGGACCTGAACTGGTCGCTGACCGCCTTCCTGCAGGGGCAGAAGATCCACCAGCCGGCCCTGTTCATCGTCGGCGAGCGTGATCCGGTGCGCCACTATTCGGGAGCGCATGAGGCGGGCATGGCCGACTGGCTGACCGACCTGCGCGAGCGCATCGTCATCCCGGGCGCGGGCCACTGGATCCAGCAGGAACGGCCGGAGGTAGTCAACGCGGCCCTGCTGTCATTTTTCGGCGCTGTATCCGCTCAGCGTGGCAGTAAGTCTTGAGCAAGGCTTGAAGCCTAGACAGGGACTCGTTCAATTCTTCGGGAAGCCCCCGCGTGACGACCCTCGTGTCCCTGACGGCCCTTGGCCACAAACGACAGGACCAGCTTGATCGGGTGATCGAGGCCGGGCTTCCTGAACAGGGGCGGGTGTTTGCCCTCTCGGTGGAACCCATCCGTAACTCCCTTGGTCCGCGCTGGGCCGGCAAGCGGGATCAGGTGTGGGATGCGACCGAGCGGGCCCTGGCGCGCCGCCTGCCCCCGCCGGACGTCTTTCTGCGCATCGATGAGACAACCTTCCTGACGGCTATCGTCTCGGTTGACTCCTATGAAGCCCAGGTCCTGTGCTCCGAGGTGCTGCGCGATCTGCTGACCTTCTTCCTCGGGCGCAGCGCCGACGAGGATGTGGTCCTGACCCGGGTCGCGTCCCTGGACGGCCCCAACCTGGTCTGTGAGCGGATCGATCCCTTTGCCCCGCGACCCGTTCAGTCCGCCGCACCCGCTGTGGGCGGCAAAAAGCCCAAGCCGCTTGATCCGAGCGCCTGGAAACCGCCCCTGGCCGGGCGGCGACACACGGCCCAGGTGGCGACCCGCGCCGGGGCGTTGATCGATATTGAGCTTGAGGTGGTCCCGGTCTGGCGGCTGGACCTGGGGACGATCAGCGCCTTCAGGATCGCGCGTGACCTGCGACAGACGGATATGGTCGACAACCAGGCCGAACTGGAAACGATCGATCGGGCCACCCTCGATTTCCTGCTGCCCCTGCTCGAGGAATACCGACGCGAAGGCGGCCTGTTCGCGCTGGTAGTGCCGCTGTCGTTCTCGACCCTGTCAGCGGCGCGGCCCCGTATCGCCATCCTGGATCGCTGCGCCCCGGTCGCCGACCTGATGCGTCAGGTGGTCATCCTCGAGGTCGAGGGTCTGGACGCCGGTGCGCCCTCAGGGCGGCTGAGCGAGACCGTCGCCATGGTGCGCCCGTTTTTCCGCAGCCTGATGTTACGGGTCAGCAGTCCCGCCGTGCTGGACCAGGCCATGCGCGAACACCCGTTCAATGGTCTGACGATCAATGTGCCCCGGTCTGGCGGGAGCCCAAAGGGTCTGGGCAGCCTGATCCGGGCCGCTCGAAAACACAGCCGAAACATCATGGTCCTGGGCCTGCCGGGGCGCAGCAATGACGAGGCCCTGCGGGCCAGCGGTGTCAGCCACATCTCCTGCCTCGAGAGTGACGACAGTCCCCCGCCCCTCAAGCCGGGTTAAGGCTGCTGCTGCCGGTCAGACCGGGTGGGTCGGTGGAGGCTGAACCGGTTCCGACCGGGTGGTGACGGCGGCGTCCTCGGGCAGGGGAATGAACTCCTCGGCATCATCCTTGGGCAGCGTCATCCGGCCCGCCTTCCAGTCGGCCTTGGCCGCATCGATGCGGGCCTGGGACGAGGCGACGAAATTCCACCAGATCAGCCGCTCGCCCACCGGCTCCCCGCCCATGACCATGACGGTCGATGGCACCAGCGCCTTGACGGTCGGCTCGGCGTGCGGCTCCAGCACGATCATCTGGCCACGGTGGAAGGTCTGGTCCCCGACCTCGATCATCCCCTTGGCGACATAGAGGGCGCGTTCGCTCATGCCGCCGGTGCCGCGTCCGGGCGGTGGTGTGGTGCGCACCCCGGCCTGCAGTTCCCAGTGGACATAGAACAACGGCGACGAAGTCTTGACCGTCGCCCGCGTGCCATAGGCCTCACCGGCCACGAGGCGGGCGAACAGGCCGTCGTTCTCATAGGTCGGCTGGTCGGCTTCGCCATGGTGGAAGAAGCCCGGGTCGCAGTCCTCGGTCTCGTCGGGCAGGGCGATCCACGCCTGCATGCCGTGCATCGGGCCGCCGGTCGACCGCTTCAGCGGGTCGGTGCGCTCGGAATGGACGATGCCCTTGCCGGCGGTCATCCAGTTGACCTCGCCGGGGCGGATGGCCTGGGTCACGCCGGTATTGTCCCGGTGCATGATCTCGCCCTCGAACAGATAGGTCAGGGTCGACAGGCCGATATGCGGGTGCGGGCGCACATTGATGGCCTCGGCGCCGGGTGCGAACTCGGCCGGTCCCATCTGATCGAGGAAGATGAACGGCCCGACCATGCGCCGGGCATGGAACGGCAGGATGCGGCCGACCTCGAATCCACCGAGGTCCTTGCGACGGGCGTCGATCACCATTTCGATCATGGGTGGGGCTCTCCTGTGCCGGAACTCGACCTGACGATGATCAACGGCCCGGAAGCGATCGTCCAGTCCCGATCGCGCGTCATCCCGGCCCGAAACTCAGGTCACATGCGGCGTGACGATCCCCAGCGGCAGGGCCGTCACATTCTTCACGCCCCGGGTGACGATATGACTTTCGCAGTCCGAGACGATGCCCAGCGTCAGCAGCTTGTTGCGCAGGAAGCTGTCGAAGGCATGCATGTCGGAGGTGATGATCCGCAGGACATAGTCCTCGCGCCCGGTGATGGTCGCGCACTGGACCACCTCGGGCCAGCCGGCGACGGCGGCTTCGAACACATCGAGGTTCTCGCGCGTCGGCAGGCTCAGCTTGACGATGGCATAGACCTCGAAATCCAGGCCCAGCATGGCGGCATTGAGGAGGGTAACCCGCTTGCGTATCAGGCCGCTGTCCTCCAGTCTCTTGATCCGGCGCCAGCAGGGCGATGCCGAGAGACCGACCCGCTCGGCGACGTCAGCGACCGAAAGTCCAGCGTCCTGTTGCAGGATGTCGAGAATTCGGGCGTCAACGGGATCCAGTTCAGCCGCCAATGCGTTTCTCCTAATGATGTTCTGGCGCAATAAAATACCCGAAAACGGCCTTGTGCAAGGTCGAATTTGAGCGAGCCAACGGCGACGTCTCATGCTAATGGGCGCCTTCGAGGAAAAAGCGGTCGGATCAACGGACGGCAGGACGCATGACCAGGAATAGCCAACCATTGTCGCTTCGGGTGCCGGAGCCTTCGGGCAGGCCGGGAGACCCGACCGACTTTTCGCATCTCAAGCTGGATGTGGCCGGGGCCGTGGACCGGCCCGACGTGGCGACCACGCCCTACGAGATGCGTGATCACGCCTTCCGTCTGGTCCGGGTTCTGGACGATGACGGCCAGGCCGTCGGGCCGTGGAATCCCAAGCTGGATGCCGACACCCTGCGCAAGGGGCTCAAGGCCATGATCCTGACCCGCGCCTTCGACGACCGGATGCATCGCGCCCACCGTCAGGGCAAGACCAGCTTCTATATGAAATGCACCGGCGAGGAGGCCATCGCCGTGGCCCAGGGCATGATCCTGTCGCGCGAGGACATGGGCTTTCCGACCTATCGCCAGCAGGGCCTGCTGATCGCCCGCGGCTATCCGCTGGTCGATATGATGAACCAGATTTATTCGAACGCTTCGGACCCGATCAAGGGTCGCCAGCTGCCGATCATGTATTCGGCCAAGGACTACGGCTTCTTCACCATCAGCGGCAATCTGGGCACCCAGGTGCCCCAGGCTGTCGGCTGGGCCATGGCCAGCGCCTACAAGGGCGACGACAAGATCGCGATCAGCTGGGTCGGCGACGGGGCCACGGCCGAGGGCGACTTCCACAACGCCCTGACCTTCGCCTCGGTCTATCGCGCCCCGGTCATTCTCAACATCGTCAACAACCAGTGGGCCATCAGCTCGTTCATGGGCATCGCCGGCGGGCTGGAGACGACCTTCGCCTCCAAGGCCATCGGCTATGGCCTGCCGGCCCTGCGCGTCGACGGCAATGACTTCCTCGCCGTCTGGGCCGCGACCCAGTGGGCCGAGGAACGCGCCCGCACCAACCAGGGTGCGACCGTCATCGAGCTGTTCACCTACCGTGGTGCCCCCCACTCGACCTCGGACGATCCCAGCCGCTACCGCCCGGCCGACGAGCATGACAAATGGCCGCTGGGCGACCCGATCGCCCGGCTGAAACAGCATCTGATCGCGCTGGGCGAATGGTCCGACGAGCAACAGACCGAGGCCGAGGCCGACGCTGTCGCCCAGGTCCGCGCCGCCGGCAAGGAGTCCGAGGCCATCGGCACCCTGGGCCAGTCGCGTCCGTCGGTGAAGACCATGTTCGAAGAGGTCTATGCGACCGAGGACTGGCGTCTGGTCGAGCAACGCCGCGAGGTGGGAGTATGAGCGTGATTTCCCATTTCCGCTCATCCCGGCGAAGGCCGGGACCCAGTGCTTTCGCGGGGCACGGTGTATCGGATGTGCGTGTGTGCGGTCTCGGTCAGACCGATCGCCCACAGAACTGGGTCCCGGCCTTCGCCGGGATGAGCGGTGAATTTCGATGAGCGAGCAAACCTTCACCGAATCCGACCGTACCGACGGCATTGAGCCCGACATGGTCGATCAGAACGCCGCCCCGAAATCGGAAGCACCGGCCAAGGGCGTCCAGCCGATGAACATGATCCAGGCGCTGAACTCGGCCCTGCACGTGAAGATGGCCGAGGACCCCAATGTCCTCAGCTTCGGCGAGGACGCGGGCTATTTCGGTGGCGTGTTCCGCGTCACCGACCAGCTGCAGCAGAAGCACGGCCTGACCCGCAGTTTCGACGCCCCGATCAGCGAGTGCGGCATCGTCGCCGCCGCCATCGGCATGGGCAGCTACGGCCTGCGCCCGGTCGTCGAGATCCAGTTCGCGGACTACATCTATCCGGCCTATGACCAGATCGTCTCGGAAGCCGCCAAGCTGCGCTACCGCTCGGGCGGCCAGTTCACCGCCCCGATCGTGGTGCGCTCGCCCTACGGCGGCGGCATCTTCGGCGGCCAAACCCACAGCCAGTCGCCGGAAAGCCTGTTCACCCATATCGCCGGGCTCAAGGTGGTCATTCCGTCCAACCCCTATGATGCCAAGGGCCTGCTGATGGCGGCCATCGAGGACGACGATCCGGTCATCTTCCTCGAGCCGAAACGCCTGTACAACGGCCCGTTCGACGGCTGGCACGAGAAGCCGGTCAGCCCGTGGAAGACCCAGGACCTGGCCCAGGTCCCGACCGGCAAATACATCGAGCCGATCGGCAAGGCCCGCATCATGCGCGAGGGCAATGACGTCACCATCCTCGCTTACGGCACCATGGTCTGGGTCTCCCTCGCCGGGGCCGAGCACGCCGGGGTCGACGCCGAGGTCATCGACCTGCGCACCCTGGTGCCGCTCGACATCGAAACCATCGAGGCCAGCGTCAAGAAGACCGGCCGCTGCGTCATCGTCCACGAGGCTCCCAAGACCTCGGGTTACGGCGGTGAACTGTCGGCCCTGGTGCAGGAGCGCTGCTTCTATCATCTGGAGGCCCCGATCGCCCGGGTCGCCGGCTGGGACACCCCCTATCCGCACGCGTTCGAATGGGAATATTTCCCCGGCCCGCAACGGGTGTCCGATGCCTTGAAATCCGTCATGTCTGGCCAAAACACGGGGGCGCGCTGAGATGGGTCGTTTCGTCTTCAAACTGCCCGACGTGGGTGAAGGCACCGCCGAGGCCGAACTGGTCGCCTGGCACGTCAAGGTCGGTGACACCGTCGCCGAGGACCAGATCCTCGCCGACATCATGACCGACAAGGCCACCGTCGAGCTGACGTCGCCGGTAGCCGGCAAGGTGCTGGCCGCGCACGGCGAGGTCGGTCAGCAACTGGCCGTCGGCTCGCCGCTGGTCGAGTTCGAGGTCGAGGGCGCGGGGAATGCTGCCGCCGCCGACCCCTCCACCGC
>NZ_CAXBOQ010000008.1:0-97709 GCF_963977465.1 uncultured Brevundimonas sp. | reverse complement strand
GGAAGCCGCAGCGGAAGCCGAAGCCGAGGGCGGCGCTGGATTCCATCTCGAAGGTGAAGCTGGCGTCGTTGAGGCGCAGCCGGCCGATGGCGGCGCGCAGGTCCTCGAAATCGGCGGCGTCGACCGGGAACAGGCCGCAGAACACCACCGACTGCACGTCCTTGAAGCCCTTGAGCGGTTCGGCCGTGGGCTTCTTCTCGTCGGTGATGGTGTCGCCGACGGCGGCGTCGGCCACCTCCTTGATCTGGCCGGTGAAGAAGCCGATCTCGCCGGGGCCGAGCTGGTCGACCGGGGTGTTCTTGGGCAGGAAGACGCCGACGCGATCGATCAGATGGGTCGAGCCGTGCTGCATCATCTTGATGCGCTGGCCGGCCTTGAGCGTGCCGTCGAAGATGCGCACCAGCACGACCACGCCCAGATAGGGGTCGTACCAGGCGTCGACCAGCAGCGCCTTGAGCGGCGCATTGGGATCACCCTTGGGGGCCGGCAGGCGGGTGACGATAGCCTCCAGCACCTCCTCGATGCCGATGCCCGACTTGGCGGAGCACAGCACGGCGTCGGAGGCGTCGAGGCCGATCACATCCTCGATCTGCTGACGCACCCGCTCGGGCTCGGCCGCGGGCAGGTCGATCTTGTTCAGGACCGGGACGATTTCGTGGTTGTTGTCGATGGCCTGGTAGACATTGGCCAGGGTCTGGGCCTCGACGCCCTGCGACGCATCGACCACCAGCAGGCTGCCCTCGCAGGCCGCCAGCGAGCGCGAGACCTCATAGGCAAAGTCGACGTGACCGGGCGTGTCCATCAGGTTCAGGACGTAATCCAGCCCGTCCTTCGCCGTATAGTTCAGCCGCACCGTCTGCGCCTTGATGGTGATGCCCCGCTCTTTCTCGATATCCATCGAATCCAGAACCTGCGAGCTCATTTCCCGCGCGGTCAGCCCACCGGTGAATTGAATCAACCGGTCAGAAAGCGTTGATTTTCCGTGGTCTATGTGGGCGACGACGGAGAAGTTGCGAATTCGATCAATCGGGGGAGTCGGCATGGTCGCGCCGGTAGCACGGTGGGCCGCAAACGCCAATCCAGCCTGTGCCTGCGCAACTCCGCGCCGGCCGGGCGGTCAGCGCCAGATTACTTCGGCGTAAGAGAGCGCCTGATCGTTTGAGGCACCGCCCCGGACAGGCTATGAGCGGCCTCGCTAGACGTCTCTGTTGACCGGAGGCACGACAGGCTCGCCAGCTCACCCTGGCGGGTCCCGACAGGGAATTTTTGATTTTGGCCAACTCCAGAACGGCACTGCGCGCGGGACTGATCGTCGCGGCAGTTCTCAGCCTCGCTGCCTGCGGTGGCGACAAGACAGCCGAAACCGAAACCAAAGCCGGTGAAGGCGGCAGCAGCCAGACGGTCACCGTGGCCACCGCCGTGCTCGAAAACCTGCCGCGCACCGTCACCGCCTCCGGGACCATCTCGGCCTGGGAAGAGGTACCGGTCGGGGCCGAGACCGGCGGGCTGACCGCCACCGGGGTCTATGTCGATGAGGGGGCCTATGTCCGTCAGGGCCAGCGTCTGGTGCAGATGAACGACGACCTGCTGCGGGCCCAGTTGCGTCAACGTCAGGCGGCGCTGGAGACGGCACGAGCCAATGCGGCGCGCGACCAGGCGGCGCTGGGCCGGGCCCAGGACCTGAAGGAACGGGGCTACCTCAGCCAGGCCTCGCTGGACACGGCGCTGGCCAACCAGCGCGCTTCCAGCGCCAATGTGTCCGCCGCCGAGGCTTCACTGTCCGAGACCCAGACGCGTCTGTCGCAGGCCACGATCAAGGCGCCCGTCTCCGGCCTGGTCATCAGCCGCAGCGTCACGCGGGGCCAGATCATCTCGGCCGGGAGCGAGCTGTTCCGCATCGTCCGCGACGGCCGGCTGGAACTGGATGCCCAGGTGCCGGAGACCGATCTCGGTGCGATCCGCGCCGGACAGGGTGCCGTCGTCTCCTCGGATCAGGTGGGCGAGACCACCGGCCGCGTTCGCATCGTCACCCCCGAGGTCAATCCCCAGACGCGATTGGGTATCGCCCGTATCACCGTGACCGGCGGCGGCTTCCGACCCGGCATGTTCGCCCGTGCCCTTATCGACGTCGGGTCACAGCCCGCGGTGACCGTGCCGACGGCGGCGGTCCTGTACCGGGAGAATCGCTCGGGCGTCTTCATCCTCAGCAGTGACGGCCGCGCCCGCTTCCGGCCCGTGGTCATCGTGACGCGCAGCGCCGAGCGGACCGCCGTCACCGGCGTCGAGGCCGGGGCCCGCATCATCGTTTCCGGTGCCGGCTTCCTCGGCGAGGGCGATCGTGTGCGGGTCGCTCCGGCGACCCCTGCGGCGGCTGCACCGGCCGTCAAGGCCAACTGAGCATGAACAACATCTCCGCCTGGTCCATCCGGAACCCGATCCCGGTCATCCTGCTGTTTCTGGTCCTGACCATCGCGGGCGTGGTCGGATTCAGCACCATGGGGATCAACAACAACCCGGACGTCGAAGCCCCGATCATCTACGTCGGGGCCGGCCGTCCGGGTGCCGCACCGAGCGAGCTCGAGACGCAGGTCACGCGCCTGATCGAGGACGCCGTCGTCGGCCTGGGTGGCGTCAAGTCGATCGATTCGACGGTGGGCGACGGCTATTCAACGACGATTATCGAGTTCGAGCTGAGCACTGACGTCGAGCGGGCCACCAACGATGTGCGCAACGCCATGGCGCGGCTGCGCTCATCCCTGCCGCAGGACATGCAGGAGCCGACGGTCCAGAGGATCGACATCACCGGCGACAGCCTGATCACCTATGTGGTGCAGTCCCCGTCGTTAAGCCCGGAGCAGCTGAGCTGGTTCGTCGACAACGACGTCAGTCGGGCGCTGCTGGCGATTCCGGGGATCGGCGAGGTCAACCGCCGCGGCGGCGTCGACCGCGAAATCCGGGTCGAGATCGATCCCGACCGTCTGGCGGCGCGCGGCGTCACCGCGGCCCAGGTCAGCCAGTCGCTGGTCTCGGCCAACAGCGACCTGCCGGGCGGCCGTGTGACCGTGGCCGGGTCGGAGCGCGCCATCCGCGTGCCCGGTGCCGCGGATTCGCTGGAGGAGTTGCGCGACACCCGGATCACCCTGGCCGGCGGCAACAGCGTGCGGCTGGGCGACATCGGCAGGGTCGAGGACTCCTGGTCCGAGCCCCGCTCGTTCGCGCGCCACAACGGGCAGCAGGTCGTCACCTTCAACATGCTGCGGTCGCGCGGGGCCAGCGAAGTCAAGGTCGCAGAGCGGGTGCGGGAGGTCGTGGCCGAACTGGACGAAGCCCACCCGGAGGTGTCGATCCAGCAAATCACCTCGAACGTCGAAAATATCGAGGAGAGCTATCTCGCCTCGGTCGAAGCCCTGCTGATCGGGGCCGCGCTGGCGGTTCTGGTGGTGTTCCTGTTCCTGAGGGACCTGCGGGCGACGGCCATCGCCGCCGTGGCCCTGCCGCTGTCGCTGATCCCGGCCTTCGCGGTGCTGGCGGCGACCGGCCAGACCCTGAATGGCGTCACCCTGCTGGCGCTGTCGCTGGTCATCGGCATTCTGGTCGACGACGCCATCGTCGAGATCGAGAACATCGTCCGGCACATGCGCGACGGCAAGTCGCCCTATGACGCCGCGATAGAGGCAGCCGACGAGATCGGTCTGGCCGTGGTCGCCACCACCGCCACCATCATCGCCGTGTTCGCCCCGGTCGGTTTCATGCCCGGCATCATCGGCCAGTTCTTCATCGCCTTCGCCCTGGCGGCGTGCGTGGCGGTGTTCTTCTCGCTGGTCGTGGCGCGGATGCTGACGCCACTGATGGGCGCCTATCTGCTGCGTCATTCGAGCAAGCACCACGACGCCGACCCCTTCTGGATGGCCCCCTATCTGCGGGCACTGCGGATCTCGCTGGGGCACCGCTGGAAGGTGTTCGCGGCCGGCATCGTCATCTTCGCCGGCTCGATTTTCCTGGGCATGCAGGTGCCGGCGGAGCCGTTCCCGGCCGGCGATCAGGGCCGCGCCTCGTTCAGCGTCGAACTGCCGCCGGGCGCGACGCTGCAGGAAACCGACGCGATCGTCGAACGGGTGACGCAGGTGCTGACCCAGCGCCCCGAGGTCGAGTCGGTCTACAGTTCGATCAGCGTGGCCAGCGCCACGGTCATCGCCGACATGGTCGACAAGGGCGACCGCCGGTTGGGCCAGCAGGAATTCATCCGCCTGATGGTCGACCAGTTTCGTGACGTCCCCGGCGCGCGGATCGGCGCGGGCCGGGGCGGCGGCGGCGGCCCGGGCGACGGAACCCGCTTCAGCCTGTCGCTGCTGAGCGACAACGGCCCGGCGCTGGAGAGTGCGACGCGCGCGGTCGAAAACGAGATGCGCAACGTTCCCGGCCTGGCCAATGTGGTCAACACTGCCTCGATCGCACGGCCGGAAATCCTGGTTACGCCCAAGGCCGATCAGGCGGCCCTGATGGGCGTTTCGACCGGGGCCATCTCGCAGACAGTGCGGGTGGCGACCCTGGGGGATGTCGAGCAGAACCTGCCCAAATACAATCTCGGCGACCGGCAGATCCCGATCCGGTTGATGCTGAGCGAGGCGGCGCGCCAGGACCTGTCGGTGATCGAGACCCTGCGGGTGCCCACGTCGAGCGGGGCCGCTGTGCCCCTGGGCGCGGTGGCCGACATCACCTTCGGGGCCGGACCGTCCGAGATCAGTCGCCGCAATCGATCGCGCGTGGGCACGATTACCGCCGAACTGGACGGCATCACCGTCGGCGAGGCCGCCCAGCGCGTGCGGGCGCTGGAGTCGGTCAAGAACCTGCCGCCCGGCGTGCGCGAGGTGCCGTCCGGCGACAGCGAATTCCTGGCCGAGATGGTCTCCGGCTTCTCGATCGCCTTCGGGTCAGGTCTGCTGCTGATGTACGCGGTGCTGGTGTTGCTGTTCCGCAGCTTTGCCCTGCCGGTGACCATCATGGCCGCCCTGCCGCTAGCCATCGGCGGTGCCTTTATCGGCCTGCTGCTGGTCGGATCCGCCTTCTCGATCTCGTCGCTGATCGGGATTCTGATGCTGATGGGCATCGCGGCCAAGAACTCGATCCTGCTGGTCGACTATGTGATCATGGCCCGCAAGGGCGGCATGACCCGTTATGAGGCGCTGCTCGACGCGGCCCACAAGCGGGCGCGGCCGATCATCATGACCACCGTGGCCATGGGTGCCGGCATGATGCCGATCGCCGTCGGCCTCGGGGCCGACGTCGCTTTCCGTCAGCCAATGGCTATCGCCGTGATCGGCGGGCTGATCACCTCGACCTTCCTGTCGCTGCTCTACATCCCCGCCATCTTCACCATCGTCGACGACATCGCCGGCTTCTTTGTCCGGCGTATGCACAAGATGTTCGAGAGCCAGCGCCACACGCCGGAGAGCCCGAAGGTGCCGGCTGATCAGGTGGGGATGTAAACGGGTCAGATGGCCCGTTCTCCCGGTCGGCGGACGTTAGCCGTTGATTGCGCGCCGCTGAAGCAGGCGCAATCGCCCCATGCGTCTGTGCTATGGCAGCACTGCCTGTACCGCCCTGCTCGTGTGGGCACTATCGGCGTCGCTTTGATCGAAGCCTGCGGAAGACCTGTCGAGCAGAGCGCCTTCGACCTGTGAGCAGGCTGCAACCCTGCCAGGTTCGCGGCAGCCGACAACACCCCACCGTTCAACGCACATCCGCAGTCTGACTAATACTTCGGACAAGAAAAAGCCGGCCGGGGTTGCCCCCGGCCGGCCTTGTCGTTGCCTCGCGGCGTCTGGTCTAGAACTTGGCGCGCAGGGTCACGCCGTAGGTGCGCGGCTGGCCCAGGAAAGCATCATAGCTCTGGGTATCCGCCGCCGGGTTGTAGTAGGTGCCGTTGGGCTGGACCGTCTTCTGGAATGCCGAGCCCTGCAGTGGCGCATTGTAGGCGACCTGAACGTATTCCTCGTCGGTCAGGTTCTGGCCCCAGATTTCAACCGTCCAGCGCTCGTCGTCCGTGCCCAGCATGATACGGCCGTTGAGGAGCGTGAATGCATCCTGCTGCTTGTACGGCAGGAGGTCGGAACCGGTGTTGTATTCGGTCGAATATTTGGCGGCCAGGCTCATGCCGATGCGCAGGCCGTTACCGATCGACCGATCGAAATTCACGGACCCGGTTGCCGACCATTCCGGAGCGAACGAGGCGCGCGCACCCGGCAGCAGCGACAGCTGCGGGAAATTGCCCGGAGATGACAGGTCAGCCGCAGTGAAGTTGCCGTATTTCGCGTCGGTGTAGGTGACGCCACCCTGGAGGCTCAGGCCGTCGATCGGCGTGAACCACAGGAAGTCGGCATCGACACCGCGCGTGGTCAGCTCCGGGATCGACTCCACCACGAAGGCGGTGCCGAGGAAGGTGTTGAGCTGGAAGTCGGTGAAGGTCTGGTCGAAATAGGTCGCGTTCAGCAGGACAGACCGGTTGAACAGTGTGGTCTTGATGCCGGCTTCGTAGCTGTCGACCACTTCCGACGGGAACAGCAGCGACGCATTCGGCGTGATGCCACTCTGGGTCCGGTCCAGGTTGTAGCCGAAGCTCTTGTAGCCGCGAGCGTACGAGCCATAGACCATGACACTGTCGTTGAGGCGGTACGATGCCTTGATCGTGCCGCTCAGTTCGCCATCGTCGAACTCTTCGGCGACCGTGCGATTGTTAAAAAAGACGTTGGCCCATGGCAGGCAGATGGTGCCGGCGATCGTGTTAGCAGCGCCTGCCCCCAGGAGAGTGCCGGTAGCTGTGTTATTGGCCAAGGCGGCACCGCAGGTGTTGCCGTTGCCGTTAGTGTTGAGCTGCTGCCCGTCGAGGCTCTTGTCGTCCTGGGTATAACGCAGGCCCAGGGTGATATCGAACGCGTCGGTGACGTGCCAGCTGGTGTTGGTGAAGATGGCGAAGGAGGTCGACTCCTGCTGGTAGGCATCGCGATAGCCCTGACCGACGATAAAGCCGGGGCCCCCGCCGCCGACAGCACCCTGGGTTGTCAGGCAGGCACCCAGCCCCGCAGCCGTCTGACCCGCTGCCGTATAGCAGGGGATGGTGAACGGGCTGATCGGGAAGGGCGCGCCACCGGCGGCGAGACCGGCGCTGAGCAGGTACGACAGGAAGGGCGTGTAGTCCGCGCCGAAATACCAGCTGTCTTTCCGGTCGATCTCTTCCTTGGTCGCGAACAGGCCGACCAGCCAGTCAACGCGTTCCGTCGCGCCGGCCAGACGGAACTCCTGGGTCAGGTTCTTGACCCCGTAGCCATATTCGCCGTCGTTGTTGCGATAGACGATGTCGGCACCGGTGTAGTCGATGTCCATGCCGAGCGACGACGTCCACTCACGAGCCGACGTCACCGAGGTCAGGGTCGCGCCACCGAAACCCTCCAGGTCGACGTTGATCTCGAGCGAAACGCCCTTGTCCTCGATATCCTGACCGGTTTCGCGGTTGGCATAGGCCGTGCGCGAGAACGGCAGCGGACCGTTGCCGGCGGCCGGCGGGGCCTGGCCGGTACCAACGGAGAGACCGTCGATGAACGGATAGGTGTTGGCGGTGCGGATCTGCACGCCGACGCAGCAATATTCGCTGCGCTCGGCATAGTCGGCAATCAACCGCATCGAGATCGAGTCGGTGGGCAGCCACAGCAGCTGACCGCGAATGGTCGAGAAATTCTGGTTGGCGTCGTCGGTCGTGGTGCGCGGGCCGTCGCCGGTGTCGACGTTGTAGAAGCCGTCACGCTGGCGATGGGCGACGTACAGACGCGCGGCCAGGGTGTCGGTGAGCGGACCGGTCACCGAAGCCGACATGCCGATCTGGCCGTAGTTGCCCGACGTCAGTTCAGCGTTGAAGCCCGGAACAAATGACGGGGCCTCGGTGATGATGTTGATGACGCCGGCCGAGGTGTTCTTGCCGAACAGCGTGCCCTGCGGGCCCTTGAGGACCTCGATGCGTTGCATTTCGCCGAGGTCGCCGAAGCCGACCGAGTTGCGCGAACGGTACACGCCGTCGATCACCACGCCGACCGAGCTTTCCAGACCGGGGTTGTCACCGACCGTGCCCACGCCGCGGATACGGACGGTGGTCGAGGCTTCCGACTGGGTCGAGGTGACCGTCATGCCCGGGGTCAGAATCTGCAGATCCTTGATGTCGTGGACGCCGGCGTTCTGCAGCGACTCCTGCGACAGGGTCGTGACCACGATCGGCACGTCCTGGAGGTTCTGCTCGCGCTTCTGGGCGGTGACGATGATGTCATCGACCGTGGTCGGCCCGGACTGGGCGGAGGCGGCACCGGCGAAGCCGAAGGCGACGGCGCCCATGACTGCGGCTGAGGCAGTGCTGCGAAGAAGGTTATGAAGGCGCATCGACGGCTCCCGACTGTGAGGCCGGACCGGTTCACACGGTCTCGGCGTTTCCTGTTCCCTGAACCACGTCCTTCTTGGCGAGACGCGGGTGTTCAATAGATTCGGTAGTCCAACGCCGGGGAAGCGACAAGGAGCGTCAGCGTTAAGGGCCTGATTCCCGCCACTCCATCGACCAAACTGTGACGCGAAAGCGACAAAACAGCATGACGTAAGGTCAAGGTCCGGCCCGGCCCGGTATTGGTTCAGTCGCCGGACTTCCCGGAGCGGCGCGCACAAAGTGATCGCGATATATTCGAATGTCCGAAGACATTCGAACGCTTACTGACCGTCCTTCGCCGCGACCATGGCATTCTGGCGCTCGCGACGGCGCGTCGCCAACCCAAGTACCAGGGCGGCCACGATGCCCGACAACGCCGAACCACCCAACACACCCAGCTTCACCTCAACCTGTAGCGGCGAGTCGATGGCCCCCGGGAAGGCCAGAATGCCGATGAACAGACTCATGGTGAAGCCGACTCCGCAGAGCAGGCTGACGCCATAGAGCTCCAGCCAGGTCGCATCGGTCGGTCGACGGCCGATCTTAAACGCCGACGCCAGCCAGGCCGCGCCGAAGACGCCGATCTGTTTGCCGATGAACAGGCCCAGGGCGATTCCGAGCACCAGGGGGGCAAAGGCCTGTTCCAGCGTCAACCCGGAGAAACTGACCCCGGCCTTGGCAAAGGCGAACAACGGCAAAACCAGAAAGGCGACATAGGGGTGGAGGTCATTCATCGCCTCCTTCAACGGACTCTGGTCGTCAGACTTCCGTTCGTTGACCGGGACGATCAGGGCGAACAGGACTGCCGTCAGGGACGTGCTGAGGCCCGACAGAATCGTCAGGTACCAGATCAGGGCAAAGCCCAGCACCCAGAAGGCGGCAGAGACCTTTTTGGCCCGCACCACCATCGCTCCGATCGCCAGCAGTCCGGCGACGGCGATCAGCGGCTGATAGTTGACGCCGTCGCTGAACAGGATGGCGATCAGCCCGATGGCACCGAGGTCATCGACTATCGCCAGGGTCAGCAGGAATATCCGCAATGACGGCGGCAATTTGCTGGCGACCAGGGCGAAAATAGCGAGAGCAAAGGCGATGTCGGTGGCCAAAGGCACCGGCCAGCCGCGATGGGGACCATCCAGAAGGCCGGCCACCGCCAGATAGACCAGCGCCGGGGCGATCATGCCCCCGACGGCCGCCAGGATCGGCGTCGCCAGCTTCTTGGGATCGCTCAGTTCCCCGCGCACAATCTCGAATTTGATCTCGAGGCCGACGACCAGAAAGAAGATGGCCATCAGGCCTTCCTTGATCCAGTTGGAGATCGACTCCTCAAGCCGCAGCGGGCCGACCTGCAGGACGTGAACGCTCTTCAACCAGCCGAAATACAGATCGGACCATGGCGAATTGGCGAGGATCAGCGCCGCCATCGCGGCCAGGCCGAGAAACACGCCCGCGGCGGACTCGGTCTTGAGGAAGTCCAGCGTAGCCTTGCGCGAGACAAAGACGTCCGGAAGCGCCGCGGCGACGTCGGCCGTCAGGGCAGCGAGCTTGTTCTTGCGCGGCAAAGCAGGTCTCCAGGATCAAAAGACTGTTGTGACATCAGGTTATCGACTGACGTCGGACCGGGTTCACCCACCTCGCGGCAGCGCCGGCCTGGCCCCGTCGTCCGACCCGGCCAAAGGGCCGACGGTCGACTCAAGCCTGATCTCTGAACGACGCTATAGACGCCACGGTCTGGCGGCTCAACTCCCGCATGCGGAATCCGGAGTTGCGCTTCGGCCCAACAGGCAACATCTGCCCTCCATGCCCGTGTCCCCCAGCTATCGCCCCGACCCGCGTTTCCCCGACCTGGGCGGCGACTTTTCCGACCCGGTGGAGCCTGCGGACTTCCCCCGGACAATCCTGCGGTTTCGCAACGATCGGGCCGCAGCCGAGGTCGGGCTGGACGGCCTGAGCGATGCCGAATGGGTTGCCCATTTCGGCCGTTTTCAGCCCCTGCCCGGCCAGCCCGGTCCCGTGGCCATGCGCTATCACGGCCACCAGTTCCGCAGCTACAACGCCGACCTGGGCGACGGTCGCGGCTTCCTGGCGGCGCAGCTGCGGGAACGCCCTCAAGCAGCGAGCGCCCGCGGCGCGAGCGATGGAGCCAACAATGACGGCCGCCTGCTGGATCTCGGCACCAAGGGGTCCGGCACCACGCCCTGGTCGCGCGGTGGCGACGGGCGGCTGACGCTGAAGGGCGGGGTACGCGAGGTCTTGGCCGCGACCCTGCTGGAAACCCTCGGCGTGCCGACCAGTCGCGCCTTCAGCCTGATCGAAACCGGCGAGGCGCTGCAGCGCGGTGATGAACCCTCGCCCACCCGTTCGGCCGTTCTGGTGCGGTTGAGCCACAGCCATGTGCGGTTCGGGACCTTCCAGCGCGCGGCCTGGCACGAACGGCCGGATATGATCGCCACACTGGTCGAGCATGTTCGCGGCCTCTACCACCCCGGGGTCGCTGCCGGGGACGCGCCCGGCCTGTTGCGCGCCGTGGTCGAGGCCTCGGCCCGGCTGAGCGCCCGCTGGATCGCCGCCGGCTTCGTCCACGGTGTGCTCAACACCGACAATCTCAACGTCACCGGCGAGAGTTTTGACTACGGGCCGTGGCGTTTCCTGCCCCATTACGAACCCGGCTTCACCGCCGCCTATTTCGACCAGTTCGGACTCTATGCCTTCGCCCGGCAGCCTGAGGCTGTGTTCTGGAACCTGACCCAGCTGGCCGGATGCCTGAAGCTGGTGGCCGACGCCGAGCCCCTCACCGAAGCCCTGAACGGATTCGGGCCCGCCTATATCCGTGAACTGCGGGCCGCCTTCCTGATGCGGTTAGGCGTGTGCAGCGCCGGCGACGAGGCTGACCAGGTGCTGCTGGACGCGACCCTGGCCTTCCTGCGTGAATCCGGCGCGGCCCTGCGGTGGGAGCCGCTGTTCTTCGACTGGTTCGGCGGCTTTGCCTCCTCGGCGCGGGCCATGGCCAGCCCGAGGGCAGGCCTCTATCGCGGCGAGACCTTCGAAGCCTTCCGCGCCGCCCTGTTCAATCATGAGAGCGATCGACCCGAGCGGCTGGAGCATCCGGTCTTCTCCGCCGCCGATCCGGAGGAGATGTTGATCGATGAGGTCGAGGCCCTGTGGGCGGCGATCGCCGAGCGCGACGACTGGGAACCGTTCGCGGCCAAGCTGGCCCGACTGGAGGCATCGCGCCGCGCCTATGACCTGTTTTGTTAAGCGTGACCATTAACGGGACCGAGATTACAAAAGCGTATGCATACGGCCATGCTTCCGCCCCGTAGCTCGGGTCAGAGGCATCACAGAATGTTACGGCGGCGACCGCCCCCTTGCGGTTTCGATCCGACGATCTGATGTAGTGTCAGTTACAGTTCGCGTCTCCCATTCCCCTCCCGATCGACCCTCTGCAAGACCATGAACACACAGACCCTGACCCCCCGCCGCCGCGCCCAGGCGGATTTTCTGAACCTGACGCTGTGGACGCTGCAGGGCTGGCTGGCGATGTTCTTCGTCGGTGCCGGCTATGCCAAGCTGACCGAGCCGATGGCCAATCTGATCCAGCTGATGCGCTGGCCCGCCCTGGTCAGCGAAAATCTGGTGCGGGGCCTGGGTCTGGCCGAAGTCGTTCTGGCCGCTTTGATGCTGGTTCCGCTTCTGTCCTGGCGCGTCGGTCGCCCCCTGCTGGTGACCGCCGCCGCCGGCCTGGTCGCGCTGGAGAGCCTCATGCTGGCGCTTCACCTGATCGGGGCTGATTTCGGTCCCGCCATCACCAATGTCCTGCTGCTGGGCATCACCATCCCGGTGCTGTGGTTCCGCGCCCGCCCGGCGAGCTGACGGGAAAAACCTTCCCTTTACGTGCGCGTCAAGTTATGACTTGCGCATGGCGACCGCAGACGATCACCGCACCTATTCGATCCGGCAGCTCTGCCGCGAGTTCGGCGCGACGGCGCGGGCCCTGCGCTTCTATGAGGACAAGGGCCTGCTGACCCCGGCCCGCAAGGGTCAGACCCGGGTCTATGACGGCCGCGACCGGGCCCGACTGAAGCTGATCCTGCGCGGTCGCCGCATCGGCTTCTCCCTGCTCGAGATCCAGGAGATGCTGGACCTCTATGATCACGATGATCACAACGCCCACCAGATGGCCGTGGCCCTGCGCCGCCACAGGGCCCAGATCTCGGCCTTGAAACAGCAGCGCGAAGACCTCGATGCCGCCATCGAGACGGCCGAGGAGGCCTGCGCCGTGATGGAACGCAAGCTGGGCGAACATCGCCCCGACCTGCTGCCCGGTGCCGACGAATACGCCAATCTGCTCAAGGCCCGGCTCAACCCCGATCACGGGCCCGGCCACTCCCTGATCCAGCCCTTCAAAGCGAGAGCGTAATCCCATGGCCTACAAGGCGCCCGTCCGCGACCTGACCTTCATCCTGAACGACGTTCTGGATATCGACCGTTACGCCAACCAGCCGGGCTTCGCCGACGTCTCCTCGGATCTGGTCAACCAGATTCTGGAGGAGGGCGCGAAATTCGCCGAGGAAGTCATCGCCCCGTTGAACCGGGTCGGCGATCTGGAAGGCTGCAAATGGGATAACGGCAAGGTCACCGGCCCGACCGGCTGGAAGGAAGCGTATCAGCAGATGGTCGCCGCCGGCTGGCCCGCCCTGTCGGCCCTGCCCGAGCACGGGGGCCAGGGCATGCCCTCGGTCGTGGCCATGGCCTTTGGCCAGATGACCGCCGCCGCCAGCGCCGCCTTCTCGATGTATCCGGGCCTGACGGCCGGGGCCTATTGGGGCCTGAACGCCAACGGCTCGGATGAGCTGAAGGCCAGATACCTGCCCAAGATGGCCACCGGCGAATGGGGCGGGACCATGAACCTGACCGAGCCGCAGTGCGGCACGGACCTGGGCCTGATCCGCACCAAGGCTGTGCCGAATGACGACGGCAGTTTCAACATCACCGGCCAGAAGATCTGGATCAGCTCGGGCGAGCACGACTTCACCGACAACATCATCCATCTGGTGCTGGCCCGGATCGAGGGCGCCCCGGCCGGGATCAAGGGCATCAGCCTGTTCGTCGTCCCCAAGGTGTTCGTCAATGACGACGGCAGTCTCGGCGAGCGCAACAGCGGCGCGGGCTGCGGTGGCCTCGAGCACAAGATGGGCATCCACGGCAATTCCACCTGCGTGATGGACTACGACAACGCCAAAGGCTGGCTGGTCGGAACCGAGAACAAGGGCATGGCCGCCATGTTCGTGATGATGAACGAGGCCCGCCTCGGCACCGGCCTGCAGGGCCTGTCGATCGGCACTGCCGCCTATCAGGCTGCCGTCGAATTTGCTCAGGACCGTTTGCAGGGTCGCAGTCTGACCGGGCCGAAGAACCCGGACGGCCCCGCCGATCCGATCATGGTCCATCCGGACGTGCGTCGCATGCTGCTGGAAGCCAAGGCGTTCGTCGAGGGCGGCCAGGCCTTCATCCTGTGGACCGCCCTGCAGGCCGATCTGCAGCATTCCGACGATGAAGCCGAGGCTCAGAAGGCCAGCGACTACATGGGTCTGGTCACCCCGGTGCTGAAAGCCTACCTGACCGACAAGGGCTTCCACGTCGCCTCGCTGGCCATGCAGGTGCACGGCGGAAGTGGCTATACCGAGCATTTCCCGGCCAGTCAGTATCTGCGCGATGCGCGGATCACCATGATCTACGAGGGGGCCAACGGCATCCAGGCGTTGGATCTGGTCGGTCGCAAGCTGCCGTCCAAGGGCGGCCGGGCGATCATGAGCTGGTTCGCCGACATCGACGCCTTCGTCAGCGAGAACGACGGTGATACGCCCATCAAGCCGTTCGTCGACGGCCTGGCCGATGTGAAGAAGAAGCTGCAGGACGGCACGATGTGGCTGATGCAGAACGGCATGGCCAACCCCGACAACGCCGGGGCCGCCTCGACCGACTATCTGCACATCTTCGGCCTGACGGCGCTGGCCTATATGTGGGCCCAGATGGCCAAGGCCGCCCAGGCGAAAATCGACGCCGGCGATACTGACCCCTTCTATGTCACCAAGCTGCAGACCGGCCGCTATTTCGTCGAACGCATCCTGCCCGACGCCGAAGCCCATCTGGTCAAGATGAAGACCGGGGCCGAGGTGCTGATGGACATGCCTGCCGAGGCGTTCTGATCCAACCGATCCCTCTCCCGAGGGGAGAGGGAGGGGCCCGCTCGCGCCAGCGAGTGGGAGGGTGAGGGCGTCCGGCGGCGGACGTCCGGGCACCTTAACCCCTCACCCTTTCGCGCAAGGACGATCGCTGGCGCGATCGTGCGCTCAAGCCCTCTCCCGCCGGGAGAGGGATCAGTGAAGCGGATTTGACCATGAACGTCCTTCAGAGCCCCGAACCCGATTTCATGCAGGAAGAGGACATCACCCTCTTCGGCGACAGCGTCGGCAAATGGATCGACGAGCATGCGCCGCCCGAGACGGTCCAGGACTGGATCGCCAACTCCAGCGTCCCGCGCGCGCTGTGGACCCGGTCCGGCGAGGCCGGTCTGCTGGGCCTGTCCATGCCCGAGGCTGACGGCGGCATGGGTGGCGACTATCGCCACGAGGTGGTGCTGATGCGCCAGCTGGGCTGGAAGGGCGCGGACCATTTCGGCATCTCGCTGCACAATGCGATCGTCATGCCCTACATCTGGCACTACGGCACCGCCGAGCAGAAGGCGCGCTGGCTGCCCAAGCTGGCCTCGGGCGAGCTGGTCGGGGCCATCGCCATGACCGAGCCGGGCGCGGGCAGCGACCTGCAGGGCGTCAAGACGACGGCGCTCAAGAGCGGCAACCAGTATGTGGTCAACGGCTCCAAGACCTTCATTACCAATGGCCAGCTGGCCAATTTCATCATCGTCGTGGCCAAGACCGATCCGACTCTGGGGGCCAAGGGCACCAGTCTGATCGTGGTCGAAACCGACGGCACGGAGGGCTTTGAGCGCGGCCGCAACCTGCACAAGATCGGCATGGAGGGGAATGACACCTCCGAGCTGTTCTTCAACGAGGTGAAGATTCCCGGCGAGAATGTCATCGGTGGTACCGAGGGGCAGGGCTTCGTCCAGCTGATGCAGCAACTGCCGCAAGAACGGCTCAACATTGCCGTCCAGGGCGTGGCCGCGGCCGAGCGCGGGCTTCAGGAGACGCTGGCCTACGTCAAGGAACGCAAGGCGTTCGGCAAGCGGGTGATCGACTTCCAGAACACCCAATTCAAGCTGGCCGAGGTCAAGACCAAGCTGACGGTGGCCAAGGTGTTCGTCGACCACTGCATCGGCCTGCACCTGAAGGGTCAGCTGGACGCCGTGACCGCCTCAATGGCCAAATACTGGGTCAGCGACATTCAGGGCGAGACCATCGACGAAATGCTGCAGCTGCACGGCGGCTACGGCTATATGAACGAGTATCCGATCGCCCAGCTGTACAAGGACGCCCGCGTCCAGCGCATCTACGGCGGCACCAACGAAATCATGAAGCTGCTGATCGCCCGGTCGCTTTAGGGGACCGCCGTGCGCAAGACTGCCAAGCAACGTCTGGCCGAACGTGAGGCCCGGGGCCGGTCCGAGCTGATGGACAGTCTGTTCGACCCGTGGATCGGCGGGGCGGACAATGCCGCCACCCTCGAACGGCTCGGCGCGGTCGATCCGCTGGACGCGGCCCAGGTCACCGAGGCACTGCGCGCCGACATCGTGCCGGCACTGGCCGAGGTGACGCGCGAGACGCAGTCCCGCATTCGCGCCGCCCTGACCGTTCTGGCCCATAGCGACGGCGAGGAATTCCGCGCCTACTGGCTGGACCTGCGCGCGCCGTTCGGCACCACCGAGGCCGAAGCGGACGCCATCTTTCCGGTACTGGCAAAATCGCTCGGCGTGCGACTCCCCGAGACGTCGACCGGAGGCTAGGATCAGACGATGATCCGTCTCTTCGTCCGCGCCGACCTCGCCCCCGGCACCACCCTGACCCCCACGCCCGAGCAGACCCGGTATCTGACCGGAGTGATGCGGCTGTTTCTCGGCAGCGAACTGCTGCTGTTCAACGGTCGTGAAGGTGAGTGGCGCGCCACCATCGCCGAGGTGCTGAAGCGCGGCATCGTCCTGCGCGCCGAGGAACAGGTGCGCGCCCAGACCTTCGGTCCCGACCTCGAGCTGATCGTGGCCCTGGTCAAGAAGTCCCGCGTCGAGACCATCGTCGAGAAGGCCGCCGAACTTGGCGTGCGACGCGTGCGTCCGACCCTGACCCGGCGCACCAATGTCGAGAAGGTCCGGCTGGATCGGCTCGACGCCATCGCCGAGGAAGCCGCCGAACAGACCGGGCGACTCGATGTCCCGGCGGTCGACGACCCGATGAAACTCGATGCCATCCTCGACGGCTGGGACCCGGCGCGGCGGCTGATGTTCTGCGACGAGACCGGCGGCGCCCCCGCCTTTGCCGCACTGACGGCGGCCGGGCCCGGGCCCTGGGCCATATTGATCGGCCCGGAAGGCGGCTTTGCCCCCGAGGAGCGCGAGCGTCTGCTGGGCCTGCCCTTCACCACCGCCGTCTCTCTGGGACCGCGCATCCTGCGCGCCGACACCGCGGCCATCGCGGCGATGACCCTGTGGCAGGCGGCCGTGGGCGACTGGGAGCGCTGATCCGGCCGACTATGTCGCCCCTTGAGCCGCGCGTCTGCGATTCCCATCTAGCCACAACAGGCCGTACGCTCCCCGCGACGGACAAGGGATGCACTATGGTCGATCAGGAACCGCTTTCGCTCGCACAGCTGACGACCGTCATGTCCGACGGGGCCAAGCCGAAGGACCAATGGCGCATCGGGACCGAGCACGAGAAATTCGGCTTCAACCGCAATACCCTGCGACGCCCGGCCTATGAGGGCGACGATGGCATTCTGGCCATGCTGACCGGCCTGCAGCGCTTCGGCTGGAGCCCGGTCGAGGAGGCCGGGCATCTGATCGCCCTGGAGCGCAAGAACAATGAGGGCTTCTCGGCCTCGATCAGCCTCGAGCCAGGCGGTCAGTTCGAACTGTCGGGCGCGCCGTTGAAGGACGTTCACGACATCTGCAACGAGACCGGCCAGCACCTGATGGAGGTGAAGATGGTCGCCGACGAGATCGGTCTCGGCTTCCTCGGCACCGGGTTTGATCCGCTGTGGGCCCGTGAGGACATCCCGATCATGCCCAAGGGCCGCTATGAGATCATGCGCGCCTATATGCCGAAGAAAGGCACCCTCGGCCTCGACATGATGCTGCGCACCTGCACCATACAGGCCAATCTCGATTTCGATTCCGAGGCCGACATGGTGGCCAAATTTCGCACCAGCCTGGCCCTGCAGCCGATCGCCACCGCGCTGTTCGCCTGTTCGCCCTTCACCGAGGGCAAGCCCAACGGCTTCCTGTCGGCCCGCGCCAACGTCTGGACCGACACCGACCCAGACCGCACAGGTATGCTGGACTTCGTCTTCGCCGAGGGCTTCGGCTACGAGACCTATGCCAACTATGCCCTCGACACGCCGATGTATTTCGCCAAGCGCGGCGAACGCTATGTCGACGCCTCGGGCCAGTCGTTCCGCGACTTCCTCAGGGGTGAATTGCCGGCCCTGCCGGGCGAACTGCCGACGATGCAGGACTGGGGCGATCACCTGACCACCCTGTTCCCCGAGGTGCGGCTGAAATCCTATCTGGAGATGCGCGGGGCTGATGGCGGACCATGGAGCCGGATCTGTGGCCTGCCCGCCCTGTGGGCCGGCATCCTGTATGACGCCCCGTCGCTCGCCGCGGCCTGGGACCTGTGCAAGGACTGGGACATCGCCGACCACGAGCGGCTGCGCAGCGACGTCACCCGGCTGGGCCTGAAGGCCGAGGTCGCCGGTCGGTCGGTGCGCGACATCGCCGTCGACATGGTGGCCATCGCCCGCCAGGGCCTGAAGAACCGGGGCCGCTTCAGCGGCGGCATGGTCGACGAGCGTGGCTATCTGTCGGAACTGGAAGACATCGCCGACAGCGGCATCACCCCCGCCGACCGTCTGCTATCGCTCTATCACGGCGAATGGGAAGGTGACGTCACGCGCATGTACCGCGACTTCGCCTACTAGAGCCTGGGAGACGGGGGCCGGGAACACCTGGCCAGCTTGAGCATTGGCAATGGATGACCCATGAAACGCCCCCGCCTGATCACCCCACCGAGATGCCCGCCGATCACGACGCGCGCCTGTCGGACGGACCCGCCGTCAATGTAGACGACGTCAAACAGGGCCGCAGAGGTCTGCACATCCTGTGGGTTCTGCTGATTTCGCTGGGCCTGATCGTGGTCATCTTCGGCATAATCTACGTTGTCCAGGCCCCCGGCCTGAGCCAGACCCAGGTGGAGGCCGACGCTCGGTCGATGCCGGCGGAGCTGCAACCGCAACCCGACGCCCCCCGATAGTCCCCTACTCGCTATCGGCCTATCTGGCGGCGCTGACGATCTGAGGTCCGCGCCGCCATCCGGGGCTTTCAGCGCGCCGCGGCGTTGCACTGCGCCAGTTGTGCTTCGTCCAGGGCCACGCCGTCGCGTTCGTAACGGGTCACCTCGCCGAAACGGGCGACGAAGCGGCGGCATTCACGCAGGACCGGTTGCGAAGCACCTGTGCCACGCGCGACGCAGGACCCGTCGGGAGCACAGGTCCAGCGCCGGCCGTCGAGCAACTGGGTGACCGCGCGTGGCTGGCCGAGCTGGGCGGCCGCGTCGAGGGCGACGGCCGGAGCGGGTTGGGTGACGGCGAGGGTCGCCGATATCAGGGTCATGAGAAACATGGTGTTTCCTCCAGAAGGGCTTTCCAAAACGACCGGCCTGTGAGAAAGTGACCGTTCGTGCACCATTAAGTGACCGATCGGTTACTTCGAGTCAAGAGGGTTCTGAAACATGCCGCCCAAGGGCAAGGCCACCCACGCCAGACTGGTCGACGAGGCCATCGCCCAGGTGACGGTGCGCGGCCTCGCCGCCGTCAGCCTGCAGGACGTGGCCGGGGCCGCCGGCGTGTCCAAGAGCGCAGTGCTGAAGCATTTCCAGTCCAAGGAGACGCTGCAGGCCGAGATGGTCGAGGTCATGATCGAGCGGTTCGTCGCCGCCGTCTGGGCCCCAGCCGAGCCGCTGGAGCCCGGGCGGGCGCGGCTGGACCGCATCTTCCGGGCCGAGCTGGACTGGATCGACGGCCTCGACCGCCCCGGCGGCTGTCCGTTGCAGGCGACAGCGATCGAGCTGGACGACCAGCCCGGCCCGCTGCGCGAGACGCTGAAGGCCAGCCAGCTGCGCTGGGCCCGGGTGCTGAAGCGCGAGTTCCGGACCCTGTATCCCGAGGCCGACGACGGCGCGCTGGAGCTCAAGGCCTTCCAGTTTAAGGGACTGGTGCTGGCCTATGGTCATTCGCGCCGGCTGCTGGACGACGAGACGGCGCGCGGTCAGGCGCTGGCGGCCTATCAGGGGCTGGTCGCCGCCGCTTGATCCGGCGACGGCGCGGACCCAAGGTACGACGCGTCGGCTGAGACCGGGAGGACGACATGACGAAACTGCAGTTCGCGACGGCTATCCTGATGGGCACCGCCCTGACCGCCTGTGGGCCTGGACCGGCCGAACCCGCCCCTGCTGAGCCGGCTGCGGTGACAGCCGAGACACCGGACCCAGCGACCACCCCGGCGGGCTGGCGCACCGTGACCGAACCCGCCCTCGGCATCGCCTTTGACCTCGCCCCCGGACGCCGCACCGGTCCCTGCCCCGAGGCGTCGGAGGCGGGGAATTGCGTGGCCCTGTTCGAGGGCGATACCCATCTGATTTCCTTGCAGACCCACGCCGGGACCCTGGCCGCGGTCGCCGCCGCCGAAGCGGGCTTTGAGCGCAACGACAAGGGCGTGCTGATGACCACCTATGGCCGGTTCCAGCCGGTCCCGGTCGAGAGCTTTACCGGCCCCGGCTGGACGGGTCAGAAGGCCACCGTCACCTGTGGCATCAGCGACGCGGAGACCGGCTTTCATGCCGCCGGCGGCGAATGCCTTTGGGCGGTGGTCGGCGACGGCCGCCGCGCCGTGGTCGCCAACACCCAGGGCATCAACGGGCTGGACGCGGACACGACGGCCACGTTGATGAGTGTTCGTTTCATACCGGAGGCCTGATCATGGGCAACAGAATCCACATCGGGGTGGGCGGATGGACCTTTGAGCCGTGGCGGGGGGTCTTCTATCCCGAGGGTCTGGTGCAGAAGCGCGAACTGGAGTTCGCCGCGCGGGCGCTGACGTCGATCGAGCAGCAGTGCGGGGTTAGGCACCTCGTGAGCGCCGGATGACCACCTCGGCGAAAACCAAGATCTTCGGACTGCTGGCGGCTGCGCTGGTCGCTTGGGTGCTGACCGTTGTGTTTGACCTGGCTCCCATGATTTTGATCCCGGTGGGAGAACGCATTTTCGGAGCGGCGACACCTACCGGCATCGATCCGGTTCAGCTCAGAAACATCGTCACGCTCTACGCGGCATTCGGCCTGCCAATCGCCGTACCGTTCGTGCTGATTGCAGGGTTTCCAGTCTGGAAGCGGTGGGAAAGCCGTGGCCGTACGCAAAAGCGTGACGCGATCTGGTTAGGAGCGATTGTCGGGTTGCTGTTGGGACTGGCGTTTGCCGCTTACCTTTTCATCTACGGCTTACAGATGATGGCCAACCCAAACTCGAGCTTCAACTCCTGGAGTTACGGGCATCAGATGATTTCTGATGGCATGCCCACAGCTCTCGGGTGGACGTTTCAGCTGCTCGACATCGCGCTGACTGCCGTCACAGGGGCAGGGGCGGGACTAACCGCCTGGACGGTTGCATCGCTCATGGAAGCGAGAAGGAGGCCCGCGTGACTGGAAATATCTGCGTTGGCATCGGCGGCTGGACCTTTGAGCCGTGGCGCGGCGTCTTTTATCCGCCCGGTCTGGTGCAGAAGCGCGAGCTGGAGTTCGCCAGCCGGGCGCTGACCTCAATCGAGATCAACGGCACCTATTATTCGACCTTCAAGCCCGACAGCTGGATGAAGTGGCGCGACGAGACGCCGGAGGGGTTTGTGTTCGCGGTCAAGGCCAGCCGCTACTGCACCAACCGCAAGGTGCTGGCCGGGATGGGCGAGTCGATGGGGCGGTTCCTCGGTCAAGGGCTGAGCGCGCTGGGCGACAAGCTGGGGCCGATCAACTGGCAGTTCATGGGCACCAAGAAGTTCGACCCCGAGGATTTCGAGGCCTTCCTGAAGCTATTGCCGAAGGAACAGGACGGGGTGCGGCTGCGTCATGCGCTGGAGGTACGGCACCCCAGCTTCGATACGCAGGAATTCTACGATCTGGCGGCAAAATACGGAGCCGCCATCGTCTATGCCGTCGACGACGAGTCGCCCGACTGGCCGCGCATCGACCAGCCGACCGCCGACTTCACCTATGCCCGGCTGATGTCGAGCCGGGAGGACGAACCGACCGGCCTGACCGCTGCCGAGCTGGCGGCCGTCGCTAACCAGACCCGGACCTGGGCCGAACGGGGCGAGGTGTTCGCCTATTTCATCTCGGGGGCCAAGGTGCGCAATCCGGCGGCGGCGCAGGCGCTGATCGCGACACTGGGCTGAGGCGGCCCGGCTACGTCCGATTCTGAGACAGGGCCGTGCCATAAAGGGTTTGCGGCCGGGTCCGCACCGTCATCCCGGGGGTCAAGGTGGACTCAGTGGACCCAGTGGACCGTGTTTTTCGGGGTTCGGTTCGCCTTGCGGCGACCGGCTCCAGACCACATCTAAAGGCACTCGCCGCCAGATCGGAAACACCCCTCATGCCCATCGCCACACGCGCCTTCGCCGCGACTGCCGCCCATACGCCGCTGTCGCCCTACAGCTTTGACCGACGCGAGCCGGGCCCGGACGATGTGGCCATCGACATCCAGTTCTGCGGCGTCTGCCATTCGGACCTGCACGTCGCCAACAACGACCTCGGCAATACCCGCTACCCGATCGTGCCCGGCCATGAGATCGCCGGCGTCGTGTCGGCGGTCGGCTCGGATGTGACCCGCTTCAAGGTCGGCGACCGCGTCGGGGTCGGCTGTATGGTCGACAGCTGCCGCACCTGCGCGGCCTGCCGGGAGGGCGAGGAACAGTATTGCGTGCCGGGCATGACCCAGACCTATGGCTCACCCGACCCCAAGGGAGCCGCCGTCGGCCAGACCGTGACCCAGGGCGGCTATTCCGATCACATCACCGTCGACCAGAACTATGTGCTGTCGATCCCGGACTCGATCCCGCTGGACGCAGCCGCACCCCTGCTGTGCGCCGGCATCACCACCTATTCGCCGCTCAAGGAATGGAAGGTCGGGCCCGGCTCGAAGGTCGCGGTCATCGGTCTGGGCGGACTGGGTCACATGGCCGTCAAACAGGCGGCGGCCATGGGGGCCGAGGTCACTGTCCTGTCGACCTCGGATCGCAAGAAGGCCGACGCCGAGCGGATGGGGGCCAAGCATTTCCTGATCAACTCGGACAAGGCGGCCATGGCGGCGGCGGGCGAAAAGTTCGACCTGATCATCAACACCGTCTCGGCCACGCATGAGATCGCCAGCCA
Source organism: uncultured Brevundimonas sp. (assembly GCF_963977465.1). GTDB lineage: Bacteria > Pseudomonadota > Alphaproteobacteria > Caulobacterales > Caulobacteraceae > Brevundimonas. The sequence goes on along the minus strand of NZ_CAXBOQ010000008.1, from coordinate 74,603 downwards.
CATCAACCTGCTGGCCCGCGACGGCACCATGGTCATGCTGGGCCTGTCGACAGAAGGCATGCCGGTCTATGCCCTGCCCCTGCTGTGGCGTCGCCGCCGCATCGCCGGCTCGTTGATCGGCGGCATCCGCGAGACCCAGGAGATGCTCGACTTCTGCGCCGAACACGGCATCGCCTGCGAGATCGAAGTGATCGCCCCTGACCGCATCAATGAGGCCTACACCCGCATGGAGAAATCCGACGTGCGGTACCGGTTCGTGCTGGATATGGCCAAGCTCTAGGCGATCCGCCCGATGCGTTCAGGTCCCGACCGGAACGCATCGGGCGGGGTTCTCGCGTCCCCGTCAAACGTCTAGGATCAGCGGGAACAAGGCTCCGCGTCAGACGGAGCCGTCAGGGACAAGGAAACGTACATGGCTCGAGTGGCACTGGTCACGGGTGGAACCCGCGGTATCGGCAAGGCGATCGTCCAGCGCCTCAAGGAAGACGGTATGGCCGTCGCGGCCGGCTATTCCGGCAATGTCGAGGCGGCCGAGGCCACGGCCCGGGAGCTGGGCGTAACCATCGTCAAGGGCAATGTCGGCTCGTTCGACGACTGCGCCCGTGCCGTGAAGGAGGTCGAGGACCAGCTCGGCCCGATCGAGGTGCTGGTCAACAACGCCGGCATCACCCGCGACGGCTTCTTCCACAAGATGAGCCATGACCAATGGTCCGACGTCATCCGCGTCAACATGGACAGCGTTTTCAACATGACGCGTCATGTCATCGTCGGCATGCGCGAGCGCGGCTTTGGCCGGATCGTCAACATCTCCTCGATCAACGGCCAGAAGGGCCAGGTCGGCCAAACCAACTATTCCGCCGCCAAGGCCGGGATGATCGGCTTCACCAAGGCGCTGGCGCTGGAGAACGCGCGCAAGGGCGTGACGGTGAACTGCATCGCCCCGGGCTATATCGACACCGAAATGGTCGGAGCCATGGATGAGAAGGTTCTGGCCAGCATCATCGCCCAGATCCCCGTGGGTCGTCTGGGCAAGGGCGAAGAGATCGCCGACATGGTTTCGTGGCTGTCCGGCGAGCGTGCCGGATATGTCACAGGCTGCACGCTCTCGCTGAACGGCGGTCAATACCTGGTCGGTTGAAGCCGGTCCTGCCTAAAATCCGCCGAGGTAAGGCTCCATCCTCCGCCGCATGATACTCACGGTCCAGGTCAGAACGGCGCAAACGCCGATCGCGACCACGCTGGCGCTCGCCATCGTGGTCGCGGGACTGACGATGGCCACGACCGCCCAGGCCCAGATCCGGGGCAATGCCCAGGCCGAGCAGAGTCAGTCCCTGCGCAATCAGGAGCGGCCCGACAGCCTGCCGGTCGCCGGTCGCTATGTCGCCGACAGTGGCGAGGCTTTCCTCCTCGGCGGCTCGGGCCGACAGGCCCTGCTGCGGTTCGAGCGCCGCGACGAAACCTGGGTGCTGCGTCCGACCCCGGCCCCGCGCGGTGACATCATCTATCGCAATGACGCCGGGGAGCAGGTGCTGCGGGTGACGCCGGACGGCGGCATGACCATCTTCACCCCGGTCGCCCGCGGCGGTTCGCCGGTCTCGTTCGCCGGGCCGGGACCGGCCCTCTCGCCGCCGTCGCTGGGTCCGTCGGAACTGTTCAATCTGATGGCCCGGCGCAGCGGCATGATCACCCAGGCCCTGGGGCGTCTGGTCGAGATCAATCTGGATACCGGCGAGGACTCCGAGGCCTTGGCCGTCGACGCCCTGATCATCTCGACCGATGCGGTGATGCGGATCGCGCGTTCGCCGTCGGCCCGGGCCAGCCTCAGCCGCCTGAGGCGCATCACAATCATCGAGGGGGATCGCGCCGCGGTCACCTATCTGGGCAGCGAGCTGCGGATCGTGGTGGCCCCCCGTCAGGGTCTGGCCGGTCGGCCATCATCGGCCCGCGTCATCCGCGCCTTCCTGCCGCAGGACTGATTCTAGCCGCGGAAATCGTCCTTGGCGGCCCGGCGCGCGGCGAAGTCGGCGGCGTCCACCGCCCGCAGGAACGGATTAAAGGCCCTTTCGGCGCCAATCGTCGTCGGCACCGTGGCCTCGCCCCGCGTCCGGGCGGCAAAGACGGCTTCGGCATGGGCGCGCATCTCCGGTCGATCATCCAGCGACAGGGCGAACCGGGCATTGGCGGCCGTGTATTCGTGAGCGCACCAGATCCGGGTTTCGGGCGGCCAGGCCGCCAACGACTGCAGGCTGTCCCACATCTGCTGCGGTGTCCCCTCGAACAGACGGCCACAACCCAGAGCGAACAGGGTATCCCCGACAAAAGCTTCGCCGTCGGCGGCTGAGCGATAGACCACATGGCCCAGGGTATGGCCCGGTGTGGCCGTGACCTGCAGCGGGGTCTGACCCAGATTCACGACGTCACCGCCGCTCACGATCCGGTCCAGCGGTGCGACACGCCCCACCTCGGCAGGGCCGACGATCTCGCAGTCGTACAGGGCCTTCAGTGCCGCGTTCCCGCCGGTATGGTCCGCATGCCAGTGAGTATTGAGGATCAGGTCCAGACGGCCCCATTCCAGCCGGTCCAGTTCGGACCGGATAGCGTCCGCGTCCGGTGTGTCGATCGTCGCCAACTGTCCGCTGGCGTCATCACGCACCAGCAGGCCGTAGTTGTCGTTGAGACAAGGAAACAGATGAACGCTCAGGGTCATGATCCCAGTCTAGCAGCGACGGCTCGCCCAAGCCTACAGCAGGGGCTATGTTCGCCCGATGCGACACAGCATCGAAGAGCTACGGGCCTTCTACGGTGAGCCTTCCGGGGCGCTGGTGCGACGATTGCTGGCGCGACGGCTGGACGACGCCTGGGGCGAGGCCACCGATTGCGATGTTCTTGGTATCGGCTACGCCACTCCCTGGCTGGACGCGTTCGTCGGCGCGCGACGCGTCGTGGCCGCCATGCCCGGCGGTCAGGGCGTCGAACACTGGCCCGCCGTGGGCCGCAACAGCTCCCTTCTCGTCGATGACCGGCGCTTGCCGTTCACGGCAGGGACCTTCGATCGCGTTCTCCTGATCCATGCCCTGGAAGAGGCCGACGACGCCCGCGCCCTGCTGGCCGAAGCCGTTCGGGCCATGGCTCCGGCCGGACGGATCATTCTGACGGCGGCAGCGCGGGGCGGGCTTTGGGCCCGCGCCGAGGCGACCCCGTTTGGACATGGCCGACCCTTCACCCGTGGCCAGCTGGAACGGCTGGTGCGCGAGGCTGGGCTTGAGCCGACCGCCTGGTCCCGGGCCGTGTACATGCCACCCTGGCCCCTCCTGCTGCCGCTCGCCGATGGATTCGAACAGGTCGGACGGCATCTGTTCCCGAGCGCCGCGGGCGTGATCATGCTGGAGGCGACGCGACAGGCCTACGCTCGTATACGGGTGCATGGCGCGACCCAGACGATCCGGCAGCGGGCACCAGGTCTCTTCCCGCAACCGGTCAACCAAATGCCGGGTCCCGGACCGAACGATCTGGATGGATCGACCAAACGACCCTAAAGGGCGCTGATGCACCGACTGATCCTGATGCGCCACGCCAGCGCCGAACGCGCCCCCGGTCCCGGGCGCGACCGCGACCGACCCCTGTCGGCCGCCGGCCGTCTCGATGCCGTCCGCATGGGCCGCGCCCTGGCCGCCAGGGGACTGCGACCCGACCGCGCCCTGGTCTCTTCGGCCACCCGCACCAAAGAGACCTGGGACCTGATGCATGACGCATTGGGCGATGTGGAGGTCCGGCATGAACCCGCGCTCTACAATGCCGAATCCGATGTGCTGCGGCGGTTCGTCGAAGCATCCGAGGACGAGGTCGGCTGCCTGATGGTGGTGGCCCACAATCCGGGCATCCATCTACTGGCCGTCGAGTACCTGATCGAGAGCGCGGCCTCGCCGTCGGTTCTCGACCGGCTGAGCGGCGGCTTTGACCCGGCCACCGTGGCCATTTTCACCGTGGACCCGGCCGGCCGCTGTACCTGGGAAGGCTTGCTGGAACCCGGGACTGTCGGAGACCCCGGATGACCCCCCCCACGGCCTTCAAGCTGATCGATGTCGCCGAATGGACGGCGGCCCTGGAGTCGGATCGCTATGACGGATCCGCTGTCGACCGGGCCGATGGCTATATCCATATGTCGACCGCGGCCCAGCTGGCCGAGACCGCCCGCCGTCACTATGCGGGCCGCAGCGGTCTGATGCTGCTGGCGGTGAAGACGGACGCCTTGGGCGCGGCGCTGCTGTGGGAACCCTCGCGGGGCGGCGACCTGTTTCCGCATCTGTATGGACCCCTGCCGGTCACGGCGGTCGGCGCTGTCCGCGTCCTGGCGGTGGACGACGACGGCCTCATGCGCTTCGACGACGGCGGAACCGCCCCGTGAGCGGCCTCGATCCCGGCACATGGCTGCTGCGGCGGCTGGACCCGGAGGTCGCCCACGGTCTGGCGATCAAGGCTCTGGCCTGGGCCCCGCTGCCCGCCCCTCCGGCCGATGACCCCATTCTGACGACCACGATCGCCGGATTGAAACTGGGTAATCCGGTCGGTCTCGCCGCCGGACTCGACAAGAATGGCGAGGTCCTGCGCGGTCTGTCGCGGCTGGGTTTCGGCTTCGTCGAATGCGGCTCGGTGACGCCGCGCCCGCAGGACGGCAATCCGAAGCCGCGCCTGTTCCGCCTGTCCGAAGACCGGGCCGTGATCAACCGGATGGGATTCAACAACGCCGGACTGGACGCTTTCGCCGACCGGTTGACGCACAGGCCAGCGCACGCCGTCGTCGGGGCCAATCTGGGGGCTAACAAGGACACGGAGGACAAGGCCGCCGACTACGTCGCCGGTCTGCGCCGCCTGGCCGGGCTGGCCGACTATTTCACCATCAACATCTCGTCGCCGAATACGCCCGGATTGCGGGCGCTGCAGGGTCGGGCCGCGCTGGACGACCTGCTGGGCCGGATCGCCGAAGCCCGGTCACCGGGCGGGGTGCCGGTCTTCCTGAAAGTCGCACCGGATCTGAGCGTCGCCGAGATCGGCATGATCGTCGAGGCGACCCTGGCCCACGGCATCGACGGCCTGATCGTGTCGAACACCACACTCGACCGGCCGGACAGCCTGCGATCCCCACAGAAGGACGAGGCCGGAGGCCTGTCCGGGGCCCCGCTGCAAACCCGGGCGAGACTCGCCCTCCAGGCCGCGGCCGAGGCCGGTGCCGGACGGCTGCCGTTGATTGCGGTCGGCGGCATCGATTCCGGGGCCGAGGCCTATGCCCGCATCAGGGCCGGGGCCGCAGCGGTTCAGCTCTATTCGGCCCTGATCTATGAGGGTCCCGGACTGGTTGCCAGGATCAAACGGGATCTCGCTGCACGGCTTCGCGCTGACGGGTTTTCCACAGTCCAGGAGGCGATTCAGGCCGGTCCGTTGACGGAGCGTTAGGGCTACCCCGGCATGGTCATTTCTCGGGCAAAGGTGCCCGCCTCGGGGAGCCGCATGTCAAAGGCCTACGCCGACACACCGTCTGACTGGACCGACGCCGTCCGCCAGCGCCGCAAGGCGCTGCTTCAGCGAGTCGGCCTGGGTGCGGCGTCTGCCCTGATTTTCAGCCCTCTGATCGGCTGGAATTTCAGCCTCCTGTGGGTGGTCGGCTATTTCGCTATCCAGCTGTTCGATATCTGGGCCTTCGAGCCGATCAACAGCGGCAAAACCAACCAGCTCCACGGCCCGCGACTGTTCGCCGGCGGCCTGCTGCTATTCTCCAACTCCCTGTATTTCGGCAGCCTTTCGATCCCGTTGTGGCTCGTTGGCGGCACGATGGGTGGCATCTGCGCGACGATCCTGCTGTCGGCCGGCATGATCTACAGCGTCGTCAATGCCCCCCGGTCTAAGGTCGTTCTGGCCCTGACCGTCATCCCGCATATGGCCTATCTGGCGGCCACGCCATTCTTCATGTCCGTGCTCGGAGCTTCGACGGCCTTTACCACCGCTACCGCGATCGCCGTCGTCGTCTACGTCTCCTATTGCCTGTCGACCTGGTCGCGCCTGAACGCGGCCCGCACGGCCGAAGCCCAGGCGCGCGTCGAGGCGGACCTCAAGCGGGTTGAAGCCGAACGGATCATGGAAAGCCGCAGCGCCTTCCTGGCCGCCGTCGGCCACGACCTGCGCACCCCGATCAGCGCCATCCTCACCGGAGCGGCGGAGCTGGAACGGGGGGCGGGAAACCACAACAGCCGGGCCCAGGCCCAGCTGATCACGGACGCGGGCGTGATGATGAAAGCCCTGCTGGACGACCTCCTCGATCACGCCAAGCTCGAAGCCGGGCACATGACGGTCGAGGCCAGCGATTTCGACCTCCGGGCCCTGCTGTCCCAGACCGTGCGCCTGTGGCGCGGCCCGGCCCACTCCAAGGGCCTCAAGCTGCGCGTCGAAGGCGCCGCCTCGATCCCGACGATGGTGCGGGGCGATCCGATGCGTCTACGTCAGGTGCTGAACAACCTATTGTCCAATGCCCTGAAATTCACCGAGACCGGGTCCGTGACCCTGAAGCTTCAGGCCTGGAATGATGAGCTGACCCGGCACGCCCTGCTGGTCGAGATCAAGGACACCGGCCCGGGCATGTCGCCGACCCAGATCAACCGCCTGTTTACGCCGTTCGATCAGACGGCCGAAGGCATCGGCAGCCGCTACGGCGGTTCCGGACTCGGCCTGGCGATCAGCCGCCAACTGGTGGAGTTGATGGGAGGACGGTTGACCGCCCGCAGCGTCAAAGGTGCGGGGTCCAGCTTCACCTTGGCACTCAGTCTCGCGGAAAGCCGGACGGCCGCGGCCCCACCGGAGGCCCTCGACCAGCAAAGCCGCAATGCCGTCGCCCAGGTGCTGAGCCAGCGTGCGGCCGTCGCCGCCCTGCCGTCGGCGCCCTCGATCCTCGAAGAGACTGCGGCCGATGACGGTGACGACGATGGTCGCCCGCTGCGGGTCCTGGTCGTCGACGATCACGACATCAACCGACGCGCGATCCAGCTGATCCTGCAGCCGCTGGGCTGCGATATCGCGACCGCCGCCGACGGGCTCGCCGCGCTGAAAATCTGTGAGGACGCCAGCTTCGACCTGATCTTCATGGACGTGCGCATGCCCGAGCTGGACGGACGCGAGACCACGCGTCGGTTGCGTTCGGGGAGTAGCGCCAATGCTGCCACCCCGGTCATCGCCGTCACCGCCGACACATCCGCCGAAGACATCGCCGCCTGTATGGACGCCGGCATGACCTATTTCGTACCGAAGCCGATCACACCGGCGCTGCTGCTGGGGGCCATCTCGCATACCCTCGCCGAAGCCGGGACGGCCGAAGACGAAACTGCCGCCGTGGCCTGAGCCCGGGCCGCCGAGGCGGCCCGGCGCGACTGGACCATTTTTGTTTCAGGTCGAATCGACCTGAACTCAAAAAAGTGGTCCAGATTCAAACTGGAGCGAAATCTGAGCCGGGCTGGACTTCGTCCAACTCAACCGATCTCGCTCTAGATCTGGGCCAGAAGGTGCTCGGCCGACGAGACCTTGAATTCACCGCCCTGCTCGATGTTCAGCTGATCGACCACGCCGTCCTTGACCAGCATCGAATAACGCTGCGAACGCTCGCCCATGCCGAAGCCCTTGGCGTCGAGCGCCAGGCCGACCTCACGGGTAAAGTCACCATTGCCGTCGGCCAGCATCACGATGTCGTCCGAACCGACGCCCTGGCTGTCGGCCCAGGCCCCCATGACGAAGGCGTCATTGACCGAGAGGCAGGCGACGGTGTCGACACCCTTGTCGGCCAGGACCTGGCGATTGTCCTTGAAGCCCGGCAGGTGCTGTGCCGAACAGGTCGGGGTGAAGGCTCCAGGCACCGCGAACAGGGCGACGGTCTTGCCTTTGAACAGGTCATCCGTGGTGACCGGGCGGGGCCCGTCCGGAGTCATGGTGTTCAGGGTTGCCGAGGGAATACGGTCGCCAATCTGGATGGTCATCGCAGGTCTCCGGTGTTCGGGATGGGGAAGCTGTCCCCGTCAGATAGATACCCGCCTCACCTTCTCCAAGGGGCAGCCCCCCGATCGTGTCCTCAGCAATTTCGCGAGACCCGCCTTGCGCAGCGCCCCGACGCTGCCAATGATAGCCGGATGACCGATTTCTCCTCCCTCGTCGGACGGCTGCTGGTGGCCATGCCTGGCATCGGCGACCCCCGGTTCGAGCACGCGGTGATCCTGATCTGCGTGCATGAGGCGGACCATGCCATGGGGCTGCGCCTCGACCGGCCGGCCCCGGGTGTCGATCTCAAGGCGGTATTGGCCCGGCTGGATACGCCAATCCCGGCCGTCGCCGCCGGACAGGCGGTGCTGCTGGGTGGCCCGGTCGAGCGGGAGCGCGGCTTCGTCCTGCATACCGACGACTGGATGGTGGAGGACGCCAGCCATGCCTTCGGCCACGGCCTGGCGATGACCGGCACCCGCGAGGCGTTGGTGGCCATGACCGATCCGCTGGCCGGCCCCCGGCGCTCAACCCTGCTTCTGGGCTATGCCGGCTGGGGCGAGGGTCAGTTGGAGGACGAGATCGGCGAGAATGTCTGGCTCACGGCTGATGCCGACGCCGACCTGATCTTCGACGACAGCCACGACACCAAATGGAGCCGGGCCGTCGCCGGGCTGGGCGTGGATCCGGGTCAATTGTCGGGTCAGTCCGGCCGGGCCTGAAGCCTCGTCCGACGAAACTCAGGCCGAACGGGTCTTGAGCGGGGCCGTACCATCGGCCAGCGACTCGTTCAGATAGACCTCGGCCTCCTGGGCCGGCAGGGCCTGTGCATAGCCGAAGCCCTGGCCGTAATGGCACTGGGCCTGCAGCAGCAGCCGCGCCAGATCCGCATTCTCGACGCCCTCGGCGACGACTTCCAGGGACAGGTCGCGGCCCAGGTTGACCACGGATTTGACGATCTTGGCCGAGCCCTCGTCCTTGTCCATCGTCAGGACGAAATAGCGGTCGATCTTCAGCGTATCGAACGGCAGCTTGGCCAGCCAGGCCAGCGACGAGAAGCCGGTGCCGAAGTCGTCCAGGGCCAGCGAGGCCCCGGCGGCCTTGAGCCGGGTCAGCACCTCGGCCGCCTGGGCCGTATCGCGCATGATGTCGCCCTCGGTGACCTCGAGCTTCAGCGCCCCCCGCGGCAGGCCGGTCTCGTCGATGATACGGGCGACGTCCTCCACCAAGTTGGCACGTTCGATCTCGCCGACCGACAGATTGACGCTGCAGAACAATTTGCCGGCCGCAGGATGGCGCTTCAGCCACTCTGCCAGTTGCCGGGCCGACCGGGTCATCATCAGCAGACCCAGTTCGTTCATCAGGCCCATTTCCTCGGTCAGGCCCAGGAAGTCGTCGGGCGGAACCAGGCCGCGCGTCGGGTGACGCCAGCGGGCAAGAGCCTCAAAGCCGGCGACGGCCCCGGTGTTCAGGTTGACGATCGGCTGGAAGAAGGGCTCGATCTCGCCGCGCAGGAAGGCATTGCGCAGGTCGGCCTCAAGACCGAGACGCGACAGGCTGTCGCTTTCCAGCGCCCGGCCATAGGCAGCGGCCCCGCCCCGTCCCGCGGTCTTGGCCTGCTCGACCGCCAGCTCCGCCCGGCGCAGCAGTTCGGCCACATCCGACGCATCCGGCCCGCCTTCGGCCGAGACCGCACCGATGGCCACGGTCGGATAGATGTCAAAACCGGCAATGCGCAACGGCTGTTCGACCGCCTGGCGCAGCCGCTCGGACGGATTGCCGGGTCCGCGGGGGATCAGCACGGCGAACTCGTCCTCGCCCACCCGGGCCGGCAGGACGTCCAGCGAAAAGGCCGCCGACAGACGTGAGCCCAGGGCGGCCAGCACCATGTCGGCGCGCTCGTGACCCAGGGCCTCATTGAGTCGGCGCAGGCGATCGACGTCGGCGACGATCAGGTCATACTCACCCGGCTGGGTCAGCATCTCGGCCGCCCGGTTCAGGAAGGTCCGGCGGTCCAGCAGGCCGGTCAGGCTGTCCAGGTTTCCCCCGGCGAATTTGGTCTCCAGCGCCACCACGCCGGCGGCCCTGAGCCCGTCCTCGAGCCAGACCCCCCGCCACAGGCAGGTTTCGGAATCGCGCATACGCAGGCGGATGGCGACTTCCGAGCCTTCGGCCTGGGGTTTGAGAATTCGTTCGGCCAGGGCCCGATCCTGGGGGATGGCCACGGCGGTGAATGCGGCACCGGAACATTCGGGTGCCAGCGGTCCCAGCCCCAGCGACCGGGTCGCCCCGGTGAAGCGCATCTGATCCTCGGCCGGTGTCCATATCCACAGCGCAGTATCGGCCGCGGCCAGAGCCTCGATGGCGGTCGTCGCGTCCCACGCCAGAGATCTGGGCCGAGTATTCAAAACGCTTGTCCGACCCCTGTCATGACGGCGTCTGGCCGTCGCTATGCTCCGCTGCGTCATTCACACAGCCGAACAGGAGATGATCTGCCCAGTCCCCGTTAATTTTAAGATAAGCCCGGGCCAATCCTTCGTGGATGAATCCCGCCTTTTCCAACACCCGGCGCGAGGCGAGGTTGTCGGGAACACAGGCAGCCTCGATCCGGTGCAGGTTCAGCGGCCCGAAGGCGAAGGCGACCAGCGCCTGCACCGCCGCTGTGGCATGGCCATGGCCGGCGAACGGCTCACCAACCCAGTAGCCGATCGTGCCCATATCGGCGACACCGCGACGGACGTTGGACAGGGTGACGGCCCCGACCAGATCCCCGGTCCCCACCGCGAAGATGAAAAACGGCCAGGCGTTGCCCAGTTCGATCTCACGCGAATAAATGATCATGCGACGGCGGTAGGCGGCCCGACTCAGATCGTCCTGGGGCCACAGTGGCTCCCACGGCTGGAGATAGTCACGCGAACCTGAACGCAGGCCCGACCAGGCCGCATAGTCACCGGGCCGGGGCGCGCGCAGGACCACGCCATCGCCTTCCAGCACCGTCCCGATCGGTTCGGGCATCCAGTCGAACAACGCCATGGTCGCAGACTAGCCCCGGATCGCTCAGCCGAACAGGGCGTCGCGGAACACCGTACCCGCGCGGGCGGCGGCACGTGGCCCCAGCACCGCACTGGCCGTCCGACCCGGCACCAGCAGGTCCCGGGCTACGGTCCGCACGTCATCGACCGTCTGGGCCAGCACCCGGTCGGCCATGGTCTGGGAGCCGATGGGGCCCCCGAAGATCAGGGTTTGCGCCGCGTGGCGGCCGGCCCGCCCCGCAGGGCTTTCGTCGGACATCCACAGTCCGGCGTTGAGCACAGCCTTGGCCCGGGCCAACTCGGCAGGGGTCGGACCATCGTCGGCCAGGGCGCGAATCTCGGTAGCGCAAACCCGGGCCAGCTCCTCGGCCCGGTCGGCGGAGGCTCCGGCAAAGATGCCCAGCACACCCTCGGTGTCATAGGGCTCGTGATAGGCGTCGATGGCATAGGCCAGGCCCCGCTCTTCACGCGCGCTCTGAAACAGGCGTGAGGCCATGCCCCCGCCGAGGATTTCGGCCATCAGCCGCACCGCCGAATAAGCCGGATCGCGGACGCCGGGAGCCGGCAGCTGGAACACCAGATTGGCCTGCTCGATGCGCCGGGACAATTTGGCCTCTCCGCCGGTGAAGACCGCGGGCGCGGGGGCATCGGCCGGGGTCGCCACCGCCGTGCCGAAGGTGCGCTCGGCCAAGGCCAGAAATTCGGCCTCGTCCACCGCGCCGGACACGGCGATCACCATCCGGTCCGGCGAATAGAGCCGCGTGCGCCAGGCCCCGATGCTGTCGCGGGTGACCGGGGCCAGGCTGGCCACCGAACCCAGGATGGGCCGGCCCAGAGACTGACCACTGAAGGCGCGGGTCTGGACCATCTCGAACACATGGTCGTCGGGGGTATCGAAGGCCTCGGCGATCTCCTGGGCGACGACGTCCTTCTCGCGCTCGATCTCGACCGGGTCCAGCGTCGGGCGAAACACCAGGTCGGCGATGACCTGCATGGCCAGCGGCAGGGAGCCGTCCAGGGCCCGGACCTCGAAACTGGTGCGCTCATAGCCGGTCGCGGCATTGATCGAGCCCCCCTCGGCCTCGATCCGCTCGACGATCTCGCGTGCGGCCATGTCACCGGCCCCCTTGAACACCAGGTGTTCGAGCAGGTGGGACCAGCCCGACTCGGCCTCAGTCTCCCATCGTGCCCCGCCCCGCACCGCCACGGTCAGGGCCAGGGTCCGCAGTCCGGGCATCGGGTCACAGACCAGCCGGATGCCGTTGGACAGGGTGTGCAGGGTTGCGGTCAGGATTTCAGCTTTCGACGGACCAGGGCGATGTAGAACCCGATCAGGACCAGGGCCAGACCGAACCAGGTCAGGGCATAGCCGAGGTGATTGTTGGCAAAGGCGACCGGCGGCACCGACGGGCGCAGCGCCGGCCAGTCCGGATTGGTCGAGGTGACGGCATACAGGGTTTCGGGCCCGACCAGACTTGTCACACCCAGGACCCGGGCCATGGCGGCATTGTCGCGGGCATAGAAATGTCTGCCTTCGGGCGGCAGGGCCATCAGCCCCGGCGTCGAGGCGGTCCGTATCACAGCGACGAGTCGAACCGGCGGGCCGTCGCGCGTCACCCGCGGGCGGGCCGACACGGATTCAGCGACAAAGCCGCGGTCGACCAGAAGCACCCCGGTCTCGGGCCGCCCGGGCGCGGCGGGCTCCGGACAGGCCGAGATCAGCCGCACCCCGGCCTCGCCGTCCAGGATCGACTGCAGTTCAACAAAGGGGGACATGGCCAGGCCGGGGCAATCGATGATGACCTGGCGAAACTCCCGATCACGGCCGGTCGGCAGCGCGGCGATCGGCACCGGGGCCAGGGCCGCTGCGGCGTCAGCCTGATCCATCAGGCCCACTTTCCAATGCAGGCGTTGAACCTGCCACACCCCGAGTCCGATCAGCAACGCCAGCATCAGGGCCGAAACGAGGGTCAGAACCCACGGAAACCGCGCCCGTCGAGATGTCTCAGAAATCGTCATTGTGGACCTGCGCGGCCTTGTTGCGCATCTGCAAGGCGACCATCACCCCCTTGGCCGGGCGCATCAGGCCCAGCGACAGTCCCGCCACCAGCGGCAGGGCAACCATCAGCATGGCCCAGATCGGCGGATTGTAGGCAACCTGAACGAACAGGGCTCCGAACACCACGATGCCGCCGGCAATCTGCATGACGAAGATTGCCGCGCCGTCGCCGGTGTTCATCCCGGTGAAATCATAGCCACAGACCGGACATTGGTCGGTCACGTTCAAAAACCCCTTGAACAGTTTGCCCTGCCCGCAGTGAGGGCAGCGGCAAAGCAGTCCGGCGCGGATCGGGAAGATCCGCGCCGGCGCGCGAGGCTTGAGAAGCGGGCCTTCCGTCACCCGAAGGTGACGTAGACGAAGACAAAGAGGAACAGCCAGACCACATCGACGAAATGCCAGTACCAGGCGGCCGCTTCGAAGCCGAAATGCTTCTCGGGGCTCATCTGCCCGGCCATCAGGCGCAGCAGGCAGACCAACAGGAAGATGGTGCCGACCAGGACGTGGAAGCCGTGGAAGCCCGTGGTCATGAAGAAGATCGAGCCGTAGAGGCCGGCGTTGGCGGCCTCGGCGTTGAAGAACAGGTTCTCATGCAGGATGTGCTGGTACTCATAGACCTGCACGCCGGTGAACAGCACACCCAGGACCACAGTGATCAGCAGGCCCAGCTTGGCCGCGCTGCGGTCACCGACCTGGAGCGCGTGGTGGGCCCACGTCACCGTCGTGCCGCTGAGCAGCAGGATCACGGTGTTCAGCAGTGGCAGTTGCCAGGCGTCCAGCGTCTCGACGCCCTTGGGCGGCCAGGTCGACCAGGCGGCGGCGGTGTCGGTCCAGCCGGCGACGGCTGGAATCTCGGTCCGCATTTCATTGAACACGGCCATGTCGAAGAACATCCAGAAGAAGGCCGCAAAGAACATCACCTCGGAGGCGATAAACAGCATCATACCGTAGCGCAGGCCGATCGAGACGACCGGGGTATGGTCGCCGCCGCGGCTTTCCTTCACCACATCAGCCCACCAGCCGAACATCGACAGCAGGACGCCGGCGAGACCGGCGAAGAACAGGGCGGCCTTGCCGGGCCCGAACAGGGCGGCCGTCACCGCGTCAGATTCGGCGGGCACGAGCCCTTTCATCCAGACGACGGCACCGATCATCATGGTCGTGACCGCGATGGACGACACCAGCGGCCAGGGGCTGGGGTTGACGAGGTGGTAGTCGTGGTGCGGAGCAGCGTGGGCGTCGGCCATCAGTGGGTCTCTTGAATCGTCGATAGTCGTTGTGTGGGCTATAGCGTCCGCTACCCGGCAGCGCCAGTGGCAGAAGCCAGGGAGGCCGTTTGCTCACCCTTGGTCGGGAAGAAGGTGTAGCTGAGCGTGATTTCCCGCACACCGCGGCCCTCGCGGTCCGTGGCGATCTCGGGGGCCACGAAATACTGGACCGCGAATTTCTGCGTCTCGCCGGGCGCGATCGTCTGGCTGTCGAAACAGAAGCACTGAAGCTTCTGGAAATAGGGACCGGCCCGCTCGGGCACGACATTGTAGGCGGCGGTGGCGTGGATCGGCTGGTCCGAGGTGTTGGTCACGTCAAAGTAGGCCAGACCGGTGTCACCGACCTGGACCCTCTGGGCCACCTGTTCGGCACGGAACTGCATCGGCAGGTCGCGAACATTGGTGTCGAAGCGAATCAGCAGGGTCTCATCCAGCACCGTTGTCGGGGCCTGTTCGGCCCGGCTAACTGTGCCGTTGAATCCGGTGACCTGGCAGAAGATCCGGTACAGGGGCACCGAGGCAAAGGCCGCGCCCACCATCAGCACCGCTGTCGCCGCACAGGCGAGGGCAACTCCATTGGTTCGGTTCACGGCGTCGCCACCACTGCAGCCGCATTCAATGCGGCGCTGGCCTCGACGTTGCGCTTCAGGTTCAGCACGGTGACCGTGAAGATCAGCACGATAAAGGCCACCAGCACGCCCGCGATGGCACCATTGCGCTTCTTGCGGGCGGAGAGTTGCTCAGGGCTCAGACGCATGGCTTAAAATCCCAGACCGGACAGCTTTTCGACCAGCAACGCCGCGAACAGCGCCATCAGGTACAGGATCGAGAAGGCGAACAGATTACGCGCAGGTTTGGCCTCCGCGCGCACATCATACAATGCGGCCTCTCGCCCCACCGCCTCGGCCTTGTCCGGTTGATCGCCCGCGCGCGAGCGCCACAGGCGCACCGCCAGACCCAGAAAGCCGAGCCCGCCGACGCCGGACACCACCAGATACAGGGTCCCGCCCAGACCCAGCAGGCCCGGAGCGATCGCCACCGGCACGAACACCAGACTGTAGATCAGGATCTGCAACCGGGTCGATTTCGCGCCCCGCGCCACCGGCATCATCGGAATGCCCGCCTTGGCGTAATCGCCGGCCGAATACAGGGCCAGGGCCCAGCTGTGCGGCGGGGTCCACAGGAAGATGATCAGGAACAGCAGCCAGGCCTGCCACGGAGCCTGACCGGTGGCCGCGGCCCAGCCGATCACCGGCGGAAAGGCCCCCGCCGCACCGCCGATGACGATGTTCTGCGGTGTCCGCCGCTTCAGCAGCAGGGTGTAGAAACCGGCGTAGTAGATGATGGTCAGCAGCAGCAGGCCGCCGGCCAGCCAGTTGGTCGCCATGCCCAGCAGCATGACCGAGAAGATCGACAGGACGACGCCGAAGGTCAGGGCGTCGTTGCGGTTGATCCGTCCGGCGGCGACAGGACGTCCGCGCGTGCGGCGCATCAGGGCGTCGGCTTCGCCTTCCAGGGCCATGTTCAGCGCCCCGGCCGCGCCGGCACCGACAGCGATGCACAGGATGGCGATGCCCGCCAGGATCGGGTCCAGATGCCCTCCGGCCGCGACCAGGCCTGTCACCGCCGTGAACACCACCAGCGACATGACGCGCGGTTTCAGCAGCTGGAAGAAATCCTCCGGCTGGGCGGTCGAGACGACGGGGACGGTGCTGCGGCTGGTCATGATCAGGTCTTCAAAAGGCAAGGGCCGCTCTTCCGGTATCGAAAGAGCGGCCCCTGGGTCTGGTATCCGTTCGGGATCAGTGCTCGTCCGACTTCACCACCGGCAGTTCATTGAACTGGTGATGCGGCGGCGGCGAGGACAGGGTCCACTCCAGGGTGGTGGCCCCTTCGCCCCAGGGATTGGCGACGCCCGGACGACGACGGATCGCCGCCTCGGCCAGCATGATCAGGAAGACGCCGACGCCGGCGATGGTGATCACATAGCCGACCGACGACACCTGGTTCCACAGGGTGAAGGCTTCCGGATAATCCACGTAGCGCCGCGGCATGCCCTGCAGGCCGAGGAAATGCTGCGGGAAGAACACCAGGTTCACACCGATGAACATGATCCAGAAATGGGCGGCTCCGAGGAACTCGTTGTATTTCACGCCGAACATCTTCTCGAACCAGTAGTAGAAGCCCGCGAAGATGGCGAACACGGCCCCGAGAGACAGCACATAGTGGAAGTGGGCCACGACGTAATAGGTGTCGTGCAGGCTGTAATCGATCGCCGCATTGGCCAGAACCACGCCGGTCACGCCGCCGATGGTGAACAGGAAGATGAAGCCGATCGCCCACAGCATGGGCGTCTTGAAGCTGATGGAGCCGCCCCACATGGTGGCAATCCAGCTGAATATCTTCACCCCCGTTGGCACCGCGATGATCATCGTGGCGGCGATGAAATAGGCGCGCAGGTTCACGCTCATGCCGACCGTATACATGTGGTGGGCCCACACGATGAAGCCGACGAAGCCGATGGCGACCATGGCGTAGGCCATAGCGAGATAGCCGAAGATGGGCTTGCGCGAGAAGGTCGAGACGATGTGGCTGATGATGCCGAACCCGGGCAGGATCAGGATGTAGACCTCCGGGTGACCGAAGAACCAGAACAGGTGCTGGAACATCACCGGATCGCCGCCACCGGCGGGGTCAAAGAAGCTGGTGCCGAAATTGCGGTCCGCCAGCAGCATGGTGATGGCCCCGGCCAGAACCGGCAGGGAGATCAGCAGCAGGAAGGCGGTAACCAGCACCGACCAGGCGAACAGAGGCATCCGGTGCAGGGTCATGCCCGGTGCCCGCATGTTGAAGATCGTGGTGATGAAGTTGATCGCACCGAGAATCGAGCTGGCGCCCGCCACGTGCACAGAGAAGATCACCAGGTCCATCGCCGGCCCGGTGTGTCCCGAGGTCGAGAGCGGCGGGTAGAGGGTCCAGCCGCCACCGAAACCCTGGCCGGGGCCACCGTCGACGAACATCGACATGACCAGCAGGACCCAGGCCGCGACCAGCAACCAGAAGGAGACGTTGTTCATGCGTGGGAAGGCCATGTCCGGCGCACCGATCATCAGCGGCACAAACCAGTTGCCGAAGCCGCCAATCATCGCCGGCATGACCATGAAGAAGATCATGATCAGGGCGTGGGCGGTGACGGTGACATTGTAACCGTGCTTGGACTGCTCAACGAGCCCCAGCAGCCAGATGCCCGACCCTTCCCGGAAGATCTGGATGCCCGGCTCTGCCAGCTCCCAGCGGATCAGGCCCGACAGGGCTCCACCCACGATGCCCGCCATGATGGCGAACAACAGGTACAGGGTGCCGATGTCCTTGTGATTGGTCGACAGGAACCAGCGGGTGAAGAAGCCCGGCTTGTGATCATGGTCGTCGTGACCGTGAGCGTCCGGGGTGAGAGTTGCGGTGGCCATGGTCTTTGGGGCTCTCGCGTAGCGTTACTGGGCAGCCGGCGCGGCGACAGCCGGCTCAGCAGCGGAAGGGGTCGCCGATGCGGCGGCCAGGGCGGGGGTCTCGGTCGGGGCAGCGGCGGCGAGCGGCGTCATCGAGCCCCCCTTGCCAACGACCCAGGCCGCAAACTCGGCCTCGGTGACGACATTGATCTGGATCGGCATGAAGGCGTGATCGACGCCGCACAGCTCCGAGCACTGACCATAGAAGTTGCCGGTACGCTCGGCCCGGAACCACGTCTCGTTGACCCGGCCCGGGACCGCGTCGGTCTTCAGGCCGAAGGCCGGCATGGCGAAGGCGTGGATCACGTCGGAGGCGGTGACCAGAACCCGGACCGTCTTGCCGACGGGCACGACCATCGGCTCGTTGGCGGCCAGGCGATACAGCTGCGGCGGCGACTCTTCCTCGGACATCATGGTCGAGATGAATTCTGCCACGCCCTGATCGGGATATTCATAGGCCCAGTTCCACTGGTTGCCGGTGACCTTCACCGTCAGATCGGGGTCCGGCATGTCCTCATAGGAAAACAGCAGGCGGAACGAGAACAGCGAGATGACCACCAGAATAAGCACCGGCAGCACAGTCCAGATGACCTCGATCGCCGTGTTGTGGCTCCAGCGCGCGGGCACCGGGTTCGCCTTCTTGTTGTAGCGGATGGCGATCCAGATGATCAGGCCCAGCACCAGCAGGCTGATGAAACCGATTGCCGGCATCAGGACCACATTGTGGAACCAGATCGCTTCATGCTTCAGCGGCGACGCGGCCGGTTGCAGGTCGATGCCGCCCGGCGTGGGCTGGCCCATGCGATCCTGCGCCCAGGCCGGCGACGCGGCGAATACGGCCAGGGTCATGGAGGCGAATGCGCCTCCGACCAGAGTCATCAACGACCCTCTGGCTCGCGTGCCCTTCCCCATTCGAGACTTCCTCATCAATTTGTTCTGCAGCAGACGCCTGCGACTGGGTCGCAGGTGAAGGCCGGGACGGAACGCCCACGACGGTTTCAAGGCCGGTCCATATCGGCTCACCTTCGTCTTGCCAAGCGATTGACGCGCCCATGACGCCGCACCGCCCCATTGTGCGATCGATTAATTCGCTGTCATGTTTGGATAGCTACCTTGTGAGACACGATACCTTGCGATAGACAAAAGATAACGCAGGAGACACCGATGTGACTGAAACCATCGAGATACAGCTTAAAAAGGGGGTGCTCAGCCTGTGTGTGCTGGCCCTCCTCGCCCGGGCGGACAGCTACGCCTATGAGATCGCCAGCCGACTCGCCGACGCCATCGATATGGGTGAAGGCACCATCTATCCGCTGATGCGCCGCATGCAGTCCGATGGACTGGTCGAGACCTATCTGGTCGAATCATCCAGCGGCCCGTCGCGGAAATACTACCGACTCACCGCCGCCGGCACTGATGCCCTGGCGACCCAGAGCGACGAATGGCGCGCCTTTGTCCGGGCCGTTGACGGCGTCCTTGCCGACACACCGCCCGCCAGGACCGCCCCCACCCCTTCAGAGACCGGAGACGCCCAATGACCCGTGCCGATTTCATGGCCCGGCTGAAGAGCGGGCTGGTTGGCCTGCCGACCTCCACAGCCGCCGAGATACTCAGCGACTATGACGCCCATTTTGACGACGGTGCCGCCGACGGACGCAGCGAGGCCGAGGTCGCCGCTGCCCTTGGGCATCCCGAGCGACTCGCCCGCGAACTGAAGGCTGAAGCCGGCATCCAGCGCTGGCAGCAGGAAAAAAACCCCTCGGCCGCGGCCGGGGCCGTTTTCGCCGTCCTCGGTCTGGGCGCGATCGACATCATCTTTCTGCTGCCCCTGTTGATGGGGGTGATCGGCACCCTGATCGGCTTCTTCATCGCCGTTATCGCCCTGTTCTTCGCCGGGGGTGTGCTGATCGTCGCCGGCCCGTTCGCCGGCCTGCCCGGCGGTGGTCTGGCAGCCCTGCTGGCCGGGCTCGGAACGATGGCCGGAGCCACTGCGGCGGGAGCCATTCTGGCGATCCTGACCGTACTGCTGGTCAACGCCCTCGTCTGGTTCGCCCGCCTCCACTACCGGCTGCTAAAGCCGGCGCTTGAGTCCAACACAGCCCAGAACCCGGGAGAGCCGGCATGATCCGCACCCTTCTCATCATCGCCGGGGCTGCCCTGGTGCTGGCCATCGCCAGCCTGTCCGGGGCCGCCGGTCTCGTGGCCCGTGACCTCGACCGCAACGGCGGCAGTTGGGTCTTCCAGGACGGCGACGACCTGATCCGTATCGAGAGCGTAACGGGCGAACGCAGCCCGGCCGTGACCCGCACCATGGCCTGGACCGGCGGCGACCGACTGTCGGTTAATCTTCCCGCCGACGTGACCTACGTCCAGGGCCCCGAGGCCGGGGTCGTCATCACCGGCTCCCAGACCATCGTCGACCGGGTCCAGATCAAGGACGGGCGTATCACGGCCGACGGCCCCGACGAGATCACCGTTCGCTGGCGGGCCGGAGGCTTCTCGGCCTGGAATGACCGCGACAACCTGAAGATCGTCGTTACTGCTCCCTCGGTCACCCGCTTCAATCTTGCCGGGTCCCAGTCCCTGACCATCCGGGACTATGACCAGCCGACCCTGTCGATCGACATCTCCGGCAGCGGCGACGTCACCGCCACCGGCAAGACCACAACTCTGGACCTCGACATCGCCGGCTCCGGTGAGGCCGATCTCTCGGACATGGTCACCACCGACGCCACTGTCGGCATTTCGGGCTCCGGCGAGGCCCGCGTCGGGCCCACCGGCACGGCACGACTGTCGATCGCCGGGTCGGGCGACATCACCCTGACCACCCGTCCGGCCAAGCTGGAAAGCAACGTCTCGGGCTCGGGCGACATTCACGAACGCTGATCCCGACCGGTCGCTCCGGAACGGACAGCTGAGGCGGCGACCGGTCCCGTGGTCGCCGCCTTTTTCGTGTCATCGGACCGGCGATTAGACGAGGGCGACCTCAGTCCCTACTTAGGGCCCATGACCGCATCTGTTTCACCGACCCCCATCCTTCAGGCCGCCGGCGTCGATCCCGACGAGGCCCTGTCCATCCTGCAAGGGGCTCTGCACGGAGCCGATGACGGCGAACTGTTCCTCGAACGCTCCGAGAGCGAATCACTGGTGTTCGACGACGGCCGGCTCAAGGCCGCCGCCTATGACGCCACCGAAGGCTTCGGCCTGCGCGTGGTGGCCGGGGAAACTGCCGGCTATGCCCACGCCAACGAGATCAGCGCCGCCGCCCTGCGCCGGGCCGCCGACAGCGCCGCCCTGGCCAAACAGGGTCACGCCGCTGTCGTCGCCGAGGGGCCGCGCGCCACCAACCAGCAACTCTATGATGCGATCGATCCGCTCGCCGCGCCGGTGTTCTCTGACAAGATCGCCCTGCTCAGTGAGATTGACGCCTGGGCCCGCGCCCGCGACCCACGCGTGGTCCAGGTCTCGGCCTCGATCGTCGGCGAACGGCGCACCATCGAGATCCTGCGCGCCGACGCCCTGACCGTGCGCGACATCCGCCCGCTGGTCCGGCTCAACGTCTCGATCACGGTCGAGAAGGACGGTCGCCGCGAGAGCGCCTCGTCCGGCGCGGGCGGCCGGGCCGGATTCGAGACCTGGATCGCCCCCGAGCGCTGGCAGGGTCAGGTCGACGAGGCTCTGCGCCAGGCCCTGACCAACCTCGAGGCGGTCGACTGTCCCGCGGGCGAGATGGATGTGGTGCTGGGGGCCGGCTGGCCCGGCGTGCTGCTGCACGAGGCCGTCGGTCACGGCTTCGAGGGCGACTTCCACCGCAAGGGCTCGTCGGTGTTCAGCGGCAAGATGGGCCAGCGCGTCGCCGCCCCGGGCGTCACCGTGGTCGACGACGGCTCGATCCCCGGACGCCGTGGCTCGCTATCGGTCGATGACGAGGGCACCCCGACCTCGCGCACGGTGCTGATCGAGGACGGCATCATGGTCGGGCTGATGAACGACCGGCTCAGCGCCCGTCAGCTGGGACAGCGCGCCACCGGCAACGGCCGGCGCCAGTCGTTCGCGCACATGCCGATGCCGCGGATGACCAACACCTTCATGGAAGGCGGCTCCGCCTCACAGGCGGATATGATCGCCTCGACCAAGCGCGGTCTCTATGCGGCCAATTTCGGCGGCGGCCAGGTCGACATCACCAACGGCAAATTCGTGTTCCAGTGCACCGAGGCCTATCTGATCGAGGACGGGAAGATCACCGCCCCGGTGCGCGGCGCGACCCTGATCGGCGACGGGGCCACGGCCCTGACCAACATCACCATGATCGGTGACGACTTCGCCTTCGACCCCGGCGTCGGCGTGTGCGGCAAGGGCGGCCAGGGCGTGCCCGTCGGCATCGGCCAGCCCAGCCTCAAGATCGGCGGCCTGACCGTCGGCGGGACGGCGGTTTAGAATACCCGACCGCACCTCGACAGGCTGGCGAATTAGAACAACGCCGCGCTGCAGTTAAGTATTACCATCTTCAGCTGCACATTATGGCGAAATAATGTTCGGGATTACTGTTCGGAAATATGACCGTTCTGTAATCATGTCGTCGATTTAATCCACCTTTCCGCCTTGTAACTAGAACTCCCTGCGTCGTGACGTCACACCAGCCCTCGTTCGATGAGGGAAATTCCACGATGACCAAATCCTTGCTGCTGGCGACCACGGCGATCCTGTTCAGCGGAGGCGTGGCCCTCGCCCAGGCTCCGGCCGGCGGGCCCGCTCCCACGGCAGCGAGCGCCGCCACCCCGGACCCCGCCGGCACCGGCGTCCTGGTCTTCACGCCCGACTTCTTCGCCGAGCAGCAACCCAATACTGCCCTGGACATGGTCAACCGGGTCCCCGGCTTCTCGGTCGATGACGGTTCGGGCAGCCGCGGCTTCGAAGGGTCGGTCGGCAATGTCCTGATCAACGGCGCGCGTCCGGCCTCCAAGAACGACACCGGATCCAACGTGCTGTCGCGGACCACCGCCAGCCAGGTCGAGCGTATCGAACTGATCCGCGGCGGTTCCCCCGGCATCGACATGCAGGGCTATTCGGTCGTCGCCAATGTGATCCTCAAGTCCGAAAGCTCGCGACAACATATCCTGACCACCTACGCCAGCCTGTACGACGGTGGTCAGGACCTGTTCGGAGCCAACTATCAGTTCACTGCCAGCGAAGGTGACCGCAGCTGGGGCCTGACCCTCAGCGACGGCATCGGGTCGAGCGATTCAAACGGCACCGGCCGGGTCGTGCGTACCGACGCCAATGGCGCGGTGCTCCGCGACGAAAGCATCTACACCGACGGCTACGGCGGTGGTGACTCAATCCGCGGCAACTATTCGGGGCCACTGGCCGGGGGCAAGATCGATCTGACCGCCCGCTATGGCATCAACGACTGGCACGGCCAGCAGCTGCAGACCTCGGCGGTGGCCCGTCGCGAAAGCTTTGACAACGAGGACAGCGACAACGGCGAGTTCGGGGTCGTCTACACCCGGCCGCTCAGCGAGCGCTGGAAACTCGAAACCCGCTTCATCCACCAGTTCAGGAGTTTCAGCGGCACGTCGTCCTATCGCCAGAGCCTGAATGGCGTCGACAGCCCCGACAAGGTCTTCGGCTACGATGGAAATACTTCTGAAACGATCCTGCGCGGACTGCTCCGCTTTGAACGCTCGCCCCGGCTGACCTTCGAAACGGGCGGAGAGCTGGCCTACAATATGCTGGAGATCGACCAGGCGTTCACCGTCGGCGGCGTAGCGGTCCCGCTACCCTCAGCCTCGGTCACGGTCGAGGAGACGCGCGGCGAGGCCTTCGGCAAGGCGACGTTCCGCCTCAACCACCAATTGACGCTGGAGGGCGGACTGCGTCTGGAGGGCTCGACCATCAGCCAGTCCGGCGACGCCGACCAGGAGAAGAGCCTGTTCTTCGCCAAACCCCGCTTCCTCGCCACCTGGACGCCGATGGAGAACAACCAGTTCCGCTTCCGCTTCGAACGCGAGCTCGGCCAGCTGGATTTCAGTGATTTCGCCGCCTCCGCCGACCTGAACAACGGCAATGTTTTCGGGGGCAACGTCGATCTTGAGCCCGAACAACGCTGGATCAGCGAACTGACCTGGGAGCGCCGCTTCTGGGAAGAGGGGATCGTCAGCGTCGGCCTCAGGCACGACGAGATCATCGACGTGCTCGACGTCATACCCCTGCCGGGCGGCCTGTCCGCCACCGGCAATATCGGCGACGGGACGCTGGACCAGCTGGCGGTCTCAGCCACGATTCCGACGACCAAACTCGGTCTGTCCGGCGGTCTGTTCACCGTATCGAATACCTGGAACCACACCGAGGTCACCGACCCAACCACCGGCGAGACCCGGCCGATCTCGCGGGTCCGACCCAGCCAGGTCGTGATCGAGTTCCGGCAGGACATCACCAGCCTGAAGGCCCAGTGGGGTTTCAACTTCCTGCCGGCGTTTGACCAGCCCACCTACGATCCTGACCAGAAACGAACCTTCCTGTTGCGCGACTATTTCGAGGCCTGGGCCGAGTACAAGCCGACCGCGAGCCTGTCGATCCGCGCCCAGGTCAACATCTGGAACGACTCGACCTTTGAGCAGATCGTCTATGCCGACCGCACCACCCGGGCGATCGCCTACGTGGATCGCCAGCTGATCGACCCGCGCACCTTCTTCCAGATCCGGGTGCGCAAGACCTTCTAGGGACAACCAGCGGCTAGTTATTCGTCTTGTAACCTGTGATTGACGGTTCAGGCGGTATGGGTGGTCGCGTCCAGGGGAGGCGATATGAGAACCACTGTCTGGCTGGCGGGCGCAGTCACGAGCGCCCTCTGCCTGGGGCTGTCCACACCCGTTGTGGCCCAGGACAATGGCCCGGGAGCCGGCATCGTGGCTCGACAGGACCCGGAGCGCCCCGGGGTGCTGATCTTTGATCCCGCCTTCTTTGCCGACCTTCGCCCGCGGACGGCGCTGGACATGATCCAGCGCCTGCCCGGCTTCGTCCTGAACAGCGGCAGTTCGGGCACGCGGGGCCTGGCCGGAACGTCCGGTAATGCACTGATCGACGGACGTCACCCCTCAACCAAGAGCGAGGGCCTGGACAATCTGCTCGAAAGGATTTCAGCCGACAGCGTCGAACACATCGAACTGATCCAGGGCGGTGCCCCGGGCATCGATATGCAGGGACGTTCGGTCGTCGCCAATGTGGTGCTGAAGACCAGTGTCACGGTCGAACGGGTTCTGGCCCTCGATACCTACGTCTATAAGGACGGCTATATCGGTCCGATCGTCCGGGCCGAATATTCGCGCCGTGCGGGTGACAACCAGATCGAGGGTGCCATCAGCGCCACGGTTGATCGCACGGACGGCACCAACCAGGGCCGCCGACAACGGTTCAATCCGTCCGGCTCCCTTGTCCAGGACGCCGGGATCGACGCCTGGGACCGGTTCCGCAATGTACGGGCATCGGGGGCGATCCAGCGTCCGCAGGGCGGGGGTCTGCTGCGGCTGACGGCGGTCGCATCCTTCTTCGGCAGTGATCGGGAACAGGCCGTGACCATCCTGTCGGGTGCGGGCGACGACGATCAAAGTCAGTCGGCCGTCGAGTCCCTGAACGGTGAGTTCGGCGCGCGCTGGACCCGGTCTCTGGGTCCGGACATCGAGCTGGAGCTGAACGGTCTGCAGCGTCTGGAGAGCGGATCGGTCGAATCCGGCTTTGCCCGCACGGGACGGACAGGACTGTTCACCAGCGACTCCACCTCGGGCGAGACGATCGGACGGGGGGTGGTTCGGTATCGGCGCAATGATCGCTGGTCCTACGAGGGCGGGGGCGAAATCGCCTACAACTTCCTCGACACGGCAAGCGCCTATGAGGAAAACGGCCTGCCCGTCGCCCTGCCGGGGGCCTCCGTGCTGGTCGAGGAACTGCGGGGAGAGGCTTTTGGCCAGACCACCTGGCAGCCAACGCCGAAGCTGACGGTCGAAGGGAGTCTGCGGGTCGAGGTCTCGGAGATTCGCCAGTCGGGTGACACCGACACGGCCAAGTCCTTTGTCTATCCCAAGCCGCGCCTTCTGGTGACCTGGATCCCCGCGCCACAGCATCAGTTCCGCTTCCGTATCGAACGCGAGGTGGGCCAGTTGGATTTTGACGACTTTGCCGCTTCGGCAGAGGTCGATCTGGGGCAGGTCGAGGCCGGAAACGCCGATCTGGAGCCCGACAAGACCACCTATTACGAAGCCATCTACGAACGCCGGTTCTGGGACGAAGGGGCATTCAGTGCGCGGCTGACCCATGCCGTGGTCGAGGACTATATCGACATCATTCCGCTGATCGGGGGGTTCGAGGCCCTGGGCAATATCGGCACCGGCACCCAGACCGAGTTCGAGGTCCGCCTGACCCTGCCGGTCGACCGGATCGGCGTACCCGGCGGGCGTCTGGTGGCGAGGGTCGCGGTTCGGGAAACCGACATTGAGGACCCGCTGACCGGTGAGTCCCGGCGCTTCTCGGGCGACGACGGTTTCGGCTGCGGTGTGACCTTCACCCAGGACCTCGACGGGGGGCGATGGGCGTGGGGCATGAACCACGGCTGCGATCTGGACGCCGGCACCAGCTATCGCGTGCGGGAGTTGCGGATCAACGAATCGGGACCCCGGTTCAACGCCTTCATCCAGTGGAAGCCCTCGAACGACCTGAGCATCCGTCTGGACGTCAACAATCTGACCGATGCCGAGTCCCGCCGTCAGCGGGACATCCATTCCGGACCGCGCGACAGCACGCCGCTGGCCTATCGCGAGACCGACGTCCGGTCCCGGGGGTCGTGGTTGTTCCTGCAGATTCGCAAGTCACTCTGAGCGCGGGATTCCTCACAAAAAAGGGGGCGGAGCCGTTCGGCTCCGCCCCCTCTTTTTGCCAGAGGTCTGACGTCAGGTCTGTTCAGGCCTGGCGATGTTCGCATCCTCCTGACCGCGATCGGTCAGACTCGGTCCGGGATGGTTGTCACCACCGACGGCATGCGCCCAGCCCTTGATCAGGAAACTGATCAGGATGAAGCCGATACCGATGCCGACGCCCCATTTGCCGAGGGTGTCGAAGCCCTGCAGCGAGGTGGCCAGAGCCCCCTGGGGATCCAGAACCTGACCCCCGACGGTCTCTGTACCCATCAGGCCGGCGATCTTGCCGCCGACAAACTGGGCGATGGAGCTGGCCAGGAACCACACGGCCATCATGAAGCTGACCACCGAAGGCATCGACAGCTTGGTGATCTCCGACAGGCCTACCGGCGACAGGAACAGCTCACCGGTCGTATGCAGCATGTAGAGCAGCGCCAGGATCATCAACGGCATCTGGAAGGTAGGGCTGACCATGCCCGAACCAGCCGCCCAGACCACGACGAGGAAGCCGAGGCCGACCTGGACCAGACCGAGACCGAATTTCATGGTCGGGTTCGGATCCATCTTCTTGCTGGCCAGCCAGGCCCACAGCGCCGCGAAGATCGGGGCGAAGATCAGGATGAAGCCGGCGTTGAACGACTGCACCTGGGCCGCCGTGATGGTGGCGTCGATCCAGAAGCCCGACGGGGTGATGCCCGCCGCCGCGATCTGCGCCGGCGTGCCGATGGTGATGCCGAGGAACTGCATGGCCACCGGGCTGATGGTCAGGTCGACGTTACGGTCGGCGAACAGGTTCAGCGAGGTACCGGCCTGCTCGAACAGGGTGAAGAAGACCACCGCGCCGAAGATCAGCACCAGGGCCAGCATCATGCGCTGACGCTGGACCCAGGTCTTGCAGACCCCGACGATGATCCAGATGATCGCGGCCAGCGACAGCACGGTCGACGCCAGCAGCACATTGCCGACCAGGGCGTTGCGCTGCACCATGAACCAGACCACGGCGACACCGAGAACGGCGAGAATGTAGATCAACCATTCGCGGTTGATCGGACCGATCAGCGGCCGCTTCAGAAGTTCAGGGTTCGGCGGTTCGCCATGACCCTGCAGCAGCGGCTTGCCGAGCACGAAGACCACCCAGCCCAGCGCCATGCCGATGCCGGCCAGGCCGAAGCCTGCCCACCAGCCCACGGTCTGGCCGAGATAGCCACACAGTACCGCAGCCCAGAAGGCGCCGAGGTTGATGCCGTAATAATAGAGGGTGAAACCGGAGTCCCGCAGCGGATCACCCTCGGGATAGAGCTGGCCGACGATGCTGGAGATGTTCGGCTTCAGGAAGCCAACCCCCATGATGATCAGCGACAGCGCCAGGTAGAAGATGTTGATGTCATTCGTATTCCGCGTCTGTGTCATCTGGTAGGAGCCGTCCGCCAGCGTGGCCGGCAGGCTGGCCCCGGCAGGCATTCCGGCGATGGCGATGCCGCCACCCTCCGCTGCGCCGAAGCTGTATTTTTCACCGTCGATCACGATGGCGACGTCACGGTTGGCACCACGACCTTCGGCCGCGACCTCATAGGCGGTGCCGCCGTAGGTCAGGGTTTCGGTGGCGGGACTGCCTTCGAGGGCCATCATGCCGTGACCGGCGACCAGCAGCAGGGCCCCGAAAGCGATGGCCTTGCGGGTGCCGATATAGCGGTCGGCCAGGATGCCGCCCACCAGCGGCAGCAGATAGACCAGCGAGGTGTAGGACCCGTAGGTCGACCCCGCCATCGCATCATCGAACAGAAAATGCTGGGTCAGGAAGAAGATAAGGATGCCGCGCATCCCGTAGTAGGAGAACCGCTCCCACATCTCGGCGAAGAACAGGATGATGAGGCCCCGTGGATGGTGCTTCAGCATCTGCAGCAGCACCGGCACGCCGGTGACAAGGGTTATGAGTATACCCAGAATGATGACGATATTCATGCCGACCCTTTGGATGGCGGACCCCCGGGGATCCGTATGAGTTGCGGAATGAGCCTGCGATCCCCTCGCGACCCGCCTCCCCGACGAAGCGGCGATAGGACCACCAGGATCGACGTTTTACAAGTCGTAACCTGTCGTGAAGCGGCGCGGTGGTTCTGCCCGTGCTGTGCCGATATTCTGTGTCGGTCGGGTCAACCGGCTCTCCCCCCTCAGTGAAAGTCGCGCGACCCCGGCAACACCCGCACGTCACGGGGATGCTGCCCCCGTCCCGGTGCCACCGGGCCTGACGGCCCGTCGCCGGTCAGATGACCCAGCATCGGGGTCCAGTCCTCCAGATCCTCGACCACCAGATGGGTCACGCCGTCGGCCTGCTGCACCCGCCCGCGGGCCAGCACCATCCGCGCGCCCATGGCCATCGGTCGCAGGCGTTCGAACACATCGGCCCACAGCACCAGATTGGCCCCGCCGGTCTCGTCCTCCAGCGTCAGGAACACCACCCCCTTGGCCGTGCCGGGGCGCTGGCGCACCAGCACCACCCCGGCGACGGTGACCCGACGGCGGTCCGGCACCCCGGCCATCGCCGCCGCCGTCATCGCTCCCGCCGCGGTCAGTCGCTCGCGCAGGAAGGCGACCGGATGACCCTTCAGGGACAGGCGGATCGTCTGGTAGTCGCCGACCACCTCCTCCGAGGCGCTGAGCCGGGGCAAGGCCTCGGGTGGGGGCCCGTCGTTCTCGGTCAGGCCCATGGCCTCGAACAGTGGCGCGCTGGACGTCGGCGGAGCGCCCCGGGCCGCCCACAGACCCTGACGTCGCGGCAGGTCCAGCGAACCACAGGCATCGGCTTCGGCCAGCCGATCCAGCGCCGGCGGCGGCAATCGCGTCCGGCGTCGCAGGTCTTCCAGATCGGTAAAGGGCCCGTCCTGCCGGGCTTCAACCAGCACCCGGGCCCAGTCCTGACGAAAGCCGCCGATGGTCCGCAGACCCAGGCGCAGGGCGTGGTGGGAACGGTCAGGGACCGGCTCCAGACCACTGTCCCACCCGCTGGCATTCACATCCGGATGTCGGACCTCGATGTCATGCTGACGCGCGTCGCGCACGATCTGGGCCGGGGCGTAGAAGCCCATCGGCTGGCTGTTCAGCAGGGCGGCGGCGAAGACATCCGGGTACCAGCATTTCACCCAGGCCGAGACGTAGACGAGGTGGGCGAACGAGGCGGCATGGCTCTCGGGAAAGCCGTATTCGCCGAAGCCCTTGATCTGGTTGAAACAGTTCTGGGCGAACTCCGGATCGTATCCGCGCCGCACCATCCCCTGAACCAGCTTGTCCTCATAGGCTGGCATGGTGCCCAGATGGCGGAAGGTGGCCATGGCCCGGCGCAGGCCGTTGGCCTCGGCTCCGGTGAAGGCGGCCGCGACCATGGCGATGCTCATCGCCTGTTCCTGGAACAGGGGCACGCCCAGGGTTCGCCCCAGCACCGTCTCCAGCTCGTCGGGACGGCCGATGCCCGGGGCCGGGTGCGGGAAATCGACCCGGAAGGCCGCCCCCTTCTCGCGCCGTTCGGCCCGCCGCTTCAGATAAGGATGGACCATCTTGCCCTGGATCGGGCCCGGCCGGACGATGGCCACCTGGACCACCAGATCATAAAAGGTCTCGGGTCGCAGCCGCGGCAGCATGGCCATCTGCGCCCGGCTCTCGACCTGGAAGACGCCCACGGAGTCGGCCTTCTGCAGCATGGCATAGACGGCCGGGCATTCGCGCGGCACCGTGTGCAGGTCCAGGTCCCGGCCATGGCTGTCGGCGATCATGCCGAACGCCCGCTTCAGCGCTGTCAGCATGCCCAGCGCCAGCACATCGACCTTCATCAGCCCCAGATGATCGATGTCGTCCTTGTCCCATTCGATAAAGGTCCGCCGGTCCATCGCCGCATTGCCGATCGGCACGGTTTCGGTCAGCAGGCCGCGCGTCAGGACGAAGCCGCCGACGTGCTGCGACAGGTGGCGGGGGAAACGGATCAGCTCGGCGGTCAGGTCCAGCGCCAGCTTCAGGCGCGGGTCGTCGCGACCCAGCCCGGCCCGGTCGACGTGCTCGTCCCGGACCTCGCTGCCGTGCGAGCCCCAGACCGTGTCGGCCAGCCGGGCGGTGACGTCCTCGCTGAGCCCCAGCGCCTTGCCCACGTCGCGGATCGCCGACCGGGGGCGGTAGTGGATGACCGTGGCGACGATGGCGGCGCGGTCGCGACCGTACCGATCATAGATATACTGGATCACCTCCTCGCGGCGTTCATGCTCGAAATCGACGTCGATGTCGGGCGGTTCGCGGCGCTCGGCCGAGATGAAGCGTTCGATCAGCATGGCCTGCTGGGCCGGATCGACATTGGTGATGGCCAGACAGTAGCAGATCACCGAATTGGCCGCCGAGCCCCGCCCCTGGCACAAGATTCGTCGCGGTTCGGCCCGGGCCCAGCGGACGATGTCGTGCACGGTGAGGAAATAGGGCGCGTAGCCCAGCATCCGGACCAGCCTCAGCTCCTTGACGATGGTGGCGACCACATCGGCCGGCACGCCCGGTGGCCAGCGCTCGCGCGCGCCCCGGAAGGTCAGCCGGATCAGATAGCGGTGCGGCGAATATCCGGGGGCCACGGGTTCTTCGGGGTATTCATACTGCAACTCGCGCAGGGAGAAGCTGCAGGCCCTGACCACCTCCATGGTGCGTTCCAGCGCCGCCTCATGCCCCCGGAACAGACGCGCCATCCCTGCCGGTGACTTCAGATGGCGTTCGGCGCTGGCCTGCAGGCGTCGCCCGGCCCGGTCGATGGTCGTGCCCTCGCGGATACAGGTCAGAACGTCCTGCAACGGACGGCGGTCGGGATGGTGATAGAGGACGGCATTGGTGGCGATCAGCGGCGCGCCGGTCCGCTCTGCCATGGCCGCCAGACGGTTCAACCGCGCCCGGTCCCGTCCGTCCCACAGGGGCTGGACCGCCAGATAAAGGGTGTTGGGCCAGGCCCGCCGCCAACCGGCCAGCCGGACCTCAAAGGCGACGTCGGGCCGGGCCGGGGCCACGGCCAGGGCGATCATCCCCTCGCCCAAGATACAGGCATTGTCGAAGGTCAGCCGTGTTTCACCCTTGATGATCCGCTCATCCTCCCCGTCGTCGGGTGCCTGAGGCGAAACGATCTCGCTCTTGCCGAGAGACAGCAGGCGGCACAGCCGTCCATAGGCGGCGCGGTGACGCGGAAACACGATCAGTTCGCTGCCGTCGGTGAAGACCAGACGGCAGCCGACCACAAGGCGAAGATCCTGAGTCTCCGCCGCCATCAGGGCCCGCACCACCCCGGCCAGGGTGTTGACGTCCGCCACACCGATCGCGGCCAGACCGAGGGCCTTGGCCTGTTCGACCAGTTCAGCCGGATGCGAGGCTCCCTCCAGAAAGCTGAAATTGGTCCGGACCCCGAGCTCGGCATAGTCGCCGCTCCAGCCGGTCGCCCGGACCGTCACGCGAACATCCCGTGCATCCACCACGATGGCGCGCGCTCATCGTCATGGCCGGCGTATTCACGGCCATACAGACCCTCGCGGAACAGCCAGTAGCGGTGCCCCCCGTCGTCCTCGACGCAGTAGTAGTCGCGGGTGCGGACCTGACGCCCGTCGGGACGCGGTCGCCACCATTCGGGCGACAGCCGCTCGGGTCCATCAGCCCGTTTTACCCGCCGCGACACCCGCCGCCAGGTGAAGCGGGCCGGGGCCCCGTCCGGCAGTTCGGCGAGGGCCTCGATCGGCTCCGGGGGATCGAACATCAGGACCGGACGCCGCCGCCCGTCGCCGCTATCGGCCAGGGGCGTGACATGACCCAGGGCCGGACGCAGCCGCTCGGCCCGTTCCGGAATCCAGCTGTCGACCGGCTCGGGCCTGAGCACCCGTCCCTCTCCCAGCCGGGCCGACAGCCGGTCGATCAGCGGGGCCAGGGCCGCGGCGCGGTCGTCAGCGACCTGCGCCGTCATCTCCGTCTGCCTGGCCGTCACCGGCTCGGTCAGATCGGCGCTCAGCATCAGGGCGTCGATACCGAAGCCGGGGTCGATCCGCTCCAACCCTTTTTCCCGAAACAGCCTCAGCCAGACGACCGGGTCACGATCAGGACGGCTCATCCGTACTGACAGTCCGCTAACCGTGCCGTCCGTGCGAAAGCCGCTCAGGGTCAGGGTCCGCGCGCCCTGACCGTCCCGTTCCAGCGCCGCGACCAGATCGGCGGCCAGACCGGGCAGGCGGGCGGTGATCCCGTCGGTCTCGGTCAACGGCTCGGCATGGGCTTCCCAGACGCGATAGCGCGGCGCGGCGCGGACCGGCACCAGAGCCTCGGCACTGAGGCCCAGAGCCTGATCCAGCCGCCGCACCAGATCGACTCCGTCGCCATCGCGAAACCGCCGCGCCAGCCCGGCGCGGGGCATCGGATAGAGGTCGCCGATCCGCTTCAGCCCGAACCGGCGCGCCTCGACCGTGGTGTCCGTGCCGATGCGCAGGGCCTCGACCGGCAGACCGGCCAGGCTGGCTCTCAGGCTGTCGTCATCCACGGACAGGGTCCGGCGCTCGGGATCGCCATACCGGGCCAGGGCCCAGGCCGCCCCGGTCGTCGGAGCCACGGCAACCCGCGCGGCGATCCCGGCCTCGGCCAGCCGCGCGCCGATCCGGTCCGGCAGGGCGGCCGTTCCGCCGAACAGATGCGCGGCCCCGGTCATGTCGAAACAGATCCCGTCCAGCCCGTCATCCGACGCCGACAGACTGACCGCCGGAGACCAGCGCTCGGCCCAGAGCGCCAGGCTCTCCAGGGCGCTTCGGTCGGCCTCAAGGTCGGCCGGACGACAGGTCAGGGCCGGGATCATGGCCAGGGCGTCGGCCTGGGTCTGGCCGCGATGCAGGCCGGCAGCCCGGGCGGCCGGATTCAGGGCGTGGATCACCGCTCCCCGCGCCGTCTTGCGGATCAGGGCCAGAGGCACGGCCGGGGCCAGGGCCGGGTCAGGCGGCGAGGTTCGTCCGGCCGATCGCGCCCAGACCGTCACCGGCCAGTCGATCAGCCAGACGGAGACGATGCGTCTCATCAGCCTGCTCCAGCATCCACATGCCCGGCCGCTCGCTGCGGCTGCGCACCAGTTCGGCCCACAGACGCCCTGCCCCCGGGGCCCGGACGTCGGCGGGTTGGGCTGCACTGGCCGCGGGCGCGATGCGCCAGCGCCGTCGGGCCGCGCTGAGCCCGCCGCCGCGCAGCCGCAGCATCACCCCGACCGATCCACCCTCGTGCGCGGCAAACCCCAGCCTGCGGGTCTGGGCCAGGCTGGCCTCCTCGATCCCGCCCAAAGCTATCGTCACCGCCCCGGATCGCAACGCCTGCTCCATCGCCCACAATCCCTCGGTCCCGGTCGACGTCGCCGCCAGGATCAGATCGACCCCCGGCAGACCTCGCCCATAAGGTCGACCGTGCTCCGCCAGCCAGGCTCGAGGGGCGGCGAGAAACACCACGGGACGCACCGCTTCGGGCGCGCGCGACAGGGCGAAGGCGAAGGCCGTCGCCAAGTCACCGGGTGCCGTCGCGCACACCTCTTCCAGCGCCGCCGGCTCGGCGGGATAGGGCGCATTCGAGAAAAGCGGTGGCGGGTCCATGAGCATCCAGAAACTGAATGTTCACTCTTTGTTCTGATCCAGTCCGGAGTCAAATGCGAAATGGGCTCGGGCAGTCAGGTCTCTAGGTGAAAAAAGAGCCGGGCCTCAGCCCTTGGGGCGAGCTTTCAGCGCATCGCGAATTTCGGTCAGCAGGGCCTCGGTCGGGGTCGGGACTGCCGGAGCCGCCTCAGGCTCGGCCGCCTGCTGACGACGCAGACGGTTGATGCCCTTGACCATCAGGAAGACCACGAAGGCCACGATCACGAACTGGACCAGGGTATTGATGAAGGCCCCGTAACGGATGGCGACCTCCTCAATCGCTTCCGTCGCCGGGTTTTCCGGTGCCAGAACCCATTTCAACCTGGAAAAATCGACGCCACCCAGCAACAGACCAATCGGCGGCATGATCACCTGCTCGACCAGGCTGGTGACGATCTTGCCGAACGAGGCCCCGATGATGACCCCGACGGCCAGATCGACGACACTGCCCCTAACGGCGAATTCCTTGAACTCTTTCAGCAGACCCACGCGGGCGTATCCCTGTCTCAGGCGTCGCCCGACGCATTCAGCCGCTCACGCAGTTCCTTGCCGCTCTTGAAGAAAGGCACGGCCTTGGCCGGAACGTCGACGGCCTCGCCGGTGCGGGGATTGCGACCGGCCCGCGCCGGTCGGCTGCGAACCGAAAAGGCTCCAAAGCCCCGGATCTCGACTCGCCCGCCATCGCCCAGGGAATCGATCATCTGGCCCAGAACGATGTTCACGACCCGCTCAACCTCGGCGTGGGTCAGGTGGACATTTTCCGCCGCAAGTTTCTCGATCAGCTCGGATTTGATCATCATCAGCCCCCTGCCCAATTCCGCCGATTCAGAGCTGCGTCAGATGCAACCCAACCGCACGATCGCTCCACCCTAGCCTTCGCGCGTCGGGGGAAAAAGGGGTTCTGCGTCATTTGACGGCAAATAGGTGGTTAACCGCCAGCAACCGTACACAAATCGTTAGTCCAGACCACATGCCAACGACTTGCGCGCATGAAAAAGGCGGCCGGATCGCTCCGGCCGCCTCGTTTCATCTACCGGGATGAAGGCCTATTCCTTCGAGTCCTTCGAACCGGCCTTTTCGCGCAGGGCGGCACCGAGGATATCGCCCAGGGACGCGCCGGAATCCGACGAACCGAACTGTTCGATGGCCGAGGCCTCGTCCTTCATTTCCAGAGCCTTGATCGACACCGAGACGCGGCGCGTGGCCTTGTCGATGCCGGTGATCATGGCGTCGACGCGGTCACCCACGGCGTAACGCTCGGGGCGCTGTTCGGCCCGGTCACGCGACAGGTCGGACTTGCGAACGAAGGCCGAAACCGGCGCATCGTCTTCACCGAATTTGACTTCGATGCCGCCGGTCTCGATCGAGGTGACGGTGACGGTGACCTGCTGGTTCTTCTTGTAGGGGTCGCCTTCCATCGGATCGCCGCCGAGCTGCTTGATGCCCAGCGAGACGCGTTCCTTCTCGACGTCGACGTCCAGAACCTTGGCCTTGACGGTTTCGCCCTTGCGATAGCGCTGGATGGCTTCCTCGCCCGAGACATTCCAGTCGAGGTCCGACAGGTGGACCATGCCGTCGATGTCGTTGTCGAGGCCGATGAACAGACCGAATTCGGTGGCGTTCTTGACCTCGCCCTCGACGGTCGAACCGATCGGGTTGGCAGCCACGAAGGCATCCCACGGATTGTCCTGGGCCTGCTTCAGGCCCAGCGAGATGCGGCGCTTGGAAGCGTCGACATCCAGAACCACGACGTCGACTTCCTGCGAGGTCGAGACGATCTTGCCGGGGTGGACGTTCTTCTTGGTCCAGGACATTTCCGAGACGTGGACCAGGCCTTCAACGCCGGCTTCCAGCTCAACGAATGCGCCGTAGTCGGTGATGTTGGTGATGCGGCCCGTATATTTGGCGCCGACCGGGTATTTGGCTTCGACACCATCCCACGGATCCGACTGCAGCTGCTTCATGCCGAGGCTGATGCGCTGGGTGTCCGGGTTGATCTTGACGATCTGGACCTTGACGGTGTCGCCCACGGCCAGGACCTGGCTCGGGTGCGAAACGCGCTTCCACGACATGTCGGTGACGTGCAGCAGGCCGTCGATGCCGCCGAGGTCCACGAACGCGCCGTAGTCGGTGATGTTCTTGACCACGCCTTCGCGGACTTCACCCTCTTGCAACTGACCAACCAGCTCGGTGCGCTGTTCGGCGCGGGCTTCTTCGAGGATGGCACGACGCGAAACGACGATGTTGCCGCGCGGACGGTCCATTTTCAGGATGGCGAAGGGCTGTTCCTTGCCCATCAGCGGGGCGACGTCGCGCACGGGGCGGATGTCGACCTGCGAACCCGGCAGGAAGGCGGACGCGCCGCCGAGGTCGACGGTGAAACCACCCTTCACGCGGCCGACGATGGCACCCATGACCGGCTGACCTTCGGCGAATACCAGTTCCAGACGGGTCCAGGCTTCTTCGCGGCGAGCCTTGTCGCGGCTGATGACAGCTTCACCGAGGGCGTTCTCGACGCGCTCCAGATAGACCTCGACGTTGTCGCCGACCTTGGGCAGGGCCGTGCCGTCGCCCTGGCCGAATTCGCGCATCGCGATACGGCCTTCGGTCTTCAGGCCGACGTCGATGATGACGACGTCTTTTTCGATGCCGACGACGAGACCGTGGATGACCTGGCCTTCGCCAAGGTCGCGGCCCTGCAGTTGTTCGTCGAGCAGCGCGGCGAAGTCGTCACGCGAGGGGGTGAAGGATTGTGTGTCAGTCATGGAGTTATGGGGTTTCTGAATGGGTTGTGGCGCGTGACCGAACGGCCCCGCGCGAGGTGAAGAAAAATGGGAAGCAAGTCGTATCGACGCGAGGCGGTAGTCAGCCAGAACGCCCGCGGAAGCCGAGAAGGACGCGTTGGATTTGTCCGCAGCCCTTACAGGCCGTGTCGGACGCGCGCCGCCTCGACGATACGGCGGGCCGCATCGAAGGCCGTCTCTATATCCATATCGGTCGTATCCAGCAAGACGGCGTCATCTGCCTGGATCATCGGGGCCGCCCCACGCCCGGCATCACGCTCATCGCGACGGATGATGTCGGCCAGCATCTCCTCATAGGCGATGGCTTCACCCCGACCGGTCAACTGCAGCCAACGCCGCCGCGCCCGCACCTCGGGGGTGGCGGTGACGAACAGCTTGGCGGTCGCATGCGGGGCAATGACGGTGCCGATGTCGCGTCCGTCCAGCACAGATCCACTGGTCTGAGCGGCAAAGGTACGCTGGAACTCGAGCAGGGCGGCGCGCACGCCGGGATAGCCGGCGACGCGACTGGCCGCCTCGCCTGCGCCCCGACTGGTCAGCCGTTCGGTATCGCTGAGATCGCTGACATCCAGCGCCGCCGCCACGGTCCCGGCCAGGGCTGCGTCCTCCAGGGCACCGCCCCGATCCAGCAGCCCCATGCCGACCGCGCGGTACAGCAGACCGGTGTCGAGGTGCGGCAGGCCATAGGTCGTCGCCAGCCGGGCGGCGATCGTGCCCTTGCCCGAAGCGGCGGGGCCGTCGACGGCGATGATCAGGGGAGTTTTCATTCAGACGCCGCGATATCGGCCCCGAGGCCGCACATCAACTCCACAAACCCCGGAAAGCTCGTGGCGATCATGCCCGGTTCGTCGGCGGTGACAGGTTCGATCGCAGCAAGGCCGAGCACCAGATGGCTCATGGCGATGCGATGATCGCCATGGGTGGTCACGGCCCCACCGCCCCGGACCGGGCCGCCGGTCACGGTGAAGCCCTCAGGCTCTTCCTCGACCGTGACGCCACAGGCGGTCAGGCCAGCGGCCATCAGGGCGATGCGATCGCTCTCCTTGACCCGCATCTCGCCGATGCCGCGCATGACGGTACGCCCCCGGGCAAAGGCGGCAGTCGCGGCCAGCACCGGATATTCGTCGATCATCGATGCGGCCCGTGCGGGTGGCACGATCACGCCGTTCAGGGTCGAATGCCGCGCGGTGATGTCGCCGACCTCTTCACCGCCCGCCATACGGCGATTGGTGACGGTCAGGTCCGCGCCCATCTCGATCCAGGTGTCGAACAGGCCGGTACGCAGCGGGTTCAGCATCACACCTTCGACCGTGACCCCAGAGCCGGGCACGATCAGACCGGCGGCCAGCGGGAAGGCGGCGGAAGACGGGTCTCCGGGGACGGCCACTGCGGTCCCGGTCAACGACTGACCGCCCTGCAGACGCACGCGCCAGCCTGACCCGCTTTCTTCGACAGCCACCTCTGCACCGAAGGTGCGCAGCATCCGTTCAGTGTGATCACGGCTCTTCACCGGCTCGGACACCGTCGTAACGCCGTCGGCGTTGAAGCCGGCCAACAGGATCGCCGACTTGACCTGGGCCGAGGCGACCGTCTGGACATAGTCGAGGGCCGAAAGGGTGCCGCCCGTCTGGCTGACGGGCAGACAATCACCGTCGCAGCGGGCTCCCATGGCCCTGAGCGGGTCCATGACGCGACCCATCGGTCGTTTACGCAGGCTCTCATCCCCATCGAAGGTCACGGTGATGGGATAGCCGGCCGCCGCGCCCATCAGCAGCCGCACGCCGGTGCCGGCGTTGCCGCAGTCGATGACGCCGGCGGGTTGTCTGAACCCGCCCCGCCCCGTGACGCGCCAGTGCCCCTCGCCGAGACGGTCGACGGTCGCACCGAAAGCCGCGACGGCCCGCGCGGTCGCCAGAATGTCATCGCTCTCCAGCAAGCCCTCGATTTCGGTCACACCGGTGGCCATCGCCCCCAGGATCAGGGCCCGGTGCGAGATCGACTTGTCGCCCGGCGCACGGACGGCACCCGCCAGCGGCGGGCTCGGTCGGGCGGTCAATTTCAAGGGCGTGGACACCCGCAGCGCTCTCTTATCGTGGACGGACGACCATGGCCCGGAGGCGGCGGCGCGAAGATGGCTTTTGACAGCGGGGCTCCGGAGTGGCAAGGGACGCGCCCGAATTCCAACCCCCTGCCAAAGGTATCATCCGTGGCCAATCCCGAACTGGGTGCCAAGCAGGTCTGCCCGAGCTGCCAGGCCAAATTCTACGATCTCGGTCGCCGTCCGGCGCACTGTCCCAAATGCGCTCACGAATTCGACCCCGAGGAGGCGCTGAAGCTGCGCAGCCGTCGTGGTCGTCCGGGTGGCTATCCGGCCGACGACGCCGAGACCGAAGAGGTCGTCGTCAAGAAGCCCGCGACCGACGATGATGACGAGGACGATACGGTCGCGACGCCGGAAATCGATCAGGAAGGCCACGAGCCGATCGTGACCCCCGACGATGACGACGATACGGCCGCTGATGCCTCGGAAGAGGCCGGCATGAACACGACCGACGGCGACGACGACGTGCTCGATGACGACGATGAGGAGGACGATTCCGTGCCTTTCATCGAGGATGAGGACGACGACGCCTTCGAGGGCGCAGTCGCCAAACCGGTCAAGGACGAAGACTGATTTCAGGCCCCGTTCAACCCGTGCGACACGGGTTTGAACGGGGGCGAAAATAAATGGCGGAACCGGGCTTGATCCCTGAAAGGCCCTGACATAGGTTCCGCCGCCTCGCCGCACCCCATCCCTTCGGGATACGGCGCACCGACCGAAAGGTTCGGGGCTTTAGCTCAGCTGGTAGAGCGCTTGCATGGCATGCAAGAGGTCAGCGGTTCGACTCCGCTAAGCTCCACCATCGAAGGCCCTGCGGGACACCGCGGGGCCTTCGTCCTTTCCGGGACCGGTTGACCTGCCCCGCCCCCCTCACCATCTAGGATGTGCAGCCGGTGCCTCGCCGATTTCCGGGGGGCGCAGGGCTGAGGTCGCTTCTGCGAGGGCCTTGATATGACGACACGCACAATCCTGTTCGACAGCCCCTTCCTGCTGGGTTTCGATCATACCCGGGCCCTGATCGACCGGGCCGCCCGGGCCGCGGCCGAGAGCTATCCGCCGTACAATGTCGAACAGCGGGACGAGGATTCGGTTCGAATCAGCCTGGCCGTCGCCGGGTTTGCGCCTGACGACCTGAGCATCACGCTCGAAGGCCGGCAGCTAACCATCACCGGCAAGCGCGAGGACCCGGGCAAGGCCGAACCGGCCTTTCTGCACCGGGGGATCGCCGGACGCGGCTTTGTTCGCAGTTTCGTGCTGGCGGACGGCCTCGAGGTCGAGGAGGCCCGACTGGAGCACGGCCTGCTGCACGTCGACCTGCGCCGGCCCGACGACGCCGTCGTGGTGCAACGTATTCCGATTGTGGCGGGCTGAACCCCGTCGAACCTCGACAGTGACGGCCCACCGTCGAACCGCCCGCGTTCGCGAGCGTTCAATCTATCGTAAGGAGGCGCACGGATGACGCCGATACTGATGACCAAGGAAGATTTTGCCGGACTGGGCGCGCCCGATCTCGTCTATGTGCGCGAGATCAAGGCTGCTGACATCCTGGCCAAC
The DNA here is from genome assembly GCF_963977465.1 of uncultured Brevundimonas sp. Classification (GTDB taxonomy): domain Bacteria; phylum Pseudomonadota; class Alphaproteobacteria; order Caulobacterales; family Caulobacteraceae; genus Brevundimonas. The sequence goes on along the minus strand of NZ_CAXBOQ010000008.1, from coordinate 33,708 downwards.
ACCCCGATCACCGAGATCAAGGGCCTCGATATCCAGCCCGACCAGATTCTGTTCGCCGTGCACGGTGCCGACGGCGAGCGTCTGGCCGTAATGATAGACCGCGAGACCGCCTTTGCGGCGGCGGTCGCCCATGAACTGGAGCCGGTCTCGGTCCACTGACCGCAAGCGGCACCCCGTTATCCCGTAAACAGGCCTGAACCGGCCACTGATCGACAGGACCGCTCCGACGAGACCCAACCGCCGCGCGGGGGCCGGGTCGCGTCAGGCCGCCGTTGCCGGGGCTTCGCGGACGAACAGGGCGTGAATGGCATCCGGCGTGCGCGCCTTGCGCAGATGTTCGCGCAGCTCCGGTGACCGCAGGGCCCGCGAAACGGCCGCCAAGGCCCGCAGATGCTCGGCTCCGTCACGGGGTGGAGCAAAAAGGGCAAACAGCAGGTCGACCGGGCGATCATCCACCGCGCCGAAGGCTACCGGCGTATCGAGGCGGACAAAGACCGCCAGGACGCGGTCCAGGCCCTCGATCCGGGCGTGTGGCACCGCCACACCGGATCCCAGCCCCGTCGATCCGAGCGCTTCGCGCTCAAGCAGGGCCTCCATGACCCGCGCCTCGGGCAGGCCAAGCGCCACGGCGGCAGCCTCAGCCACCACATGCAGAGCCTGTCGCTTGGACGACGCTCCGCTGCGCAAGACGACACCGTCCCGGGCAAGCAACTCACCGATATCCATCGAAACCCCGACTCTTACGCAATCAATTCCCCGAAGGGCGGGCGCCGTTTAGACGCTCTGCCCCATAAGGGAAAGCACTATGATCCAGAACCGTTTACCGAACGGTGTCCGTTGACGGCCCGGGTTCGCTCAGGATCGATCCAGCCGACGTTGCCGTCCGGCCGGCGATAGACCACCGACAGACCACCGTGGGCGGCGTTACGAAACAGCACGACCGGATAGCCGGTCATGTCCAGTTCCAGCACGGCCCTACCGACCGTCAGCGTTCGAATTTCGGCCTCGGTTTCGGCGATGACCATGCCCACGGGCGGCAGTTCGTCGGCGCGGCTGGAATCGCCGAAATCCTCATCCTCGACCGAGTCCGGATCCCGGAACACGGTCATCGACGCCACTTCGCGGGCGGCGTTTTCAGACTTCTCGGGCGACAGGCCCCTGGGACCCGCATGATGGTTCTTCAGACGGCGCTTGTATCGCCGAACACGCTTTTCGAGCTTTTCGAGACTGTCAGTGAAGGCCGCCTGGGCGTCGCCGCCCTGGCCCGAGGTGACGATGACCTCGCCGGAGGCCAGGCGAACCCAGCAATCGACCTTGAAGCCGTAGCCGTCCTTGGACACCACAACCTCGGCCTTTGAGCCGCCGCGTTCGAAATATTTGCCGACTCCATCCTGGAGTTCGAGGGTGATGCGCGAGCCTAACGCTTCGCCGACATCTACGTGTTTGCCGCTAACCTGTACCTGCATGCCCATACAACGCGGCGGACCGCGTTTGGTGTCAACGCTGATCACTAATTTGTGGTCGCCCCGATGGGGCTGTTTCAGCCGGTCCGCGCCATCCGCTTGCGTTCGACCGACGATGGAATCCGCAAGGCCTCGCGGTATTTGGCGACGGTGCGCCGGGCGATGTCGATTCCGGCCTCGCTGAGGATCTCGACGATGCGATCGTCGGAGAGGATATCCCCGTCCCCACACTCCGCGTCGATCATCGTCTTGATGCGATGGCGGACCGCCTCGGCGGAATGCAGGGCCCCGCCGTCCGACGACTGGATGGCGGCGGTGAAAAAGAATTTCAGCTCGAATACGCCGCGCGGGGTCGAGACATATTTGTTCGAGGTAACCCGGCTGACCGTGGATTCATGCATGCCGATCGCCTCGGCCACGGTCTTCAGGTTCAGTGGGCGCAGAAATTCGACGCCGAAGGCCAGGAAGGCGTCCTGCTGGCGCACGATCTCGGACGAGACCTTGAGGATGGTTCTGGCCCGCTGGTCCAGCGACTTGACCAGCCAGCTGGCCTGGGCGGCGCAGTCGGCGACGAAGGCTTTCTCGGTCTCGGAGCGAGCGCCGGCGGCGACCACCCCGTGATAGCGCTTGTCCATCAGCAGACGCGGCAGGCTGTCGGCATTGAGCTCGACCCGCCAGCCACCGGCCGGATCGGGCCGCACGTGCACGTCGGGGATCACCGTCTGGGCCGGATCACCGCCGAAGCCGGCCCCCGGTCGGGGGGTCAGGGCCTTCAGCTCCGAGATCATCTCGGCCATGTCCTCGGAATCGACGCCGCAGGCCTTGCGCAGGGCTGACAGGTCATGACGGGCCAGAAGCTGGAGGTTGTCGAGCAGGGCCGCCATCGCCGGGTCGAAGCGGTTGCGCTCGACCAGCTGCAACTTCAGGCATTCGGGAACCGAGCGGGCCATCACCCCAGTCGGCTCGAAGCCCTGGCACAGAACCAGCACGGTCTCGATACGTTCGGCACCGCAGCCCAGTCGTTCGGCGATCTCCTCCAGGTCGGCGCGCAGATAGCCCCCCTCGTCGACTCCGTCGATCAGGGCCAGGGCGATGGCGTGGTCGGTGGTGTCGAAGCCGGCCGACGAGGCCTGGGCCTGCAAATGCTCCCACAGGGTAAGTTCGCGACGATCGGGCCGTTCTCCACCTTCGCCGTCGGCGATGGAGCCACCCTTGCCGGCGCGGGACCAGTCGGACAGGCCCGGCTGGGCCTCGTCAGCCATGCGGTCGGTGGCGCGCTCGCCCTGGGTGGCGTCGCCATAGACGTCGTCCTCACGGGCATCCAGCGTGCGTTCGCCGTCCTGGGCCCGGCCATCCTCAAAACTCAGCTCGGCCCCGTCGGTGGAGACGGGTTCGGCAGGGGCGTCGGGCGTGTCGGCTTCGGTTTCCTCGCGCTGCAGCAGGGGATTGCGCTCGATCTCGGCCTCGACGAAGGCGTCGAGCTCCTGGTTCGACAGCTGCAACAGCTTGATCGCCTGCTGCAGCTGGGGCGTGATGACCAGTCCCTGGCCCTGCCGTACCTCAAGCCTCTGACCGATCACTTCGGATTGCCCCCACAGCCTCGTTGTCGGGCGTGGCCCGAAACTTGCTGAAGGCAGAATGCCGGGAAGCGGTTAACGAGCGGCGAACACGCGATCGTTCAGCCGTACATGTCGCCCAGATAGACCCGCCGAACCTCGGGATCGCGGATGATGTCCTGGGCCGCGCCCTTGAACAGCACCGCCCCGCCCGAGATGATCGTGGCGTGGTCGATAATCTCCAGCGTCTCGCGAACATTGTGATCTGTGATCAACACGCCGATGCCCTGACCGGACAGATAGCGGATCACCTGACGGATGTCGGCGATGGCCAGCGGGTCGATACCGGCAAACGGTTCGTCCAGCAGCATGAAGGACGGCCGCCCGGCCAGGGCCCGGGCGATCTCGACCCGTCGACGCTCGCCGCCCGACAGGCCCGCCGCCGGGGCGTGCCGCAGGTGGTCTATGCGCAGCTCTTCCAGCAGGCGAGAGGTTTCGACGGCGACGGCCGCGGCCCCTGACTGGTGCAGTTCCGCGACCGCGCGGATGTTCTGTTCGACGGTCATGCCCCGGAAGATCGACGGCTCCTGGGCCAGATAGCCCAGCCCCATGCGGGCGCGCTGATACATCGGCTGGGCCGTGATGTCCTCGCCGTCCAGCCAGATGGTGCCTGAGTCCGGCGGGATCAGGCCGGTGATCATGTAAAAACAGGTGGTTTTGCCCGCCCCGTTAGGGCCCAGCAGGCCGGCGACCTCGCCGCGCTGCAGGGTCAGGGAGACGTCGCGCACAACCTGGCGCGCGCCGAAAGAGCGGGCGATATGCTCGACACGCAGCCCGGTCGCGCGCGCCGGCTCAACCGGTGTCCCGGCGGCCGGGGCCTCGTCAAGATTCAGGGCGGAGAGTTCCTTGCGCGCCACGGATTCAGGTCCGGCCGGCCCGGGGGCTCAGTTCCGGGTCCCTTCCGGATAGAAGACACCCTGGATGCGACTGCCCGTGCCGCCTTCCATCTGGGCCGCGCCCGTATCGATATTGTAGGTCAGCCGTCCGCCCGTCAGGACGTTGCGCCCTTGGGTCAGGATCACGTCGCCGGTCACCACGATACTGCTCGTGCTCACCGTATAAACGGCGCGGTCGCCGCGAATCGTCTCGGTCGGCGTGACATAGTAGACATTGCCCGACGCCGTGACCTGGCTGATGCCGCCAGAATCGCCGCCTGCGCCCTGGACCCGGTCGGCCCGCAGGCGATTGTCGCCCTGCAGCACCTCGGCCCGACCACTCAGGGAAAAGCCGGTCGTGGTGCGTTCCACATGATCGGCCCCGATCATGATCGGCTGGTCGCTGGCCACCGCACGGGACTGGGCCGTCGCCGCACCCGTCGGTGCCGCCAGAACGATGCCGAGCGCCGCAACGCCCGCGAGGATTGATCTGATCATGGTCTTCTCATCCGCCCGACCGCGTCGTGTTGAACACGCCGCGAACCTTGTTCTCACCAGAGCCGCTGAACACCACCCGTTCGCCCTGGTCATAGATCGCATAGGACGAAGCCGAGATGGTTCCAAGAGGACCGTGTCCCTCTACACCCTTCGAACCGGTCACAATACCGGTTGCCGTATCGACCACAGCCTCCGGCGTGGTCAGGGTGAAACCCGAGCCGCCGTCGGTGATCTTGACGTTCGGACCGATGGTCACAGTCCGGGCCGCTTCGCTGTAGACACCGGCGTCCGCGGTCATCTCGGTGACCTTGCGCCCGCCCAGGTTCAATCGCATCACCGGGCCGATCAGGCGGAAGAAGCCGGTCTGCGGATCGCGGACCGCGCCCTCGGCCCCGATCATGAAGGACCGGCCCTGGGCGTCCTGACCCCGGAACATCGGATTGTCGAGGCGCACCTCCTGGGTCTGGCTGGCCTTGCGTTCGACGCCGGACATGACACTGCGGACCACCGTCCAGGTCACCGTTCCACCGGCCAGCAGCAGAATTACGACCGGCAGAACACGCCGCAACAGACGCACCCGCTTCGACCGCGCGCGCCAGTGCGCGCTCTCGGTGGCGACACGGGCCTCGTCGGCGCGCATTCTCGTCTCTGACGGATCAGGCGGGGTCATCCGGGGTCAGGCATGGGCGAAGATGTCGACTTCGTCCCAGCCGGCGAGGTCGAGGCGGGCCCGGACGGGCAGGAAGTCGAAACAGGCGCGGGCCAGTTCGGTCCGACCCTCGCGCTCCAGCATCATGTCGAGTTTCGCCTTGATGGCGTGGAGGTACAGCACATCGGAGGCGGCGTATTCCAGCTGGGCCGGGCTGAGTTCCGCCGCGCCCCAGTCCGAGCTCTGCTGGGCCTTGGACAGGTCGATACCCGCGAGTTCGCGCGCGACGTCCTTGAGGCCGTGACGGTCGGTGTAGGTGCGCGCCAGCTTGGAGGCGATCTTGGTGCAGTAGACCGGCCGGGTCTCGATCCCGAGGTGTAACTGGACCATGCCGATGTCGAACCGGCCGAAATGGAAGATCTTCAGCACGGCCGGATCGGCCAGCAGCCGCTTCAGGTTCGGGCAGTCGTAGGCCGGGCGGTTCAGACGCACCACGTGGGCGTCGCCGTCGCCGGAAGACAGCTGGACCACGCACAGCGGATCGCGCCGCAGGCGCAGGCCCATGGTTTCGGAATCGATCGCGACCTCGGGTCCGAGGTCGAGGGAATCGGGCAGGTCGCCCTCGTGCAGGTAGACGGTCATGAGGTCTGGGCTTTCATCACAACGATACTAGAGCATTTTCCGACAGAAATGCGCCAGAGCGCGCGCCGGCGCGATCTGGCGGGAAAATCGGCGCGGCAGGGTCCGGGGCAGATAAACGAACGGCGCCGCATCACCAGGATGCAGCGCCGCCGAAAATATGGTGCCCAGGAGAGGACTCGAACCTCCACGACATTTCTATCACTGGCACCTGAAGCCAGCGCGTCTACCAATTCCGCCACCTGGGCCCAGACGTTTCCGTCTGGAAGGCGCGGACCCTTAAGGCAGCCCATCGGACGGGTCAACAATCCTTTTCCCGTCTTTGCGTTGCCGGGGGCAAAAGCATCGTCTATCCCGCCCCGGTCAGCCCGTGTTCCGGGCGGCGCAGACTTTCTTCTGGAGCACGTCATGAGTGAGTTCAGCCCGGGCCTGGTCACAGTTTTCGGCGGCTCCGGTTTCGTCGGGGCCCAGGTGGTTCGCGCTCTCGCCAAACGCGGCTGGCGCGTGCGGGTCGCGGTCCGTCGGCCGGGCCAGGCCTATGACCTCAAGCCGCTGGGCGACGTCGGCCAGATCCAGCCGGTCCTCTGTGACATCACCCGCGAGGCCGACGTGGTCGACGCCCTGCGCGGCGCGACCGCTGCCGTGAATCTGGTCGGCATCCTGTACGAGACCCCGTCACGTAAATTTCAGGCTCTGCATGTCGATGGGGCGCGCCATATCGCCGAGGCCTGTGCGGCTGCCGGGATCGACCGTCTGGTCCAGGTGTCGGCCATCGGGGCCAATCCGGAGAGCAACGCCGCCTATGCCCGGACCAAGGCCGAGGCCGAACTGGCCGTTCGCAACGTCAAGCCCGATGCCGTGGTGGTTCGCCCGTCGATCGTGTTCGGTGCCGGGGACGACTTCCTGAACCGGTTCGCTGCCATGGCAGCCATCGCCCCCGCCCTGCCGCTGATCGGCGGCGGCCAGACGCGATTCCAGCCGGTCTATGTCGGCGACGTGGCCGAGGCCATCGCCCGGGCCGTGGTCCGCATCGACGCGGCCGGCCGCACCTTCGAGCTGGGTGGACCGGCCGTGATGACCTTTGAGGCTGTGCTGAAGCTGGTCCTGCGGGAAACCAATCGCAGTCGCCCGCTGATTCCCCTGCCCTTCCCGGTTGCCCGGATCATCGGCAAGCTGGCCCAGTTGACCGCCCTTGTCGGCATCGCCCCGGCCCTGACCGCCGACCAGGTGGAAATGCTGAAGGTCGATACGATCGTCAGTCCGGATGCCGAAGGTCTGGAGGCGCTCGACATCCAGCCGACCGGCGTCGAAGCCATCGCCCCCGCCTATCTGTGGCGCTATCGCCGCGGCGGTCAGTTCGCCGAAAACCCGGCGATGCCGGACGCCGTCGCTACGGCGTAATGACCCGGGGTTCGCCCCCGGACCCTTCTTGTTCGCTCTAGATCACTCCGCCCCAGACCAGTCCCAGGCCGATCACGCCGACGACGATCCGCCACCAGGCGAAGGGCGTGAAGCCGTGCCGGGCGACGAAGTCGACCATCGCCTTGACCACGACCCAGCCGCTCACAAATGACACGACAAAGCCGATCGCAATGATTTCGCCGAAACTCCAGTCAATCGCCGCCCCACTCTGAACGATGTCCCAGGTCGAAGCCGCGACCATGGTCGGGATGGCCAGAAAGAAGGAAAATTCAGCGGCTGCACGCTTGTCGAGACCCAGGGTCAGGCCGCCGGCAATGGTCGCCCCTGAGCGGGACACGCCCGGGACAACTGACAAACATTGAAACAGGCCGACTCCCAGGGAGCGTTTCCAGGACAGGCTCATGGCGTCGTCCGCGCTCGGTACCGGAGCGAACCGTTCAAGAATTATCAGTCCGAAGCCGCCCACAATCAGCGACACACAGATCACCGTCACGCTGTCGAACAACACCAGCTTGATGAAATCGTACAGAAGCAGACCGACCAGCACGGACGGCAGAAAGGCGATCAGCACGCTGATGGCGAAATGGCGCGCTTTCGGATCGGTCGGCAGCCCGATCAGCACCTTCCACAGTCGGGCAAAATACAGGGCGACGACCGCCAGTATGGCCCCCATCTGGATCAGCACGATGAACGAGGTCCAGCGCGGATCCGTCAAGCCAAGCAGCTTCTGGGTCAACAACAGGTGACCCGTAGAGGACACCGGGATGAATTCGGTCAGCCCCTCCACGAGGCCGAGAATGATTGCCGCCAGCCAGTCCGCCATGAACGCTCCGATAGAGTCTGGCGGAATCAATTCGCGCCGGGTTCAGGCCCCACATAGCGCAGCCGTGCCCGGATAGGCGAGCCGTTCGTCGCCTGATCAAGAGCATGGCCCAGCAAGCCGGTCAGACGACCGAGCATGAACAGGTCCGCCGCCCCCTGGCGCGGCAACTCCAGGCGTCGAGCGATAATGGCCAGCGCCATGGCAAAGGTCGGCTGACCGCCACCGATGTCCTCGCCGGCCCGTTGAACGGCCAGAAGATCGGCCGGCAGGTCGGCGGCCGACAGAAGCGCGGCGGCCCGTCCGGCGTCATGGGTTCCGGCTGCGGCCGTGAAGCCCGGCAGACTGCCGGTCTCCTGCAGACGGCGTCGACTGGCCTCTACCGGGCCACGCCGCGCCTCCACGACCCAGGCTGAAGCGTCTGTCAGGTCCCGCAAGACCGTCGAACCGACCAGGGTGGTGATTCCGCCCAGGGCGGCTCCGGCGAGCGGTGCCCCGCCGCCGACGGCGGCGCGAACCGCCAGAACCGCCGAGTCCAGTTCGTCGTCGGCGGCCAGCACCAGCGCCCGCCGGATCATGTGGGAATCGCGATCGATCGTCTTCCACGCCCGGGCCAGTCGTTGGTGAAAATGCAGCCGGGGGCCCGGCCCGGAGGCGGCGTCGATGGTTTCGTTGAGAATGCAGGCCGCCTGGGTTTTCAGCGTCTCCGCATCGCAGGCTCGCGACGTGACGTCTTCTTCAGCCCGGCGGGACAGGATGGCGAAGGTCCGCGCCCGGATCGAGACACCGATGACGCCGTCCAGCCGCGGCTTGATGCCGGTAAACAGATGGGCGTCGCGCAATCCCCACAGCCGGCAGGCGATTTCCTCCAGCGTGGCCTGCTGTGACAGCTGAACCGCATCGAGGCCGCGATAGAACAGCCGTCCATCCGCCACGACGCTGAGCGAAGAGGCAATATCCGCCTCGCCCCGAACACAACTCCGGTCCGGCGCAGCGACCGGGCGCAGCGCGGGGCCTTCGCCCCGACTCAGACGGTCGATGTCCTCGGCGTCGTAGAGGCTGCGCCGTGAATCCAGGGGGTCGGGGCGGGCAATGATCCGCCCGCGACTGACATAGGCATAGAGGGTCTGGGTCTTGACCCCGAGACGATCGAGCGCCTCGTTGCGTCCGATCCAGCGTCGCGTGACGTCTTCGATTGTCTGCAAGCCGCCCTCCACGTCCGGGTCTGATCCCAGTACCCGCCCATGATGCGGCCGTTTGGTGACGGTAAGCCTAACAGATCGATAAAAGTCATCGGTCTGTCCCCGGTCCTGCCATTGGCAAGGCGGCGGCTATCGGCGACAAGGCGTCAATGACCTCTCCTGCCCCCTCGTCGACCCCGTTGCGCACGGACGCCGAAACCGCCGCACGTAACGTCACCCGCCTGTCGGTCGGCGTGGCGGTCATATTGATCGTCCTCAAGGCCTTTGCCCTGGGCGCATCCGGCTCGGTGTCGATCCTGGCCTCGCTGGCGGACTCCGCACTCGACCTCGTGGCCTCGCTGGTGACCTTCGTCGCCGTACGCTGGGCCGCCGCGCCGGGCGGCGAGCAGCACCGCTTCGGGCGCGGCAAGGGCGAGGCCCTGGCCGCCCTGGTCCAGGCCGGGCTGGTGTTTGCCTCGGCCACCTTCATCGGCTGGGAGGCGATCCAGCGGATCTTTGACCCACGCCCCGTCACCGCCGGTGGCTGGAGCGTGAGCGTCATCCTGATTTCGACCATCCTGACCCTGGGGCTGGTGTGGATGCAGTCACGAGCCATGCGGCAAACCCCGTCGATGGCCATCGCCGCCGACCGGGCCCATTACACCGCCGACCTTGCGGCCAATGCGGTGGTTCTGATCGGAGTGATCTCGGGCGCGTTTCTGGCCGCACCCGGCCTCGACGCGGCTGCCGGTCTGGTGGTCTCGGTCTGGCTGTTCTGGGGCGCGCTGGGCCTGTTGAGGGGCGCGGCCGACCATCTGCTGGACCGGGCGGTGCCCGACAGCGACCGGATCACCGTGACCACGGCCGTGCTGTCCGACCCGCGGATTTACGGCGTCCATCAGCTGCGGACCCGGATGGCCGGATCGGTGATGATGATCCAGATGCACGTCGACATGGACCCGGCTCTGACGCTCGAGGCGGCGCATGCGATCATCGTCGAGGCCGAGAACCGGCTGCTGGCGGCCTTTCCCATGGCGGACATCCTAATCCACCCGGACCCCCACGGTCGCGCCGAACCCGAAGCGGTTGCGCCCGCCGGACCCACCGCGGAAGAGCCCGATGCGGACGCCGCGCCGGAAATCGATACCGGCCCCCGCGGCCCGTGGTCCTGACCGTCACAATGGCGTTGTCACTAACGAGCGATTAACGCCCACTGGCGCATGGATTTGGCATGTCGGCCTGCGTCCTTTTTCATTTTCCCTTCGACCCCGGCTCGCGCACGGCGCGCCTTGCCCTGGGCGAGGCCCGGGTGGAGTGGACCGAAGTCCTGGTCCGTCCGTGGGAAGCGGGCTGTCCGCTGGGCGAGCTCAACCCGTCAGGCATGCCGCCGGTGGTCCAGACCTCCGAGGTCGGCAAGGCCCTGACACTGTGCGAACCGGCCGCGGTGCTGGGCTGGCTGGAAGATCGCTCAAAAACACCGTTCCTGCTGCCGGTGGATCCCGTCGAACGCGCCGAGGCCCGCCGGCTGGTGACCTGGTTTGATCGCCGGTTCACGGATGAGGTCGACGCCGTTCTGCTGCATGAGCGGATGGAAAAACCCCTGCTGCGTCTGGGTCCGCCCGAGGCCCGGGCCCTGCGCGAAGGTCGCGAGGCCCTGCGTGCTCACCTGGCGATGCTGGAGGATCTGGCGGCACAGCGCGACTGGCTCGCCGGTCGTCGCCTCAGCCAGGCCGACATCGTCGCCGCTGCCCATCTGTCGGTGCTGGACTATTTCGGCGAGATCGCCTGGAAGACCTATCCGGCGCTGAAGACCTGGTACATGAAGCTGAAGTCACGCCCCTGTTTCCGCCCCCTGCTGTCGGACCGGTTCCAAGGTCTGCAGCCGTCGGCCCACTATACCGACCTCGACTTCTAGGGCGCGGCGCGTCAAACGACGCCCATGGCGACCGACCTCCGTCAATCCATCCGCGACAGCGCCGACGCCCTGGGCTTCGACGCCTGCCGGTTCGCCTCGGCGACCGAGCCGTGGAGCGCGGGCGAACGGCTGGCGCATTTCGTCGAGGCCGGACGGCACGGCGACATGGGCTGGATGGAGACGACGCTCGAGCGCCGCAGCCATCCAACCGCCATGTGGACCGAGGCCCGCACGGCCATTGTGCTCGGCCTCAACTACGGCCCTGACCACGACCCCCTGCCCGAACTGGACGACCGCTCGGCCGGCTATGTCTCGGTCTATGCCCGGGGCGACGACTATCACGAGCTGATCAAGGGGCGGCTGAAGACCCTGGCCGGGCAGATCGCGGCCAAGACCGGCGAGGACGTCAAGGTGTTCGTCGACACGGCCCCGGTGATGGAAAAGCCGCTGGCCCAGCGGGCGGGGTTGGGCTGGCAGGGCAAACACACCAATCTGCTGTCGCGTGAGCATGGCAACTGGCTGTTCCTCGGCGTCATCCTCAGCGCTGCCGACATCCCGGCTGACGCGGCCGAGAGCGAGCATTGCGGCAGTTGCACCGCCTGTCTCGACATCTGCCCGACCCGGGCCTTCCCGGCCCCGTTCCAGCTCGATGCCCGCCGCTGCCTGTCCTATCTGACCATAGAATTCCCCGGTCCGTGGCCGATCGAGTTCCGCGCGGCGACCGGCAGCCGCATCTATGGCTGTGACGATTGTCTGGCGGTGTGTCCGTGGAACAAGTTCGCGGCGGCGTCACGCGAAGCCCGGCTGCAGGCCCGTGAGGGCCTGAGCGGCCCCCGGCTGGCCGAGCTGGCCGAGCTGGACGACGCCGCCTTCCGCACCCTGTTCTCCAAGAGCCCGGTCAAACGCATCGGGCGCGACCGATTCCTGCGCAATGTCCTGTACGCGATCGGCAACAGCGGGGACGATGCCCTGATCCCCGTGGCGACACGGCTCATCGATGACCCGGCACCGCTGGTGCGCGGCGCGGCCGTCTGGGCCCTGTCCTGCCTGATGCCGGACGAGGACTTTGCTGTTCTGGCTGCAGAACGGAGCACCGCGGAAGACGACCCCGACGTCAGGGCCGAGTGGACCGGTCCCCTCGGTCGCTAGCCCATGGCCGCGCCAACACCGGTACCGCCGCCGGGCGTATGGGCCACGTCCAGCAGCTTGATGCGGAACACCAGCACAGCATTGCCCGGGATTTTCGGCGGGCCGCCACGCTCGCCATAGCCGAGGGCCGGCGGGACATAGAGCAGCCATTCGTCGCCGACCTTCATCCGCTGCAGCGCCTCGGTCCAGCCGGGGACCACGTCCGCCGGCGTAGTCACATAGGGGGTGCCCCGGGCGAACGAGCTGTCGAAGATGGTCCCGTCGGTCAGGCTGCCCTCATAGTCGACCCGGACCAGATCGTTGCCGTCCGGACTCTGCCCGTCGGCCGGACCCGATTCGATCACCTTGTACTGAAGGCCGGACGGCAGGGTCTGGACCCCCTCCGCGCGGGCGTTGTTCTCGAGGAAGAATTCGGCCGCCCGGGCGTTGGCGGCCAGATCGGCATCCGGTGCCGCATCGCCGCCGCAGGCCGCGACCACAAGTCCCAGTGAAAGGACCGCAGCCCTACCCCATCCGAAGCGCATAACCCTTGTCCTTCAAGGCCTCACCGATCGCGTCGGCATGGGCGCTATCGCGCGTTTCGACCATGATGTCGAACTCCGCGCCCTTGGCCGGAACATCCAGCGCCAGACGGTTGTGAACGACGTCGATGATGTTGCCGCCGACGTCCCCGATCACTGCCGCCATCGTCGACAGAATGCCGGGCCGGTCGTCGCTGAGAATACGGAATACGACCAGTCGCCGCTCGCGCACCATCTCGCGGTTCAGGACCACGGCCAGCATTCGGGCGTCGATATTACCACCGCACAGCACCAGTCCGACCTTCTTGCCGCGGAAGCGTTCCGGGTGGGCCAGCAGGGCGGCCAGACCCCCGGCCCCCGCGCCCTCGGCGACGGTCTTCTCCAGCGTCGCATACAGAGCCACGGCCTTTTCGAAATCCTCTTCCTCACAGACCAGCACATCCTCGACCAGCGGGTCGGCCAGGGCGAAGGTAATGTCACCCACGGCCTTGATGGCGATGCCCTCGGCGATGGTGGCACCACCGCATTTCGGAGTTTCGCCGTTCCGGCGGGCGCTGAACGACGGATACATGGCCGCCTCGACGCCGAAGATGCGGATGTCCGGCTTGATCGCCTTGGCCGCGATCGAACATCCGGCAATCAGCCCGCCGCCGCCGATTGGAATGATCAGGACATCGAGATCCGGCGCATCCTCGAGGAACTCGATGGCGCAGACCCCCTGACCGGCGACAATACCCTCATCGTCGAAGGCCGAGACAAAGACATGGCCGTTCTCTGCCTGCAGTCGCCGGGCCTCCTCGGACGAGGCCGTGAAGTCGGCCCCGTGGATCACCACCGTGGCCCCGTGGGCGCGGGTCCCGTCGACCTTGGTGAAGGGCGTCCCTACGGGCATGACGATGGTCACGGGGATGCCCAGTCGACCGCCGTGATAGGCTAGGGCCTGGGCATGGTTGCCGGCCGAGGCCGCGACCACGCCGCGTCGGCGTTCGTCGGGCGTCAGCTGGCTGAGCCGGTTCAGCGCCCCGCGCTCCTTGAACGAGCCGGTAAAATGCAGGTTGTCGTATTTGACCCAGACCTCGGCCCCGGTCAGTTGGGACAGCCGCCGGGAATGGCGGACCGGAGTGCGGTCGACCTGACCGGCGATACGTTGCTGGGCGGCCTGGATGTCGGCGAAGGTGACGGGCATGAACGATCCTGACGCTTCCGGTGCCGAACCTCGTCCGGTCATGGCCGCGGTTTTGGCCCACAGAGACAGACCTCGCAACCTTGACCTTGGCCACCGCGTTAGGCGTGATGAAGATATAGACTGCCAGACGAATTACCGGAGTCCGCCCCATGTCGATCCGCCCCCTGCTCGCCCTCGCCGCCGTTGCCGTTCTTGGCGCGGCCTGCGCACCGACCACCGGCTCGACGCCCTATGGACCTCCGGTGTCCACCGCCTTCAATGCCGAGGCGTTTGCCTGGTCGGCGTTTTCGGGTCAGGCCGCGATCAACGGACGCGTCGACTACCGTCGCGACGGCCAGGCCTATGACTGCACCGGCTCGGTCGCCCTGACGCCGGACACCCCCTATACCCGGAACCGATTCAGCATCCTGTACGGATCGATCGACCGGGCCGCCGTGCCCGAGGCGATCGTGCGCGCCCGTACGGTGTCCGATCCCAACGCCGACTACCGATCCTTTGTGCGGTCGACGACCTGTAACGACGGCCGGTTCAGCTTTACCGGCCTGCCGGACGGCGGCTGGTTCGTCATCACCCCGGTCAGCGCCGGAGGCGAGCGGGTCGTGTTGATGCGCCGCGTCGAAACGCGCGGCGGCCGAACCGTGAATATCACCCTCTAGACAGTGTCCGTGCGTTCAACCGGGCCCTCCCGATCAGGACGGGCCATCTCCGGGAGTTAACCATGCGTCGCCCCGCCCTGTTGCCCGCCGCCCTGGCCGTCACCGCCCTGACGCTGGCCGCTACCCCGGCCGCGGCCCAGTATTACGATACCGGGTCCCGTGATTACGGGCGGGACTACAGTCGGGACTATGGCCGCGATTACGGCCGCGATTACGATCGGGACTACAGTCGGGGCTACGATCAGGACTACGGTCGGGACTATGGGCACACCCGCACACACCGGAGGTCGACCTCGGCCACCGCCGGCTGGCGCAGCCAGCTGGACCGGCCGGGCGACTATCGCTGTGACGCCTTCTGGGACGCGGGCCGCACCGACTGCGCGGCACCGTGGCGCGATCAGCGTCGCTCCCAGGGCTATGGCTATGGCTGGAACAATGCCGGCTATGGTCAGACTGGCCGGTATTCAGGCTATGGCCATACCGATCCCTACTATGGTCGTTCGGCATCCTATGGCGGCAGCCAGTATGGCTATTCGTCCAGCCGGCGCGGCTATGGCCACGCCCCCCTAAACACCGGCAGGGGCGAGGCCTGGCACGGAGCTTACGGCCGTCCGGATCTGGTCTATTCGAACAACGACTACCGGGACGGCCGGGACCCGCGCAGGGTGGCCTGGTGCCGATCCAGCTATCGCTCCTACGATCCGTCCAGTGGCTATTATCGCGCCTACAGCGGTCGTTTGGTCTATTGTGGCTAGGCCATCTTGTTTCCGGTCGAATCGACCTGAACCCAAAAAGTAATCCAGATTCAAACTGGAGCGAAATCCCGGCCGGGTTGGACCTTCGTCCAATTCAGCCGGTTTCGCTCTAGGCTGCGCCGGACTCCCGGCGTAGGACCAGACGGCCAAGGCGATCACAGAACTGTTGGCGACCGTCGTTCGCCATCCTTTGGCCGTATCGGCCCCGCCTTTGGGGTCACTCTCCCCGTCGGGGATTCAGTTTATCGGGAGGCGTCCATGTCCCAGCACAATATCTCGGGTTCCGAGGCCTTTGACCGCACCCCGCAGGTGATGATCCGGTCCGTAAAGACCGGTGGTCTGCGCCGGCGTCGTGCCCGCATGGCCGGGGCCTTTATCGCCGGTGCCATCGCCACGGTGATCGGTGTGGCCATCGCCGCCGCCGCCGTATTCAGCCCGGCCCTGTTCGGCTAGAGCGAAACGGGTCCTGATTGACGCGGTCAGTCAGAACCCGGAGTTCGCTCCCCCTATAATCCGCTGCATTTTCCGGGTTCAGGCCGCTTCGACCTGAAACAGGAATGATCTAGGCCAGCCACACCATCCGGCGGATATCGGTCTCGGCGTCGCGGGCCCGACTGAACGCCCGACGGACCTCACCGGTGTACAGAAAGCCCGCCTTTTCCAGCACCCGGCCCGAGGCCGGATTGTCCGGAAAATGGCCGGCGACCAGCGCCCGACGCTTCCAGTGACGGCCGGCCCAGACCAGGGCCCCCTCCAGCGCCTCGGTGGCGAAACCCCGCCCCCAGAACGGCCGGCCGATCCAGTAACCCGTCTCGGGCGCGGGATCGGCGTCCTCGAACAGACCGATGACGCCGACAGGCCCCAGGTCCTCATGATCGATCACAAAGGTCGCGCCGCGCCGGGGGTCCTGCCCCTGGATCGAGTCGATAAAGCCTTCGGCGTCACCGACGGCATACGGGTGCGGCATGCGCAGCGTCATGCGCGCGACATCGATGTCATTGGCCAGGGCGGCCAGACGCGAGGCGTCCTGTACGCGGGGCGCGCGCAGCACCAGACGCCGTGTCTCGACGACAGGAGAGATTTCGATCACGCACATGGGCGCCTCGTGAAGTGTGCGCCGCCGTCCTTGGATCAGGGCTCGGGCGGGCATCGAGGCGGGGAAACGCAAACGGGGAGCCTGGTTGACCCAGACTCCCCGCGGAAAAATTCCCTGGTCCGGATCGCAGCTCTTCGAGCCATGCGCGATCCGGGAGATATCCGTTTCGCGTTACTCGGCGGCCATCGCCACAGTGTCGTTGGCCGGCATAATGGAGACGTAACAACGGCCGCCACGTTTGGTGGTGAATTTCACCGCGCCGTGGGCAAGGGCGAACAGGGTGTGGTCGCGACCGAGGCCGACGTTGTCACCCGGGTGGAAGGTGGTGCCACGCTGGCGCACGAGAATGTTGCCGGCCAGCACGCGCTCGCCGCCGAACTTCTTCACGCCGAGGCGCTTCGACTCGGAGTCGCGACCGTTACGCGACGAACCACCGGATTTTTTGTGAGCCATAGGTCTGCTCCGTCACTCTTCAGTTTGCGCCTGCGCGCGTCGCACCGTCTGCGGTGCGGGTTGAACTCGGATTAGGCGTCGTCGCCGGCCTTGTCCGCCTTTTTGGCGGGGGCCTTCTTGGCGGGAGCCTTCTTGGCTTCAGCCTTGGGTGCATCCGCCTTCTTGGCGGGAGCGGCCTTGGCTTCGGTCTTCTCGGTCGCGGGCGCTGCAGCCTTCTTGGCAGGCGCGGCGGCCTTGGCCGGAGCAGCCTTCTTGGCGGGCTTGGCTTCGGTCTCGTCGACGCGAGGGGCCAGGCCACGGGCACGAAGGTTCATCTCGGCCTTGGTCATCAGGTCGACCGTGCCGTCCCATTTGGCGGTCTCGCCGGCACCGGCGATGCCGGTGATGCGCAGGACCGATTCCATCTGGCGATGGCCGTTGGTCCGGCGATAGCCTTGGCGACGGGTCTTCTTGAAGATCTTGATCTTCTCACCCTTGCGGGTTTCCACCAGGGTCGCGGCGACCGAAGCGCCGGAGATCAGGGGAGCGCCAAGGGTCACACCCTTGTCACCGCCCAGCATGAGCACGTCGCCGAACGACATCTCGGCACCCGCATCACCATCCAGCTTTTCGACGACGATAACGTCGCCCGGTTGGACCCGGTACTGCTTGCCGCCGGTCTTGATCACCGCGTACATCTTGAAGCCTCAGCGTAAACGCAAAAAAGAATGGCCCGCCGGGCAAACCCCGCGGGCGAAGAGCGGCGACATATACGGACGAGGCTCGCGGAGTCAACGTGAAACGGGGCCGAAAGGCCGCGAAACCCGCGAATTCGCCTGATGACCTAGCCGGTTTTCCGCCGTCGTGCCAAATCTGGATGCGAACCGAGGAACATCACACCTTATGACGGACGGAGCGGATCGCCGCATTCAGGCCGCGCGGACGGTCATCGCCCATGTCGCCGGTCATCTGCAGGCCGACCTGTCGGTCCGGCTGTGGGACGGTCAGGTGCTGCCGCTGGGGCCGGGCGCGCGCAGCGACATCCAGATCGTGATTTCCGGCCCCGCCGTCATCCGACGTCTGCTGCTGAAGCCAGGGTTGATGACCCTGTTTGAGCTGTTCGCGACCGGCGGTCTGGCTATCGAGGGCGGCAGTCCGCTGGAAGCGGCCGATCGCTGGGACCACGGACGCGCCGTTCATCTGGCCCGCCGCGTCGACAAATGGCTGATGGCCCGGCAGGCCCTGCCCTTTCTGTTGCGGCGGGATCGGGCGGAGCGGGCACCGGCTGCCTTTGATGACACCGGGCGCGAGGGGATCGGCGCGGAACAGGCCGGACGTCGGGACCAGGACTTCATCCGCTTCCACTATGATGTCTCCAACGACTTCTACGCCCTGTTCCTCGATCCGGGCCTGACCTATTCCAGCGCCTATTTCACCCGCCCGGACGCCACGCTCGAACAGGCCCAGGCCGAGAAGCTGGACCGGATCTGTCGCAAGCTTCGACTGGCTCCCGGACAGACGCTGCTGGACGTCGGTTGCGGCTGGGGCGGTCTGGCCTGCTGGGCTGCACAGAAATATGGCGTCGAGGTGCACGGCGTGACCCTGTCCCAGGCCCAGCTCGACCATGGACGCGCCCGGGTCAGCGCCCTCGGCCTCGAGCATCTGGTCACGCTGGAGCTGAAGGACTATCGCGAGATCGACCCCGCGGTGACCTATGACGCCATTTCCCAGGTCGAGATGTTCGAACACGTCGGCCTGGCCAACCACGAGCGGCATTTCGCCGAAATGCACCGGCTGTTGAAGCCGGGCGGTCTCTATTTCCATCAGGCCTCGGTGCGGCGCGGCGGGCGCGGCCCGATTCGCCCGACACCGACGACCCGGGTCATCACCCGCTTCATCTTCCCCGGCGGCGAGTTGGACACCATCGGCATGACCGTCACCAACCTCGGCCGGTCGGGCTTCGAGACCCTGGACGTGGAGAATCTGCGCGAGCATTTCGAACTGACCCTGCGCGAATGGTCACACCGCCTCTACCTGGCCCGTGATCAGGCCCGCGATCTCGTCGGGGACGCCCGGACCCGGTTGTGGCTGATCTATTTTACCCTGTTCGCCAAGGGATTCGAGCGCGGATCGGTGCTGGTCTATCAGACCGTGGCGCGCCGGCGTCGACCGGGGTCATCCGGCCTGCCGCTGGACCGACGCAGCCTTCATTCGTGATGAAAAACCCTCGACCGTTATAAAGTAACAGGTTATGCAGCCGCCGATGTCGCCGCCCGATCTGCAGCCCCCGGTCCTTCTGTCGCTGCTCGGCGGCGGATTTGTCGCGGCCTTTCTGCATGCCGCCCTGCCGACCCACTGGCTGCCCTTTGTTCTGGTCGGTCGGGCGCAGGGCTGGAGCGCGCAGCGATCCCTCGCCACCGTCACCGCCGCCGGCCTGGCCCATATCGCCTCGACGGCCCTGTTCGGCCTGCTGATCGTGGTCGCCGCCCTGGCGCTGGACTCCTGGGTGCGCGGCCTGCTGCCCAATCTGTCGGCCGGCCTGCTGCTGATGTTCGGCCTGTTCTATCTGGGGCGATCGCTGTGGATCCACGCGGTGACCCCGGACGACCCGAGCCTGCGCACGCCATCGCCCGCCGTCTCTGACCGGACCGCCATGCTGGGCCTCATCACCATGATGGCCCTCTCGCCCGGCGAGGTCCTGCTGCCCCTGTATCTCCATTCCGCCACGGCGGGCCTGCCGACCCTGGCCCTGCTGACCCTGGTGTTGGCGCTGGGAACGGTGCTGGGCATGGCCGTCTTCACCAGCCTGGCCCGGGCCGGGGCCTCGCTGTTGAAGCTGGAACGCTGGGCCCGCTATGAAGGCGCGGTGCTGGGGCTGGTCCTGATCGGGCTGGCCGTAATCATTTTCCTCTACCGGCACTAGGGATGATTCCCTCTCTGAAGATCTGGCTCTAGAGTCCGACGCATGGCCGCTTTGCACGATCATCACGACCACGACCACGGCCCTGCCCGCGGGCACAGCCATGGCCACGGCGGTCATAACCACGGACCGGTCGACACCGGCGACTGGCGCTACGCCGTCGGTCTGATCATCAACCTCGCCTTCGTCGCCGTCGAGTTCGGGGCCGGGGTGTTCAGCGGCTCGACCGCCCTGATGGCCGACGCGGGGCACAATCTGTCGGACGTGCTGGGTCTGGCCATGGCGGGGGGGGCGGCCTGGCTGGCGCGCCGGGCCGGCGGGTCGCGCAAGACCTATGGCTACGGCAAGGCCACGGTGCTGGCCGCGCTGGGCAACGCCCTGCTGCTGATCTTCGCGTCCGGGGCCATTGCCTTCGAGGCCGTCCGGCGGCTGGCCGAACCGGCACCGGTGATGAGCGGTCTGATCATGATCGTCGCCGGCATCGGCTTCGTTATCAATCTGGCGACTGCCCTGCTGTTCATGCGTGACCAGCATTCGGACCTGAACGCGCGCGGAGCCTATCTGCATATGATGGCCGACGCCGCCATCTCGATCGGGGTGGTCATCGCCGGCGCGGTGATCTGGATCACCGGCTGGTCGATCATCGACCCCCTCGTCAGCGTGGCCATTGTCGCCATCATCCTGATCGGCACCTGGGGCCTGTTGAAGGACTCGGTCAATCTGGCGTTGGACGCCGCGCCTTCGGGTGTTGACGTCGACGCGGTGCGCAGCGCCCTCGGCGACCTGCCCGGCGTCACCGCCGTGCACGACCTGCACGTCTGGGGCCTGTCGACCACCGAGACCGCCCTGACCGCCCACATCTGCCATGATCGCGGGGACTCCGCCGCCCTGTTAACGGAGGCCCACGCCCTGATCCGGTCCCGGTTCGGCATCGGCCATTCGACGATCCAGCTGGAAACCGAACCCTCGGCGGACTGCCCGACCTGCTGACCCCCTTCCCATCCGGCGTCGCAGCGGCCATCTAGCGGTCCATGACTGACACCGCTTCCGCCAAAATCCCCGTCACCGTCCTGACCGGCTACCTCGGTGCCGGCAAGACGACCCTGCTGAACCGCATCCTCACCGGCGACCACGGCAAACGCTATGCCGTCATCGTCAATGAGTTCGGCGAGATCGGCATCGACAACGATCTGGTGGTCGGGGCCGACGAGGACGTGTTCGAGATGAACAACGGCTGCGTCTGCTGCACGGTGCGCGGCGACCTGATCCGCGTCGTCTCCGGCCTGATGAAGCGCCAGAAACCCGGTGCCCCCGCCTTTGACGCCATCATCGTCGAGACCACCGGTCTGGCTGACCCCGGCCCCGTGGCCCAGACCTTCTTCGTCGACGAGGACGTCAAGGCCAAGACGCAGCTGGACAGCGTTACCTGCCTGGTCGACGCCAAACATGTTATGGCCCGGCTCGACGACTCGAAGGAAGCCCGCGAACAGGTGGCCTTCGCCGACCGCATCATCCTCAACAAGGTCGACCTGGCCAACGAGGTCGAACTGGCCGTCGTCGAGGCGCGGTTGCGCAGGCTGAACCCGCTGGCCCCGATCACCCGCGCCGAACGCGCCGAGGTGCCGCTGGACCAGATCCTCGGTCTGGGCGGGTTCGATCTCGATCGTATCCTCGACATCAATCCCGAGTTCGCGAATCCGGCCCATGGCGAGGCCGGCCATGTCCATGACGAACACTGCGGTCATGACCACGACCACGGGCATGATCACGGCCACGACCATCACGGGCACGGCCATGGGGCCCGCGGCCACGCCCATGAGGACGACATCAAGGGCATCTCCCTGTCGGTCGACGGACCGATGAACGGCGCGAAATTTACCGCCTGGCTGGACCGGCTGCTGGGCGAGCAGGGTCAGAACATCCTGCGCGCCAAGGGCATCATCGACGTCCAGGGTGAGGACCGGCGGCTGGTGTTCCAGGCCGTGCACATGATCCTCGAAGGCGACCTGCAACGGGAATGGGGAGCCGACGAACGGCGCTGGAGCCGTGCGGTCTTCATCGGTCGCGATCTGGACGAGGCGGCGCTGAAAGCCGGGTTCGAAGCGTGCGCGGCGTGACCGGTTTCGTCGATCCGACCCGCGAGGCCATGGCGGCCTTTCGCGACCTGCCCGCCGATCAGCCGATCGCCATGATCAATCTGGTGCGCTTTCGTGAGACGGCGGCCTATCCCGCCGACCATGCGAACCACGTCGCCGCCCGGACCGGAGCCGAGGCCTATGCCGCCTATGGCCGCGCCGCCGCCGCGCCATTCGCCCGCTCCGGTGGCCGCCAAGTCTGGCTGGGGCGGCCCGAACTGACCCTGATCGGCCCCGCGGACGAAGCCTGGGACCTGGCCTTCATCGTCCAGTACGAGACGGCGGAAGCCTTCATCACCATGGTTCGCGATCCCGAATACCAGCTGGCGGTCGTCCATCGGCAGGCGGCCGTGGCCGACTCGCGGCTGATCCGCTGCCAGCCGCGCGTCGCCGGCTCCGGCTTCGGCGAGGGCTAGAACCATGTCGACCACTTTCACCTTCGACGCCCAGGTCACTGCGGCTCTGTTCGACCGGACCGGCGCGGTCTTCGCCCTCGGAGACGGTTCGGTCCGCTTCGCCGGCGGCGAACGGTTCGAGGTCCATGACGGGGCCGTGCTCAGCGCGGCGGTGCATCCGTCCGGGGACGGCGTAGTCACCGGTGGCGACGACGGCAAGGTTGCCTGGACCCGCCGCGACGGCAGCCAGGTCCTGGTCGAGACGCCGGGCCAGTGGATTGACGCGCTCGACACCGCCGCCACTACCGGACTGATCGCCTTTGCCGCCGGTCGCACCCTGTCGGTGATCGACGCCGCCGACCCGGCCTTCCGCCGCGACTTCACCCACGAGCGCACCGTCTCGGGCGTCGCCTTCGACCCCAAGGGCCGCCGCATCGCCACCTCGACCTACGGCGGCGCGGCCCTGTGGCTGGCGCGGATCGCCCAGCAGAAGCCGACCCTGCTGAAATGGGCCGGCTCGCACACCGGCGTGGCCTTCTCGCCCGACGGTGCCTTTGTCGTCACCGCCATGCAGGACAACCAGCTGCACGGCTGGCGGCTGAAGGACGCCAAGAACATGCGCATGGGCGGCTATCCGTCAAAGGTACGGTCGCTGGCCTTCCTGTCCAACGGCCAGCTGCTGGCCACGGCCGGGGCCCAGGGTGTGGTGCTGTGGCCCTTCACCGGCAGCAACGGGCCGATGGGCCGCGAGGCGACCGAGATCGGCTTCGACGAGTCCAGCCTGGTGACGATGGTGGCGGCACGGGCGGATCGCGGCAGTCTGGTCGCGGGGCTGAACGACGGGCGGGTCTGGGTCGCCGACCCCGCCGGTCGCGGCCTCAATTTCGTTCGATCCGACACGGGCGGAGCCATCACCGCCCTGGCCATGCGGGCGGACGGCGGGGCCGCCGCCTGGGCCGGTGAAGACGGACAGGCCGGGGTCGTCGACCTCTGACGCCTTGCGTCGCGCGACAGGATCGCGATCATGGCGCGAACGACGGGGACGTCTGACACCATGAAATTCGGTCGAACGCTGCTGATCCTGCTGTTGGCGCTGGCTATGTTGCCGATCGGTGGCGTGTTGATCCACGCGGTCGTGCCGCCGCTGACCACCCTGCTGATGGTCAGCCAGGCTGCGACCGGCAAGGGACTCGCCTACCGCTGGCGTTCGCTCAATCACATTTCCCCGCGCCTGGTCGAAGCGGTGATCGCGTCCGAGGACGCGCAATTTTGTGCCCACGACGGCTTCGATTTCGCGGCGATCGAAAAGGCGATGGACAATAATGCCCGGGGTCGCCGGGTGCGCGGTGCCTCGACCATCAGCCAGCAGACGGCCAAGAACGTCTTCCTGTGGCCGGGCCGCAGCTGGGTCCGCAAGGGACTGGAAGCCGGCTATACGGTGCTGATCGAGACCGTCTGGTCCAAGCGCCGGATCATGGAGGTCTATCTCAACGTCGCGGAGTGGGCCCCGGGGGTCTATGGGGCCGAGGCGGCGGCGCGCCACTGGTACGGCAAGAGCGCCGACGCCCTGACCGCCCGCGAGGCCGCCCGGCTGGCCGCCATCCTGCCCAGCCCGCGCCGCTACAGCGCCAGCGCGCCCGGTCCCTATGTCCGTCGCCGGGCCTCGCGGGTGCAGGCGGCGATGGGCACGGTGCGCAACGATGGACTGGCCGCCTGCGTGCTTCGCTGAACGGCCAAGCTTGACGCGACAGACCCTCTTGTCGCCAATGGCGCTTCAATTCAGCCGGGGATCGTAACCCCGGCGAACCGGAGGACACCCCCATGAAGCGCCAGTTGATGACGGCCGCCGCCGCCTGCACCCTCGCCATCGCCGCCGTCGGCTGCGCAGGCATGACCGGCGCGACGGTTCCCACGACCGGCCCGCAGGGGGCTGCCCCCGCCACCGCCGAAACCTTCCCCGTCACCGCCGCCGGAGCGACCGCCTTCGTCGCCGACGCCGAGGCCAAACTGGCTGACCTGTTTGAATATGCCGCACGGGTGCAGTGGGTGCGCGCTACCAACATCACCTTCGACACCATGTGGCTGGAATCGCGGGCCAACGCCCAGGTCACCGAGCTTCAGGTCCAGCTGGCCACGGAAGCCGCACGCTTCAATGACGTCCGGGTGCCCGAAGACGTGCGCCGCAAGCTGAACCTGCTGCGCCTCGGCATCGTCCTGCCGGCCCCCAACCGGCCGGGAGCCGCCACGGAACTGGCCGAGATCACCACCCGGCTGGACTCGACCTATGCCACCGGCAAATTCAACTATCAGGGTCGGGAGATCACCCTCGACGACGCCTCGGACATGCTGGCCGAGAGCCGCGATCCGGCCGTAACCAAGGCCCTGTACGAGGGCTGGCGCACCATCTCGCCGGTCATGCGCGACGACTATGCCCGCATGGTCGATATCGCCAACGAAGGCTCACGCGACCTGGGCTTTGCCGACACCGGGGCGATGTGGCGCGCGGGCTACGACATGGAACCGGACGCCTTCGCCGCCGAGACCGACCGTCTGTGGGAGCAGGTCAAACCCTTCTACGAGAACCTGCACTGCTATGTACGCAGTCGCCTGAATGCGAAATACGGCGATGCTGTCCAGCCCGACAGCGGACCGATCCGCGCCGATCTGCTGGGCAATATGTGGTCGCAGCAGTGGGGCAACATCTATGACGTCGTAGCCCCGACCACCGGCGGCACGTCCAGCTATGACATGACCGAACTGCTGACCCGCGCCGACTATGACGCGACGAAGATGGTCCGCACGGGTGAGGGCTTCTACACTTCGCTGGGTCTTGATCCCCTGCCCGACAGCTTCTGGGAGCGCAGCCAGATCACCCGGCCGCGTGACCGCGAGGTGGTCTGTCACGCCTCGGCCTGGGACGTCGACAACCGCGACGATCTCCGCATCAAGATGTGCACCCAGGTCAACGCCGATGACTTCTACACCGTGCACCACGAGCTGGGTCACAACTACTATCAGCGCGCCTACAAGGATCAGCCCTTCCTGTTCAAGAACGGGGCAAACGACGGCTTCCACGAGGCGATCGGCGATTTCGTCGGTCTGTCGGCCCTGACCCCGACCTATCTGAACCAGATCGGTCTGCTGGATACGGTGCCGGGCGCATCCGAGGACATCCCGTTCCTGCTGAAGATGGCGCTCGACAAAATCGCCTTCCTGCCGTTCGGCCTGATGGTCGACCGCTGGCGCTGGGACGTGTTCAGCGGCAAGACCGACCCGGCCCACTACAACGACGCCTGGTCGGCCGACATGCTGAAATACCAGGGCCTGGTGCCGCCGGGACCGCGTCCGGCCGGAGCGTTCGACCCGGGAGCCAAATATCACATCCCCGGAAACACGCCCTACACCCGCTATTTCCTGGCCCACATCTACCAGTTCCAGTTCCAGCGCGCCGCCTGCAAACAGGCCGGCTGGACCGGGCCGCTGCACCGCTGCTCGATCTACGGCAATGAAGAGGTCGGCCAACGCTTCAACGCGATGATGGAGATGGGCCAGTCGCGCCCGTGGCCGGAAGCCATGGCCGCCTTCACCGGCGAAAGCCGCAACGATGCCTCGGCGGTGACAGAGTATTTCGCCCCGCTCAACGTCTGGCTGACCGAACAGAACCGCGGCAAGTCCTGCGGCTGGGAGACCTGACAACTTGACGGCTGAGCTGACGGCCACGGCGCATTAACCGTTCCCGATATCGGTTCCTTTAACCGAAACACGCCATCCTGCGGCCAATACGGGTCGCTGTGTGCCCGTGAACGGGGCGTACGACCAGATCATGGGCGTCTTCAACTGGATCCGTTCCTGCGGCCGGGCCACCCGGGACTTCGCTGCCCGCTTCCAGCGTGAGACGCGCGGCAATGTCGCCATGATCTTCAGCCTCAGCCTGCCTGTTCTGGTGCTGATGACCGTGGGCGGCGTGGACATTCACCGCGCCTCAACCGTTCGCATCAATCTGCAGGACGCGCTGGACGCCGCCACCCTGGCCGCCGCGCGATCGCCCTATACGACAGACACGGACCTGTCCCGGGTCGGACTGGCGGCCCTGCGGGCCAACCTCCAGGCCTATCCGGACATCATCCTGCGGGAAGACCTGACCACCTTCACCATGACCAGCGACAGCGTGGTGATTGCCAATTCCAAGGTCGATGTGAAGACCCTGGTCGCCAACATCATCCTGCCGCCCTATGGCAAATTCATGGACGACTACCTGCCGGTCGGGGCCCACTCCGAGGTCAATCGCTCGTCCAAGAACCTTGAGGTCGCCCTCGTCCTGGACATCACCGGATCCATGGGCGGCCAGCGACTGACCGACCTCAAGATCGCAGCGAAGGATCTGGTCGATCTCGTCGTCCAGCCGGTGCAGACCCCCTTCTACTCCCGGATGTCGGTTATTCCCTATGCCGTGGGGGTGAACCTGGGTTCCTACGCCAACAGTGCCCGCGGAACCCCGACCTCCTACCGCAGCATTACCGGAGCCACGTGGACGACCGGATCATCCAGGTCGATTTCGGGAATCACCCGCGCCAGCCCCGGCGTGGTGACATCCAGCTCGCACGGCTTCGCCACCGGCGACTGGGTCTGGGTCAGTGGGGTCAAGGGCATGACCCAGATCAACGACCGCGCGTTCCAGGTGGTGAAAATCAATAACAGTTCCTATTCGCTGCAAGCTTGGAACGGGTCCAGTTGGTCGACGGTCAACACCACCTCGGGCAATGGCTACAGCAGCTACAGTTCGGCGGGCATCGCCCGCAAATGCCTGCTCTCGGACTGTTCGGTCATTGTCACGGCCAGTGGTCACGGCCTGTCGACCAACGATTACGTCTACATATCCAACGTCAGCGGCATGACCGGGATCAATGGTTCCGGCTATCAGGTGACCGAACTCACGAGCAACACCTATTCCATCCGGGAGAACGGCGCGGACTGGGGCAGCTACAGCTCCGGGGGCCGGTCCTACTGTGGCCAGTACGGCTGTGAGTACCGGGTGTTCCGCAATCCCTCGAACGCCATTCGCGCCCTGCCGGCGAGTACCTGCGTCAGCGAACGCATCGGGGCCCAGGCCTATACCGACGCATCGCCGGGGTCGGCGCGGGTCGGCTTCAACTACGCCAACAGCAGCAACACCTGCCCGACGGCGTCGATCCTGCCGCTGTCCAGCAACACCTCGACGATCAAGAACCTGATCAACAGCCTGTCGGATGACGGGTCCACCGCGGGCCATATCGGCACCGCCTGGGGCTGGTACACGGTCTCGCCCAATTTCAATGCGCTCTGGCCGTCCAGCGGCGCGGGTGTTCGCAACGAGCGCGATCTGTTGAAGGCCGTCATCATCATGACCGACGGCGATTACAACACCCCCTATTGTTCGGGCGTGATCGCCCAGAATGCGTTGTCAGGGTCGGGGGGCTCGACGGACAAGATCAACTGCAACGCCACCAATGGCCACTCATTCGATCAGGCCAGGGCCCTGTGCGACGGCATGAAGGCGCAGGGCATCATCGTCTATACCGTAGGGTTCCAGGTGTCGTCCGGTAGCAGCGCGGCCGCCATTCTGGCCCAGTGCGCGACCAGTGCGAACCATGCCTATCTGCCCGCCAGCGGTGCCGATCTGAGCGATTCCTTCAAGGCCATCGGCCGCGACATCACGCGCCTCAGAATCTCGAAATAGCGGCGCGTCACCAAACGCCGCTCCCTGCAGATCACCGGGGATCATCAAGCCTTAACCGCGCAGCCCCATGCTTGCGCGCTTATAGCCGGGCCATCCTGCCCGGCGACATGGCTGGATTCACGACCATGGCAGACCGAAGTGACCGCCCGTTCCTTTCCGGCCTGAAGGCTTTCGTCCGCCGGCTGCGATCTGACGTGCGCGGCAATGTCGCCATGATCTTCAGTCTCACCTTGCCTGTGCTGGTGCTGATGACGCTCGGCGGGGTTGATATCCACCGCGCCTCGACGGTTCGGGTCAATCTGCAAGATGCCCTGGACGCCGCCACCCTGGCCGCCGCGCGATCGCCCTATACGACAGACACGGACCTGTCCCGGGTCGGACTGGCGGCCCTGCGGGCCAACCTCCAGGCCTATCCGGACATCATCCTGCGGGAAGACCTGACCACCTTCACCATGACCAGCGACAGCGTGGTGATTGCCAATTCCAAGGTCGATGTGAAGACCCTGGTCGCCAACATCATCCTGCCGCCCTATGGCAAATTCATGGACGACTACCTGCCGGTCGGGGCCCATTCCGAGGTCGACCGGTCGTCCCGGAACATCGAGGTCGCCCTGGTCCTGGACATGTCCGGCTCCATGAGAGGCCAGAAGCTGTGGGACCTGAAGGCTGCGGCCAAGGACCTGGTGGATCTGATCGTGCAGCCCGTCCAGACGCCCTACTACTCAAGGGTGGCCCTGGTGCCCTGGTCCTATTCGGTCAATCCGGGGCGTTATCTGAACGCGGTGCGCGGCACCGTCATCGGCTCGACCAGGATCACCGATATCGGAATGAACCTCACCGGCCCGCAACAGAGCATCAGGAAGGCCACGAGGGAGCGACCCGTCGAGATAACCTCCCGGGGGCACGGCTTTGCCAACGGCGATGTAGTCTGGATCTCGAACGTCAGCGGCATGACCCAGATCAACAACAGGGCTTTCGTGGTCGCGGACCGGAGCAACAACACCTTCGAGCTGAACGATCAGAACGGAAATCGTATCGACGGTCGCAACTACGGCAGACTCTCCGGGAGATCAGGACGGGTCCAGAAATGCGGGAACAATGATTGTTCCCTCACCGTCACCTCGGCCCGACACGGCCTGCGCAACAACGATCGCGTCTACATCACGGGCGTCTCCGGGATGACCCAGGTCAACGACCGGATTCATCTGGTCGGAAACGCGACGACCGATACCTACACCATCGATATGGATGCGACCGAGCTGTCACCCTACCGGTCCGGCGGCGAGTCGTGGTGCGCCCGGCAGGGCTGCACCTGGTTCGCCTTCGAGAACGAGTACCGGAACCTCACCACCCACAGGATCAGCGACTGCGTCACAGAACGAACCGGCACAGAGGCCTATACCGACGCGGCCCCAACCAGTTCCGCCCGGGTCGGCCGCAACTATCCGGACACGCGCGGCACCTGCATGGAAAGCACCATCCAGCCGCTGTCGAGCAGCATCAACGGGATCAAGGCGAACATCGATGATCTGTCGGTCAGCGGCTCGACCGCCGGTCAGATCGGCATCGCCTGGGGCTGGTATATGGTGTCGCCGAATTTCGGCTCGCTGTGGCCGTCGTCGGCGGGGGCCGCCTACAACACCGCCGAGACCCTGAAGGCCGTGATCATCATGACCGACGGCGAGTTCAATGCCCCCTACTGCGAGGGGGTGATGGCCCGGGGCTACAATGCGCCCAACGCCCAAAGCAACAACTGTGACCCGGACAATGGCGAACCCTATGCCCAGAGCCGGGCCCTGTGCGACTCGATGAAGGCCCAGGGCATCGTCGTCTATACGGTCGGCTTCCAGATCGGGAACAGCGGCAACGCCAAGGCCCTGCTCCAGTACTGTGCCTCGTCCGCCAGCGGCTTCTATGACGCCGGCAGCGGCACCGAACTGTCCGAGGCCTTCAACGCCATCGGACGGGACATCACCAAGCTAAGGATCTCCCGCTAGACCGTCAGATCAGCCGGATCTCGCGCAGGCGTTCCATCAGGAAGTCCTCGGCCATGATCGCCTTGCCGGCATAACGGTCCGGATTCCCGTCTGTCACCATCGACGGCAGGGTTTCGATCACGAAATCCGGATTGAAATGCAGGAAGAACGGCGTCGAATATCGCGCAAAGCTGCGGCGTTCGGGGGCCGGATTGACCACCCGGTGCGTCGTCGACGGCAGGACGTGATTGGTCAATCGCTGCAGCATGTCGCCGATATTGACCACCAGGGCTCCAGGCGGCGGCGCGATATCCAGCCATTCGCCGTCGGCGTCCTTGAGCTGGAGTCCGGCTTCCTCGGCTCCGAGCAGCAGGGTGATCACATTGATGTCCTCATGGGCCCCGGCCCGGACACCCGGGGCGTCAGCCGGAACCGGCGGATAGTGCAGCATCCGCAGGACGCTGTTGCCCAGCTGGACCTTGTCCTCAAAGAAACCGTCGCCGAGTTGCAGATAGCGGGCGATCGCCTTCAGGATCTTGCGGCCCAGCTGATCCATCGCGTCGAACATGCCGTACAGATGCGGCTGAAAGCCCTCGATCTCGGCCGGCCACAGATTGGCTCGCATGTATCGACGATAGGGATGCCCTTCCGGCAGCTCACGGCCGACGTGCCAGAACTCCTTCAGGTCGACCGCGCTGGCGTCCTTGGCGGCCTCGACACCAAAGGGCGTCAGGCCGCGCGCGCCGCCGGTGCCCGGCAAATGGTAGGTACGTTTGACCGCTTCCGGCAGGGCGAAAAAGGCCTTGGCGTCCGCGATGGCCGCCTCGATCGTCGCTTCGTCCAGTCCGTGATCCGAAAGCACGGCGAACCCGTAGCGTTTGAACGATGCCCCGAGGGCGTCTGCAAAACTCTGGAAGTCGGCATCATACAGGGCCATCGAGACCGGCGCGATCGACCCGCGCTTGGCGGCTCCTGCGGTAGAGGCGTTCAGGGACGTACTCACGGTCGTGACCTTTGATATCGGCGGGAGGTATTCCCATACGCCCCATTGTCCGAACTTGGCAAAGTTGGCAGCCGACCAGCCATTCATCCACGGTACAGAATGGAACCTTCACTGTGAGCTGACGTTTTCGCGGCTGAAGATTCCCCGAACCCAAAGGACATCCACCATGCGCTCCAAGCTTTATCTGACCGCTGCCAGCGTCGCCATTCTGCTCGGCGGCGCGGCCTGCACGACCATGGACCCCTACAGCTCGACGCCGCGGCGCAATAATACGGCGACGGGCGCGATCGGTGGAGCCATCGGCGGGGCCCTGCTGGGCTATCTGACCAACACCTCCAACAGCGAACAGGGCCGCAAGAATGCCCTGATCGGTGCTGGTATCGGCGCGCTCGGTGGCGCGGCCGTCGGGGCCTATATGGACCGTCAACAGCGCGAGCTGGAAGCCGAACTGTCCGGATCCGGCGTTGGCGTCGCCCGCCAGGGCGACAACCTGGTCTTGCGCATGCCGTCGGACGTCACCTTCGCCTCGAACCAGTCGGACGTGACCCCGCGCTTCTATGCCACGCTCGACGATGTGGCCGGCGTCCTGAACCGGTATGATCAGTCGACCATCGACATCATCGGCCATGCCGATTCCGACGGGGCCGATGACTATAACCTCGACCTGTCGCGTCGCCGGGCCTCTTCGGTCGCCCAGTACCTGGTTAACCGCAGTGTTCTGGCCGATCGCCTCTATGTCGACGGCCGCGGTGAAAATGAACCCGTGGCCTCCAATGCCACGGCCGAGGGCAAGTCGCTGAACCGTCGTGTGGAAATCGTGATCCGTCCGTTCCGCGGCTAGGGCTTCCCACGTTCGATCAATGCAGGGCGGGGCGGCACCAAGGTGCCGCCCGCCCTTGCAATTGGGCGACCTGAGCGCGCCCTCCCCGACCGCACGCTGTTCCGTGATTTGCGAATCACGCGACCTCATGCTCCGTGTGTCAGACTATCGATCCGGGGGACTGCGGTGCGGCCTGACCACAAGGAATTCATCAACGGCGTCAAGCTGGCGGCGATTGCCATCGCCGCCGCCGCCCTGACGGCGACCCTGGTGATCGGGGCCGGCCGGGCGGTCCTCGATCAATCACCCGGTGAGTCCGGGGAGCACACAACCAGCCTGATCCGGACAGCCGCCCGCTAGTCCATTTCTGGATTCAGATTCAAACCGGAGCGAAATGCGAGCCGGGTTGGCCCTCGTCCAACGCAACCGATTTCGCTCTAGCCCCGGCCGATCGACGTATAGGCGAAGCCACGGGCCTGCATGTCGTCCGGGCGGTACACATTGCGCAGATCGACCATCACCGGCTTCCGCATCAGCAATTTGACGCGATCGAGGTCCAGGGCGCGAAACTGGTTCCATTCGGTCAGAATGACGACCACGTCCGCCCCGGCGACCGCTTCATAGGGGCCATCCTTGAACTGGACATCATCCAGCAATCGGGCCGCCTCCTCCATACCCTCGGGATCGAAAGCCTGAACGGTGGCCCCGCGGGCAATAAGCGCCGGGATGACGTCCAGCGCCGGGGAGTCCCGCATGTCGTCGGTATTGGGTTTGAAGGTCAGGCCCAGCAGGGCCACGGTCTTGCCCGCAAGCTCGCCGCCAAGCGCCAGAGCGACGCGATCGGCCATGGCCTTCTTGCGCGCGTCGTTGACCTGAACCGTGGTCTCGACCAGCCGGACAGGGCTGCCGGCATCGGTGGCGGTGCGCACCAGGGCCAGCGTGTCCTTGGGAAAGCAGGACCCGCCATAGCCCGGGCCGGCGTTCAGGAATTTCGAGCCGATCCGCTTGTCCAGACCGATGCCGCGCGCAACCTGCTGCACATCCGCTCCGACCGCCTCGCACAGGTCCGCCATCTCATTGATGAAGGTGATCTTCAGCGCCAGGAAGGCATTGGCCGCATATTTGATCAGTTCGCTGGTCCGGCGACCCGTGAACAGGATCGGCGTCTCGTTCAGGCTCAGAGGCCGGTAAATCTCGGTCATGACGACGCGGGCCCGGTCGTCCTCGGTCCCGACCACGACCCGGTCAGGCCGTTTGAAGTCCTCGATCGCGGCCCCTTCGCGCAGGAACTCGGGATTGGAGACCACCGCGAACTCGGCATCGAGACGGCGCGCCCGGATGATACGTTCGATTTCGTCGCCTGTGCCGACCGGAACGGTCGATTTTGTAACGATGACGGTGAAGCCGTCGATCAGACCGGCGATCTCCTCGGCAGCGGCATAGACATAGGATAGGTCGGCATGGCCATCGCCACGGCGCGAAGGCGTTCCCACGGCAATGAAGACCGCGTCCGCCGTCCGGATCGCCTCGGCTCCGTCAATGGCGAAGCTCAAACGGCCGTCCCGCACGTTGCTGGCCACCAGGTCGTCCAGACCGGGTTCAAAGATCGGTATCTGACCTTGGTTCAGACGGTCAATTTTCGCCGGATCCTTGTCGACACAGCAAACCGTATGGCCGAAATCGGCGAAACAGGCCCCCGACACCAGGCCGACATAGCCGGTTCCGATCATTGCGACGCGCATTCAGGATCCCTTCAGTAACAGGCGGTCGGGATAGCCGCCCTCCCCGACTTTGACCAGCCACCCGCCCTGATCCCAAACGAAAACCGCCGGCCTCCTTGCGGGGGCCGGCGGTTCAATCGTGTGTCGGG
>NZ_CAXBOQ010000007.1:0-200725 GCF_963977465.1 uncultured Brevundimonas sp. | reverse complement strand
CCCGGACGCAGACCGCCCCCGGCCTCAGCCCGCCGCCCCGCCCTGCCCGATGATCCCGGCCACGCCGCGGGCGATGACGACCTGCTCATCGGTGGGGATGACCCGCACCATGACGCGGCTGTCGGGGCGGCTGATCTGGTGGGCGTGGACCCGGTTGGCGTCGGCGTCCAGCTCGAGGCCGAGCCAGCGGCACAGGGCGACGATCCGCGCGCGGATCGGGGCGGCGTGCTCGCCGACGCCGGCGGTGAACACCACGGTATCGAGCCCACCCAGGGCCGCGGCCAGCGATCCGATCTCGCGGGCGATGCGGTAGACATAGACGTCGAGGGCCTGACGGGCCTGCGGATTGTCGCTGGCCAGCAGGGTGACCATGTCGCCGCTCTCGCCCGACAGGCCGAGCAGGCCCGAGCGGTGGTAAAGAAGATCGCTGACGGCCTCGACGCTCATGCCCCGGGACTGGATCAGGTACAGGATCACGCCGGGGTCCAGGGCACCGCAACGGGTGCTCATGGGCGGGCCGTCGAGGGCGGAGAAGCCCATGCTGGTCGCCACGCTGCGGCCGTCGGCCATGGCGCACAGCGACGCGCCGCTGCCGAGGTGGAGGACGATGGTGCGCCCACCGGCGGCGGGGCCCGCTTCGGTCCGTAGCGTCTGCGCGATGTAGTCATAGGAGAGGCCGTGGAAGCCGTAGGCCAGCACCCCCTCGTCGATCAGGGCGCGCGGCAGGGCGTACAGGCGGGCGACATCGGGCTGGTCGGCATGGAAGGCGGTGTCGAACACGCCGACCTGCACGGCGTCGGGGAAGTGGTGACGCGCCCGCTCGACACCACGAAGGTTGAACGGCTGATGCAGGGGGGCGAGGGATTCCAGCGTCCGCAGTTCGCGAATCAAGTCCGGCGTCAGCACGACGGGATCGCGGAAGGTCAGGCCGCCGTGGACGATGCGGTGGCCGACCGCGACGATCGCTTCGGCCCGGCCGGTGCGCTCCAGCCAGGCGAAGACGCCTTCCAGCACGGTGTCCAGATCCTGACCCGTCGGCCAGGCTTCGTCGGCCACGACCTCATTGCCCACTTTCGCGCGGAGCCGGGGCGTGCCGGTCAGATCCGAGACCTGGCCCGACAGCGCCAGCGCCGTGTCGGCTTCGCGGTAGACGGCGAATTTCAGGCTGGAGGAGCCGGCGTTGAGCGTCAGGATATGCCGCGGCGTCATCGGCTGAATTTGCTGAGTTTGTGCTGGGCGACGAGGATGGCCAGGGCGCAGGAGGCGAGGCGCGAGGCCTCCGGCTCCGAGCGGCTGGTCAGCATGATCGGCACCCGCGCGCCCATGACGACACCGGCCGACTGGGCGTGGGACAGATAGAACAGCTGTTTGGCCAGCATGTTGCCCGACTCGATGTCGGGCACGATCAGGATATCCGCCCGGCCGGCGACCTCGGAGACGATGCCCTTGGTGGCGGCGGACTCGGGCGAGATCGCATTGTCGAAGGCCAGCGGTCCGTCCAGCACCCCGCCGACGATCTGGCCGCGGTCAGCCATCTTGCACAGCGCCGCGGCGTGCAGGGTGGAGATCATGTCCGGATTGACGGTCTCGACCGCCGCGAGAATGGCGACCCGGGGCGTCTCGATGTCCATCGCCAGGGCGCAATCGATGGCGTTCTGCACGATGTCGCGCTTGGTCATCAGGTCGGGGGCGATGTTGAGCGCCGCGTCGCTGATCAGCAGCGGTCGGGGATATCCGGGGACGTCGAGGACGAAGACGTGACTCATGCGCCGCTCCATCCGCAGATTGAAGGGGCCGGAGATGGCGGCCTCAAGCAGTTCGTCGGAGTGCAGGGCCCCCTTCATGATCGCGGCGACCTGTCCGGCGGCGGCCATTTCACAGGCGCGGGCCGCGGCGGCGTGGCTGTGTGCCACATCGATCAGCCGATAGGCCGCGATGTCGAGCCCGGCAGCCTGGGCCGCATCGAGGATCCGCTTGCGCGGGCCGATCAGCACGGGCGCGATCAGGCCGCGTCGCGCACCGGCGACCGCCCCGGCCAGCGACAATTCATCGACCGGGTGGACCACCGCGGTCAGCAGCGGCGGGGTGGCCTCCACCATCTCGAGCAGACGCAACAGCTGTGACGGGGCCTGGGTCGTGGTCATGGCGTAACCTTTCTGCGGCCCCGGGCGGGGCCGATAGGCGGCTGATGTATGACTACCCTAACGGCGGCGGGGCGAGATAGTCCCGCCCGTGCGCGATGGGCGCGGCCATCCGCCTCAACCCGGGCGGGGCGGTTGATCGCCGCCGCGCTCCGGCGACACGGTGACGCTCGACAGGCCGGAGGCGGAGGGTCAGGGTGGCGGCCCTCCCTGAGCCGACCCGGATATGACCATGCGCCGTTCCCGCCTGACCCGACTGCTGTTGTCGACCGCTGCCCTGGCCCTGATGACGGCGGGGCCGGTTATGGCGCAGTCGGCGACGCCCTCGGCAGAGGGCGCGCGGCTGAACGAACACGTGCGGGTGCTGGCCTCGGACGAATTCGAGGGGCGCGGGGTGGCGACGCCGGGCGAGGACAAGACGGTCGACTATCTGGTGGCGCAGTTCCAGGCCCTGGGGCTGGAGCCGGGCGGGCCGGACGGCCAGTGGGTGCAGGTGGCGCAGCTGAGCCGGACCCGGCAGGACGGGCCGGCGACGATCATGGTCAGCAACGGCGACGCGACGCGGGCGCTGGCGCGCGGGCCCGAGGTGCTGGTGTCCAGCGACCGGCCGGTCAGCCACATCACCCTGACTGATGCGCCGGTGGTATTCGCCGGCTATGGCGTCGCTGCGCCCGAGCGCGGCTGGGACGATTTCAAGGGCGTCGACCTGAGGGGCAAGATCCTGCTGGTGCTGGTCAATGACCCCGACTTCGGCGCGCCCGAGGACCATCCGGTGGCGGGCCGGTTCGACGGCAATGCGATGACCTTCTACGGGCGCTGGACCTATAAATTCCAGGAGGCGGCGCGTCAGGGGGCGGCCGGCGTGCTGGTGATCCATGACACGGCGGCGGCGGGCTATGGCTGGAGCGTGCTGGAAGGATCGTCGACGGCCCCGGATTTCGACATCGTTCGCGCCGATCCGGAGGCCGAGCGGGTCCCGGCCCAGGGCTGGATCCAGGGGCCGGTGGCCGAACAGCTGTTCCGCGACGCGGGCCTGGATTTTGCGGCGCTGAAGGCGCAGGCGCGCACGCCGGAGTTCCGGCCGGTGCCGCTGGACGGGGTGACGATGTCGATCGCTTTCGGCCAGTCCGCCGACCGCATCGAGAGCCGCAATGTGCTGGCCCGCATCCCGGGGGCCGGCCATCCGGACGAGACGGTGATGTACGGTGCCCACTGGGACGCCTATGGGCGCGCCACGCCGGTCGGCGACGACGACATCTATAACGGCGCGGTCGACAATGCGACGGGGGTGGCCGGTCTGCTGGAGCTGGCGCGACTGTTCAAGGCGGGGTCGCCGCCGGACCGGTCGGTGCTGTTCGTCAGCTGGACCGCCGAGGAGGCCGGGCTGCTGGGGGCCGAATACTATGCCGCCAATCCGGTCTGGCCGCTGGAGACGACGGTGGTCAACATCAATATGGACAGCTTCCTGCCGGGCACCGCGGTGTCACCGCAGATCGTGGTGATCGGCGCGGGCAAGAGCGACACCGACGGCTGGCTGGAACGGCGCGCGACGGAACAGGGGCGGGTGCTGATCCCCGACCCGGCACCCCAAGCCGGGGGCTTCTATCGCTCGGACCATTTCCCGCTGGCCAAGAAGGGCGTGCCGGCCCTGTTCGGCGCGGCCGGATTCACCGGCCACAACGCCGCCAGCCAGGACTATGTCGCCAACCGCTATCACAAGCCGTCGGATGACTGGTCGCCGGACTGGGTGATGGACGCGGCGGCGGTCGACATCGACCTGCTATATGCGGTCGGCCGCGACCTGGCCGACAGCCGCGCCTGGCCGCAATGGTCGCCGGGGGCCGAGTTCGAGGCGGCGCGCGCGGCCTCGGCGGATCAGCGGCCGGAGTAGAGTCGCCTCAGCCCAGCCGCCAGCGATGCAGGTGGT
Organism: uncultured Brevundimonas sp.; assembly: GCF_963977465.1. GTDB lineage: Bacteria > Pseudomonadota > Alphaproteobacteria > Caulobacterales > Caulobacteraceae > Brevundimonas. The sequence continues at coordinate 196,657 of NZ_CAXBOQ010000007.1, read as the reverse complement.
CGAGCAGGTCGGCGACGATCTGATCACGGGTGAAGCCGGTCACGTCGCGCGGCCCGGTGCCGTCGTCGGATTGCGCCGACAGTCGCCACTCCATCGCCCGGCGGCGTTCCGGGGCATCCAGCGGCGTGATGGCCGGACGCGGCCGTTCGCGCGCGCTGAGACGGTAGGTGAAGGTGCGCCCGTCCGCGGCCGTGGCGGTCAGCGACACGCCCGTTTCATCGGGCACCACCGAGGCCTCCAGCCCTTCGGCCGCGAGGGCCTGGCGGACGGCGTCCAGCGCGGGGGTGCCGGCGCGCTCCAGCTGGCGGTCGATATCGCGACGGCTGGCGGGGGACAGGATGCGTTTCAGCCGTTCGGCCAGCGGCGGGCCCCCGCTCTCGAGGGCACGGCCGGCGACGTCGGCGTTCATCTGGCGCACCAGCCCGGCGGCCAGCAGGATCATGATCACCGCGAACGGCAGGGCCGCGACCAGGGTCGCCGCCTGCAACGCGCCGAGGCCGCCGGCCAGCAGCAGCAGGGCCGCGGCCAGGCCCTCGAGCGAGCACCAGTAGACGCGCTGCCATTTCGGCGTGTCGTCCGCACCACCCGAGGCAATGGTGTCGATGACCAGCGAGCCGGAGTCGGCCGAGGTGATGAAGAACACCGCCACCAGCAGCACCGCCAGGGTCGAGGTGATGGCCGCGCCCGGCAGCTGGGCCAGGAAGTGGAACAGGGCCGTCGACAGGTCGCTGGTCACGGCCTGGGAGATGGCCCCGGCGGCGGAGCCCATGTCGAGGCTGATCGCCGTATTGCCGAAGATCGTCATCCACAGGAAGGTGAAGGCGGTCGGGACCAGCAGCACGCCGATCACGAACTCGCGCACCGTGCGGCCACGCGAGATGCGGGCGATGAACATGCCGACGAACGGCGACCAGGCGATCCACCAGGCCCAGTAAAACAGGGTCCAGTTGATCATCCAGCCGCGCGGCTCATAGGCGTAGAGGTTGAGGGTCCGCACGAAGAAATGGTCGAGATACAGGCCGAAATTCTGCACCAGCGCCTTCAGCAGGAAGCCGGTCGGCCCGACCACCAGCACGAACAGCATCAGGGATACGGCCAGCACCAGATTGAGCTCGGACAGCCGGCGAACCCCCTTGTCGAGACCGGTCAGGACCGAGGCCGTCGCCGCCGCCATGATCACGGTGATCAGGCCGACCTGGACCCACGGCGTGTTGGGCACACCGATCAGATAGTTCAGCCCGCTGTTGATCTGGGCCACGCCCAGACCCAGGGAGGTGGCGATGCCGAACAGGGTGCCGCAGATGGCGAAGATGTCGACCGCGTCGCCGATCGGCCCGTTGATCCGCTTGCCCAGCAGCGGCGACAGGCCCGAGCGCATGGTCAGCGGCAGGCCCTTGCGGTGGGCGAAATAGGCCAGGCTGAGCCCGACCAGGGCATAGATGCCCCAGGCGTGGACGCCCCAGTGGGTGAAGGTGATGACCATGGCCTCGCGGGCGGCATCGTAGGTGCCCGCCTGGGCCTCGGGCGGGCTGGCATAGTGCTGGATCGGCTCGGCGACCGCGAAATACATCAGGCCGATGCCCATGCCCGCCGCGAACAGCATGGCCAGCCACGAGACATAGGGGTAGTCGGGCTCGGAATCGTCGGGACCGAGCTTCAGCTTCCCGGTCGGTCCCAGCGCCAGGTAGAGGACCACGAGCAGGAAGCCTGCCACGGCGGCGATATAGAACCAGCCGAAGGTATCGATCACCCAGGTCTGGGCGGTCTGGAACAGGCGGTCGGACTCGCCGGGCACGGCGATGGCGGCGACCAGAAGCAGGCCCGTGATCACACTCGCGCCCCAGAAGACGCGGGGGTTCATCCGGGTTTCCAGCTTCATGCGCCGATGTCCGAGGGTGCCGTCATCGGGCCAGCGTATCGCACACGGTCAGGCCGGCGACCACCGTGCGGCATGCCGGCCCGGTCAGGACGCAGTGCGTGGCGCGACGCGCCAGACGGTGTTGGACAGGTCGTCGACGACCAGCAGGATCCGCTTCTGTTCATCGAAGGCGACGCCGACCGGACGGCCCCGGGCCCGGCCGTTGTCGGTCAGGAAGCCGGTCACGAAATCGACGGCTTCGCCGGACGGCTGACCGGCGCTGAACGGCACCCAGCTGACCTTGTAGCCGGCGAGATCCTTGCGGTTCCAGCTGCCGTGCTGGCCGACAAAGGCTCCTTGTGAAAACGTGCCGCCGAAGCCGCCGCCGGTGGCGAACGACAGGCCGAGTGCGGCGACGTGCGAGCCCAGGGCGTAGTCGGGGACCACGGCCCGCGCGACCATGTCGGGCCGCTGCGGGTGGACGCGCGGATCCACGTTCTGGCCCCAGTAGCTGTAGGGCCAGCCGTAGAAGGCCCCTTCGCGCACCGAGGTCAGATAGTCCGGTGACGCCTGCGGGCCGATCTCGTCGCGTTCGTTGACCACGGTCCACAGGGCGCTGGTCAGGGGTTCGATGGCCAGGGCCGTCGGGTTGCGGATTCCGGAGGCCATGGTGCGATGGGCCCCGGTCTGACGATCGATGGCCCAGACGACAGCGCGCTCTTCCTCCACCGCCATGCCGCGCTCGCCGACATTGCTGTTGGAGCCGATGCCGACGAACAGGGTCAGGCCGTCGGCGCTGGCGGTCAGGGACTTGGTCCAGTGGTGATTGATCTCGGACGGAAGTTTGGTGACTTCCTCGCCCGCGGTGGTGATCCGGGTCTGGCCGGGCTGGTACTGGAAGCGCAGCAGGGCTCCCTGATTGGCCACATAGAGAGACCCGTCGACGAAGGCCATGCCGTAGGGCGCATCCAGATTGTCGATGAAGACGGTGCGAACCTCGGCGCGACCGTCATTGTCGGCATCCCGCAGCAGGGTGATGCGGTTGCCGCTGTCGACCCCGGTGTTGCCCTGTTTCTTGATGACGCCGGCGATGACGTCCTTGGGGCGAAGCTTGGGGGCGTGTCCGCCACGCCCTTCGGCCACCAGAATGTCACCGTTGGGCAGGACCAGAACCTGTCGAGGAATCTGCAGGTCGGTGGCCATGGCCGTGACGGTGAAGCCGGCCGGGACGGTGGGGGTCTGATCGCCCCAGCCGGTCGGCTTGGCGATCTTCAGCGTCGGCACCAGGGTCTCCTGGAGCGGCGGCAGGTCCGGCCCCGGTCCGATCTGGTTGAGACTGGAGTCGCTTCCGCCACAGCCGGCGAGCAACAGGACGAGGACTGCGGTGCCTGTGAACGAACGGATCATCGGACGACCTCGCGGGACATGACGCCGGAATAGGCGATGACGCCGGCCGCCAGGGCCAGAAGGGTGCAGAGGATGGACAGCATCAGGCCGAAACCACCGACCGAGCTCCAGCCATCCTGACTGTGCTTGAAGGCGTTGATCAGTCCCAGGATCATCATCGCTGCGAGGACGCCGAGGTAGATGAGCCGGGGCATGCGGGGCTGCCCCCGCCAGTGGATAGCCAGCGCGACCACGGCCCAGACCAGGACCAGACCCCCGAACACCAGCCCACCGGCGATCAGCCAGCTGGAGAAGTTCGTCCACTGGACTTCCGCGGTGCGCAGATAGGTGATGTCGGTCACCAGGGCGGTCGTGAACAGGGCGATTGGAAAGCCCAGCAGGATCGCGTGAACCGGGTGAGGGTCGCCCCCCGTCAGCAAGCGTTTGATCTCCATCCCGCGGCTCCCTGTACAGCGACGCTGAACCAACTCCCGGGCGGGGTGTTTGGTTTCATCGACCCCGATCAGGCGATACGGCGGGCCCGTTTTAGCGGAGCTGGCTGTCCTTGCTGCCGCGACGGTTGATGGCCGAATGGGCGACACGCCCGTCCCGCCCGGACTGGCAGTGCACACAGGTGGTGGCCCCGGGCAGGGCCCGGCGTCGCGCCTCGGGAATATCCTCGCCGCACTCGACACATTCGGCGGTGCCGTCACCGGCAGGCATCCGCGACCGCGCGTTGAGCACGCCGTCGACGATGGTGTCGTTGATCTGGTCCAGTACTGCGCCATCCCGCGTCCATCCGCCGGCCATGTCGCCCTCCGATACTGTTGAAACGGTCAGTTCTTTAGATGGGGAGGCGGGGGCGGTTTTGAAGGGAGACCGTTTCCGCGTCGGGGCCTGCGGGCCGCCTCCGGGCCGTTGCGGCCGTCAGTGTCCGACTGCATAGTCACGCTGATGCTTGCCCAGGACGACGAAGAACATCCGGTACCAGAAGAGCTCCGGCCTCGGTTTCAGGCGCTGGTAGCCGCCCTTGTCGACGGCGATTTTCAGCTTTCGAACCCTGTGCTCGAGGGGATCACGCCGATCGACAAGACCGCAGCGCAGTTCGTCGCAGGACAGGTCGCCGCCTACGGGGACACCCTGATCCCGCTATCCGACCAGGTTTGGCAGCGATCAATCTATCGCTGGATGGACGGCTACTGGGAGTTCCTGATCGACCTCAGCACCACCCGGGAGCCCGTCAGTGATCTGGCGCTCCACGCCAACCTCATCGGTGATGAAAGCGGTCGAATTGACGTCTGGTCCGTACACGTACCCTAGGACTCCGACCCTCATCCGGCCCTTCGGGCCACCTTCTCCCAACGGGAGAAGGGATCGATGGTCGACGCGCGGAGATCAGATGGCTAGACCCAATCCATGACCGATCTCCCCGACATCCACGGACCCTGCCCCGACCGTTTCGCGGCGGTGAAGGACGCCTTCGCCGCCAATTTCACCGACGCCCCCGAGGGGCTGGATGAGCTGGGGGCGCGGTTCAGTGTCTGTGTCGGGGGCGAGTCGGTGGTCGATCTGTGGGCCGGCCATGCCGATACGGCGAAGACCCAGCCGTTCACCGACGCGACCCTGGCCCCGGTGTTCTCGACCGGCAAGGCGGTGATGGCCCTGCTGATCGCCGGCTGTGTCGAGCGCGGTCTGCTGTCGTATGAGGCCCCGGTCGCCGCCTACTGGCCGCTGTTCGGACAGGCGGGCAAGGCGGGCATCACCGTCGGCCAGTTGATGAGCCATCAGGCGGGGTTGTCGGGTTTTTCCGAGCCGGCCGAGCCGACGATCTGGTTCGACCGCGAGGCGGTGCTGGACCGGCTGTGCGCCCAGGCCCCGATGTGGGAACCGGGTACGGCCTCGGGCTATCATCCGATCACCATCGGCTATCTGGCGGGCGAGCTGTTCCGTCTGGTCGACGGGCGCAGCATGGGCACGGCCCTGGCCGAGGATTTCGCCGATCCGTTCGACCTCGACCTGTGGATCGGCCTGCCCGAGAGCGAGCACGACCGGGTGGCGCAGATGCGCAAGCCGACGGCCGCGCCGGACCTCGGGACGATCGACGCGATCAAGACGGCGGCGTTTCTGGATCGCGGCTCGGCCCCCGGTGGGCGCGGCTCGAGCGAATGGCGGCAGCTGGAGATTCCCTCGGCCAATATGCATGCGACAGCGGCGGGGCTGGCGCGGATGCTGACGCCGCTGGCCACCGGCGGGACGCTGGACGGACAGACCTTATTGTCGGAGGGCGTGCTGGCCCAAGCGACGCGCGAGCGCATTCACGGGCCGGACAAGGTGCTGCCGTTCACCCTGGGCTGGGGCGCGGGTTTGCTGCGCAATGCCGGGCTGGACATCTTCGGCCCCAATCCGGAGGCGGTCGGTCATACCGGCTGGGGCGGCAGCTGTGCCTTTGCCGACCCGGCCACGGGAATTTCGGCTGCCTATGTGATGACGCGCCAGTCGCCGCACCTGCTGGGCGACCCGCGGGCGCTGCGGCTGATTAAAGCTTTGTACTCGGCAGCCTAGAGTTCGTTCCAATACCGCTCATCCCCGCGAAGGCGGGGACCCAGATCTTTCGTAAGTCACGACGGCGGGGATCATGAGCGGTGTGAAACCGGTTGCGGTCATCGCCCAAAACACTGGGTCCCCGCTTCCGCGGGGATGAGCGGAAGGGGGGAGTGTTACCGAACCCGTTTCGGGGCGGTCAGACCGCCGATGATCCCGGCCAGGACGGCGCAGGCGGCGCAGGTCAGCATCACGGCGCGGAAGGCGGTGTGGAAGGCGTCGGTCGCGGCGGTATCCAGATCGCCGCCGGCCATCACCTGACCCAGCAGGGCCCGGGCCTCGGGCGTATCGGCCCGGGCGACGAACACCGCCGACAGGATGACCCCCAGCAGGGCGATGGCCAGCAGGCCGGCGACGCGGGCTACAGCGTTGTTGACGCCCGAGGCGACGCCGGTCTGGCCGGGCCCGACCGCGCCCATGACGGCGGCCGTCAGCGGCCCCACGGCCAGGGTCATGCCGATGGCCAGCACCGTCATCCCGGCCAGCGGGCCGTCGACATAGCCGGCCCCCGGATCGGGCCAGGCCAGCAGGGCCAGTCCGGCCCCGGCGACAATCGGCCCCAGTGACAGCGACAGCCGCGCGCCGAAGCGGTCGGCCAGCTTGCCGGCCAGCCCCGAGAACAGCCCCATAATGGCGGCGAACGGCAGCATGGCGGCCCCGGCCAGGGTGGCGCTGAAGCCGTGGACCCGGATCAGGTCGAAGGGCAGGAAGAACATGGCCCCGCCCAGCGCGAAATAGAGCAGCAGGGTCAGCAGGTTGACGCCGCTGAACACCGGCGACCGGAACAGGTCCAGCGGCATCATCGGGTGCGACTGGCGCGCCTCGGCCACCAGGAAACCGGCCAGGGCGGCGAGACCGGCCAGCAGGCTGCCGAGGATCAGGGGCGAGCTCCAGCCGAGGTCGGGCGCGGCGGTCAGGGCCCAGGTGACGGCGGCGAGGCCGGTCATGGCCAGCAGCGCGCCCGGCCAGTCCAGTCCCCGGGCCTCGGGGTCGCGGCTTTCGGGCACGGTCCGCATGGCGATGACGAAGGTCAGGGCCGCCAACGGCAGGTTGATCCAGAAGATGAAACGCCAGTCCAGACTGTCGGCCAGCCAGCCGCCGATCAGTGGACCGACCATGCCGAACAGGGCCCCGAACCCGGCCCAGGTGCCGAAGGCGCGGCCGCGCTGGTCCGGCGGAAAGGTCGCGCCGATCAGGGCCAGGGCTCCGGGCGTCAGCAGGGCTGCCCCGACCCCCTGGAAGGCGCGAGCGGCGATCAGGGCGTGGATGTCGGGGGCCAGGGCACAGGCGACCGAGCCCAGGGCGAACAGGCCGATGCCGATCAGGAACACCCGGCGGCGGCCGAACCGGTCCCCGGCCGCCCCGCCGACCAGCACCAGCGCCCCCAGCGTCAGCAGATAGGCATTGACCACCCACTGGGTCGCCGCGGGTCCGCCGCCGAGATCATTCTGGATCGTCGGCAGGGCCACGCCCAGGGCGGAACCGTCGATGAAGGTCAGGCTGGAGCCCAGCACCGTGGCCACCAGCACCCAGCGGCGGGTCGCAGCGGAAGCCGGGCCATCGGCCGGGGCGCACACCGCCTGGATCTGGCCGGCGTCGCAGGGTTGGGGTCCGTGCATCGGTCTCTCCTGCCTCGCGGCGGAGTTAAACCGGTCCTGTCGGGGACTTCAACGCCGTGCGGGCGGCGCGGGCCTGGGTCAGGGCGGCCCACAGGAAGACGGCGGCCCCCAGCCAGATGAAGCCGAACGAGATGCCGCGCAGCCAGGTGAAGCTCTCGCCTTGGGCCACGCCGATGATGAAGCTGAGCGTCGGGGCGATGAACTGCAGGAAGCCGACCATCGACAGCGGCAGGCGGCGCGCCGCCCAGGCGAACAACACCAGCGGGCCGACGGTGATCGGTCCGGCCATCAGCAGCCAGAAGGTGGCGTCCGGGCTGGTGCCGAAATGGCCGGCTCCGTGCAGATGCAGCCAGACCAGCCAGGCCAGACCCAGCGGGGCCATCAGCAGACATTCGACGAACAGGCCCGTCTGGGCCTCGGCCTTCACCTGTTTGCGGATCACACCATAGGCGGCGAAGGACACCGCCAGGGTCAGGGAGATCAGCGGCAGCCGGCCCAGGGCCACGGCCTGCAGGGCCACGCCGATGGCGGCCAGGGCGATGGCGAACAGGCCCGCGCGGCTGATGCGCTCGCGGAACAGCCAGGCCCCGATGGCCATGTTGAGCAGAGGATTGAGATAGTAGCCGAGGCTGGTCTCGAGCGTATGGCCGTTGTTGACCGCCCAGATGAACAGCGCCCAGTTGATGGCGATCAACAGCGTCGACAGCACCAGCCAGCGCAGGGTGCGCCAGTCGGTCAGGGCGCGGCGAACGCCGGTCGTCTGACGGGCCAGCAGCACCAGGGCGGCGGCCCAGATCAGGCCCCAGACCGCGCGGTGGCCCATGATCTCCCAGGCGTCAGCCCCGGCCGCGCCCATCGGCTGGTAGACCAGCGGCGACAGGCCCCAGATCACATAGCAGGCGACCCCGGCGAACAGGGCGGCACGGGCTTCGGCGTGCGGCGCGGGCGGCATCGGCGGGAGCCTAGACCGTCAGAGTGCGGTAGCCACCGGCGGGCTTGATCATGCCGGTCTCGTCCAGCAGCTGGGCGATCTGCACGGCGTTGAGCGCGGCCCCCTTGCGCAGGTTGTCGGACACGACCCAGATGTTGAGCCCGTTCTCGACCGTGTGATCCTTGCGGATGCGCGAGACATAGACGGCATGTTCGCCGGCGGCGTCGACCGGGGTGATGTAGCCGTCGTGTTCCTGCTTATCGATGACCTGGACACCCGGGGCCTCGCGCAGGATGGCGCGCGCCTCCTCGGGGCTGATCGGGCGGTCGAATTCGAGGTTGATGGACTCGGAGTGGCCGACGAAGACCGGCACCCGCACGCAGGTTACGGTCAGCTTGATGTCGGGATCGAGCATCTTGTGGGTCTCGTCCCACATCTTGGCTTCCTCGTCGGTGTAGCCATCATCGCGGAAGCTGCCGATATAGGGGATGACGTTGAAGGCGATCTGTTTGGGGAACAGTTTCGGCGTGGCGTCGCCGAGGCCGTAGATGGCCTTGGTCTGGTTCCACAGTTCGTCCATGCCCTCTTTCCCGGCGCCCGAAACCGACTGGTAGGTCGAGACCACGGCGCGCGTGATCTTCGCCGCATCGTGCAGGGGCTTGAGGGCCACCACCAGCTGGGCGGTCGAGCAGTTGGGGTTGGCGATGATGTTCTTCTTCGTCGCCAGCTTGATGGCGTCGGGGTTCACCTCGGGCACGATCAGCGGCACGTCGGGGTCCTTACGGAAGGCCGAGGAGTTGTCGATCACCATCGGGCCCAGTTTGCCGATCTTTTCGGACCAGGCGCGCGAGACGTCGCCGCCGGCGCTCATCAACACCAGGTCGACGGTCTTGAAATCGAAGGTGTCGATGTCCTCGCATTTGATCGTGCGATCGCCCCAGGCCACCTCGATACCGCGCGATTTGCGCGAGGCGAGGGCATGCATCTTGTCGACGGGGAAGTTCAGCTCCTCGAGGATGTTCAGCATTTCCCGGCCGACATTGCCGGTGGCACCGATGACGGCGACGCGATAGCCCATGGGGAATTCCTTCAATACGCGGCCGCTCATCACCTGGAGGCGCGGTGGAACTGGCCGTAGGCGCTGCATATGGTCTTTCGCAGGCGCGAAGCAACGGCTTTTCAGACTCGCGCCGGACCGCTAAGCCCCGTGACCATGCCCACACGTCTTCGCGCCGCCTATGACAAGCGTATCCAGTCGGGGCAGCTGAGCCCCGATCCGGCCCAGCACGAGGCCATAGTGGCGCTGTCGCGGCTGAGCCATGACCTGAAGCGGCGCGGCCGCTTCGGCAAGGTGCCGACGGTGACCGGCGTCTATCTGTGGGGGCCGCCCGGGCGCGGCAAGTCCATGCTGATGGACCTGTTCTTCGCCTGCGCGCCCGAGCCGCTCAAGCACCGGGCCCATTTCCACGCCTTTATGGCCCGGGTGCACGGGCTGATCCGCCAGTGGCGCGAGGGCGACAAGACGCAGCGCAAGGCGGTGTTCGGCACCCACAGGGGCGACGATCCGATCGAGCCGGTGGCGGAATTGATCGCCTCCGAAGCGCGGCTGCTGTGTTTCGACGAGCTGCAGGTGACCGACATCGCCGACGCCATGCTGCTGGGTCGGCTGTTCGACGCCCTGTTCGAGCGAGGCGTCGTGCTGGCGGTGACCTCGAACCGGGCCCCGGACCAGCTGTATCTGCACGGCATCAACCGCCAGCTGTTCCTGCCGTTCGTCGACCGGCTGACCCAGCGCTGCGAGGTGTTGCAGGTGGCGGGGACACGCGACTGGCGGCTGGACCGGATGGCGGCGGGGCGGCTGTGGTTTGCGACCGGGGACGCAGAGTTCGAAACCCTGTGGGCAGACCTGCGCGGTGACGAGCCCGAGGAACCGGCGCAGCTGACGGTGCTCGGTCGCGAGGTGGTGGTCGAGCGCACGGCCGGCGGCATGGCCTGGGCCAGCTTTGCCGAACTGTGCGGCCGGGCGCTGGGGCCACAGGACTATCTGGCCATCGCCGAACGCTGTCACACCCTGTTCCTCGACGCCGTGCCGGTGCTGGACCCGGGCAAACGCAACGAGGCCAAGCGGTTCGTCACCCTGGTCGACGCCCTGTACGAAGCGAAGGCGCGGCTGGTGGTGCGGGCCGCGGCCGGACCGGACGCCCTGTATCCCGTCGGGGACGGAGCGTTCGAATTCGCGCGCACCGCCTCGCGCCTGCATGAAATGACCAGTGCCGACTGGCTGGCGCAATCGCGTGACTGAGGGTTAGGGTGGGGCAAACCGGAGTTCCCACCATGATCCACCGTCGTTTCGCCGCCGCTCTCGCTACCGCCGCCATGCTGGCCGCCCCCGGGGCGGCGCTTGCTGCCACGCCCGAAGCTGTATCCCAGACCGCCTATCAGGCCGCCCCGGCCGCTCCGGCCCAGGTCCCGACCGGGCTGGCCATCACCGCCGTGCGCGACTGGCTGATCAGCGTCGGGGCCTCGGTCAGCGAGATCACACGCGAGGACGGGCGGATTTCCGTGACCGTCACCGACGGCCCGATGACCTGGCTGGTGTTCTTCAACGGCTGTGAGGCCGACGTTTGTGGCGACATCCAGTATATGGCGGCGTTCAGCAACGATACGATCACCGCCGAGCTGGTCAACCAGTGGAACCTCGAGCACCGCTTCCTGAAGGCCTATTACACACCCGGCGCGGCGGCCGGCGCGGCCGGCGCGGCCATCGTCCAGTATGACGTCCTGCTGGTGAACGGCGTGGGGACCGAGCAGCTGATCGATCCGACCTCGGTCTGGGTCGGCGTGCTGCCGAGCTTCGCCACCCATGTCGGCTTCTTCGTGCCCGAGGCGGCCCCCGCCCAGTAGGGCCGTCACCGATCCAAGAAAAGAGGCCCGCGGAGCGATCCGCGGGCCTCTTTTTGTTGGGCCGCGGTCAGAAGGCTCCGCACCAGATCCCGCTCATCCCCGCGAAGGCGGGGACCCAGTGTTTTGGATGATGGGCCATACGGACGACCCGCTGCTGGCCGTCCCTGGCACCCTGCGCCACAAAAGAACTGGGTCCCCGCCTTCGCGGGGATGAGCGGGATTGAGGTGGGATTTTTAGACGAGCGAGGAATCAATATCCTTGCAGGCCTGGAGCAGGCCCTGGACCGAGGCGACGGACTTCTCGAACATCGCCTTTTCCTCGGCATTGGTCGTGAATTCGATGACCTTCTCGACACCGCCGGCGCCGATCAGGGCGGGCACGCCGACGTAGAGGTCTTTCAGGCCGTATTCGCCTGACAGCCAGACGGCGCAGGGCAGGACGCGCTTCTGGTCCAGCAGGTAGGAGCGGGCCATGGCGATGGCGCTCTCGGCCGGGGCATAGAAGGCCGAACCGGTCTTGAGCAGGGCCACGATCTCGCCGCCACCCTTGCGGGTGCGCTCGACGATGGCGTCCAGCTCGGCCTGGGTCATGAAGCCGGCCTTGACCGCGTCGGGCAGGGGCAGGCCGCCGACGGTCGAGTGGCGCACCATCGGCACCATGTCGTCACCGTGACCGCCCAGGGTCCAGGCGTTGATGTCCTGGACCGAAACGCCGGTCTTCTCGGACAGGAAATAGGCGAAGCGGGCCGAGTCGAGCACGCCGGCCATGCCGACCACCTTGTTCTTCGGCAGGCCCGAGAACTGCTGCAGGGCCCAGACCATGGCGTCGAGCGGGTTGGTGATGCAGATGACGAAGGCGTTGGGGGCGTGTTTCTTGATGCCCTCGCCGACGGCCTTCATGACCTTGAGGTTGATGCCGATCAGGTCGTCGCGGCTCATGCCCGGCTTGCGCGGCACGCCGGCGGTGACGATGCAGACGTCGGCCCCGGCGATGTCGGCATAGTCATTGGCCCCCTTGAGGGCGACGTCGGTGCCGATCACGGCGGTGGCTTCGGCGAGATCGAGCGCCTTGCCCTGGGGCGTGCCCTCGGCGATGTCGAACAGGATCACGTCACCCAGCGCTTCGCGCGCAGCCACATGGGCCAGGGTGCCACCGATCATGCCGGCGCCGATGAGGGCGATTTTTGCGCGAGCCATAGGGGTCGTCTCCAGGAGGAAGGGGGCGGCGTAACAAGCGCCGTTGCGCGGCGGTCTAGCCCTGCGCGCTTTCGCCTGCAACTGTGACGCCGCGTCAGCCGGAGCCGCCGTGACCCGAACCCCCGAACTCATCGCCGCCGACGACACGCCGGACGGGCTGGTCACCGTGACCGACGAGGCCGCCGTGCGCGCTGCGGTCACGGCCTGGCGGGCGCGCCTGTTGAAGGGGCCGGGCCTGTGGGACCGGACCACGCGCGGGGCCCAGGTCCGGATCAACCGCGCCATCCCCGAACGGGTGCATGCCGTGGTCACCGCGGGGGTCGAGGCCATGACCGGCGGCATCATGACCGGCTCCGACCTGCTGAAGGTGCGGCCGCTGGCGGAAGGATCGCTGGCGGTGCGGGAGATCCGGGCCCGGCGACGGATCAAGCGCTATCGCAATACCGCCGGGGTCGAGGGCGGGGTAACCGGAGCCGGTGGCTTCCTGCTGGCGGCGGCGGATTTTCCGGCGCTGATGGCGATCAAGGTGCGGATGCTGGGCGAGGTGGTCGGCTGCTATGGTTGGGGCGGCGGTTCGTTGCGCGAACGGCTGTTCGTGTTGCACATCTTCCATCTGGCCTTCGCCAGCGCCGCGCGGCGACCCGAGGCCCTGGCCGCGCTGGAGGCCTGGATCGCGAACATCGGCCAGCCTCAAGTGATTGAGGACTATGACTGGCGTACGTTCCAGATCGAGTATCGCGACCATATCGACCTGGCCAAGCTGGCCCAGATGATCCCGGTGGTCGGCGCGCCGATTGGGGCCGTGGTCAACTGGCGGCTGGTCGAGCGGCTGGGCGAGACGGCGATGATGGCCTGCCGGATGCGGTGGCTGGCGAACGGTTGACGTTCCCGATTTGTTCGTGTCCACTGTTCCGGTGGACGCGCCCCCTTAAACCGAAGGCCTCCTTGAATGGCTGACCCCGTCGAACCGGTTCACCTGATCGAACAGGCGGAGACCGGCGACCGTTTCCTGATTTACACCGACGACAAGGGCGTCAGGGTTGATCTGCGCTATGACGGTGACGCTCTTTGGATGACCCAAGGGCAGATGGCCGGATTGTTCGGGCGCGACGTGTCCGTCGTATCGCGTCACATCACCAACATCCTTGAAGAAGGCGAGTTGAGCGAAGAGACTTCTTTGCAGAAATTGCAAACAAGTCCGCTTGGGCGACCGGGCACCCTCTACAGTCTGGATATGGTGATCTCGGTCGGCTACCGGGTCAGCTCCGCCAAGGCCACGGTCTTCCGGCGCTGGGCCACGGGCGTGCTCGTCCGCTTTGCCACCAGCGGCTTCGTGGTCGACGTCGATCGGCTCAAACGGCCCGGCGGGCAAGACCGCATCTCCGAACTTCGCGACATCATTCGCGACATCCGGAGCGCCGAGGCGAATGTCTATGCGGAGCTGCGGCGCATCTGTTCGATGTGTCAGGACTATGATCCGAAGTCCGAGGCGGCGCGCGAATTCTACCAGCAAACCCAGGCCAAGCTCTTCTATGCCGTCGTCAGTCAGACCCCGTCGGAAATTCTGGCCAGTCGCGCAGACGGGTCACATGAGACCATGGGGCTGCAGACCTGGCCAACGACCGAGATCAGGAAGGCGGACGCTGTTACGGCCAAGAACTACCTCGCCCCGGGCGAGATTCGGGAGTTGAACCGGCTCACGTCCATCCTGCTGGACATCTTTGAGGATCAGCTTGAGATCGGTCGGCTCACCACGATGAGCGAAGCGTGTGACCGGCTGGATGACAGTTTGAGAAACGTCGGACGGGTCGTGTTGACGCACGGCGGTCAGGTCGACGCCCGCAGCGCCAGGTCCACGGCCGAACGGGCGTATGAAGCCTTCGACCAGCGCCGGAGACGGACGAGACAGGCCGATGCCGACGTTGAGCTGGCGGCGCTGAAGGCCACCGCGAAGACACTGCCGAAGGGCGGTTCGAAATAGCGCTAGGCTTCCGGCCTCCGCGTAATCTGAAGAGAGGGATTTCGACATGATCGGCTATGTGACACTGGGCACCAATGATCTGGCGCGGGGGGCGAAATTCTATGACGCGCTGGCCGCCGAACTGGGCACGCCGCGGATGATGGAGGAACCGACCTTCATCGCCTGGGGTACGCCCGACGGTGCGGCCGGGATCGGCCTGACCAAACCGCACGACGGCCAGCCGGCCACGGTCGGTAACGGGGTGATGGTGGCGCTGCAGGCGTCGTCGCGCGAGCAGGTCCAGCGGCTGTACGACATCGCCCTGGCCAACGGCGGCAGTTGCGAAGGTCCGCCCGGGCCGCGCGGCGGGCCGTTCTACGCCGGCTATTTTCGCGATCCGGACGGCAACAAGCTGAACGCCTTCCTGATGGAAGCGGGCTCGGGGGCCTGAAGGCTTGACCCGGGCGGCGACGCGCGCGACCGGATAGCCATGATGTCTGGTTTTTCCGTCGACCCCGCCTTCGAGGGCGGCTCCATCCCCGTCGCTGACTGGCCCCTGTGCCAGGTCCGGCTGCAGGACGACGCGCGGTTTCCGTGGCTGATCCTGATCCCGCGCGTGGCCGGGGCGGTCGAGCTGGATGATCTGTCGGCGGCGGACCGGGCGCGACTGATGGAAGAGATTGCCCGGGCCGGCAACTGTGTGCGGGCGCTGGGCGAAGCGGCCGGGCGGCCGGTCGACAAGCTGAATGTCGCGGCCCTGGGCAATGTCACGGCCCAGCTGCATGTCCATGTGGTCGGGCGGCGGCGCGACGACGGCCTGTGGCCCGATCCGGTCTGGGGCCGGGATGGCGCGCGCCCTTATGACGCGGCGGCGCGGGCCGCCGTGGTGGCGCGCCTTACGGACTGATCAGGGACGGTGCAGGGTCACGGGGCGGGCTTGGCCGTTGTGGACGAACTCGCCGTGCCAGCCGTTGCCGGTGCGCTGCAGCCGCAGGGTGCCGTGCCGGTCCAGCACCAGCGATGCGCGGGTGCCCTCGACGGAAATGGCGTTGACCAGACGGGCTCGGCCGTCGTCGCCCCGACGCCAGGCCCCCTCGACCGTGCCGTTACCGGGATCACGCAGCACCAGGCTGAGCAGCGGGCGGCCGTCGGACCCCAGGGCCCGCCAGCGACCGTCCAGCGGTCCGGCCCGGGCGTCGGCGCTGCGCTCGGCAGCGGTGACGCCCTTGTCGAAGAAGGTCTCGACGTCGGTGACGCCGGGACCGGGCGCGGTCTCGAACGGGCGGATGGCGGGGGGGCGGTAGATCTGACGGGTCGCGGCGGCGGCGGCGGGCGTATAGGCGCGCGCGCCGGGATCCTGAAGCAGAAGGGCGGCGGTGGAGGCGGCAACAACGGTAAGGAGCATCATCCCAGACTGCCGCATCCGGACCAAAAATTCCACCCGGGGACGAGGCAGGGGGCAAAACCGCCCCTGAAAACCGCCGCGGAACGGGGGATGGGGGCCCGGCTTCGTTGACACCCCGCCGCCGGGGTCACTAAAGCCTGTATGCGCCTCCGGGCGATTGAATTCCTTCGGTTTTGAGAACCATTCGCATGACGAGCCCCCTCCCGGTCTCGGGCGACGACCAGAGCGACCGCCCGGTCCTCCAGCCCAATGGCCGGTCCCGCCCCCTGTCTCCCCATCTCCAGGTCTGGCGCTGGCATGTGACGATGGCGGCCTCGATCCTGCACCGGATCAGCGGCAGTGCCCTTTCGGCCGGCGCGGTCCTGGTCGGGATCTGGCTGCTGGCCCTGGCCTTCGGCCCCGAGGTCTATGCCACCTTTACCGGCCTGTCGGCCTCGCCGCTGGGCCTGCTGGTCTGGTTCGGCCTGACCCTGGCCCTGACCTATCACCTGGCCTCGGGCATCCGTCACCTGATCTGGGACACGGGCGCGGGCCTTGAGCCGAAGACGGCCAGTCTGCTGGCCAGCCTGTCGATCTGGATCGGCTTGCTGGCCGGGGTGGCCTTCTGGGTCTGGCTGTTCGTGTCCGGGAGTGTGTCGCTGTGAGCGGTTCGACCAAGACTTTCGTCAAGGGCGTCAAGGTGTCCGAGCATCACGGGGCCGGGGAGTGGATGGCCGAGCGCCTGTCCTCGCTGATCCTGGTGCCGCTGACGCTCTGGGGTCTGTGGAGTGCGGCGCAGCTGGCCGGTGGCGGCTATGACGGGGCCCTGATCTGGTTCCAGAGCCCGGTCAATGCGGTGCTGCTGGCCGTGACCCTGCTGGCCAGTCTCTGGCACATGAACCTGGGGCTGAAGGTCATCGTCGATGACTATATTCACAAACCCTCGACGCGCGGGGTCCTGCTGGCCCTGATCGCCGTCCTCTGTCTGGTGCTGGCCTTCGCCAGTGTCTTCCTCATCGTGCGGCTGGCGCTGGGCTCAGCGCCGCTGCCGGCCGGTTTCGGAGCCTGATCGCGCATGTCCGTATCTGGGACGACCTATGAATTCGTCGATCATGAATATGACGTCGTCGTCGTCGGCGCGGGCGGCTCGGGCCTGCGCGCGGCGCTCGGGGCGGCCCAGCAGGGGCTGAAGGTCGCCTGCGTCACCAAGGTGTTCCCGACCCGGTCGCACACGGTCGCGGCCCAGGGCGGCATCTCGGCCTCGCTCGGCAATATGGGCGAGGATGACTGGCGCTGGCATATGTACGACACCGTCAAGGGGTCGGACTGGCTGGGCGATCAGGACGCCATCGAATATCTGGTCCGCGAGGCCCCCAAGGCCGTCTATGAGCTGGAACACTGGGGCGTGCCGTTCAGCCGCACCGACGAGGGCAAGATCTACCAGCGCGCCTTCGGCGGCATGACACGAGACTACGGCAACGGTCCGGTGCAGCGCACCTGCGCCGCCGCCGACCGCACCGGCCACGCCATCCTGCACACATTGTACGGCCAGTCGGTGCGCCGCGAGGTCGAGTTCTTCGTCGAATATTTCGGTCTCGACCTGATCATGCAGGACGGGGCCTGTACCGGCGTGACGGCGTGGAAGCTGGACGACGGCACCATGCATCGCTTCCGGGCCAAGCTGGTGATCCTGGCGACCGGTGGCTATGGCCGCGCCTATTTCAGCGCCACCAGCGCCCACACCTGCACCGGTGACGGCAATGCCATGGTGCTGCGCGCCGGCCTGCCGCTGCAGGACATGGAGTTCGTGCAATTCCACCCGACCGGCATCTATGGCGCGGGCTGTCTGATTACCGAGGGTGCGCGCGGCGAGGGCGGCTATCTGACCAATTCCGAGGGCGAGCGCTTCATGGAGCGCTATGCCCCGTCGGTGAAGGATCTGGCCCCGCGCGACATGGTCAGCCGCTCGATGACCATCGAGATCCGTGAAGGGCGCGGCGTCGGTCCGAACAAGGACCACATCTACCTGCACCTCGACCACCTCGATCCGAAGATCCTGCACAAGCGGCTGCCGGGCATTTCCGAGAGCGCCCGCATCTTCGCCGGCGTCGATGTGACCAAACAACCGATCCCGGTGCTGCCGACGGTCCACTACAATATGGGCGGTATCCCGACCAACTATCACGGCGAGGTCCTGACCAAGGTCGGCGACAATGCCGACACCGTGGTGCCCGGCCTGATGGCCGTGGGCGAGGCCGCCTGCGTCTCGGTGCACGGGGCCAACCGTCTGGGCTCCAACAGCCTGACCGATCTGGTCGTGTTCGGCCGCGCCGCCGGCCTGCGCGCCGGTGAGGTGGTCGATAAGGCCGCGAAGGTGCCGGACGCCCCGGCCGCGATCACCGACGGCCACCTGGCCCGGTTCGACCGCTTCCGCAACGCTTCGGGTGCGACTCCAACGGCCAAGCTGCGCATCGAGATGCAGCGCGCCATGCAGTCGGACGCGGCCGTATTCCGCACCGGCAAGACGCTGGAAGAGGGTGTCGCCAAGCTGCGCGACATCCACGCCCGCGGGGCCGACATCAAGACCACCGATCGCGGCCTGATCTGGAATACCGATCTGGTCGAGACGCTGGAATACGACAATCTGGTCGATCAGGCGCTGGTCACGATCGAGGGCGCGCTGAACCGCACCGAGTCGCGCGGGGCCCATGCCCGCGAGGACTTCCCCGATCGCAATGACGCCGAGTGGATGAAACACACCCTGGCCTGGAAGACGCCGACCGACGGCGTGAAGATCGACTACCGCCCGGTCCACAATTACACGATGTCCAAGGACATCGATTATATCGAGCCCAAGGCACGGGTGTACTGAAGATGGTCCAGCTTACCCTCCCGCGCGGCTCCAAGCCGACCACCGGCAAGGTCCACAAGGCCGCGCCCGGTTCGACCAACGTCAAGACCTACAAGGTCTATCGCTATGACCCCGAGGTCGACGCCGACCCGCGCTGGGACGTCTATGAGGTGCCGGTGGCCGATCATGGTCCGATGCTGCTGGACGCCCTGATCCACATCAAGAACGAGATCGACCCGACCCTGTCGTTCCGGCGCTCGTGCCGCGAGGGCATCTGCGGTTCGTGCTCGATGAACATCGACGGCCGCAACACCCTGGCCTGCACCAAGGGCTGGGACGAATGTTCCGGCGACACCATCGCCATCGCGCCCCTGCCGGCCCAGCCGGTGGTCAAGGATCTGGTGACGGACCTGACCCTGTTCTACGCCCAGTACGACTCGATCCAGCCGTGGCTGCAGTCGGACGAACCGGACCCGACGACCGAGCGGCTGCAAACCCCGGCCGAGCGTGAGAAGCTGGACGGTCTGTACGAGTGCATCCTGTGCGCCTGCTGCTCGACCTCCTGCCCCAGCTACTGGTGGAACCAGACCGAATACCTCGGCCCGGCGGCCCTGCTGCAGTCCTATCGCTGGATCGCCGACAGCCGCGACGATGCGACCCAGAAGCGGCTCGATGACCTCGAGGACCCGTTCAAACTGTATCGCTGCCACACCATCATGAACTGCACCCAGGTCTGTCCCAAGGGGCTGAACCCGGCCAAGGCCATCGCCGAGACCAAGAAGCTGATGGTGGCCCCGGACCGCAGGAAGGCGACGGCGACGGCGACGGCGTAATGCGTGCTGCCAGCGGCGCGGGCCTGGTCTTGGCGTTGGCGGTTTTCGCCAGTCCGGCGACGGCGCAATCCGGCCCGACGACCGACCCGGCGTTGACCGCTGCCCTGCGCCCCGGGCTCAAGCCGGCGGAATATTATCCTGAGCTTCAGCGTTTGGCAGAAGCCGGAAATCCGGGCGCGCGGGCCATTTTTGACGGCTTTACCGCCTTGGGCATGGGCGGGCACGGGCGACCCGCTGACTTCCCCTTGGCCTGTCGCGCCTGGGAATCCGGGGCGGCGGTCTCGGCGGAAGCGGCCCATTTCACCGCCGAATGCTACGAACACGGACACGGTGGGACGACCGACCTGGCGCGCGCCATGGATCTCTATCGACAGGCGGGCGAAGGCGGATCAGCCCGATCCCTGTGTGCACTGGGGCTGATCTATGCGGCCGGCGTAGCTGTGCCGGCGGACCCGGAACGCGGGGTCGTACTCTGCCGCCAGGGCGCGGAAATGGGTGACGCGAATGCCCAGACCGATCTTGGAGACTTCTATCGCAGTGGGCGTGGGGTGCCCCAAGACTATGCGATGGCGCGCCTCTGGTACGAACGGGCGGCAGGACAACGGCAACGCAACGCCACCTACCATCTGGGTGCCATGGCCTGGAACGGCGAAGGCGGCCCGATTGATCTGGCCTCAGCCGGAAAGTGGATGGAGAAGGCCTATGAGGCCGGCCGCCGGGATGCCGCTGCTCTGGCCGGGCAGGCGGCGCTTCTCCGTGCGGTCCCGAATGCGCCCCGTGGACCGGTCGATATCGAGTTGTTGGCGCTTGCGAAGCGTTGGTTTCTCGTCGCGATGAGGGAAGATCCGGCCGAGGAGAGGCGCGCCCATGCCGCCGTGACCCTGGCGCAGATTAGTGGCTATGAGGCCCTGGCGCGTCAGCAGGCTGGCGACCGCTAGCGGTCAGACCGCGAGCGTCAGCCCGCAGTGGGTGGCGAAATGGCGGAAATCGGGGTCGTGGGCGATCAGCGGCGCGCTGGCGTCGATACAGCACTGGGCGATCAGGGCGTCCGCGAGGGTTGCGCGGAATCCCAGTCGTTTCAATTTGCGTCGCGCCAGACCGGCCCGTTCCCAGGCCGTCGCCTCAAGCGGCAATACCGAGGCGATGGCCAGAAGATCGGCGAGTCTGGGCCGGGCCTCCGTATAGGACAAAAGCTCGGTCACGGTCGGCGGCGCGACGACGAGATCACCCTTCTGGGCCGCCCGGGTGATCAGCGCGATGTCCGGGCCGGACTGGCCTTCCAGAATTCGCACCAAACTGCTGGTGTCGGCGCAGATCATTCTGTTTCGGCGGTCTGGTCCAGGCCATAGACCTTGTCTTCGCGGAGCTCATCGAGATCGAAGCCGCTGAAGTCGATCGTGCCCTGGAGTTCGAGCAGCTTCCGCCCGAAGGCCCGTCGTTTCAGGCTTTCCAGCCCCTGCCGCAGGGTTTCGGTCACGCCGGCACCGGTCGCACTCTGGGCGGCATCCAGAAGATCAGCGGGCAGAATGGCGGTAATTTTGCGCACGGCGGGCATGGCGTCTTATGCCATATATTGATGCTGGCATCAATCTATGGCCTTGCCTCTCTCGTCCGGCTTTGCCAAGAGCGTGCCATGGCGAAGATCACCTACATCGAACATGACGGTCGCGAGCATGCGGTCGAGGTCAAGGCCGGCCTGTCCGTGATGGAGGGGGCGATCCGCAACAATGTGCCCGGCATCGACGCCGACTGCGGCGGAGCCTGCGCCTGCGCCACCTGCCATGTCTATGTCGACGAGGTCTGGCGCGAGGCGACCGGCAAGCCCAGCGCCATGGAGGAGTCGATGCTCGACTTCGCCGAGGAGGTCGAGGCCAACTCGCGCCTGTCGTGCCAGATCCGGGTTTCGGACGCGCTGGACGGCCTGGTCGTGCGGCTACCGGAAAACCAGCACTGAGATGATCGATCCGCGGCTGATCGAGGCCGTGGAGACGTTGATCACGGCACACGCCCGGCCCGGGCACGTGCCGCTGATCGCCATCGCCGGATCGCAGGGCTCGGGCAAGACCACTCTGGCGCGGGCGGTCGCGGCCCGTACCGGGGCGGCGCATCTGTCGCTGGATGATGTCTATCTGACCCGGGCCGAACGCGAGGGGCTGGCGGAAACCGTGCATCCGCTGTTCGCCATCCGGGGGCCACCGGGGACCCATGACCTAGCCCTGCTGCACCGGGTGATCGCCGCCCTGTCCGCCGCCGGACCCGACGACCGCACGGCGCTGCCGGCGTTCGACAAGCTGGCCGATGACCGGCTGCCGCCGCAGGCCTGGCCGGTGTTCGCGGGGCGGCCGACGGCGATCCTGCTGGACGGCTGGTGTCTGGGGGCGACGCCGCAGGATGAGGCCGATCTCTTGGAGCCGGTCAATGCGCTGGAGCGGAATCAGGACCCGGACGGGCGCTGGCGGCGGGCGGTCAATGACCGGCTGGCCGGCCCCTATCGTGACCTGTTCGCCCGGTTCGACGCCCTGCTGTTCCTGAAGGCCCCGGGCTTTGACGTCGTGCTGGACTGGCGCTGTGAGCAGGAGGCCGGACTGATGGGGCTGGATCCGGCCGATCTGCCGGCGGCGGAGCGCGACCGGCTGGCCGGTTTCGTGCAGGCCTTCGAACGCCTGACCCGGCACATGCTGGCGGGGGGCGTGCGGGCCGATATGACGGCTCCGCTCGACCGCCGCCGGCGACCGGGTGTCATCTGACGATGCGTGCCCGGTCGCCGGGGTCGCTTATAGCAGGGCGCTGATGGCCTTGATCGCCACATAGACGGCGACGATCAGGATCAGGCCGGCGAACAGGCGACGCCCGAGGGCGGCGTTCTGGCCCAGCCGATGTGAGATCGGCAGACCCAGCAGGGTGCCGGCGACGCCGCCGACGGTCATGGCCGCAACCAGCGGCAGGTCGACCCAGCCGGACAGGGCGTAGTTGAACGAGGTGGTGGCCCCGAAGGCCGCGACGCTGAGCAGGGAGGAGGCCTGGGCCAGGGCCAGACCCATGCCGGTCGCCGCCATCATGCCGGGCACGATCAGGAAGCCGCCGCCGATGCCGAAGAAGCCGGCGGCGGTGCCGACGCCCGCGGCGGTGACGCCGACCCGCGGCACCAGGGCCCTGGTCAGCCGCACATCCGGGCCGCCATTCTCGGGCTTGGGCCGCAGCATCGACAGGCCGACCGCTGCCATGGCGATGGCGAAGAACAACAGCAGCTGCTGGCCGTCGATGATCTTGGCCAGACTCGATCCGCCCCATGCCCCGAAAGCACCGACCACGGCAAACAAACTGGCGCAGGGCCAGCGGACCCGTCCGGCGCGGGCGTGGCCGATCAGGGCGGTCAGGGCGTTAAGTGCCACCCCCGCCGCCGAGACGCCGATCGCCATGTGGGGATCTTTCACCCCGACCATATAGAGCAGCAGCGGCACGGCCAGCACCGAGCCGCCGCCCCCGAACAGGGTCAGAAGCAGGGCGACGATGCCGCCGCTGAGCATGGCCAGCAGCCACTGGATCAGGTCAGGGGACATGGATCAGGCAGCCGGAAAAGCGTTGCGGTTCCACGGCATGACGGCCAGCAACCGGGCCATGCCGCAGAAACCTGTGGCCCCGGCGAAGAACAGGCCGGCCCCGACGAAGGCGGCGAGCCCCCAGAAGGCGGGGTGGACCAGCACGCCGAGGGCGGCCCCGGTCAGGATCAGGCCGCCGGCGACCATCTGCACCTGACGCATCATCTCCAGCGGGGCCTTGTCATTGGTCTTTGTCGCCAGGCCCGCCTTCTTCCAGCCGTCGATGCCGCCGGCCAGAACATAGGCCTGACCCGGGACGCGGGAGGCCAGCTGATTGCAGTTGGCCTGGGTGCGGTTGCCCGAGCGGCACATGAAGACCACATCGCGGCCGGGCAGGATCTGCAGGTCGGCCTTTTCGAACAGGGACATCGGGGTCGCGGCTGCGCCCGGGATGTGCTCGCGGGCGAATTCATCGCGTTCACGGATGTCGACCAGAACGGCGGTGCCGGATTTCATACGCGCGGCGACGTCGGCGGCCGAAAGGGCAGTGAGAACGGTCATGGGTCTACTTTCCGTTGGAGTTGCTGGTGGCGAGGCCGGCGCGTTTCCAGCCGTCCAGTCCGCCGTCGAGAACGAAAGCCTGTCCCGGAACCCGGGCAGCCAGCGGGTCGCAATTGGCGTTGGTGCGTCCGCCGGATCGGCACATGAAGATGACCTCGCGTCCGGGCGTCACCGGCAGGTCCGTCGAGGCCAGCCCCGACAGCGGTGCCGGAGCGGCACCGGGGATGTGTTCGCCAGCGAATTCGTCGGGTTCACGGATGTCGATCAGCACGGCCTGTCCGGCCTGCAACCGGGCATCGACCTCTGAGGGAGACAGGGGGACAAGCGCAACGATCATGAGTTTCGTTCCTCGGTTTCGGGGGGGCAATAGATTTCGGCCAGGGTGGCGATCACCTCGGCTACGGCCGGGTTTGCGAGTCGGTAGAAGACGGCGACACCTTCACGTCGGGTGCTGACCAGACCTTCCTCGCGCAACAGGCCGAGGTGCTGGGACAGGGCCGACTGGGACAGGCTGACCCGCGCCAGCATCTCGCCGACCTGCAGCTCCCGACCATCGAGCTGACACAGGATCATCAGGCGCTTTTCGTTGGCCATGGCCTTGAGCAGCCGCGCGGCGGAGCCGGCACTGGCCTCAAGGCGTTCAAGACGATGGGTGTCGAGATCGAGCATGCCGCCAATATATGAGCCATTGCTAATTTAGCAAGTACTAATATATAGAAGGCCAACCCAAGGAGCTTTTCATGACCCAGTCATCCCCCCCGGTGTTGCGCCCTGTCGTTGAGGCCTTTTTCGAGCCCGAGACCAACACCGTCACCTATCTGGTCAGCGATCCCGCGACCAAGGCCGCGATGATCATCGACCCCGTTCTGGACTTTGACGCCGCCACCGGCCGGACCTCGACCGGCTCGATTGACGCCGTACTGGCGGCCGTGGCCGCGCAGGGCCTTAAGCTGGAGCGGGTGCTGGATACCCACGCCCACGCCGACCACCTGAGCGGGGGCGACAACATTCGCGCCCGGACCGGCATCCCACTGGGCATCGGGGCCAACATTACCAAGGTCCAGAAGACCTTCGCCACCCTGTTCGAGGCGCACGATGTGTCGCCGGACGGGGTGGTGTTTGACGCCCTCTATGCCGACGGCGACACCTTCACCCTGGGCAGTCTGGAGGTCGAAGTACTGCACACACCGGGGCATACGCCCGCCTGTGTCAGCTATCATGTCGGCGACGCCCTGTTCGTGGGCGACACCATGTTCATGCCGGACTTTGGCACGGCGCGCTGTGACTTCCCAGGTGGCGACGCCCGCACCCTGTACCGTTCGATGCAGAAGATCCTCGCCCTGCCCGGCGAGACGCGCCTGTTTGTCGGTCACGACTATCTGCCGGAGGGCCGCACTGAATATGAGTGGGAAACGTCGGTAGCGAAGCAGAAGGCCGACAACATCCATATCGGCGACGGTGTGACCGAGGACGAATTCGTTGCCCTGCGCGAAGCCCGTGACGCCACCCTGGCCGCGCCAAAATTGATCCTGCCGTCGCTGCAGATCAATATTCGCGCCGGGGCCCTGCCGCCGGCCGAGGCGTCCGGGCGACGCTTCCTGAAGACGCCGCTGAACGAGGTCTAGGGCGCAATCGGTTGGGTTGGACGCCGTCCAACCCGGCTCAGTCGGCCGGCATGCGTCCGGCGTTGACGGCGATACGGCCGATCAGCCCCTTGACGATCAGGTCGACGGCCGAGCCCTCGCGATAGTCTGCGGCGGCGACGAAATTAACCCGATCCTCGCTGATCAGGCGGTGCACCTTGTCGCGGTCGCGCGGCGTGCTGTCGGGGTCATAGACGGCGATCGAGAAGCCGCCCTTGGTGTGCATCATCTTCATGGTCGGCACATCGGTGTCGCCGTCGCCGAGGAAGATCATCCGCTCGAACGGCACCGGCCGCTCGTCGTCGGGGATGAAGCGGTTGATGCGCTCGTCGTCCCAGTGGTTGTGGACGCCCTTGTTGATGCGGAACAGGTATTGGGTCTTGGTCGTGTAGTTGACGCCGACCGCCGGCCAGACGGCGACATCGTCGGCGTCATAGACATATTTCGATGCGAACACGTGTTCGAAGGCCGGGTGGATCGGGCAGCCCTCGATCATCTCGGTCAGGCCGGCGGAGATGATGTAGTGCTCGACGTCCAGTCCGTACTGGGCCCCGAAGGCATTCATCCGGTCGAACCAGCTGAGGTCGCGCAGCCCCTCGAACAGGGCCACGTCCTGACCGTGGTCGCGCAGCGCCTTGCGGGTCACCGGCTGGCCCTGGTCGCGGGCGACCTGCAGCATCATCTGCATATACATCAGGATGCCGTCGCCGTCGGAGGCGACCGTCTGGGGCTGGACCGTCTCGTTCCAGAACTGGGTCGGCGTCATGCCGATCGACGGGATGAAGCTGACCTCCTGCATGTTGCCGCGGGCCAGGGTGCCGTCGAAATCGTAGATCAGGGCGGTCTTGAGGGGCTTGAGAGCCATCGGATGTCCAGGGGTGGGAGATGGGTGGCGGCTAGTTAGGGCCTGACGCGCAGGCGGTCAAAGCGCCTCACTCGACGCCGGCCAGGCCCCCGAGCCGCAGTTCCGGGGCGGCGGCGGCCGACGAGGCGCGCAGCGGCAGGTGCAGGATGAAGGCCGCGCCCTTGCCGGGCTCGCTCTCGACCTCGGCCCAGCCGCCGTGCATCTCGACCATGGCCTTGACCAGGGCCAGGCCGACGCCGGGGCCGCCACGGTCGCGGCGCACAAAGCGGTCAAACACATGGGGCTGCAGGTGATAGGGGATACCGCGCCCGGTATCCTCGACCCGGATGCGCAGTTCGGAACTGTTGGCCTCGGCCGAGAGGGTGACCTCGCCGCCTTCGGACACGGCCCGGACGGCATTTTCAAGCAGGTGGTCCAGCGCCTGGGTGATGCGGCGCTCGTCGGCGCGGACGGTCGGCAGCCGGGCCGGGCATTTGGCCTTCAGCGTCGCGCCGCGACCCTCGACCCGGGGCCGGTAGCGCGAAACGATCCCGGCGAACATATCGCGCACGTGCAGATCGCCGAGGCTCAGCTCCATCTCGCCCGCATCGATCTGGGCCATGTCCAGCACATCGTCGATCGACCGGGCCAGCTGGCTGGCGGCGACGCGGATGGCTCCGGCCTGCTGGCGGCTGCGCTCGGGCAGGCCGCCCAGGGTCTCGAGCAGTTCCGAATAGCCGACGATGGTCGTCAGCGGCGTGCGCAGCTCATAGGAGACGCTGCCGACGAACTCGCGCTTCAGGGCCTGGCTTTCCTCGAGCGCCGCGGCCTTGGCGGCCAGGGCCTGTTCCAGCTCGCGCTGGGCGGTGACGTCGGAGAAGGCCACCAGGGTGGCACCGTCGGGCAGGGGGCGGGTCTGCCACGAGGCGATGCGGCCGTCGGCGGTGCGGCCCTCGCCGGAGATGGCGACGCGACTCTCGGGATCGGGATCGGCGACGCGTGCCTTCAGGCCGAGCCACAGCGCCGGGTCGGGCAGGGCGGTCTTGCACAGCTCGGCGATAGCGTCGAAGTCCGAGGCCTCGGTCAACTGGTCAGCGGTCAGTTTCCAGAAGCTTTCGAAGGCCTCGTTGTGCAGGCGGATACGTCCGTCAGAGCCGAACACGGCGACGGCGTCATTGAGCTTGTCGAGGGTCGCGGTCTGGACCTGGATTTGGGCGTTGAAGCGGCTGCGCAGCTGCAGTTCGTCCGTGATGTCCGAGAACAGCAGCAAGATGCCGCCCAGCGGGTGCGGTTGGCGGACGACGCGCAGGGTGCGGCCGTCGGGCAGGGACCAGCTGTCGTCGGGCGTGGCTTCGGACGCGCCATAGAACTCCAGCTCGCGCGCCTTCCAGCCCGCATAGTCGATGACTTCCGGCAGCAGGCGACGCTGGCGCAACCGGTCCAGCAGCTCGGCATGGGTCGGGCGCTCGTCCAGCCAGGCCGGGTCGATGTTGAACAGGGCCTGGAAGGCGGTGTTGTGAAAGGCCAGCCGCTTGGACGGGCCGAAGATGGCGACCGCGTCGGCGAGGTGGTTCAGGGTCTCGTCATGGGCCTCGACGTGGCGGCGCAGGGTGTCACGCGTCTCCTCGGCCTCGGTCATGTCGATGGCGAAGGCGACCACGGCCCCGCCGCCGCCGGGAGCCGGCTCGGCGATGATCCGCCAGGCGCGCCGACGGCCGCCGCCGGTGGTCCAGCGGAAACCTTCCTGACGGGCGTGCATGCGGCCGGCCTCGGCGACGATGGCATCGGCCCCGCGATCGAAGCTCAACGACCGTTCAATGGCGTCTTCGAGGCTGTCGGCCTTCATCTCGGACAGCCAGGCGCGGTTGGCCCAGGCCAGTCGTCCGGACGGATCGACGATCCAGGTCGGGGCCGGGGAGGAGTCGGCCAGCAGGCCCAGACCGCTCTCGGCCACCTGGGTCACGCCGCCCAGACGCGACAGGCGCAGCCAGGCGGTGCCCGCGGCCGGGCGGCCGTCGATGCGCCAGGCCCCGGATGGCAGGTCCAGCACCTGGTCGAAGGGTTCACCCGCCGCGATCAGGGCGTCGAGCCGGGGGCCGGCGCTGGCGCGCACGGCGTCGAGCACGGCGTCGATCGGCTGGAGATCCGCTCCGGGCAGGTCGAGGGCCATCTCGCTCCAGATTTCGAGCGCACCGATCACCCCGGTCACGCCGGTCGTGTCGAGCGACAACCGGGTGTCGTCGAAGGCGGCCAGGGTCCCTTCGCAATCGGCCAGGGCGGTGCGGGTGGCGACCAGTTCGCTACCGCCGTGACGCGCCTGCGATGACAGACGGGCTCGCATGCGCCACGCCCAGGCGCTGACTGCCAGCGCCAGGCCTGCCGCTCCCGCGGTCGCTACATAGGCAATATCGGCCTCAGCCATTCGCAGATCTATCCGCCGGTTCGTGCTGACTCGCACAGGCACCATAGCGCAAGCTGCGAAAAAGCCACGCCCACTGAACGCGATTGCTGCCGAGACCCATAGTACCGATATGAGGGGCATGACCCCGACCTTGACCGATCAGACCGCCCCCACCCTCGACGACTTCGCCCGGCTGGCCCGCGCCGCCCTCGAGGCCCTGCCCGAACCGTTCCGCTCGCTGGCCGGGAATGTGGTGCTGCGCATCGATGATTTCGCTGATGCCGAGACGCTGGCGGCGCTGGACATCGACGATCCGTTCGACCTGACCGGCCTCTATCACGGCGTCGACATCGGCCGTCAGGAGGGGCTGGGGCCCGCGCCCGAGCCGTCGCGCGTCTTCCTCTATCGCCGGCCGATTCTCGATGAATGGTGCGAGCGTGGCGATGTCGGCCTGTACGAGATCATCAGCCATGTGCTGGTGCACGAGATCGGCCACCATTTCGGGCTCGACGACGACGAGATCCATCACATCGAGGACTCTGCCGACTGATCGGGGCGGTCGTTCACGCGTCGCCAGTGGACACCGGCTGGTCGTTCACGAAGCCGGGCCGTGCATCGCCGCAAGCGCGCTGGCGTCGGCGGCGGCGCGGCCCGAGGGTCTGGATATCGGGGCCCGGCGATCGGGCTTCCCCTGAACAGGATATCCGCCATGAAGACCGTCGCCGCCGCCCTCGCCGCCCTGACCCTGGCCGCCGCCGCCCCGGCCCTCGCCGCCGACCCGTCCAGCTTGACCCTGACCTTCGAGACCGGCGCGTCGACCGGTGCCGTTATGGTCGCCCTGTATGACAGCGAGGCGGCCTGGTCGGACGGAGCTCCGGTGCGCAGGGCCCGCCTGGACGTCGCCGCCGGACAGCAGACCGCGACGTTCGAGGGCCTGCCCGCCGGCGATTACGGCATGAAGGCGTTTCATGACGTCAACGGCGACGGCACGATGAACACCAACCCGTTCGGCATGCCGCTCGAACCCTATGCCTTCTCCAACAATGCGGTCGGCAACATGGGACCGGCGCGCTGGGACCAGGCCAAGGTCACCGTTTCGGGCACCGTCACCCAGAGCATTGTCATTCGCTAGGCGGCCGATCGCTCGCCGCGCGGCGACTCACTGCTTGAGGCCGCGCCGAAACCCCTTCCGTCAGGAGAACCACCTCATGCACACGTCCCGCCGCAACTTCCTCATGGGTGCCGCCGCCCTGTCCGCCGCCGTGATCACACCCGAGACCGTCCGGGCGATGGCGGCCCAGGAGGCCGCCGCTGACTGGGCCCTGGCCACTGCTGACCTTGAGGCCGACGTCGCGCCCCGGGCCATGCGGCTGATCCATGGTCGCGCCCCGGCGGATCTGACCGGGACCCTGTTCCGCAACGGTCCGGCCAAATTCCGTCGGCCTGGCGGCTCGGCGACCCACTGGTTCGACGGCGATGGCCTGATGCGCGCCTTCCGCATCAACGATGGGCAGGTGACGCTTGACGCCCGTTTCGCCGATACGCCCAAGCGACGGCACGAGAGCGCCATCGGTGCCGTTGTCACGGCAGGCTTCGGCACCGCCGGCGACGACCGTGCGCGGGTCGGCTCGATCGAGGATGCCAATGCCGCCAACACCGCGGTCATGCTGGCCGGCGACGAAGTCTGGGCTCTGTGGGAGGGCGGGGCACCGCTGGCCATGGCGGCGTCGGACCTGTCGACCAAGCGGTTTGTCACCCTGCGCGACGACCTCAAGGGCATGCCGTTCCAGGCGCACCCCCGCTATGACCCTGACGGCACGATCTGGAACATCGGCCTGAACGGGGACAAGGCGGTGGTCTGGCACCTCAACGCCGACCGCAGCCTGAACACGGCGGACATCATCGACCTGCCGCGCGCCAGCTATATGCATGACTTCACTGCCACGGCTCGCCACCTGATCCTGGTGCTGCAGCCCTGGGTCTTCGATCACAGCGGCATGCCCTATGCCTCGCAGTTCGCCTGGAAGCCGGAGATGGGCACCCAGGTGCTGGTCATCGACAAGGCCGACCTGTCACGCCGCCGGATCTATGAGCTGCCGACCTTCAGCTATTTCCATCTGGGCGACGCCTGGGAAGACGCTTCGGGGACGATCCGATTCGACGTCGCCGCCGGCAAGGATGTGGCCTTCGCCATCGACGGGGCCCGGGTGATGGTTGAACAGCGCGGGACCGTCCCGGGTGAGCCGGCCGTTCTGGCCCTGATCACCCTGCGGACTGATGGCGGTGCCGACATGGTTTCGTCGGGTGTGACCGCCGAATTTCCCCGAAGCGACCCCCGGCGTGCGGGTCAGTCGCGTCGTCTGACCGCCCACGTCGCCGGTGAGACCGCCGACCGACCGCTGGCCACCGGTCTGGCCGTTCACGACTGGGAGACGGGGCGTTCGGACGCCTTCGACTTCGGCGACCGGGTCGTCGCCGAGGAGGCGGTGTACGTGCCCAAACCCGGGCGATCGGGCGAAGCTGAAGCTTGGTTGATCGCGCCGTCGATCAATCTGGCCGAGGGGGTGACCGAACTGCACGCCTTTGACGCCGCGCACGTGGCGGACGGCCCGGTCGCCAGCTGGCGGGCGGACGTGGCCCTGCCGGCCGGGTTCCACGGGATCTGGGCTGGATGAGCCTAATACCAGCCGGCCTGGCGCAGCCCGGGGGCGTAGCGGCGGCTGACCGGGGCGGTCAGGTCGCCGTCCAGGGTCAACAGGGCCCGGCCGTCGCCGCGGCTGACGTCGCGCACCGCGTCGCGCGCCACCCACCAGCTGCGGTGGGTGCGGGCCCCCTCAAGGCCTTCCAGCTCGGCCAGGGCATCCGACAGCCGCATCAGGATCAGGTCGGAGCCGCGATCGGTATGGACGCGCAGATAGTGGTCCTCGGCCTGGACCGCGATCAGGGTGGCCCCGCGCAGGCGGGGTGGCAGCCGGTCGGGAAAGCGGGCCGGAGGGGCACCGGGGGGGGCGGCGTGGGTGGCGAGCGGCCGGGCCCGGTCGAGGAAGACGTTGAGCAAGGTCATGGTCGCGGTCACCACGGCCACCGGCAGCAGGAATTCGGGCAACAGGTCCAGGCCGTAGAGGCCCTGGCCGAACGCCGGACCGGTCAGGGCCCAGACCACCACCGTCAGCGGTGCGGCGATGGCGACGGTCAGAACCACGGCCGTGAGCCAGGGCTGTCGTTCGGCGTCCAGCAGCCGGGCGATCCAGACCGAGCACAGATGGCCCCATATGCCGCCACCGATCATCAGCGGGATCCAGTAGGCGAGGCGATTCAGTATCGGGTTCTGACCGAGATTGAAGGCCCCACTGATGGCGAGGAAGGCCCCGGCTACCACGGCCACGACCAGCATCCGGATGACGGACGGGCGTTCGGGGGGAGGCTCGGTTCGGCTCATCTGTTTTTCCCGGGGCACGGTCTCGCCTTGAAACCATGAATCGGCACGCCGCAGAAGCGGCGGCAGGCCCGGATCAGCCGGGCGGGGAGTCCGGGCGCGCGCCGCAGACGGCGCGGAACCCGGCCGCGGCGAAGCGCACCATATAGTCGCAGGCACTTTCCAGATCGCCGGAGCGGCACAGGCCGCCCGACAGCCGGTCCAGCCGCCCGGTCTCGCCCAGCGTCAGCGTCAGCGCGCCCGACAGGTTGTGATAGGCCCAGTAGAGGTCGACTTCGGGTGCATCCGGAACGATCTGCTTGATCAGTTCGATCAGTCGCCGCGCCGCCGGATCGAAATAGCGCGTCATGATCTCGCCGCCGAAGGCCGGGTTGGCATTGGTCTGGGCCACCAGCGCGGAATAGTGTTTCCAGCCCGGCCCGCCCTTCAGCGACCAGGCGAACGGCGGGCGCAGGAAGGCTTCAAACAGTCCTTCGAAGGTCATGCCGTCCGGTCCCGCCTCCTGCGCATAGCGATTGATGGCATCGACCCGTTCACTGTTCCAGATTTCGGCGCGGCGCAGGAAGACCGCGTCGAACAGGGCGCGTTTGGCCCCGAAATAATAATGGACCAGGGCGGTGTCGACGCCGGCCTCGCGCGCCACTTCGCGGATAGTGACGCCATAGAAGCCGTGTTTCGAAAACAGGTCCTCGGCCGCATCAAGGATCGACTCGCGCGCCACGCCGGCACCGGCGGACCGGGCCTTGGACGGGCGTCCGCGGCGTGCGGGGGCACCCGCGGCACGGGCGGCCGGGACCTCGGGCGCGGCTTCGGAAACGGGTTCGGGGGCGTTGGGCCTGATCATGGCGACAAGCTAGGCCGCCGGGCGGGTCCTGTGCAACGGCGCCACAGGCTGCCGATTTGGCGCGGGGGAACCGTCACTGTGTTTGACAGGGCGGGGAAACTGGATAGGTTCCGTGAAAATCATTGAACGCTGAATAAAAGCGTCAACGGGCTGGAACACAACAATTGGGGTACCAAATGAACAGATACGTAAAAACCGCCTTGCTGGCGGGTGCCGCGCTGAGCGCACTGTCCACCGCGGCCATGGCCCAGGACACCGGCGCGATGGCGACCGGACCGCAGGCGTCGATGATCGATGACGTCATCGTCACCGCCCGTCGCCGCGACGAGCAGCTGAAGGACGTCCCGGTCGCCGTCACCGCCCTGGGGGCCGAGCGCCTTGAGGAAACCGGTGCTTCCGACATCACGGCCCTGCAGCAGCAGACCCCGAACGCCACGGTTCAGGCCGCGCGCGGTTCCAACTCGACCCTGATCTCCTTCGTCCGTGGCGTCGGCCAGCAGGATCCGCTGTGGGGCTTCGAGCCCGGCGTCGGCCTCTATATCGACGACGTCTATGTGGCCCGCCCCCAGGGCGCGGTTCTGGACATCTTCGACATCCAGCGCATCGAGGTCCTGCGTGGACCCCAGGGCTCGCTCTACGGTCGCAACACCATCGGCGGCGCGATCAAATATGTGACCTCGCGCCTGTCGATCGAGCCGGAAGCCACTGTGCGCGGCACCTACGGCAGCTACAACCAGATGGACTTCCTGGCGTCCGCCAGCATTCCGGTCAGTGACAACCTTCGCATCGGCGGCGCGTTCGCCAGCTATAACCGCGACGGCTATGGCCAGAACCTCAACACCGGTGCCGAGTCCTACGACAAGGACGTTCTCGCCGCCCGTGTGAGCGCCGAGTTCCAGCCCAACGACAACAGCTTCTTCCGTCTGGCCTATGATCGGACCGTGGACAAATCCAACCCGCGTCACGGTCACCGTGAAGTGGCCGGCACCGGTGTCGGTGCGGGCGTCACGCCCAACGTCTATGACACCTATGCCGGTGTCGGCGACAATAACTCGGTCATTACCGAGGGTGTGTCCCTGACCGGCGAATTCTATCTCAATGACAATCTGACGTTCAAATCGATCAGCGCCTATCGCAGCGGCGAAACCGACACGGTCATCGATTTCGACAACACCCCGGCCCCGACGCTGGATATCCCGGCGGTCTACGGCGACCATCAGTTCACGCAGGAGTTCCAGCTCCAGTTCGAGGGTGACCGCGTCCAGGGCGTGGTCGGTGCCTACTATCTGAACGCCAAGGCCTCGGGTGCCTTCGACACCATCCTCGGTAATTTCGGCTTTGTCATCGGTACCGGCGGCTTCGTCGAGACCGAAAGCTTCTCGCTGTATTCCGACGTCAACGGGGACCTGACCGACCGACTGCATTTGTCGATCGGCCTGCGCTACACCCAGGACAGCAAGACCGGCGACGTGTTCCGCGCCAACTATCTGGGGGCTACCCGCAGCCCGCTGCTGGGTGGCACCGCACGCGCCCCGTTCCAGGTGCGCACCGACTATACCAACAGCCGGGACTTCACGGACATCTCGCCGCGTTTCGCCCTGTCGTATGATTTCAGCGACCGGATCACCGGCTACGCCTCGTTCTCGACCGGCTTCAAGTCGGGCGGCTTCGACATGCGCGGCGACGCCAACGTGACGCCGAACACCGTTAACGGCTATGAGCCCGAGACGGTCGACGCCTATGAGATCGGGCTGAAGGGCTCGGCCTTCAATCGCCGCCTGTCGTTCAGTTCGGCCCTCTTCTACAACGAGTACCAGGACCAGCAGGTCACCACCCAGGTGCCGGCCGGTACGCCGCTCGGGTCCGCCATCGCCAGCTTTGTCGACAACGTCGGCTCCTCGACCATCTCGGGTGCCGAGTTCGAGGGCACGCTGCATATCCTCGACTCGTTGACGGCAAATTTCGCCGTCGGTTACCTGAACGCCGAGTTTGACGAGTTCCAGCGCTTCAACCTGGGCACCGGCCTGTACGAGAACATCGCCGATCAGGTGGTGCTGCAGAACGCGCCGAAATACACGGGCTATTTCGGCCTGACCTGGCGCGGCCAGATGGCCGGAGGGGCGCTCGCCATCACCCCGTCCATCAGCTACCGCGACGACTACAGCCAGTTCGAGTTCCCGAACCCGATCCTCGACCAGGAGGCCTATTCGCTGGTCGACCTGTCGGTGGTCTGGACCGCCCCGAACGACAAGCTGACGGTCGGCGTGTACGGCAAGAACCTGACCGACGAAGAATACCGCATCGGGGGCTACAACTTCCCGGGTGCGGCGGTCTTCAACGACTCGGTCATCGGCTACTACGGCCCGCCGCGGACCGTCTCGGCCATGCTGCAGGTCAAGTTCTGATCCGCACAGACGCCTGAAGCCTGACCCCCAGGGGTCGAAAGGGGCGGCGGTTCTCCGGGGCCGCCGCCCTTTTTCTTTTGCAGGCGCGGATCGCGCCGCTACGGTCCTGCCGGGGATCACGTTGAGGGGAATGCAATGAGCCAGTCCGATATCGGCACCACGCCGCCGAAGGTCTCGCGCTATCGCTATCTGGTGCTGACCCTGCTGGTCATCGTCTACACCTTCAACTTCCTCGACCGGCAGATCCTCGGCATCCTCAAGGATTCGATCCAGGTCGAACTGGACCTGACCGACACCCAGGTCGGGGTGATGGGCGGCATCGCCTTCGCCGCCCTCTATTCGCTGCTGGGGATTCCGATCGCCTGGCTGGCCGACCGCACCAGCCGCTCGTGGATCATGACCTCGGCCCTGACCGTGTGGAGCGGGTTCACCGTCGCCTGCGGCTACGCCGGTTCCTTCTGGGGCCTGTTCGCCATGCGTATGGGTGTCGGTGTCGGTGAGGCCGGCGGTGTGGCCCCGGCCTATTCGCTGATTTCGGATTATTTCCCGCCCAAGCAGCGCGCCCGCGCCCTCGCCGTGTTCTCGTTCGGCATTCCTCTGGGCATGGCCATGGGCATCCTGCTCGGCGGCCTGATCGCCGCCAACATCAACTGGCGCACGGCCTTCATCGTCGTCGGCATTGCCGGCCTGATCCTGGCCCCGATCTTCAAACTGGTGGTCAAGGATCCGGAACGCGGCGGTCTCGATCGGGCCGCCGGCGTGCCGCGCCCCGCCGTTGCCCCCAAGGCCCCCGCTTTCAGTGTGGTGCTGAAGACCGTTCTGCCCAAGCCGACCTTCTGGCTGCTGGCTTTCGGCGCGGCCTCGTCCTCGGTGTGCGGCTATGGCGTGGCTTTCTGGCTGCCGACCTTCTTCCAGCGCAGCCTCAATCTGACCCTGACCGAGACCTCGCTCTACTACAGCGCCATCACCCTGGTCGGCGGGGTCATCGGTATCGGTCTCGGGGGCTTTCTGGCCGACAAGTTCGGCGGCAAGTCGAAGCGGGCCTATCCGCTGGTGCCGGCCATCGCCTTCGTCATCGCCCTGCCCTTCTTCTACCTGTCGCTGAACGCGCCCAGTCTGGCGCTGGCCTTTCCGTTGTTCCTGATCCCGACGGCCCTGAACCTGGCCTGGTTGGGCCCGATCGTCACAGCGGTGCAGCACATCGCCCCGGCCTCGATGCGCTCGACGGCGTCGGCCCTGTTCCTGCTGATCAACAATCTGGTCGGTATCGCCCTGGGCACCTATTATTTCGGCTTCGTCTCCGATCTGCTGAAGCCGCAGTTCGGCGATGAATCGATCCGCTGGGCCATCTATTCAGGCGGGGCCTTCTATGTGGTGGCCGCCACCCTGCTGTTCCTGGCCTCGCGTTCAATCAAGCGCGACTGGGTCGACTAGAGCGAAATCGGTCTGGACGCGATCGCGTCCAGACTCAGATTTCGCTCCAGAACTATGCTGGAGCCTGATTCACGGCATCGGCGGAATCGCGCAGCGATTCCTCCTCAACCGATCAGGCTCTAGGGAGAAGGTTGCACCTGCGAAGGCTGGCTGCCTATAAGCGCAGCACTTCCTCCCCAGCGTTTCGGCGGTGCCTCCCATGAATATCCACGAATACCAGGCCAAGCAGGTCCTCAAGGGCTTCGGGGCCCCCGTCGCCGCAGGCGTGGCCGTCACCTCCGTCGACCAGGTCGAGGCCGCGGCGCGGTCGCTGCCCGGGCCGCTGTATGTGGTGAAGTCGCAGATCCACGCCGGTGGACGCGGCAAGGGCAAGTTCAAGGAACTGGGCCCCGACGCCAAGGGCGGCGTGCGCCTGGCCTTTTCGGTCGAGGAGGCCGTGTCCCACGCGAAGGAGATGCTGGGCAACACCCTGGTTACCGCCCAGACCGGCGACGCCGGCAAACAGGTCAACCGCCTCTATATCGAGGACGGGGCCGACATCGACCGCGAACTGTATTGCTCGCTGCTGGTCGATCGCCAGTACGGCCGCATCGCCTTCGTCGTCTCGACCGAGGGCGGCATGGACATCGAGGCCGTCGCCCATGATACGCCCGACAAGATCCAGACCATCGTCATCGACCCGGCCACCGGCGTCACCAACGCGGATGTCGCCAAGCTGAACACCGCCCTGGCCCTGACCGGCGACGCGGCCGCCGACGGCAAGACCCTGTTCCCGATCCTCTACAAGGCCTTCGTCGACACCGACATGGCCATGCTGGAGATCAATCCGCTGATCGTGATGAAGGACGGCCACCTGCGGGTGCTGGACGCCAAGGTCAGCTTCGACGGCAACGCCCTGTTCCGCCACCCCGACATCGTCGCCCTGCGCGACGAGAGCGAGGAAGACGCCAAGGAGATCGAGGCCTCCAAGCATGACCTGGCCTATGTGGCGCTCGACGGCGACATCGGCTGCATGGTCAACGGGGCCGGTCTGGCCATGGCGACGATGGACATCATCAAGCTGTACGGGAAAGAGCCCGCCAATTTCCTCGACGTCGGCGGCGGGGCCAACAAGGAGAAGGTCACCGCGGCCTTCAAGATCATCACCGCCGATCCCAACGTGAAGGGCATCCTCGTCAACATCTTCGGCGGCATCATGAAATGTGACGTCATCGCGGAGGGCGTGGTCGCGGCGGTCAAGGAAGTGGGCCTGAAGGTGCCGCTGGTCGTGCGCCTCGAAGGCACCAATGTCGCCCAGGGCAAGAAGATCCTCAACGAGTCCGGCCTGGCCATCACTGCGGCCGACGACCTCGACGACGCCGCCCAGAAGATCGTCGCGGCGGTCGGCTGAACGCCGTCTCCGTCTCCGCCCTGCTGACTGACCTATTCAGAGATCGATAGACCCATGTCCATCCTCGTCGACAAAAACACCAAGATCATCGTCCAGGGCCTGACCGGCAAGACCGGCGGCTTCCACACCGAACAGGCGCTGGCCTATCACGGCACCCAGATGCTGGGCGGCGTGCACCCGACCAAGGGTGGCCAGACCTGGGCCGGCTCGCACGGAGAGACCCTGCCGATCTACGCCACGGTCGCCGAGGCGAAAGCGGCCACCGGGGCCGACGCCTCGGTCATATATGTGCCGCCGTCGGGGGCCGCCGCCGCCATCATCGAGGCCATCGAGGCCGAGATCCCCTTCATCACCTGCATCACCGAGGGCATCCCGGTGCTGGACATGGTGCGGGTCAAGCGCCGCCTCGAGGGCTCGAAGTCGCGCCTGCTGGGTCCCAACTGCCCCGGCATCATGACGCCGGACGAGTGCAAGATCGGCATCATGCCCGGCTCCATCTTCAAGAAGGGCAATGTCGGCATCGTCTCGCGCTCGGGCACATTGACCTATGAGGCGGTGTTCCAGACGACGAACGAGGGTCTGGGCCAGACCACGGCGGTCGGCATCGGTGGCGACCCGGTCAAGGGCACAGAGTTCATCGATGTGCTGGAACTGTTCCTGGCCGACCCCGAGACCACCTCGATCGTCATGATCGGTGAAATCGGTGGCGGGGCCGAGGAAGAGGCCGCGCAATTCCTGATCGATGAGGCCAGGAAGGGCCGCAAGAAGCCGATGGTCGGTTTCATCGCCGGCGTCACCGCGCCCAAGGGCCGGACCATGGGCCACGCCGGGGCCGTCGTTGCGGGCGGCAAGGGTGATGCAGAATCCAAGATCGCCGCCATGCAGCAGGCCGGGATCACCGTCTCGCCGTCGCCCGCGCGTCTGGGCACGACCCTGGTCGAGGTGCTCAAGGGCTAGAATCGGAAGCGTCCCGCTCGCCGCGCGGGCGCTTTTTTCTGTCGTCCGGGGCAAAATTCGCCTTTTCGCCCCGCTTCGGTCATGACCCATGAGGAAACACCGCCTATATGACAGGCGGCCCCTTCACGCAGACGTGTGCGTGAGGGCGAAAAGGATGACGGAAAAAAATGGCGGACGATGCCGGTCGGCTGAATCAGGTCTTTGCCGAGACCAGCTTTCTGTACGGGTCGAACGCCGCCTTCATTGAGGATCTGCACGCGCAGTGGGCCAATGATCCCGCGTCTGTATCGGGCGAATGGCGCGCCTTTTTCGACCAGCTGCGTGACAGCGCCGCAACGGTAAAGGCCGCGGCCGGTGCCGGGGCCTGGGGTCGCGACCGCGCGACCGAAGCGACCGAGGAGACCGGCGTGTTCGACGGGCGCTGGCCGACGCCGCGCCCCGTACCGGGCAAGGCGGCCGCTGCCGGGAAACCCGCCGCCGCGCCTGCCGCCACCGCCGACGAGATCCGCGCCGCCGCGCATGATTCGATCCGCGTGCTGATGCTGATCCGCAGCTATCGGGTGCGCGGCCATCTGCACGCCCGGCTGGACCCGCTGGGAATCGAACAGCCGATCGACAATCCCGAGCTGACCCCCGAATTCTACGGCTTCAGCGAGGCCGACCTCGACCGACCGATCTATCTGGACGGCGTGCTGGGACTGGAAACGGCCACCATCCGCGAGGTCATGGAGATTCTGGACCGCACCTACTGCGGCACCATCGGCATCCAGTATATGCATATCGCCGAACCGGAGGAGAAGTCCTGGCTGCAGGCGCGCATCGAGGGGCCGGACAAGTTCGAGCAGAACGCCTTCACCCGCGAGGGCAAGCTGGCGATCCTGAACAAGCTGATCGAGGCCGAGGGTTTCGAGCGCTTCCTGCACAAACGCTTCCCCGGCACCAAGCGTTTCGGCCTTGACGGCGGCGAGGCCATGGTTCCGGCCATGGAGCAGATCATCAAGCGCGGCGGGGCCCTGGGTGTCGACGAAATGGTGTTCGGCATGGCCCACCGTGGCCGCCTGAACATGCTCGCGGCCGTGATGGCCAAGCCCTACAGGGCCATCTTCCACGAGTTCCAGGGCGGCTCCAGCGTGCCCAGCGACATTGAGGGCTCGGGCGACGTCAAATACCATATGGGTGCCAGTTCGAACCGCGAGTTCGACGGCAATCACGTCCACCTGTCGCTGACCGCCAACCCGTCGCACCTGGAGATCGTCAACCCGGTGGTGCTGGGCAAGGCCCGCGCCAAACAGGCGTTCGACATCCGCGCCGCCAACGCCGGCAAGCCCGAGGCCGAATGGGCGCTGGACCGCTCCAAGGTCATGCCTGTGCTGATCCACGGTGACGCCGCCTTCGCCGGTCAGGGCGTGGTGGCCGAATGCTTCGCCCTGATGGGACTGAAGGGTTACCGCACCGGCGGGACCATGCATTTCGTGGTCAACAACCAGATCGGCTTTACCACCAGCCCGCGCAACAGCCGCAGTTCGCCCTATCCGTCGGACGTGGCCCTGATGGTTCAGGCCCCGATTTTCCACGTCAACGGCGATGATCCGGAATCCGTGGTCTTCGCCGCCAAGGTGGCGACCGAATTCCGCCAGAAATTCCACAAGGATGTGGTGGTGGACATGTTCTGCTACCGCCGCTTCGGCCACAACGAGGGCGACGATCCGACCTTCACCCAGCCGCTGATGTACGCCAAGATCAAGGCCCAGCCTTCGACGCGGGAAATCTACTCCAGGCGTCTGGTCGCCGAAGGGGTGATCGACGAGGCCGGGGTCGACGCCGCCATCGCCGAGTTCGACGCATTCCTCGACGCCCAGTTCGAAGCCGGCAAGACGTTCGAGGCCGACAAGGCCGACTGGATGGACGGCCAGTGGCAGGGCATCGGCCTGCCCGAGGGTGATGAGCGTCGCGGCAAGACCGATGTGCCGCTCGAGACCCTGATCGACCTCGGTACCCGCCTGACCACGGTCCCCAACCGGATCGACATCCACAAGACGCTGAAGCGGGT
The DNA here is from genome assembly GCF_963977465.1 of uncultured Brevundimonas sp. Taxonomy (GTDB): domain Bacteria; phylum Pseudomonadota; class Alphaproteobacteria; order Caulobacterales; family Caulobacteraceae; genus Brevundimonas. The sequence goes on along the minus strand of NZ_CAXBOQ010000007.1, from coordinate 155,629 downwards.
CATGGACGGTCGCCGCGAGGCCATCACCACCGGCGAGAACATCGACTGGTCCACGGCCGAGAGCCTGGCCTTCGCCACCCTGCTGGACGAGGGCTTCCCGGTCCGCCTGTCGGGCCAGGATTCGGTGCGCGGCACCTTTAGCCAGCGCCATTCGGGGGTCATCGACCAGACCACCGAGGAACGCTACATCCCGCTCAACAATCTGGGCGAGGGCCAGGCCGAGTTCGAGGGCATTGATTCCGCCCTGTCGGAGGAGGCGGTGCTGGGATTCGAATACGGCTATGCCGTCACCGACCCCAACACCATGGTGATGTGGGAGGCCCAGTTCGGCGACTTCGTCAACGGGGCCCAGGTTCTGATCGACCAGTTCATCTCGTCCGGCGAGCGCAAATGGCTGCGCATGTGCGGCCTGACCATGCTGTTGCCGCACGGCTACGAAGGTCAGGGCCCGGAACACTCCTCCGCCCGTCTGGAGCGCTTCCTGCAGCAGTGCGCCGAGGACAATATGCAGGTCGCCAACTGCACCACCCCGGCCAACTATTTCCACATCCTGCGCCGGCAGATGCACCGGCATTTCCGCAAGCCGCTGATCCTGATGACGCCCAAGAGCCTGCTGCGCCACAAGAAGGCGGTCTCGACCCTGGCTGACATGGCCGAGGGCAGCTCGTTCCACCGGGTGCTGCACGACGACGCCGAGCGCCGTCCTGACGTGGCCGGCATTACCCTCAAGGCGGACAAGGACATCCGCCGCGTCGTGCTGTGCTCGGGCAAGGTCTATTACGACCTGCTGGAGTCGCGCGAGGTGCGGGCCAAGGCTGGTGAACCGGTCGACGACGTCTATCTGATGCGGCTGGAGCAGTTCTATCCGTGGCCGCTGAAGTCGCTGATGACGGAACTGGTGCGCTTCCCCAAGGCCGAGCTGGTCTGGTGCCAGGAAGAGCCCAAGAACATGGGCGGCTGGACCTTTGTCGATCCGTGGCTTGAACTGACGCTGGAGAAGCTCGACCTTGCGTCGACGCGCGCCCGTTACGTCGGTCGTCCGGCCTCCGCCTCCACGGCGTCGGGTCTGATGAGCCGGCACCTGAAAGAACTCGAAACCTTCCTGAACGACGCCTTCGCCGCCTGATCGCGACGGACCAAGACAAGAAATCTGGATACCTCATGGCCGACATTCTGACCCCCGCCCTCGGTGAATCCGTTGCCGAGGCCACCATCGCCAAATGGAGCAAGAAGGCCGGCGATGCCGTCAAGAAGGACGAGATGCTGGTCGAGCTCGAGACCGACAAGGTCTCGCTCGAGGTCGTGTCGCCCGCCGATGGTGTTCTGGCCGAGATCAAGGCCGCCGAGGGGGACACCGTCGTCCCCGGCACCGTGCTGGGCGTGGTGACCGAGGGGGCGTCTGCCGCAGCCCCCGCCGCCGAGGCCCCGAAAGCCGCCGCCCCCAAGGCGGAAGCCAAGGCCGCCGCGCCTGCGGCCCCTGCCCCGGCCGCCGCGCCCGCCGCTGCCCCGGCCGCCGCGCCCGCCGCTGCCCCGGCCGCGTCCGGGTCCGTGACCATCGCCGTGCCGACCATGGGCGAGAGCGTCGCCGAGGGCTCGATCGGTACCTGGCATCGCAAGAGCGGTGATGCGGTCAAGAAGGACGAGCTGCTGGTCGAGATCGAGACCGACAAGGTCGCCGTCGAGATCGTGGCCCCCGCCGACGGCGTGCTGGAGATCGTCGAGGCCGAAGGGGCCACGGTCACTCCGGGTCAGGCCATCGGCCGGATCTCGGGTTCCGGTGCCGGTGCCGCGTCGGCCCCCGCCGCTGCTGCCGCCACCCCGTCCGCCAAGGCCGGTGCCAGCGACATTCCGCTGTCGCCGTCGGTGCAGCGCATCGTCGCCGAGAACAACCTCGATCCCAAGGCCATCCAGGGCTCGGGCAAGGACGGTCGCATCCTCAAGGGGGATGCCCTCGAGGCCGCCGCCACCCCGACTCCGGCTCCCGCCGCTGCGGCTCCGCCGCAGGCCTCTGTCGCCGCCTCGGCCCCGCGCGCCGACCAGCCGCGCGAGAACCGGGTCAAGATGACCCGGCTGCGCCAGACCATCGCCCGCCGCCTCAAGGAATCGCAGAACACCGCCGCTCAGCTGACCACCTTCAACGAGGTCGACATGACCGCGGTCATGGCCCTGCGCAGCCAGTACAAGGAGGCGTTCGAGAAGCGCCACGGCGTCAAGCTGGGCTTCATGAGCTTCTTCACCAAGGCCATCGTCGCGGCCCTGCAGGAGATGCCGGCGGTCAATGCCGAGATCGACGGCACTGACATCGTCTACAAGAACCACTATGACATCGGCGTCGCCGTCGGCACCGAAAAGGGTCTGGTCGTGCCCGTGCTGCGCGATGCCGATCAACTGTCGCTGGCGGGCATCGAGAAGGGCATCGCCGCCCTGGGCAAGGCCGCCCGCGACGGCGACCTGACCCTGGACCAGCTGCAGGGCGGCACCTTCACCATCACCAACGGCGGCACCTATGGCTCGCTGATGTCGACGCCGATCCTGAATGCGCCGCAGTCGGGCATCCTGGGTATGCACAACATCGTCCAGCGCCCGATGGCCATCAACGGCGAGGTTGTGATCCGGCCGATGATGTACCTGGCGCTCAGCTACGATCACCGCATCGTCGACGGCAAGGACGCGGTGACCTTCCTCGTACGGGTCAAGGATCTGCTGGAAGACCCGGCACGCGCGCTGCTGGACCTGTAGGGGCGGGGCGATGATCGAGATCGCCCGTTTCGCTGACGTCTATGAGGCCGAGATCGCCGCGGCCCGTCTGCGGGCGGATGGATTCACGCCGACGCTGGGCGGTGCCGAACACGCCAAGGCGGACCCGCTGATCCTGCAGGCGCTGGGGTGGATCCGGCTGTCCGTACCGGACAAGGAGGCCATCCTGGCGAAGGCGCGGCTGGCGGTACTGCGCAGCGGATCCGAGGCGATCGCGGTGGACGCAGAGGCCGGATCTAACGAGACCCCCGACCGCACCCTGCCGGCCAGGCTGACGCTCGGCGCGGCCGTGTTGGCGTTGGTGGCGCTGCTGGCCGGTCGCTAGGGTTTGAGCTCGCCCAGCACCTCATCGGTGTCCTGACCCAGGGCCGGGGGCGGGCGGTCATAGATGACCGGCGTCTTTGACATCCGGATCGGCGAGGCCACGGTGCGGACCGGGCCGTCGAGGTCGGCGCGGGCCTGTTCGACCACCAGACCGCGATGCACCGCCTGGGGCTCGGCGAAGACCTGATCGACGGTATTGACCGGGCCGCAGGGCACGCCGCCCGTCTCGAGCGCCGCCATCAGGTCCGCCATGCTCAGGGCCGCGGTCAGGGCCGAGACCTCGGCCGACAGGACGGCGCGGTGTTCGATGCGCAGGGCGTTGGTCAGGAAGCGCGGGTCGGCCCCCAGTTCCGGAGCGCCCAGGGCCTTGCCGAGGGCGCGGAACTGGCCGTCATTGCCGACGGCGATCACCACCATGCCGTCGGTGCAGGGAAACGGCTGGTAGGGGGCCAGGTTGGGGTGGGCGTTGCCCATCCGGGTCGGGACCTTGCCCGAGACGAAGAAATTGGTCGCCTGATTGGCCAGCATCGCCGCCTGGACGTCGAACAGGGCGATGTCGATGTGCTGGCCTTCGCCGGTCGCCCGGGCGTGCAGCAGGGCGGCGAGGATGGCGTTGGAGGCGTACAGGCCGGTGAACAGGTCGGCCACGGCGACCCCGACCTTCATCGGCTCGGCCCCCGGTGCGCCGTCGGCCTGGCCGGTGACACTCATCAGTCCGCCCATGGCCTGGATCATATAGTCATAGCCGGCGCGGTGGGCGTCGGGCCCGTCCTGGCCGAAGCCGGTGATCGAGCAATAGACCAGCCGGGGATTGAGCGCCGTCAGGGCCGCGTGGTCGAGGCCGTATTTCTTCAGGCCGCCGGTCTTGAAATTCTCGACCACCACGTCGCAGGTTTTTGCCAGTTCGCGGATCGTGGCGGCCCCCTCGGGCGTGGCGATGTCGACGGTGACCGACTTCTTGCCGCGGTTGGTGCACAGGAAATAGGCCGCGTCGCCCGGCGTGCCGTCGGCCTTCGTCGTGAAGGGCGGACCCCAGGCGCGGGTGTCGTCGCCGACGCCGGGCCGTTCGATCTTGATCACCTCGGCCCCAAGATCGGCCAGGGTCTGGGTCGCCCACGGCCCGGCCAGTACCCGCGAAAGATCGAGCACACGCACACCGGACAGGGGGCCTGGGGTCTGGGTCATGGCAATCGTCGGTCCCGCTGCCTGGGTCCGCGCGCCCAGGCCCCATCGCATAACGCGGCCGGGTCGGCGCGCCAATCCCGCAGGGGCGGCGGCGGGCCCATCACCCTGTCGACCGGACAGGAAAAAGGGCGGCGGACCGAAGTCCGCCGCCCCCTTCAGTGTGTCGTTCCGAATGGATCAGAACGGACGGTAGTTGACGCTCAGGAAGAAGCGGCGACCGAACAGATCGAAATTGTCGGCCGAGGTGCCGCCCAGCCAGCGAGCCGGCTCGGCGTCGAACGCGTTCACGACGCCGGCGCGGAGGGTGACATTGTCACGAGCCTGCCAGCGGACCGAGAAGTCGTGCTGCGAGAAGTCGCCGGTCTGGCTGTAACGAAGGTCCTCATAGCGATCGAGGTTGGCGGTCAGGTTGTTGAGGTCGTCGATCTCCTGACTCGCTTGCCAGTCCCACTTCCACGTGAAGGCCAGGTCGGGCGTCGGCGACCAGTTGACCGTCGACAGGAAGCGAACGCGCGGCATGCCGACGGTGTCCGCGAAGATGCTGGCATCGGTCGGATCGGCGATGTTGACGTAGTCGTTCTGCTCGATCAGCCAGTTACCCCGGAGAGCGTGGCTGAACTTGCCCCAGTCCATGCCGAACCATGACGGCAGGTCGAAGCCGTAGCTCGCCGTGAAGTCGACACCCTTGGCCGTCAACGACGCATAGTTGCGCGAAGACTGGATGAAGCTGGTGACCAGGAAGTTTGACGTGCTTCGCGTCTGGGTCAGGCAGATCGGGGTATTGACCTGATCGCCGCTGACGCACTGGTTGGCGGCTGTCTGGGCCGAAACCGAGGCGATCGCGTCGTTGATCTCGATGTCATAGTAATCGAGGATGATCGCCAGGTTGGGCAGCAGATAGTCCGGTGTCCAGACAGCCCCGAAGGTGAAGCTCTCCGAGGTTTCCGGCTTCAGGAGGGGATTGCCCCCGGCCAGGCCGGATACCGAGCCGCTGCCGTAGTTGGGCAGGTAGGAGTTGGGGTCCGCCGTAGTGTTGAACACCAGGTTGGGGAGGCCGGCGGCGACGGCCAATGTTCCGCAGTTGGCGATGCGATTGGTACGGATCTGCGGATCGGCCAGGTTGTTGATGACTGTGGCGCTGCAGGGATCGCTGAAGCCGTTGGCGAAGGTCTGTCCCAGCGGATCGTTGGTTTCACCGAGGTTCGGCACGCGGATGGCGGTGGCAGTGCTGGCGCGGAACATCAGCTGATCCACCGGACGCCACTGGGCCAGGACGCTGTAGGTGTCCTGCTTGCCGACGTGCGAATAGTCAGAGTGACGATACGCCCCGCTGATTTCCGCCGAACGACCGAGCCAGCTGTCGACGAACAGCGGAACGCGCAGTTCGGCGAAAATGTCGTTGGTGTCGTAGCTGGCCTCAGCGAAGTCGCCGCCGCCGTTCAGGAACAGGAAACGCCCGGCGGTGTCGGCGTCACGGCCCACGCCGCTGGTGATTTCCTTGCGGTACTCATAACCGATCGAGGCCCCGATCGGACCGGCACCCCAGAAGTCCCACAGATCGCCGGAGGCGAAGGTCAGGAAGTCGTGCTGCTTGTTCTGGTCGGTGACCGTGATGGCCGCCGACAGATAGTCCAGGGCCTCGGGGCTGAAGCCACCGGCACCGAAGACGCGGATCGGCACGCATTTGTTGATGACGTCGCCCTGGCGCGAATAGGTGGTGGTGACGCCGCTGGCGGTAACGTTCGCATTCGGCACAGCCGTGCCTTGGGCTTGCAGCAGCTGGACCCGGCAAACGATTTCGCCGGCCCGGCCGTTGACCACGCCCAGGGTGTCGACGACGGCGTCGGCGGCAGCCTGGTAGCGGACGACGTCGACCGCCTGTTCGCGGTTCGAGTTGTTCATCTCGCCGTAGGTGTAGGCCGCTTCCCAGTTGACATCACGGAAGAAGCCGATGTCGCCGGCTTCACCCCGGGCACCGATGACGTAGCGCTGCAGGTCGCGATTGTTCAGCTGGTTGCGGACTGGACCGTACAGCTTGTGCTGGGCACGGGGGTCGGCGACGTTGCTGGTGATCACGCCGGCCGAGTTGTAGATGTCGCGACGGTTGGCCAGGATGGCGTCACGGACGTTGGCCGGCAGATAGGCGTTGTCCACGCCGATCTCGAACGCGGTGGTGCCGGTGATGGCCCCGACCGATCCGGGCGTGAAGGCTTTGATGTTCATGTCTTGGAACACGCGCTGGCCGGCGTCGTAGGTTTCTTCCTCGACGTATTTGACTTCACCGAACAGGTTGATGGAGTCGGTCAGGTCGTAGTTGAAGCCCGATTGGAAGCGCCAGTTGGTCGATTCCGGCAGGCGGCTGGACTGGCCCTGCTCGGTGTTCTGAACCTGGCCGAGGCCGCCGTTGCTGGCGTTGCGCGTGAAGCCTGCACCCTGGCGGATCGGGCCGAACACGACGGCCTGCGATGCACCGGTGTCGGTGTACAGGAAGCCGTTGTCGAGACGGTTGGCCGGGGCCAGCGAGAAGCAGTTGGACGAGAAGGTGGTCGCCGAGCAGGTGCCGAACGGGACGTCCGGGTCGCTGGCCGGGCTCGGCTGGACGCCGGTGGACAGGATGGTCACGCCACCGAAATTGGTGCCGCGGATGTAGGTGCGGACGTCACGCAGCAGGATCAGGTCCGGCACGCCGTCGTTGGGCGCGCTGGACGGATCGACGTCGTTGCTGATCAGGCCCCACGACTCACGGCGCCAGTCGACGTCGCTGTCCAGCACTTCGTCGTTGCGCTGGTATTCGCCGGACACATAGTAGTTCAGGCGACCGTCGAGCAGGTTCTGGCCCCACAGCACCGACAGGCGCTCGCCGAGTTGACCGTCCTGGTTGATCTCGGCCACCGAGGCGTCGATTTCCAGACCGTCGAAATCGGTCTTCAGGATGAAGTTGACCACGCCCGAAACGGCGTCGGCACCGTAAACGGCGGCGGCACCACCGGTGATGATCTCGGTGCTGGCGACCAGCAGGCGCGGGATGGTGTCGACGTCAACCGACAGGGTGCCGGGGCTGGAGCCGACATGGCGACGACCGTCGACCAGGGTCAGGGTGCGCACCGAACCGAGGGCGCGCAGGCTGAGCAGCGACAGGCCGCCGTCGTTCAGGTTCGAACCGGTGGTGTCTTCCGGCACAACCGAGGTCGACAGGGCCGGGATGTCGGCGAGGAAGTCGATGACGTTGACTTCACCCGACTGGAGGACTTCCTCCTGGCTGATCTGGATCAGCGGAGTCGGCGAATTGGTCGGGTCGCGGCGGATACGCGATCCGGTGATGATGACGTCATCTATGCTATCCGGGCTGGCGCTCTGGGCCATGACCATTGTCGGCGCAGCGCCGATGAAGGCGGCGGCGGACAGGCCTGCGAGCAACGAACTGCTCAGCAACAGTGATTTTGTATTTCTCATCTTCCCCTCGGCGACGCCCAATGCGTCCGTTCGCAAAATCCTATGCGAACGACGCCTAATAAGATTTACGGGCCGGATCGCAACAATCTTGCTGAATAGTTTAGCCCCATCCACCATTTTGACAGAATTGTGCAGCATTTTCGCCACTGCCGGACTCATCATGTCCGGAGGTTTTTCCGTGAAACAGGTGAAGTGTTCCGTGAAACGCTCGATTACAATTCGCTATACTGCGAGCGTGACGCAAAACTACTTAAAAGGGACATCCCTCGCCGACGTCATGTCGCCGATTGCACCGTCCGGGTTGACGTCGGGTAAGGCTGTCGTTGATATCGTGACGCTTTGGTATTTCAGATGGCGCTGGTGTGGCGTCGGGACGGGACCCGGCAGCGAGGTCCGAATCCCGAAGGTCGCTGAAACCTGAGGTGGCGTGGTTCGGAGCCCGGCTATGTTTCCAAAAGTTTCATCGACCCGGCCGGGCGCGCCGCGAGGCGCGGCCCCTACCCGACTCCGCCGTTTTGGCCTAAACCGCCGCCCTATCCCCGGAGGGAGCCGTCACCAGGGCGTGGCGGACCGTCAGACCCCTCTCGTTTCGTTCAGGAAGGCACCCGATATGGCCGATGGCTCCACCGCTTCGCACAAGACCTTTCGCTGGGATGATCCGCTGGACCTGTCCGGGCGGCTGACCGACGACGAGCGGATGATCCAGGACGCGGCGCGGTCCTATGCCCGCGAGAAATTGCTGCCGCGCGTGGTCGAGGCCTTCCGCGACGAGACCTTCGACCGGGCCATCATGAGCGAGATGGGCCAGATGGGCTTTCTCGGGGCCATGCTGCCGGAACAGTACGGTGGATCCAGCGTCAGTCATGTCGCCTATGGCCTGATCGCGCGCGAGATCGAGGCGGTCGACAGCGGCTATCGCTCGGCCATGAGCGTGCAGTCGTCGCTGGCCATGTATCCGATCTACGCTTTCGGCTCGGAAGAACAGAAGGTGCGCTTCCTGCCGAAGATGGCCGCCGGAGAGATGATCGGCTGTTTCGGCCTGACCGAGGCGGACGGTGGCTCCGACCCGGCCGCGATGAAGACGAAGGCGGTCAAGGTCGATGGCGGCTATCGCCTGAACGGCTCCAAATACTGGATCACCAACAGCCCGATCAGCGACCTGGCCATCGTCTGGGCCAAGCTGGATGACGTGATCCGCGGCTTCATCGTCGAGCGCGGCATGGACGGTTTCACCACCGACAAGATCGGCGACAAGCTGAGCCTGCGCGCCTCGATCACCGGCGACATCGGCCTCAATGACGTGCTGGTGCCGGAAGAGAATCTGCTGCCGGATGCCAAGGGTTTGCGCGGCCCGTTCAGCTGCCTGAACAAGGCCCGCTACGGCATCGCCTGGGGCGCGATGGGCGCCGCCGAAGCCTGTTTCCACCTGACCCGCGACTATGTCGGCGAGCGCATGCTGTTCGGTCGACCGCTGTCGTCGCGCCAGCTGGTGCAGAAGAAGCTGGCCGATATGCAGACCGACATCTTTCTCGGCTTCGAGGGGGCGCTGGCGCTCGGACGGTTGCTGGACCAGGGAGCGTGGGTGCCCGAAGCCATCTCGATGATGAAGCGCAACAACTGCGGCAAGGCCCTGGATATCGCCCGCGTCGCCCGCGACATGCACGGCGGGGCCGGCATCACCGGCGAGATGCATGTGATGCGCCACGCCATGAACCTGGAGACGGTCAACACCTATGAGGGGGCCCATGACGTTCATGCCCTGATCCTGGGTCGGGCCATCACCGGCGAGAGCGCCTTCTAGCGCCGTTCAGGGACACGGGCCCGCAACTGGGGCATCGTCACGGCGCGTATCCCGCGCTAGGGTCGGGTCGATCACAGGGGGCGATGATGCAGCGTGTCAAATTCCGGGATGAGAGTCGGTCGGGGCTGACGGTGTCCACCGGCCGGGCCGTGGTTCTTGCGGCTGTCCTGGGGCTGCTGGCCGGTCTGCCGGCCCAGGCCCAGACCGCCTACCAGCCCGCGCCCGCCCAGGCCCGGGCGGCGACGATCACTCCCATCCCCTTCGACACGCGCCGCGGTGTGTTCAGCTTTGCCTCGGAGCTGGAGCGCTCCCTGCCGGCCGTGGTCCAGGTCACCACCCAGGGCCGGTCCGAAGGACCGCGTTCGGACGACAACGAGCCCCAGCCGATGGCGACCGGGTCCGGTGTCATCCTCGACGCCGCCGCGGGCATCATCGTCACCAACAACCATGTGGTCGAAGGCGGCAACAAATTCACCGTCGATCTGCTGGACGGCCGGCTGGTCGACGCCACCCTGATCGGGACCGACAAGGCCACCGACCTGGCTGTGCTGCGCATCGAGCTGAGCGGCCTGACCCAGGTCGCGGTGGCCGATTCCGACGCCCTGCGCAGCGGCGACCTGGCCTTTGCCGTCGGCTATCCGCTGGGTCTCGACCAGACCCTGACCATGGGTGTGATCTCGGGGCTCGGACGCTCGGGCATGGGCGACGCGGTCGAGGACTATATCCAGACCGACGCTGCGGTGAATTCCGGCAATTCCGGCGGTCCGCTGCTGGACAGCCTGGGCCGGTTGATCGGCATCAACACCTCGATCCTGTCGGGCGGTGGCGGCGGCAATGACGGCATCGCCTTTGCCGTTCCCAGCCGCATCATGCTGCATGTGGTCGGCCAGCTGCGCGAGTTCGGCGAGGTTCGTCGCGGCAGCACCGGGGCTATCTTCGGCTCGCTCAATGCCGAGCGGGCCCGGACCCTGGGGCTGAATATCGTGCGCGGAGCCGTCGTCGACGATGTCGCCCCCGGCTCTCCGGCGGAAGCCGCGGGGCTGCAGCGCAACGACATCATTACCCGGATCCAGAACCGCCCGGTCGCCAACGCCGGATCGGTCCGGGCCACGATCGGCATCGCTGCGCCCGGCGCGCAGCTGCCGCTGGTCTACCTGCGCGCCGGGCGTGAGCTCACGACGTCGCTGCAGGTCCAGGTGGCCGGTCCCGATCCGGTCATGCTCGGCACCACCGAGGTTCAGGCCTATGGGGCCAGCTTCCGCAATCTGAAGCCGGCCGACGGCGTGACCCAGGACGGTGTGCTGGTCACGGCGGTCGAGGGGGGCTCGACGGCGGCCATGCAGCAACTTCGGGCCGGCGATGTGGTCACGGCGGTGAACGCTATGGCGGTGGGCGATATCCGGTCCCTGGCCGCGGCGCTGTCGGCCGTGACGAACGGGCTGAACCTGACGGTGCTGCGCGACGGACGAACCGAGACGGTCGCCCTGATCGGCTGAGTCCCAGCCTGGAGTCCGGACAGCAAAACGCCCGCTCTGCCGGAGGGGGGGAGGGTGGCTGAGCGGGCGTCTCGCTTTAGGAAGCATCGGCCCGTCGAAGCCCTTGATGGAGAAATCCAGGGGGGCTGGGGGGGCTGTTCAGGATCCGGGACCACTCCGAACTCCGACAGGCCGATGAAACATGTTTCGCCGCCCAAACAGGCGCGCGCTGGACCGAAAGGGGGCGATTTCGTGTCGGGTGCGAATTTGTCACCGAAAGCGGTGCAGTTAGGTGGTCCCGGGCTGGTGTTTCCGGCCCGGCCACCTAATCTGGTGGGCGATGAACGATGAGTCCGCCAGTGGCGGCAGCCGGGCCTCCGGCACCGCCCCCGTCTTCTTCGACCGGCCCGAGCTGGACCTGATCCTGCGGGTCTATGGCCGGATGGTCGCCGCCGGCGAGTGGCGCGACTATGCGATGGTCGGCCATGGCGACGTGGCCGAGTTCGCCGCCTTCCGTCGCTCGGGCGACGCCCCCGCCTGCCGCATTGAGAAACGCCCGGCCCTGCGCCTGAAACAGGGTCAGTGGGCCGTGATCGGCGAGGGCGGTCTGGTGCTGAAGCGCGGGCGTGACCTGGCCCAGGTGCTGCGCGTCTTCGACAGCCGCCGCTTCGCCGTCGTCAAATAGAAAAAGGGCCCCGGCGTTTCCACCGGGACCTCGTTTCATCTGTCGCTCTGCATCGAGCTAGTTGCGGCTGCCGCCCATGAACATCAGCAGGAACTGGAACAGGTTGACGAAATTGATGAACAGGCTGAGGGCCCCGTAGCCGGTGGCCACACCCATCGCCGCTTCGTTCCCGCCCAGCTGGTAGTAGGTCATCTTCAGGCGCTGGGTGTCATAGGCGATCAGGCCCGAGAAGATCAGCACGCCCAGCCCGGAGATGACCAGGGCCATCACGCCGGACTGCAGGAACATGTTGACCACCATGGCGATGACCAGACCGATCACGCCCATGATCAGGAAGGTGCCCATGCCGGACATGTCCTTCTTGGTCGTGTAGCCGAACAGGCTGAGCCCGCCAAAGGCCGCCGCGGTGACGAAGAAGGTCGTGGCGATCGAGGTGCCCGTATAGATCAGGAACAGCACACCCATGCCCGCGCCGATGGTGGAGACCACGGCCCAGTACAGCAGGTTCACCCCGCCGGCGGTCGGGTTCTTCATGAAGAACATCGACCCGAACAGCATCACCAGCGGCGAGAACTGCACGATCATGCCCAGCATGGTCAGGCCGATGCGGCCGTCAGCGGCCCGCTGGAACAGGAGGGCCTGCACCTCGGGCACATTACCGGTGATGTAGGCCAGCACCCCGGCCACCACGAGGCCGAGCGCCAGCTTGTTGTAGACGCCCAGCATGAAGCTGCGCAGGCCGGTGTCGATGGCCATGTCGGCCGTTGCGGGTGCGGCTCTCGAAAAACCGCCTCTGAAATCGCTCATCGCGAACCGTCTCCAAATCGGGGCCGGGTCAAACCTCCGGCGTTGGCAGGAATATCGGCATCGTGACCCTCAGATGCAAGAGATTCCGGGCTTCCGACCGCGACGGATGATCGCTACCAAAGGCGAATGATCCGTCTGTTCGCCGCCCTGCCGATCCCGTTCGATGTCGCCGAGACCCTGGCGCGGCGACAGGCCGGCCTGCCCGGCGCGCGCTGGCGGCCGGTCGAGGCCCTGCATGTGACCCTGGCCTTCTATGGTGACATCGATGAACGGCGGGCTGACGATCTGGTCGCCGAACTGGGCCGGGCGGCCAGCGGCGGGCCGTTCGAGATCACCCTGAAGGGGGTCGGGGCCTTCGGCGAGGTGCATCGTCGCCAGACCCTGTGGGCCGGGGTCGAACCGAGCGAACGGCTGACCGCACTGGCCGGTCGCTGCCGCGCGGCGGCCCAGCGCGCCGGTATCACGATGGAGCACCGCGCCTACCGGCCGCACGTCACCCTGGCCTATCTGAAGCCGCACGCCGACCCGGCGCGGATCGCGGCCTGGATGGCGGATCATAATCTGCTGCATTCGCCGCCGATCCGCATCGACCGCTTTGGCCTGTGGTCCAGCGTCCTGTCGGACAGCGGCAGCCACTACACCCTCGAACAGGAGTTTCCGCTGTGACCAGCTCTGCCCCCGGCCCGACCCTCGAAACCACCCGGCTGATCCTGCGCCCGACGGCCGAGGCCGACTTCGAGCGCTGGTGCGACTTCATGGCCGACGAGGACACGGCGCGCTTCATCGGCGGCGTCCAGGCCCCGTCCCAGGTGTGGCGGTCGATGATGGCCATGGCCGGGGCCTGGACCCTGACCGGCGTGGCGATGTTCTCGGTGATCGAGAAGTCCAGCGGTCGCTGGATCGGCCGCATCGGTCCGTGGCAGCCGCACGGCTGGCCCGGCACCGAGGTCGGCTGGAGCCTGCACCGCGATGCCGCTGGTCACGGTTATGCGCTGGAGGCCGCCGCCGCGGCCGTGGACTATGCCTTCGACCATCTGGGCTGGAGCGATGTGATCCACTGTATCGCCCCGGACAACGGGCCCTCGATCCGTCTGGCCGAGCGGTTGGGATCGCGCAATCGCGGGCCGGGCCAGCTGCCGGCCCCGTTCGAGGAGGCCGCGATCGACCTGTGGGGCCAGACCCGCGACGAATGGCGCGACAACCGTCGGCGCATCCTCGCTAAGGGCTGAGGCAACCGAAAGCCGGTCCCGGCCGTATCTGTCGGGACCCAAGCCCCAGGAGCCCCGCATGTCCTCAACCCGTGCCACGACCTTCGCCCTTGTGATGCCCGCCGTGGCGGCCGCGCTGGCCCTGACCGCCGGCCCGGCCGCGGCCCAGTCGCGCGACGTCGATCTGGACCGGTTCGACGGCCGCTGGTTCGAGATCGCCCGCAATCCCAACGACGTGCAGAAGGACTGCCGCCGGGCCCAGATCGATTTTACGGCCCAGTCGCGCGCCGATCGCTATGGTCTGCTGGTCACCTGCACCCGCCGCGCCGACGGCGGGGTCGAGACCCTGCGCGCCAATGCCCGGGTGACCGACACGGCCACCAATGCCAAATTCCGTTTCACCCTGACCGGCCTGCTCAGCTTCGGCGGCCTGGCGGGACAGAACTACTGGGTCTGGGACCATGCGCCCGACTACAGCTGGGTGATCATGGGCCTGCCCGACAAGTCGGGCTGGTGGATCTGGAACCGCAGTCAGTCCCCCTCCGAGGCGAGCCGCAACCGGATCGTGGCGCGCGCCGCGGCCCTCGGCTTCAACACGGCCAATGCGGTGCATACCGGTCGCTGAGGCGCACCCTTGCCCCGTGAACGCAAGGCGAACATAGTGGGTTGATGGCCGCCGCCCTGCTTGAAATCGACCTCGTCTTCAGCCGCCCCGAGACCACCCTGGCGGTGACGCGCGGGGCGGCGCGGCTGTTGCGCCACATGGGCTATGCGCCGCTGCTGGAGGTCGGCCTGCCCAATGGGCGGCGTGCTGACGTCATGGCCCTGGGCCGGCGCGGCGACATCATCATCTGTGAGGTCAAGTCGGGGCTGGACGACTATCGCGTTGACCGTAAATGGGGCGAATACGGCCCGTTCTGCGACGCCTTCTTCTTCGCCGTGACGCCTGAGTTTCCCGAGGGCGTCCTGCCGGATGAACCCGGCCTGATCGTTGCCGACGGCTTCGGCGGGGCGGTGGTACGTGAGGCCCCGTCGAGTCCCCTGGCCCCGGCCCGCCGCAAGGCCCTGACCATCGCTTTCGCCCGGCTGGGGGCGCTGCGGACGTTGCGGGAAGAGGCTGCCCTCCAGTCAGCGGGCCTCAAGTAGCGCGAAGCGCGATAGGCCTCATGAAGAGCAAGCTGAACGCGTCAGCGTTCAGCGCGGTGCCCGCTTCGCCAAAATCCGCTGCAGGGTCCGGCGGTGCATGCCGAGGCGGCGGGCGGTCTCCGAGACATTGTGTTCGCACAGTTCATAAACGCGCTGGATATGCTCCCAGCGCACCCGGTCGGCGCTCATCGGATTGTCCGGCGGTTCGGCCGTCTCGCCGGCGGCCATCAGGGCCTTGACCACATCGTCGGCGTCGGCGGGCTTCTGCAGATAGTCGACGGCCCCGGCCTTGACCGCGGCCACGGCCGTGGCGATGGCCCCGTAGCCGGTCAGCATGACGATGCGGGCGTCCTCGCGCTGTTCGCGGATGGCCTCGACGATCTTCAATCCGTTGCCGTCGTCCAGCCGCATGTCCAGCACCGCGAAGGCCGGGACCGAGCTTCGCAGCGCCTCGCGAGCCTCGGCCACCGAGGCGGCGGTGGTGACGATGAAGCCGCGGCTCTCCAGCGCCCGGCCCATCCGGGTCCGCAGGGCCTGGTCGTCATCCAGCAACAACAACGTCTTGTCGGGGGCGGCGGCGATCCGGGCTTCGAGGTTGGGCATCAGTGTTCTCCTAGGATCAACTTGGGCGTGGCGCGCCTGTGGTCAAGGTGTCGCGTGAACCGGCCGGCATTTCCAGCGCCGGGCGCGGCCAGCGAATGGTGACCCTGGCCCCCTTGGGCTGACCCTTTTCGCCGTCACCGGTGCCGACGGTGACCGTGCCGCCCGTCCGCTCCAGCAGAGTCCGGGCGATGAAAAAGCCCAGGCCCATGCCGCCCTGGCTGGGTGAGATTTCGGGGGCCGGCACGACCTTCTTGCCCTTGCGGCCCTTGCGACCCGGCAGGGCCGGGCGGGCGGCGGCGGCGATCTGGGCGGCCAGGGCCTGGCGCGCCTTGCCCTGGGGGCGGCTGGTCACATAGGGCTCGCCCAGACGTGGCAGGATCTCGCCGGCAAAGCCAGGGCCGTCGTCGACCACCTCGATGGTGATCGTGTCCACCTCGACCCGGGCCTGGACCCGTACCCGGTGGTTGGCGAAATCGGCGGCGTTCTCGACCAGGGCCGACAGGCCGTGAATGACCTCGGGCATGCGCTGGACCTGGGGCGCGGGTTCGCCCGGCAGGGTTTGCACCGCGACGGTGAAGGCCAGATCAAAGCCGCGGTGGGGCTCGACCACCTCTTCCAGCAGGGCGTCCAGCCCGACGTCGGCATACAGGGCATCGCCCGCCTCGGGCTGTTGCGACAACTTCGTCAGAATGCCGCGGCAGCGCTCGGCCTGTTGCACGATCAGGGCCGCATCCTCGGCCGCGTCCCCGTCGGGGGGCGAGGCCCGCAGCAGTTCACGCGCCACCACCTGGATGGTGGCCAGCGGCGTACCCAGTTCATGCGCCGCCGCCGCCGCCAGCCCGCCGAGCGCGGCCAGTCGCTGTTCGCGCTGCAGCACATCCTGGGTCGTGGCCAGGGCCAGTTCCAGCTTCTCGGCCTCGGTGGCGACCCGCCAGGCATAGGTGGCGGTGAAGACCACGCCGGTGATCAGGGCCAGGGCGGTGCCGAGACGATAGAGGGGCGGCAGGCTCAGCTCGGTCCCGGCCTCCCACGGCAGGGGCAGGGCCCAGAAGAACAGGCCGATCGTCGCCAGCAGCACCAGCAGGCCCAGCAAAATGGCCTGGCGCGCCGGCAGGGAGGCGGCTGAGACCGTCACCGGGGCCACCAGCAGCAGGCAGAACGGGTTCTCCAGCCCGCCGGTCAGGGCCAGCAGGGCGGTCAGCTGCAGAATGTCGAAGCCCAGATGGGCGGCGGTGGCGCTGCCGTCGCTGAAGCGGCCGTCGGTCGGCTTCAGCCGGGACGTGGCCCACAGGTTCATGGCCACGCTGGCCCCGATCACCGCCAGGCACGGCCACAGGGGCAGGTCGAAATGCAGGAAGGCGGTGGCCACCAGAATGGTGGCGCTCTGGCCCGCGATGGCCAGCCAGCGCAGGATGACCAGGGTCCGCAGCGACAGGCCACGGCTGCGCCGCGACAGGTTGCGCCAGCCGGCGAAACGGCTGGTCGCGTGCGACGATGCAGGGTCTTGGGTCGAGCTCACCCCTCTTCTATAGACGGACCGAACCCGAAGTGGGTGAATTCCCTAGGAGTCCGGATGCCCCGTCGTTCTGTCCTGCTGTTCGGTGGCCTCGTCCTCGTCGCCGCCGTCGTGCTGGCTATCACCACCATGGTCGTGGTCAGTGGCCGCGACAGCGCCGCCTCGGGCAGCCAGCCCGTGACCTCGACCGGTCAGCCCAGCGTCGGCGGCCCGTTCACCCTGGTCGACCAGAACGGCCGTTCTGTCGACCAGACGATGCTGGACGGCAAATGGACCCTGGTCTTTTTCGGCTTCACCTGGTGCCCGGACTACTGCCCCACCACCCTGGCGGCGCTGAACGCGACCAAGGCACAACTGGGCGACCGGGCCGACAATCTGCAGATCGTCTTCATCAGCGTCGATCCGGCGCGCGATACCCCGGCGGTGCTGAAGGACTATCTGTCCAGCGACGGCTTTCCCGAGGGCGTTATCGGCCTGACCGGCAGCCCAGCCCAGATCCGGGCGGCGGCCGACGCCTACCGCGCCTATTACCAGAAGGCCGGTGAGGGTGAGGGCTATACGATGGACCACTCCCTGACCGTCTATCTGATGGGCCCCGACGGCAAATTCCGCAGTGCCCTGGCCGGCGACCTCAGCCCCGAGCGATCGGCCGAGGTCATCCGGCGGGCGATGGACCGGGGCTAGCCCTGGTCGCTCAGCTGCCGCGGGTCAGGGCGATCTGAAGCTCGAGCCGCTTCAGCTCGCGCATCACCCGGTTGGCCTGGATGGCGGGCAGCAGCGCGGTCTTCAGCACGGTGGCCACCAGCACCAGCACGGCGGCGGGCAGGCCCCAGTGCAGGGCCGACAGGGTGTCGTCGGCCTGGAAAAAGCGCCAGCCGGCCCACGCTCCCGCCACGAACATCACGGTCTGGGTCACCATCAGCACGGCATTGACCCAGCCCATGCTGCCGCCGAAGATGCCGAGCGCCTGGTTGAAATAGCCGGGCTCGCGCGCGGTCTCGCGGAACAGGGTCTGATTCTCGCCCTCGAGGGCCTCGTCGATCATCCGGTCGATATCCTGCATCACAGGTCTCCTTCCAGTGCCGCGCGCAGTTTGCGTCGGGCATGCATGAGGCGGGTCTTTACCGTGCCCGCCGGCACGTTCAGGGCGATCGCCGTCTCGGCGATGCTCAGATCCTCAAGGTGGAACAGGGCGACAGCGGCGCGCTGTTCCGGGGGCAGGGCCGCCAGGGCCCGGGACAGGGCCGGGGTGGCGACGGTGTCGCTGCCGTCGCCCGCCCCGGTGTCCGGAACGGTCTCGACGGTCACGGCCGCGACCAGGGCCCGCCCGCGCTGTCGCTGGCCGATCCGTCGGGCACAGCGGCGTGACACGATCTGATAGGCCCAGGCGGCGAAGGCCTGCTCGTCGCGCAACCGGCCCAGACTGCGCACGATCTCGATCCAGCCGTCCTGGGCCGCCTCGCGGGCCAGTTCGACGTCGCCGGTCAGTCGCCAGGCATGGGCCAGCAACTGCCCCTGCCAGCGCCGGGCCAGCAGGCCGAAGGCCTTGCGGTCGCCGGTGCGTGCGGCCGCCACCAGATAGTCGTCAAACAGCTGTGCCCTGGTCCGGATCATCGTCCCGGTGTCCCTCCGTTGCCATAGAGGTGCCCTCATCCCGCCGGCCGGTTCAATGGGATCCGCTCCTTCGTGCCGGGGCTCCGGGGATCACGCGAAATTTGATAACCCTTTTGCAGCGCCATGCGTTGTATGGTGCAGTGCCGCATGCGTCGCGGAGTCGACCCCAGGATTTCATGCTCTATTCCCTCCACGAGCTCGCCTATCACTCGGCCTCACCGTTCCGGATCGGGGCCCAGATGGCCCGGCAGTTCTGGAATTCGCCGCTCAACCCGGCTTCGGACACAGCTGTCGGCCGTACCGCCTTCGCTTCGGCCGAGCTGTTCGAGGGCCTGACGCGCCGCTACGGCAAGCCGGCCTGGGGGCTGGAGACCATCACGATCGACGACCACAAGGTCCGCACCACCGAACAGGTGGTCTGGTCGTCGCCCTGGTGCCGGCTGGTTCGGTTCGCCCGCCACATCGGTGACGTCAAACGGGCCGGCAAGCCCGCCGCCGCCCCGGCGGTGCTGATTGTCGCCCCGCTGTCCGGCCACTATGCCACCCTGTTGCGCGGCACGGTCGAGGGCTTCCTGCAGGACCACGACGTCTATGTGACCGACTGGGTGAATGCGCGGCAGGTGCCGATGCTGGAAGGCCGGTTCGACTTCTTCGACTACATCGACCACGTCCGCGAGATGCTGGCTGTGATCGGCCCGCGTGCCCACGTCGTTGGCGTCTGCCAGCCCGGACCGCCGGTGCTGGCCGCCTGCGCCATGATGGCCGAGGACAATGACCCCAACCGGCCCGCCTCAATGACCTTCATGGGCTCGCCGATCGACGCCCGCCTGTCGCCGACGGTGACCAACCAACTGGCCGAGGCCAAGCCCTTCGCCTGGTTCAAGTCGAACATGGTCCACACCGTGCCCTGGCCCTATCCGGGCTTTGGCCGGCGCGTCTATCCGGGCTTCGTCCAGCTGTTCAGCTTCATGTCGATGAACGAGGACAAGCACGTCGACGCCCACCGCCAGTATTTCTCACATCTGGTCAACGGCGACGGCGACGAGACCACCCGGCACGAGGAATTCTACGACGAATACCTGTCGGTGCTGGACCTGACCGAGGAATTCTATCTCCAGACCATCGACATCGTCTTCCAGCAGCATCTGCTGCCGCGTGGCCTGCTGGAGCATCGCGGCCGCAAGGTCGACCTGACCAAGATCACCGATATCGGCCTGATGACGGTCGAGGGCGAGAAGGACGACATCTCCGGCGTCGGCCAGACGCAGGCGGCGCATGGCCTGACCCCGAATATCGCCGACGATCGCCGTGTCCTCTATGTTCAACCGGACGTCGGCCACTATGGTGTGTTCAACGGTCGCCGCTTCCGGGACGAGATCTATCCCCGGGTGCGCGACTTCATCAGCGCCAACGAGACCCTCTGTGCAGTACCGGAACGGGCAAAGACTGCCGCTTGACGGCGAGGGCCTGGCGCTGCGCCTGTCGGTCAATTCCCGTGCCCGGCGCATCTCGATCCGCATCGACGCGCGGGCCGGGGAAGCCGTGGCCGTGGCTCCCAGCGAGCGTCGTCTGGCCGATGCCGTGGCCTTTGCCCGCACCCGCAACGACTGGATCCTCGAACGGCTGACCGCCCGTCCCGCCGGCCTGCCGCTGCAGCCGGGCGGCACGGTGTCCCTGTCGGGGAATCAGATGCGGCTGGTGGCCGGGGGCGGGGCCGGGGCGGCCCGCCTGTCGACCGACGCGACCGGCCCGATCATCATCTCCGGCGGTGAGGGCGAGGCCTTTTCCCGCCGCGTCCAGAACCTGCTGAAGCGTGAGGCCCGCAAGGCCCTGATCGCCCGCACTGACATCCATCTGCGCGCCCTGGGTCAGAAGCCGGTCCAGGTCTCGATCGCGGACGGCCGCTCGCGCTGGGGCTCATGCAGCCCGCACAACCGCACCATCCGCTATTCCTGGCGCGTGGTGATGGCCCCGCCGGCGGTGCTCGACTATCTGGCGGCCCATGAGGTGGCCCATCTGGTCCACGCCAACCACAGCCCGGCCTATTGGGCGGTGGTGCATGACCTGATCGGCGACCCGTCACCGCACCGGCGCTGGCTGCGCGACCATGGCGCGACCCTGCACGCGGTCGGCCGTTAAGGCTGGGCCTCGGCCTGTTTCGGATACTGAGTGCCCCAGTCGCGCAGAGCTTCCATCACCGTGCGTAGACGCCGGCCCTTGTCGGTCAGGCTGTATTCGACCCGCGGCGGCACCACGGCGAAGACCTCGCGATGCACGATGCCGTCGGTTTCCAGTTCACGCAGCTGTTTGGTCAGGCTGCGCTGGGTCACGCCGCCCAGCCGCCGCGCCAGTTCGTTGAAGCGCAGGGTCCCGTCCAGCAGGTGATACAGGATCAGCCCCTTCCACTTGCCGGAGATCTGCTCCAGTGCCGCCTCGACCGGGCAGCCGTCGCTGCAGTCATAGCGTTCGAAGCGCGTGCCGGTCGTATCCAGGTTAGTGGTATCCATTGCGTACCTATAGGCAGGAATGGTGCGTACTTGCGCCAATCACCCTGTCCGGACATATGCCTGTGCTGACACGGGCTGTCAAAGGTGTGGCAGCCCCTGAACCGAGGAGTCCTTCAATGGCCAAGACGATCCTGATCACCGGCGCGACCGACGGCATCGGCCTGGAGACGGCCCGGCTGCTGGCGGCGGCCGGTCACACCGTCCTGCTGCACGGCCGCAGCGCGACCAAGCTGGCCACCGTTGAGGCGACCCTCGCCGCCCTGCCGGGTGCCGGACGGGTCGAGAGCTTTCTCGCCGACCTGGCGCGTCTCGACGAGGTTGACGCCCTGGCCGACGCCGTGACCGCACGGCACCCGCGACTGGATGTGCTGATCAACAATGCCGGTGTGTTCAGGACGCCGGACCCGCTGACGGCGGACGGGATGGACGTGCGCTTCGTGGTCAACACCCTGGCCCCGTACCGACTGACGCAACGGCTGCT
This sequence comes from uncultured Brevundimonas sp., assembly GCF_963977465.1. Taxonomy (GTDB): domain Bacteria; phylum Pseudomonadota; class Alphaproteobacteria; order Caulobacterales; family Caulobacteraceae; genus Brevundimonas. The sequence goes on along the minus strand of NZ_CAXBOQ010000007.1, from coordinate 134,067 downwards.
GCGGTTGCTGGGTCCCGACGGACGGATCGTCAACCTGTCGTCGGCGGCCCAGGCCCCCGTCGATATCGCGGCCCTGACCGGCGGGGCGACGCTGGATCCCGGGGCTGCCTATGCCCAGAGCAAGCTGGCCCTGACCATGTGGACGCAGCATCTGGCCCAGTCCCTCGGAGCGGATGGTCCGGTCGTCGTCGCCGTCAATCCTGGCTCGCTGCTGGCCAGCAAGATGGTGCGCGAGGGCTATGGCATCCCCGGCAAGGATATCGGCATCGGTGCCGACATTCTGGTGAGGGCGGCTCTGAGCGACGAATTCGCCACCGCCTCCGGCCAGTATTTCGACAATGACTCCGGTCGCTTCGCCGACCCCCATCGTGACGCGCTGGACCCGCTCAAGGTCGCGGCCGTCGTCGGCGCGATCGAGACCTGTCTCACCGCCGCCCGCTCCAATTCCTGATCTCCTGGCGACAGCGCCGACCCAAACTTCAGACAAGGACACCACCATGAAAGCCGTCGGCTACAGAAGCCCCGGTCCGCTCGACCGCGATGACGCCCTGATCGATTTCGAGATGGAGACCCCGGTCCCGACCGGTCACGATCTTCTGGTCCGCATCCAGGCCGTCTCGGTCAATCCGGTCGACTACAAAGTCCGCATCGGCCGCCCGGCCGAGGGCGACACCCCGGCGGTGCTGGGCTGGGACGCGGTCGGCGAGGTCGTCGCGGTGGGTGACCAGGCCACCACCTTCAAGCCGGGCGACGTGGTCTGGTACGCCGGCGCCATCAACCGCCCCGGCACCAATGCCGAATTCCATCTGGTCGACGAGCGTATCGTCGGGCGCAAACCGGCCTCTGTGTCGGCCGCCGCGGCCGCCGCCCTGCCGCTGACCAGCCTGACCGCCCACGAGATGCTGTTCGACCGCCTGCGCGTGACCGAGCCGGTTCCCGGCGCGACCCCGGCCATCCTGATCATCGGCGGCTCCGGCGGCGTCGGTTCGATCGCCATCCAGCTGCTGCGGGCCCTGACCGACCTGACCGTGATCGCCACCGCCTCGCGACCCGAGACCCAGGCCTGGGTGCGCGAGCTGGGGGCCCATCATGTGATCGACCACAGCCAGCCCCTGCCGCCGCAGATCGAGACCCTGGGCATCGGTCAGCCGGGCTTCGTCTTCTCGACCAATCGCACCGACTTTTACGTCGGCCAGATTACGGAGCTAATTGCGCCGCAGGGCCGGTTCGGCCTGATCGACGATCCCGAGAGCTTCGACATCATGCCGTTCAAGGCCAAGTCGCTGTCGGTGCACTGGGAGCTGATGTTCACCCGCTCGCTGTTCAACACGGTGGATATCGGCCGTCAGGGCGAGATTCTGAATGCGGTCGCCGACCTGGTCGACGCCGGCGAGATCCGCTCGACCGCGACCGAGACCCTGGGGACGATCAACGCCGCCAATCTGAAACGGGCTCATGCCGCACTCGAAACCGGCAAGGCGCGCGGCAAGCTGGTGCTGGAAGGCTTCTGATCCGACCGGGGCCGGTCGACCCCTAGAAGAACAGCGGCTCGGCCTTGCGTTCCGGTGGCGGGGTCGGTTCGGGGCGTTGGGCCGGGGGCTCGTCGCGACGCTGGGCCGGCTGGGGCGCGGTCGGGCGCACCACCGGCTGGGTCGGGGCCGGACGCGCCGGGGCCTCGATCGGTGCCGGTGTTTCGGCGGTCATCGGCAGGTCGTCGCCGAACAGGTCACCGACCGAACTGATCAGGTCCTGCACCGGATTGGTCGCCTGCCAGCCTTCAGGCATCGGCGGACCGTTGGGGATGGGCATCACGTTCAGGCGCGGCAGGGCCGCCTCCATAAAGCCTTTCCAGATGGCAGCCGGAGCCGCGCCGCCGGTGACGCCGCGCATCGGGGTGGCGTCGTCCTTGCCGACCCAGACGGCGGTGACGAAGCCGCCGGTGTAGCCGACGAACCACGCGTCCTTGTAGTCCGAGGTGGTGCCGGTCTTGCCGGCGATGTCCTGTCCGGCGATGGCGGCCGAGCGACCGGTGCCGCCGGTGACCACGCCGCGCAGCATCTGGTTCATATAGTAGAGCGGCGGATTGTTGATCACCTGCAGGGCCCGACCCTCGCGGGCCGCGCGCTGATAGATGACCCGACCCTGGGGGGTGCGAATGCGGCTGATGCCATAGGCGGTGGCGCGCTGGCCGCCGTTGGCGAAGGCGTCGAACGCCTGGGCCATTTCGATCGGCGAGACCTCGACCGCGCCCAGCGCCATGGCCGGTTCCAGGCCGATCCGGGTGGTGATGCCCAGCCGGTGGGCGACCCGGGCCACATTGTCCCGGCCGATCTGGTCGGCGATGCCCGCAGCGATCGTATTGGTCGACTGGGCCACGGCGTTGGCCACCGTCGTCTCGCCGATGAATCGGCCGGAATAGTTGCGAGGCGACCAATTGCCGATGCGCACGGCTTCGTCGACGACGCGGGACTCGGGCGTGTAGCCGGCCTCCATCGCCGCCAGATAGACAAACGGCTTCCATGCCGAACCGGCCTGACGACGGGCGTCGACGGCCCGGTTAAACTGGCTGTCGGCATAGGAGGCCCCGCCGATCATGGCCCGAACCCGGCCGTCACCGTCGAGGGCGACGAGCGCGGCCTGCTCGACTCCGCGCGAGGCGTCGCGGTTGAGGATGCGTCGCACATTGCGTTCGGCCGCGGTCTGCAGCGTCAGGTCCAGCGTGGTTTCGACGATCATGTCCTCGGTCGGTTCACCGACCAGGCCGCGGATTTGTTTGTCGAGCCAGTCGATGAAATACTGGGCATGCTGGGTCGCCAGGGTACGCGACACGCGGACAGGCTCCAGCACCGCGGCGGCGCGTTGTTCGGGGGTGATGACCCCGGTGCTCTCCATCTCGTTGAGCACCACAGTGGCGCGGGCGGCGGCGCGTTCGCCTTCGGACACCGGCGAATACCGCGACGGGGCCTTCAGCAGACCCGCCAGAAGGGCGGCCTCGCCGACCGTCAGCTTCGTTGCGCTCTTGTCGAAATAGCGTTGGGAGGCGGCTTCGATGCCATAGGCCCCGGCACCGAAATAGACGCGGTTCAGATAGAGGGCGAGAATCTCTTTCTTGCTGAATTTCAGCTCCAGCCAGACGGCCAGCATCAGTTCCTGGACCTTGCGCTTCAGGTTCTGGTCCGGCGTCAGGAACAGGTTCTTGGCCAGCTGCTGGGTCAGGGTCGAGCCGCCCTGGACCACGCGCCCGGCGCGCATGTTGGCGGCCATGGCCCGCGACATGCCGATCGGATCGAAACCCGGGTGCATGTAGAAGCGGCGGTCCTCAATGGCGACGAAGGCAGCCGGAACATAGTCAGGCAGGGCCTCGAGATCGGCCGGCGGGGCCTGCTGGGTGCCGCGCACCGCGATCAGGGCCCCGTTGCGATCCAGATAGGTGATCGAGGGCTGGCGGTCGATGTCGTACAGGGTCGAGGTGTCGGGCAGATCGCGCGCGAACACGGCGAAGAAGACCAGCAGGAAGATGGCTCCCCAGATGGCCAGCACCATACCCCAGTACAACAGGCGTTGCAGCGGCGTGCGCCCCGCGCCACCACCCTTGCCGGGACCGAACCCGAACCGACGCCCAGATCCTGGACCCGCCATGAACACCCTCTCGCCAGCCGCCGTTCGGTCCTAGACCATTCGACGCAACACGCAAACGCCCCCGCGTCCGTCAGCTGACGGTGACGGGGCAATCCGCCGAAACCATGACCTTGGCGGCGATCATTCTAAAATTGCGTTCACTTGTGGGGCGAACCGGGCGAGCGGGTTCAGCGGGGTGACCGCGTCGCCCGGGGGTGATGCAGATCAGCCGGACCCCGAAGGTTCGGAGCCCGGCTATCCGCGGCGGCCTATTGCAGGAAGGCTTCAACCGCGGCGGCGAAGCGTTCGGGCTGGTCCAGCATGATGAAATGGCCGCTGTCGTCGATCCGCTTCAGCGTGGCCCCCGGCAGACCGGTGAAGGCGACGGCATAGATGCCGTCGACGATCTCGGGCGTCATCCGGGGATCGTTGAACTTGACGTACAACACCTCGGTCGGGGCGGTGATCCGGCCCAGTTCCGGGCCCAGGTCGGTGACGATCAGCTCGCGGAAGGCGGCGGCCGAGACCTTGCGGTCGGAGGCGTTGCTGTCCGCCAGTGGGCCGGCACGCTGGCTCTCGGTCATGATCATGCCGTTGACCGTCGATTCCAGCTGCGCCCGGTAGGCGTCTTCAGGACCATTGGCCATGCTGGCATAGATCTGGTCGGCAACCGGGGTCACGGACTCCGGGGTGGCCCCGGGTGCGCCGAACATCGCCCCCATGAAGGGGACCATGTCCACGACCATCAGCTTGCCGACCAGCTCCGGATGGCGCGCGGCCAGCATCATGGCGATGGTTCCGCCCATCGAATGGCCGATCACAGCGGGCCGCTCCAGTCCCTGTTCGCGAATGTAGCGGGCCAGCTCCTCGGCGACCGGGGCCGAGACCGGCCCCTCGGCATTGTCCTCTGCCGCAGCCCCGGCGAAGCCCTGGATATGCAGGCGGTGGACCCGGTAGTGGCCGCCGAGGGCATCGACCGTGCCCTGCCAGACCTCCGGCGAGGAGCTCAGGCCCGGGATCAGGATCACGTCCGGTCCAGCGCCATCGACGCGCACATGGAACCGTCCGGACTCGAAATCAGCGTGGTGGTGGCCGTGTTCGGCCGGAACCGCCGCAGAGTGGCCGGCCCCATGGGTTTGGGCCAGCGCATCGGGGGCTGACAGGACGAGGCAGGCGGAGGCGAGAAGGACGGTGCGGATCATGATGGTTTCCCTGACTGAGACAGGATGGTGCCCTATATGCTTTGACATGTAAAGTGCTTTGTTGAAATCTGGCCCGTCCCCCTCTCGGCGGCGGCGGTGCAGCTTGATACACAGGGGTATGAAGACATCAGCCGCCGACCCGGTCCAGCCCCGCGACACCGCCAAGGTCCCGCCGTCGGCTTTCGGCACCGGCTTTGTCCGCGACGCCTGGTATTTCGTCGCCCTGTCCCGCGACGTGGCCCCCGCCGACCTGGCGCGCCACATGTTGATGGGCGAGCCGGTGCTGGTCGGCCGCACCCGCGCCGGTCAGGTCTATGCGCTGCGCGACATCTGCCCGCACCGCGCCGCGCCGCTGTCGGCGGGGAAGCTGGTCGAGCATCCGGGCGAGGGCGAGACGATTCAGTGCTGCTACCATGGCTGGCGCTTCCGCCCGGACGGGGTCTGCGCCGCCATCCCCTCGCTGGTCGAGGACCAGCCCTATGAGGCCGACCGTATCCGCGTGCGGTCCTATCCGGTGCGTGAGAGCCAGGGGATGGTGTTCGTGTGGATGGCGGCCGACCCGCGCGCCGCGGCCGAGCCGGACCACGAACCGCCGCTCTTTCCCGGTGTCGTCGGTGGCGGGGCGAAACTGGTCGAGTGGATGGATTTTGAGGCCCATATCGACCACGCGGTGGTCGGGTTGATGGATCCGGCGCACGGCCCCTATGTGCATCAGCAATGGTGGTGGCGCTCGACGCATTCGATGCATGAGAAGGCCAAGGCCTTCGAGCCGCGCGACCAGGGATTTGCCATGGTACGGCACGCCCCGTCCTCGAACAGTCGCGCCTATCGCATCCTCGGCGGGGCTCCGGCGACCGAGATCACCTTCCGCCTGCCCGGCTATCGTTGGGAACATATCCAGGTGGGCACCCGACAGGTGCTGGCCCTGACCTGTCTGACGCCGCTCGACGACAGCCGCACCCGCATCACCCAGATCTTCTGGTCCGACCACTGGGTCTTCGCCCTGGCCCGGCCGTTCCTGCGTCTGGGCGTGCGCGCCTTCCTGCAGCAGGACGGCGGCATGGTGAACCTGCAGAACGAGGGCCTGCGCTACGACCCGGCCCTGCTCTGGATCGACGATGCCGACAAACAGGCTAAATGGTACCAGCAGCTGAAACGCGAATGGACCAAGAGCCGGGCCGAGGGCCGCCCCTTCGTCAATCCGGTCAAACCGGCCGTCCTGCGCTGGAAGAGCTGACCGGCCCCGGTCGGCCTACTGCTTGATCAGCACACCGGCGAGGATCAGGTCCAGCTGCTTGCCCGCGTGGGTCGTCAGCTGTTCCAGGGTCCAGCCGTCATAGGCGGCGCGGCGGAAATTCGACAGGAAGGCGTCCCACACCAGCTCGCTGACGAGGCGGACGTCGGTGTCCTGCTTCAGCTCGCCGCCACCGATGCCCGACTGCAGCACGTCGCTGATGACCATCACCAGACCCTTGACGGCGACGCGGGTGCGCAGCTCGGCGGCCTGGGGCTGGAACCACGACCGGGCCACGACGGCCTGCACCAGCGGCAGCTGGTCCAGCGACGCATGATAGCCGGCGCTGAGCGCACCCAGCAGGCGTCCGCGCAGCGGGGCGTCGGCGACGACGCCACCCTTCAGGATGTCGGTCATCCGGGCCATGTCCTGACCCAGCACCGCCTCGAACAGTTCGGCCTTGTCCTGGAAATTGGCGAAGACGGCCCCGGTCGACATGCCGGCACCCTTGGCGATGTCGCGGATCGTGGCCGCGTCATAGCCGCGCTCGGCAAACAGGGTCCGGGCGGCGTCGAGGACCTTCTGCCTCGTGCGCACCTTGGCCGCCTGGCGCCGGTTCAGGCGCGGCTGGGTCATGTCGGCTTCAGCGGCGGGGGAATGATCGGGGTTACTCATGGACTTGAAAACTCGACTGGGAAGGGGGCGCGGTCCGGGGAGAGGCGCGGGTCGGCAACGGAAACGGACGCTCGGGCGCAGATGAGGGAAGCCTCGGCCCTGCGACGAGCGGAGCCGGGGCTTTCATCACGGAACGATGACCAAATTGGGGTAGCTTGGCTACGATCAAGGGGTTAGCGGCTGCGACATCTTGGCGTTCGTCGACGGTCGGCCCATAGTCGCCCCGAATTCACAGGGTGGGGATCGGTGTGGCCAAAGTGATCAGGGCGACTGGATATCTGAAGAAGCTGCTGACGGGGGACGAGCGGGTGCTGTTTGTGGCCCGTCGACACTGGCTGGTGCGGATCTTCAAGACCTTCTGGTGGGCGCTGACCTTCGTGCTGATGGTCGCCGGGGCGGCGTATGTGTATACCCGGTCGCCTGCGGACGATCTGCGCTGGGCGTGGATTGCGGGCGCCGCCCTGGTCCCGCTCGGCGGCTGGATCTGGGAACATCTGGTCTGGAGAAACCAGATGTATGTCATGACCGACTGGCGCGTCCTGCAGATGGACGGCGTGCTGGCCAAGACGGTGGCCGATACCATGCTGGAAAAGCTCAACGACGTTAAGACCGAGCAGTCCCTGCTCGGCCGCATCTTCAACTATGGCGACATCCTTATCCTGACCGCCAGCGAGCAGGGCGCGAACACGTTCAAGACCATCGCCGGGCCGCTGCGCTTCAAGCGGACCATGCTGGAGGCCAAGGAGGCGTTGGAGGAGCAGAGGGACGCCGGCCACGGTGGCTGACCGATCAGCCGTCGGGACGCAGTGAGCCGGTGCGCGTCGCCGTCCGCAGGGCCCGGGCCGGTCGCCGCGCGACGCCCTCGGGCATGGCCTCCTGGAATACGGCCCGGAATTTGGCCCGCCGCTCGTGGATCGAGGCCAGCACCAGCCCCATCGGCACGCCCAGATCGACCAGGGTGTTCTCGGCCAGTTGCAGACTGGCCTCGGTCGTCTCGGGCACCGCGTCGGTGACCCCCAGCCGGTACAGCCGCACCGCGTGGCGGTCGTCGCGGGCCCGGGCGACCAGCACCAGATCCTTGCGCAGGGCCCGGGCCGCGATCACCACCTCGTCGACCTTGCCGGGCGCGTCCATGGTCACCACCAGCGCTCGCATCTCGTCGATGCCGCAGCGGGCCAGCAGGTCCTGACGACCGGCGTCGCCGTAATAGACATCGAAACCGTCGCGCCGGCCGGTGGCCACCGTGGCCGGATCGGCGTCCACCGCGACGAAGGCCTGACCGTGCTCGGTCAGCATCTCGCCGACCAGCCGTCCGACCCGGCCGAATCCGACGATCAGCACCTGCCCCTGGGCCTGCGGAGCTTCCAGCGCCTCCGGCGGCAGCATGGCCGGGGCCATCCGGATCGCCTCCCTGAGGAATTTCTGACCCAGCATGGCCATCAGCGGCACGGTGAAGATACTGATCGTCGCCGCCAGCATCAGGGTGCGGGCAAAGGCCGGATCGACCACGCCCTCGGCCATGCCGGTGCCCAGGATAACGAAGGCGAACTCGCCCGCCGGCCCCAGCACCAGCGCGGTCTCGATCGCCGTGCGCGCGCCCAGCCCCCATTTCCGCGCCAGGCCGAAGATGATGCCCGCCTTCAGGGCGATCAGACCGGCGGCCAGGGCGAACACCCCGATCGGGTTGGCGGCGATCGCGTCCAGGTCCAGCGAAATGCCGACCCCGACGAAGAACACCCCGAGCAACAGCCCCTTGAACGGTTCGATCGAGACCTCGATCTCGCGCCGGAATTCGGTCTCGGCCAGCAGCAGGCCGGCGATCAGCGCGCCCAGGCTCATCGACAGTCCCGCGGCCTGGGCCGCGACCCCGGCCCCGACCACGACCAGCAGACAGGTGGCGATGAACATCTCCTGGCCCTGGCCGCGGCCGCGGGCCCGCGCCACTGACCGGAACATCGGCCGCAGCACCAGCCGCCCCAGCAACACCAGCATGGCCAGGCCGACGGCGGCCGGGATCAAGGTGAACAGGGCCGAACCCAGCAGGGCCGGGCTCAGGTCGCCGCCGCTCTGGCCCAGGGCGGCCAGGACGGTGATGGTGATCAGGATCGGGGCCACAGACAGGTCCTGGGCCAGCAACACCGAGAAGGTGGCGCGGCCCGCCAGGGCCTTGAGCCGTCCGCGTTCGGCCATCACCGGCATGACCACGGCGGTCGAGGATAGGGCCAGGCCCATACCCAGCACCGCCGCCGACACCAGGGTCTGACCCATGACCATGAACACGGCCGACAGGGCCACGGTGCAGACCACGACCTGTGACAGGCCGAAGCCGAACACCAGCCGCCGCATCGCCTTGAGCCGCTCCCACGACAGCTCCAGACCGATCATGAACAGCAGGAAGGAGACGCCCAGCTCGGCCAGTTGCCGGATCTGGGTCGGGTCGCTGATGGTCAGCCAGGTCAGCCAGCGCGCGTCGACGGCCAGACGTCCCAGCCCGTCGGGCCCCAGCAGCACCCCGGCCGCCAGAAAGCCCAGCACCGGGCTGATCTTGAATCGATTGAACAGGGGCACGACCACACCGGCCGCAGCCAGGAAGACCACCAGATCCTTGTATTCGCCGCCACCGTGGCCTGGCGTCATGGGTTCGTTCCGTCGTGCGTGTTTCGGGCTATTGCGCCATTGTCGCGCGGAACGCAGGCCCATGGCGAGCCGAACCGGCGTCTTCATGACAAAATTTTTAGACTGCGCTGGCCGTGCGCAGCGTAGAGTCGCCGACGACCTGTTCCATTGCGACCTGAAGACAAGGACGTCTCATGAAAAAATTGCTGATCGGTGCCGCTGTCGGTGCCCTGCTTCTGCCCGCCTCCGCGGCCCTGGCCTCCGACGATCACGGCCATGCCTGCGTCGATGAGGCCTGCACGGTCCTCGCCCTGTTCGGCGACGCCGAAGGGGCCACGGGCTACCAGGGTACCGAAGCCCCCAGCTACGGCACCTGGGGTTTCGGCCTCGACGGACGTGACACTTCGGTCGCCCCGGGTGAGAGCTTCTTCCGCTACGCCAACGGCACGGCCCTCGAAGGACTCGAGATTCCGTCCGACCGCACCCGCTACGGCTCGTTCGACCTGCTGCGTGAACTGTCGGACAACCGGATGAAGGCGATGATCGCCGGCCTGGTGTCCCGCACCGACCTGGCCCCCGGCTCGGACGAGCTGAAGATCGCCGACCTGTACCGCAGCTATATGGACGAGACCCGGATCGAGGCGCTGGACGATCAGCCGCTGCAGCCCTACCTCGCCGCCATTCGCGCCGCCGACACCCACGACAAGATCGCCGCCTACATGGGCGCGACCCAGGGCCTGCCGGGCGGGTCCATGTTCGGGACCGGCATCTCCATCGACCAGAAACACCCCGACCGTTACGTCACCTCGGTCGGCCAGTCGGGCTTGGGCCTGCCCAACCGAGACTACTATCTGGACGCCCGCTACGCCGACAAACTGGTCCTGTACCGGGCCTATGTCGAACGCATGCTGACCATGATCGGCTGGGACGATCCGGCCGCCAGTGCCGATGCGATCGTCGCCATGGAAACGCAGATCGCCGAGGCGCACTGGACCCCGATCGAGAACCGCAACCGCGACAAGACCTACAACGAATACACCCCGGCCGCGCTGATCGCCGACGCGCCCGGCTTCGACTGGACCGGCTATTTCAGTGCCGCCGGACTGGGCAGTATCGATCGCATGATCGTGCGTCAGAACACGGCCGTGCCGAAGATCGCCGCCATCTTCGCGGCGGCACCGGTCGAGACCCTGCAGGCCTGGCAGGCCTTCCACACGACCGATGATTCCGCCGCGCGCCTGTCGCGCCGGTTCGCGGATGCCGAATGGGAGTTCAACTCGCGCGACCTGTCGGGTCAGCCCGAGCAGCGCAGCCGTGACAAGCGTGGCATCAGCTTCGCTGAACGCACCCTGGGCGAGGCCGTCGGCCGCCAGTATGTGGCCGACTATTTCCCGGCCGCGTCCAAGGCCCAGATGGAAGAACTGGTCGCCAACCTGCGCATCGCCCTCAGCCATCGCATCGACCACCTGAGCTGGATGGGTCCGGAAACCCGGGCCGCGGCCCAGGAGAAGCTGGCCAAATTCACGGTCAAGATCGGCTATCCGAACAAATGGCGTGACTATTCGGCGCTTGAGGTTCGCGCCGACGACCTGTTCGGCAACACCGAGCGCGCCGGCACCTTCAACTGGCAGTACCAGCTGAACCGGATGAACGGCCCGGTCGACAAGGACGAGTGGGGCATGACCCCGCAGACCGTGAACGCCTATTACAACTCGGCCAACAACGAGATCGTCTTCCCGGCCGCCATCCTGCAGCCGCCCTTCTTCGATCCGACTGCCGATCCGGCCGTCAACTACGGCGGCATCGGCGGCGTCATCGGCCACGAGATCGGCCACGGCTTCGACGACCAGGGCTCCAAGTCCGATGGCGACGGCGTGCTGCGCAACTGGTGGACCGACGCGGACAAGACCAATTTTGAGGCCCTGACCACCCGTCTCGGTGCCCAATACGACACCTATGAGCCGCTGCCCGGCTATCATGTGCAGGGCGGCCTCACGATGGGCGAAAACATCGGCGACGCTGCCGGCGTGGCGGTCGGTCTCGAGGCCTATCACCTGTCGCTGAACGGCCAGCCGGCCCCGGTGCTGGACGGCACCACCGGCGATCAACGCTTCTTCTACGGCTGGGCCCAGGTCTGGCAGCAGAAGATCCGTGACGAAGCCCTCAAGCAGCAGGTCGCCACCGATCCGCACAGCCCGGCCGAGTTCCGGGTCATCGGCCCGCTGCGTAACCTCGACGCCTGGTACGACGCCTTCGACGTCGGTCCGGACTCGAAATACTATCTGGCCCCCGAAGACCGGGTCCGCATCTGGTAGGTCTGTTCAGGATCGAAACCAAAGGGGCCGCAGCATTTGCTGCGGCCCCTTTTTTTTGTTCGGTGACGGCCGCGGCGGCGACAGCACGCCGCGCATGAAAAAGCCCGCTGCGGGGGATACATCGCAACGGGCTCTTTCTCGCTCTTTGACGAGCGGACGTTTCCTCCCCGAAACGCCTCCAAGTGGCTGCTGCGTCGAAACGCTGCGCCTCTCGAGTACGTCAGAATGACGGCAGCGGCGGCCCAAAGTCAATCAGCCACACGTTACAGGGGTGGAAAACCCTGACTTATCAATGATAAGTCACGGTCTTGTGCACGGGTCTCAGGTCGCGGCAGCCAGGATGCCGCGGACCGTCGCCACCAGGTCAGCGCGCGCCACCACCGACTGGCCGGGGCGCGCGGCCTTCCACGCCTCGTTGTCGGCCACACCGGCGGCCAGGGCCCGTCCGGCGTCGAGGTCCTTGATCGTCACCTGCCCCGCCGCGATCTCGTCGCCGCCCAGCATGATGGCGGCGGGCGACCCGCGCCGGTCGGCGTACTTCATCTGCGCCTTCATACCGGCCCGGCCGAGATAGAGTTCGGCGGCGATGCCGGCGTTGCGCAACTCGGCCACCGCCTCGAGATAATGACCCATGTCGGCCTCTGAGAAGACGATGACCACGACCGGACCACGCACGGCCTCGCCGGTCGAGTGTCCGGCGGCGCGCAGGGCCGAGGCCAGACGCGACACCCCGAACGAGAAGCCGGTGGCCGGCAGGGACTGGCCGGTGAAGCGGGCGACCAAATCGTCGTAGCGACCGCCGCCGCCGATCGAGCCGTAGCGAACGGCCCGGCCCTTGTCGTCGGTGGTCTCCAGCAGCAGCTCGGCCTCGAACACGGCCCCGGTATAGTATTCCAGCCCGCGCACGATGGTCGGGTCGAACCGCACCGCCGCCTCGCCGACCTTCATCGCCCCCAGGGCCCGGTCGATGGCCGCCAGCTCAGCCAGGGCGGCCTCGCCGATCTCGCCCAGACCGTCCAGACGCGACACGGCGTCCAGGGTGGCGGCCCGGCCCAGACTGTCGTCCGCGACCGCGCCGAGGAAGCCCTCGAGGGTGGTGATGACCGACGTCGGCAGCTGCGCGCCCTTGGTATAGTCGCCGGACTCGTCGAGCCGGCCCTCGCCCAGCAGGGCGGCCACGCCCTCCCAGCCCAGCCGGTCGAATTTGTCGATGGCGCGCAGGGCCGTCAGCTTCTGTCCGGCGTCGGTGATGCCGCCGGCGGCGAACAGGCCATCGAACAGCTTGCGGTTGGAGACGCGGATCACCGCCTGCTCCGGCTTCAGTCCGGCCGCCTGCAGGCCTTCGACGGCCATGGCGATGATCTCGGCGTCGGCCTCGGGCCGGTCCGAGCCCACAGTATCGGCGTCGCACTGGACGAATTCGCGGAACCGGCCCGGACCCGGCTTCTCGTTGCGCCACACCGGCCCGAAGGCATAGCGGCGGAACGGCTTGGGCAGGGTCTCCCAGCCCTGGGCCGCGAACCGGGCCAGCGGTGCCGTTAGATCATAGCGCAGCGCCATCCACTGTTCGTCGTCGTCCTGCAGGGCAAAGACGCCTTCGTTCGGACGGTCGGCGTCGGGCAGGAATTTGCCTAAGGCGTCAGCGTATTCGAACGCCCCGGTTTCCAGCGGCTCGAAGCCCCAGCGCTCATAGACCTCGGACACCCGGGCCACGAGGCGGCGCTCGGCCACCAGGTCGGGGCCGCGACGGTCGGCGAATCCGCGCGGGTTGCGGGCTTCGGGGCGGGGGGGCGTGGTGGCGTCAGTCATGGCGCGCGCTTACGCCATCGGCCCCGGCGGAGCAACGCCGCCGACCCGGTCTCAGGCCGCGGACCGCAGGATCGGTATCCACCGGCCATAGCTGAGGCAGCGCCACAGCCACTCCAGCGGCCCCATACGGAAGCGGGCCAGCCACAGCGGCGACCAGATCAGCTGGGCCAGCCACACGGCCCCGACCACGGCCCACAGGGCCCCGGGCCCCATGGTGCCGTACCACAGCGGTCCCCACGGCATGGAAAACAGGCTGACCATGATCAGAGTCTGGGTCAGGTAGTTGGTGAAGGCCATCTGTCCCACCGGCACCAGCACGGCCGTCAACGCCTTGAGCCCGAACCGGCTCATCAGGATCAGCAGGCTGGCATAGCCCAGGGTGATCAGGGTGGCGGCACCGGCAGCGGCCGTGGCCAGCCCCACGACCGGCAGGGTGCCGCCGGTCACCTTGAGCCCCTCGGCATAGCCGAGCAGGGCCAGGTTGGCGGCGCCGATCAGCGTCATCAGCACGTACAGCCAGACCGGGGCCCGTCCGCTCAGATAGCCGGACTTGAACAGGCCCAGGCCGATCATCATCAGCGGCACCGAGACCGGAATCAGGAACAGGCTGGCGCCCTGGGCCATAATCCAGGCCTGGAGGTTCTGAAGCAGGGCCGCGCCATAGCCGCTGCGTACCTGCTCGACGACGGCTATGATCTCGGCCGGACTGAGTTGCGGCCCGCCCGCGGTGGCCTTGGCGGCGAAGTCGGGGCCCAAGGCCGACATCAGCACCGGGGCCAGCAGCCCCGTACCGATCGCCAGGACGGTCCAGACGGCGGTGATGCCGCCGCCGACCCACAGCAGCCGCCCGGCCGACCACGAGCGCACCAGCATCATCAGCAGGCCGCAATAGGCATAGTGCAGCAGGATGTCGCCGTACCAGAAGGCCAGGCCGTGGATCAGGCCGATCAGTCCCAGCCAGAACAACCGCCGCCGCAGTAGCCCGCCGCGGGCCGCATTGTCGCGCTCGCCGCCGACGAGGAAGACCGATACCCCGAACAGCATGGTGAACAGGGTGCGGAACTTGTCCTGGAAGAAGACGGCGGTGACCCAGTCCCCGGTCACATTGGCCGTGGTCATGGCCCACGGCCGGGTCTCTTCGGACAGCGCGATCGCGAACGGCCAGGCGAAGGTCAGGGCATTGACCGCCAGGATGCCGAGGATGGCCCAGCCGCGCAGCATGTCCAGATTGAAGATCCGGTCGCCTGGCGCGACCGGGGTCAGCACGGAATCGTGCCGGTCGCCGGGCGCGGCGTCGGCGTCGCTTGTGGTCATGTCGGATCCCCCCGGTTCAGGGGTCAGCATGACCACCCGCGCTCGCGGGGGCAAGGTCAGTCGCGGGCAGGCCTAGAGTTCGCCGTCGACGCGCGCGTCCATCACGCCTAGCCGGTCGCGCACGTGCGGCCGGTGTTCGAAGGCGACGAAGGCCACGCACAGCCCGGCCCACAGCGCATAGCTGACCCCGACCAGCACCGCGACCGGCAGGCCCATCACGCCATAGATCAGCAGGCTGGTTTCGGTGGCACCGGCAGCCTGGCTGATGTCGCCGGCCTCGAACCAGCCGTAGACCGACACGCCCAGCGCCAGCAGGCCCTGCAGCGCCGCGGCCAGCAGGCCGCCGTAGAAGATGAAGCGCCAGACCACGCCCAGCCGGGTGGCCGGCCGGCCGCTGGCCCGGCGTTCGCGCGCCAGCAGCGACAGGCCGCCGGGCACGGCCAGCAGGCCGATGATCAGCACGATCAATCGCCAGTCGAGGTCGCCGGCGGGCGGCCAGTGCTGCGGCGGCCAGACCAGCAGGGTCACTATCAGCGGCGGCCAGGCGGCGGCCAGCGCCACGGCGGCCATGATCCGGCCCGGGGACTTGTGCCAGGCGACCGGTTCCTGCCCGGGCAGGTCGGCCGGGGTTTCAAAGCGACGCATCACCGCGTCGGCACCGGAACGTCACCGGCATAGTCATAGAAGCCGCGGCCGGACTTCTTGCCCAGCCAGCCGGCCTCGACGTATTTCACCAGCAGCGGGCAGGGCCGGTATTTGCTGTCGGCCAGACCCTCGTACAGCACGTTCATGATGGCCAGGACCACGTCCAGCCCCATGAAGTCGGCCAGCTCCAGCGGCCCCATCGGATGGTTGGCGCCCAGCTTCAGCGCCGTATCGATCGAGGCCACGTTCCCGACGCCCTCGTACAGGGTGTAGATCGCCTCATTGATCATCGGCACCAGCACGCGGTTGACGATGAAGGCCGGGAAGTCCTCGGCATTGGTGGTGGTCTTGCCCAGGCTTTCGGCGAAGGTCACGGCGACGCCATAGGTCTCGGCCGAGGTGGCGATGCCGCGGATGATCTCGACCAGCTTCATCACCGGGGCCGGCTTCATGAAATGCAGGCCGATGAAGCGTTCGGGCCGGTCGGTGGCCGCAGCCAGCCGGGTGATCGAGATCGACGAGGTGTTGGAGGCCAGCAGCGTGTGCGCGGCCAGATGCGGCGTCAGCTCGGCAAACAGCGCCTTCTTGACCGCCTCGTCCTCGACCGCGGCCTCTATCACCAGATCGGCGGCCCCCGCCTCGGCCAGGCCGGCGGCAACGCGGATCCGGCCCAGCACGGCGTCGGCCTCGGCCTGGGGGCACAGCTCGCGCTCGACCAGCCGCGCCAGACTGCCGGCGATCGAGGCCAGGGCCCTGGGCGGACGGTCGGCCGCGGCATCGTACAGCCGCACCTCATAGCCGCCCGCGGCGACGGCCTGGGCGATGCCGGCACCCATCTGTCCGGTCCCGATAATGGCGACTGTGCGGATTGTGGTCATGAATGAAGGAGGTCTGTTGGCAAGCGGGAGGGAAGGGGGAGCGGCAGCTTAAGAGCCTGTGCCCCCGGTGCAAGCCCGCGGGCGGTCGCAGCCTAGCCGAGCGTTCTGATCAGCGGGCCGGCCAGGGTCTGGTAGAACAGGATCCGGCCGAAATTGAGCAGCAGCAGCACCACGATCGGCGTGATGTCCATGCCGCCCAGCGGCGGAATGATGCGACGGAACGGGGCCAGCATCGGCGAGGTCACGGAGTCGAGGAAGGAGGCCAGCTGGTTCACGAACCGGTTGCGATGATTGATCACGTCGAAGGCGAACAGCCAGCTCAGGATGGCGGAGGCGATGATCATCCAGATCAGCAGTGTGACGATCGTACCGACCAGCCAGACGATGGCAGTGCCCATGAACCCTATCTCCGTATGATGTTCCGGCCTGCTTCTAGCCCGGCAGGCGCAGAACGCCAACGGTTCCCGGCATTACCGGGCCCCGGTTGACACTGACCGAGCGCGCCGCCTATGTCCCGCGCTCGCCTGTCCCGGATCGGGGCCGTAGCTCAGTTGGTAGAGCGCGTCGTTCGCAATGACGAGGTCAGGGGTTCGACTCCCCTCGGCTCCACCAGGCACCTTCGCCCCGGCCGCTCTCCGCGGCTCCGGTCGCGCGATTTTTACCTGTCCCCGTCATGCCACAGCTCCGGATAAGGGTGGCTACAAGCTTGACCGTCGCCCGCCACAGTGGGAAACCTGCGTTATGGGGGCTTCGCCGGTTACCGGCGAATGGAGGGAGTGACCATGAAGACGATCGTCTGCGCACTGGCCCTGGCGGCCACGATGGCTGTACCGGGCGCGGCCCTGGCCCAGAACCCCGGTCTGGCCAGCAACTACGGCGAGGTTTCCCTGCGGGTGGGCTTTACCCCGGATCCCTATCGCGTCTCGATGGCGGCCGGGGGCAACATCGACGCCTATGCCGACACGCCACTGCCGGTGAGCTGTGTCGGCAACATCACCGACGCGCCGGATTTCGAGGTCACCTATACGGCCGGCAGTCTGCCGCTGGTGTTCCGGACCGTGTCCTCGCGGGACACCACCCTGATCATCAACGGTCCCGACGGCAGCTGGTCGTGCGATGACGACAGCTTCGGCGACGGCGATGCCGAGGTCCGCTTCAACCGGCCGCAGAGCGGTACCTATGACATCTGGGTCGGCACCTATGGCGGCGGCACGGCCCCCGCGACCCTGCTGATCACCGAAACCCCCTGATCCCGGGCTGACCGGACCATCACAAGGCACCGCCCCGGGGTTCGCTCCGGGGCGGTGTCGTTTCGACCTACTGGTCTTCCTCAAAGCGCAGCGCCACCAGTTCGCCCAGGGCGGTCACCGCGGCGGCGGCGTCGGGTCCGGTGGCCGCGATCTCGATGGCCGAGCCGATGCCCGCGCCCAGCATCAGCAGCCCCATGATCGACAGGGCGTTGACCGTCACCCCCTCGCGGGTGACCCGGATATCGGCGTCGAAGGTCGAGGCCAGTTTGACGAATTTGGCCGAGGCCCGGGCGTGCAGGCCGCGGGCGTTACAGATATCGACGGTGGCTTCGGCCTTGTTCGGGACGGAGGCGCTCATTTCTCGCCTGACAGGACCCACGAGGCGACCGAGATGTATTTGCGCCCGGCGTCCTGGGCGTGGGCCACACAGGCCTCCAGCGGCTCGCGGCCGCGGACACTGGCCAGCTTGATCAGCATCGGCAGGTTCAACCCGGCGATGACCTCGGCCTGGGTCTCGGCCATCACCGATATGGCCAGGTTCGAAGGCGTGCCGCCGAACATGTCGGTCAGCAGGATCACCCCGTCGCCGTCGTCGACGGCGCGGCAGGCGTCGACGATGTCACGACGCCGCCGCTCCATGTCGTCGTCCGGCCCGATGCAGATGGCCGCGACTCCGCGTTGCGGGCCAACCACATGCTCCATGGCCGAGAGAAATTCAGACGCCAGCCCGCCGTGGGTGACGATCACCAGCCCGATCATGAAGGCTTCACCAAGTCATCGCCCCCGCGTCATCCGCCGCGTCGGGACATGCCCGAGCGGACTGCAAGCCGCGCGAGATAGCCCAATCCCGCCGATGATTAAAGCTCGGCCGTCGCTGCGGTGATAAATTCAACCGCTGAGGCGTGCCGGGCGATCACCTTCAAACGGGGCAGATCGAGGCCTGCGACCGGGATCCGGTCGGGCCCGGGCAGCCGCTCCGGCGGCTGGTCCACACAGTCGACGGCCAGCACCAGCCGCGCTAGGCCGAGATGCGGAGCCGACACGATGCCGAGGCCGCGGACCTCAATCCGGCCGGCGATCTGGACCGGGGCCGTGGCGTACAGCGCCCCGGCCGAGGCGAACACATGGCTGTAGTCGTCGGCCACCAGCCGCCAGCCCCGGCCGATCAGACGCAGGGCCAGGTCGCTCTTGCCGGACCCGGACGGGCCGCTGATCAACACCCCGATCCAGCCGGTCGCCGGGATCCAGCGTGCCACCGTGGTGGCATGGGTCGGCGGCGGGCTCATGCCTGGCGGCCCGCCACCGGCAGGGTGACCTCGAACCGGGCCCCCAGCACCGTACCGTCCGGATCCGTCCGGTTTTCGGCCCTGACCGTGCCGCCGTGGGCCTCGACGATCTGGCGCACAATCGACAGGCCCAGGCCCGAGTTGGAGCCGAAGGCGGTGCCCTTGGGTCGGGACGTATAGAAGCGCTCGAACACGGTCTCCAGATTGTCGGGCGGGATGCCGGGGCCGTCATCCTCGACCCGGACCACCAGCGGTCGCTGCGGATCGGCACCATCCCGCACCAGACTGACGCGGACCTCGCCATCAGCCGGGCTGAACGAGCGGGCATTGTCGATCAGATTGCGGAACACCTGGCCCATCGAGCCGTCGCGACCGTTCACCAGGACAGACCCGGGCTCGGCGGTCAGTCGCACCGGGACCTCGCCCGGCTTCAGATTGCCCGAATAGACGCTGATGATATCCGTCAGCAGGGTCGCGACGTCGACCGGTCGCGGCCGGTCGCGCGACAGTTCGGCGTCGAGGCGCGAGGCGTTGGAAATATCGGTGATCAACCGGTCCAGCCGCCGCACGTCCTGTTGCAGCAGGGTGGTCAGTTTCTCGCGCTGGGCCTCGGTCTTGACCAGAGGCAGCGTCTCCAGCGCCGAGCGGATCGAGGTCAGCGGATTCTTGATCTCATGCGAAACGTCGGCCGCGAACCGTTCGATCGCATCCATCCGGTCCGACAGGGTCTCGGTCATGGTCTCCAGCGATCGCGCCAGATCGCCGATCTCGTCCTTGCGGCCCTCCAGATCAGGCAGGGAAATGGCGCGCGCCCTTTGCAGCCGCACCTCGTCCGCTGCAGCGGACAACCGCATCACCGGTCGCGCCACGAACAGATGCATCAGCAGCGAGCCCAGCAGGTTCACGGCCAGGGCCACCAGCGCGAACGGCATGAGCGCCCGGCGCTGCGCCGCCAGGATCTGGTCGACGTCGCCGGCCTCCAGGGTCAGGACTCCCAGCACCTGTCGCACATGGCGCACGGGGATCGAGACCGAGATGACGCGGTGGCCGTCCTCGGCCCGACGCAGGCCCGCCTGGGAGCCGCCGTCGAGCGCCTTGGCGACCTCGGCGGCGAGGTCGGCATTGGCGCGCGCCAGGTTGCTGGCGTCCCGGGCCTTGGCGCGGGTCAGATCGGGCGGCGTGGTGCCGGCGGGCCGCGCGGGCGGCAGCGGCTGGCCCGGGATCGCCTCGGTCACGACATAGCTGTCAGCGATCGGCCGCAGGGCCAGGCCGGGCAGGCTGTCGGCCACCGCCAGCCCGTCGATGTCGAAGACCCGCACCCGCTGGCCCGGGGGAATGAAATTATCGCGCAGCCAGAACGACACCTCGATCTCGTTGAGCGACGGCAGCGGCTCGCCCTCGGTGATCCCCAACCGACCCAGCACGCTGGACAGGATTTCGGCCTGGGCCAACAGGGACTCCTGCTTGGCCTCGACCAGACCGCGCTTCCATTCGTTCAGGGCCAGGGCTCCGCCGAACAGGATCAACAGGCTGAGCAGATTGAGCGCCAGAATCAGCGCGCCGAGCCGCGACCCGCCGAAACGGATCAGGCGGCGACGCAGCCGGTCGGCCTTTCCGGGGGCGGCCTTCCCGGCGACGGAGTCGCCGGGCGGGCCGTTCCGGTCAGCTTTCGCGATAGCGGTAACCGACGCCATACAGGGTCTCGATCGCGTCGAACTCGGGATCGACGACCCGGAATTTCTTGCGCATCCGCTTGACGTGGCTGTCGATGGTGCGGTCGTCGACATAGACCTGATCGTCGTAGGCGGCGTCCATCAGGTTGTCGCGGCTCTTCACGAAACCGGGCCGCTGGGCCAGGGCCTGCAGCAGCAGGAATTCGGTGACGGTCAGCTTGACCGGCTTACCTTCCCAGGTGCTTTCGTGACGGGCCGGATCCATGGTCAGCTTGCCACGACGGATCGCCTTGGACGAGTTCTCCAGCGACGGCTCGGCCTCCTGACCGTCGGCCCCGGTCCGGCGCAGCAGCGCCTTGACCCGTTCCAGCAACAGACGCTGACTGAACGGCTTGTGGATGTAGTCGTCGGCGCCGAGGTTGAAGCCCAGGATCTCGTCGATCTCCTCGTCCTTCGAGGTCAGCATGATAACGGGAATCTGCGATGTCTGACGCAGGCGGCGCAGAACCTCCATGCCGTCCATGCGCGGCATTTTCACATCGAGGATCACCAGGTCCGGCGGATCGGACTCCAGCGCCTCGAGGCCGGCGGCCCCGTCGTGGTAGGCCGTGATCTTGTGGCCGTGGCTTTCCAGCGCCAGGGACACAGAGGCGACGATGTTCTCGTCGTCGTCGACCAGGGTGATGTTCGCCAATGGGCTCTCCTCAATGCGCGGCCTGCGGGTCGCGATGGTCGCGGCCTGATCTCAGGAACGCACAACAAGCGTAACCGTTCTCCGAAATCACGGTGACAATACGGCCCCGGGCTCCGCGCCGCCAGTCGTCTCATTGCAACGCCCCCTTAAAGCCTTTGTGGGACGATCAGGGCTGTTCCCAGTGTGAGTACCTGATGGCCGGCTCCATTCACTACGAAATCTATATCCGCAAAACCGCCCCCGCCCCCTGGTCGCTGTTGATGGCGACCGAGGACCGGGCCAAGGCGATCGAGACGGCCGAGGACCTGCTTTCGGACCGCCGGGCCGCGGCCGTGCGGGTCACCAAGGAGATGCTCGACCCCGATACGATGGAGTTCTCCAGCGTCACCCTGCTGACCCGCGGCGCGCCCGAGGTGAAGCAGAAACGGGTGGTTGCCGCCTCGGAGGCGGGCCCGCGATGCAACGGTCCGGAGGACCTCTACAGCCCCTATGCCCGCGAGATCATCGGCCGGGTACTCGAGGACTGGCTGGGCCGCCAGGGGGTTACCGCCTTCGAACTGCTGCACCGCCCCGACCTGGCCGAGCGGCTGGAATCCGGCGGCACCGAACTCCAGCATGCCATCCAGAAGGTCGCCATTCCCGAGAGCCAGGCCGTGGGCCAGCCGCTGCATGACCTGCTGCGCCACTACCAGCGTCTCAGCGATCAGACGATCGCCCGCCTGGTGGCCGCCGGTCGTCGCAACCTGTTCCCCGATCTCGAATCCCATTCCCTGGCCGACATCGCCCATCGTGTCTCGGCCTCGCCCGAGCGGGGGCTGATCATGGGCGGGGTCATCTCCCGGGCCCTGACGGACATCCGCGGCGGACGACTGCGTCTCGACCGGTTGATGGATCTGGCCGAACGGGCCCCGATGGAGGGTTCGCCCCGGGCCCTGGTCATGGTCGCCATCGAACAGGTGCTGTGCGAGACCGTCGCCGTACGCAGCAATCTGGCCGACATCCTCGGCCCGGCGCTGGATCAGGGGGCCACGCTGGCCGCCGTGGTCCATATGGTCGCCCCGCGCGAGATCGCCGCCCTGATCGCCCATGACGCGCGCTTGGCCCTGCATGTCCCGCCGGTGTCCGGTCCCGCGGCCCGGCTCGGCGCGCGGCTCGAGGCCGATGAGTTCCCGCTGCTGGCCGCGGCCCTGTCGCGAATGGTGGTGCGCGAGCTGGAGCTGCCGCGCCGCCTGCGCCCCAATGACGCGCCCGGCGAGATCGAGATTCTGCGGACGCTGGCCATGTCCCTGACCGCTGCGGCCGGGCGTCTGTTGACGCTGGAGGAGGTGCAGAGCGCCTTCGTCGAACGCTCCAAGAGCCTGGTCATCGCCGATTTCGTCGCCGCCTATATCCAGGACTGCGAGACGATCCTGTGCGAGGCCGAACATCTGGTCCGGCTGTGCGAGAACGTTACCGGTTCGGCCAACAAGCGGGCCGCGGCGCGCTGGCTGGCGGCCTGCGTCGGCTCGCTGCGCTTCGAGTCCGAGATGCGCGCCCCGGGCATGACGCCGGCCCAGAAGCTGGCGACGCTGGCGCGGCTGCAGCGCTCGGTGCGCGGGGCCTTGCTGAACGAACGCGATACCGAGGTCATCGGCGGCACCATCGGCACGATCGGCGGCATGGTCGAGTCCCAGGCCAAATTGGCACTCCAGCTGGCCAGGGCCCCGGCCCCGATCCATCAGAAGCTGACCCTGCTGCTGCGTCTGGCCACCGGCGAGACCGCGCCGCTGGGTCCCGCAGCCGAGCGCGCCAGGGTCGAGGCCCTGCGCCTGCTGCGGGCCCCGGAGTCGCGCGCCACCCTGGCCGCCGATCCCGTCGCCCTGGCCCCGTTGCGCACCCTGATGCAGGCTGCGGGACTGGCGGGTCAGGCCGCCGCCTAGCAGACCTGTCCGGCAGCCCAGCCCGACGACCAGGCCCACTGGAAATTATAGCCGCCCAGCCAGCCGGTGATGTCGACCGCCTCGCCGATCACATACAGGCCGGGCACGGTCTTCGCGGCCATGGTCTGCTGGTCCAGCTGGTCGGTGGCCACCCCGCCCAGGGTGACCTCGGCCGTGCGATAGCCCTCGGACCCGACCGGCTTGACCGTCCAGGCGTTGACCGCCGCGTCCAGCCGCATCAGCGCCTTGCCCCCGACCTCGGCCAGTTTCCCCGCCACCTGCCCCCGCTCGCACAGGCTCTCGGCCAGCCGCCGCGGCACGATATGTCCCAGCGCCGTATGCACCGCCGCCTTGCCGCCGTTCTCCTCGCGCGCCGCCTTCAGCCGGGCCAGCACATCGACGCCCGGGGCCATGCTGAGCGTGATCGCCTCGCCCTCGCGCCAGTAGGAGCTGATCTGCAAAATCGCCGGCCCCGACAGCCCCCGGTGGGTGAACAGCATGGCTTCCTTGAATGTGGGCCTATCGCGCTTCGCGCTACTTGAGGCCATGACGTTGGGCCTACCGCGTTCCGCGCTACTTGAGGCCGGATTGGCACCGGGCGTGTTGGAAGCGGGTTCGGGGTTGTTCCTGACCACCACGTCCACCGCCACGCCCGCCAGCGGCAGCAGGGTCTCCAGCAGGCCGGTCTCGAAGGTCAGGGGCACCAGGGCGGGGCGCGTCTCCGTCACCCGCAGGCCGAACGCCCGCGCGGTGTCATAGGCCCAGCCGGTGGCCCCCATCTTGGGGATCGAGCGGCCGCCGCTGGCCAGCACCAGCGAACGCGCCGTCACCGCCGTGCCGTCCGACAGCACCGCCGCAAACCCGTCCCCGGCCCGCGCGACCGAGGCCACCCCGGTGCCCGTGCGCAGCTCCACCCCGGCCTCAGCCATGGCGTCGGTCAGCATGCGGATGATCTGTTTGGCGCTGTCATCACAGAACAGCTGGCCCAGCGTCTTCTCGTGCCAAGCGATGCCCGCCTGATCGACGCGCTTGATGAAGTCATGCTGCGAAAACCGCTTCAGCGCCGAGGTGGCGAAGCGCGGGTTCTCACCGAGGAAATTGGCCGGCCCGGTACCCAGGTTGGTGAAATTACAGCGCCCCCCGCCCGAGATGCGGATCTTCTCGCCCGGGGCCCGCGCATGGTCGACCACCAGCACCCGCCGCCCGCGCCGCCCCGCCTCGATCGCGCACATCATCCCGGCCGCCCCGGCCCCGACGATCAGGGTGTCATAGGTCTCTTTGCTCATCGCCGTCGTCTAGCAGGGCGGCGCGCCCCCCGCGAGCCGTGACCCCCCGGGTCTCCTCCCCGTTCCGTGGGTCGGGGGCCGCGGCCCGACAGGACGGGGCGCAAGCGGCTCGGCCCACCCACGGTTTTGCCGATTTCGTCGCCGGGGATGTAGCATTCTGAACCAAAGCACGAGGTGCGGCGTTGGGCGGGTGCGCCTGACTTGGCCGCGGAGCGGGGTAACGATGGCAGATGCGCCTGACATGAGTGTTGTTTCTGCCGGTGAGTCCGCTTGACCCGGCCACCGTCTGACGGCGACAGCCTGGCCCTGCTGGCCGAGGAATCGCCCGCCATGCTGTGGCGCGGCGACAGCCAGGGCCGCTGCGTGTTTCTGAGCCGGGCGATGCGCGAATTCTGGGACCTGCAACCCGAGGATTGTGGCGTCTTCGACTGGGCCACCAGCCTGCTGGCCGAGGACCACGAGGCGGTCTTTGGCCCGTTCGCCGCCGGCATGGCCTCCGCCGAGGCGTTCCGGTGCGAGGGGCGCTACCGGCGCGCGGACGGGGAGGTGCGGGTGCTGCGGACCCGGGCCCAGCCGTATCACGACGCCGACGGGGCCTTCGCCGGCATGGTCGGGGTCAATGAGGACATTACCGAACTCAGGGCCGCCGAGCGCGAACTGTCGGCCCGCAACCATCAGCTGGACGAGAGTCTGGGCCGGTTGCGTTCGACCGCCGAGCGGTTCGTGCTGGCGACCAACATCTCGGGCCTGTCGATGTCCGAGCATGACGAGACGCTGAAATACGTCTGGGCCCACAACCTGCCGCCCGAATGCATGGGCCGGTCGCCGGCGGAGTTCGTCGGGGCCCAGATCGGCGAACCGATCGAGGCCCTGCTGCGCCGCACCCTCGACACCGGTCAGCCGCAGGTCGAGGAGATGTCCTTCCTGGTCGGCGAGCGGCGCATGTGGTGCGACATCCAGGCCGCCCCCTCGGTCCTGCCCGACGGGCGGCGCGGCGTGGTCGCCAGCGCCCTCGACGTCACCGCGCGCAAGCTGAACGAGACCAAGCTGGAGGTGCTGGCCCAGGAGCTGGGCCACCGGGTCAAGAACGTCTTCGCCGTGGTCCAGGCCATCGTGCGCCAGTCGGCGCGGGCGACGCCGGTGCCGGACGGCTTCGTCACCGCCATCGAGGCCCGTCTCGCCGCCCTGGCCGCCGCCCAGGATGCGCTACTGGCGATGTCCGACGACCGCTTTTCCCTGCATGACCTGCTGGCCCGGCAGCTGTCGCATCTGCAGGGCGTCGACCTGTCGGGGCCCGAGGTGCTGCTGCCCGGCAAGGTCGCCCCCTATCTGTCGCTGGCCGTGCATGAGCTGGGCACCAATGCCCTCAAGCACGGCAGTCTGGGGGTTGCGGGCGGCCGCGTCACGGTGCGCTGGGAGCCGGTCGCCGCCGACCGGGTGCGGCTGTCCTGGCAGGAGCGTGGTGGCCCCGCCGCCGTCGCCCCGCCCGTGACGACCCCGGACCGCAAGGGCGGCTTCGGATCGCTGTTGCTGACCCGGGTGTTCGAAGGTGCCACCGGCGGCGAGGTCGACATGCAGTTCGGCACCGACGGCCTGCACTGGACCGCGACCATCCCGACCACCGTCGAATTGCGACTCTGAGCGTCAGCGCAAACACCCGCCGCCCCGCACCCCCCAGTCCAGCACCGAAATCCTCGGTCCCTCGCCGCGCGGGCCCAGCAGCAGGTCGCTGACCCCCCAGACCAGGGCGTCGGCGCGGTCGAGGTCATAGCGCCCCTCGTCCTCGCCGCCGAAGGCCATCAGCTCCTCCTCCAGCGCCGCGAACCGCCCCCGGTGCCGCACCCGCCCCTGTTCGTACAGGGCCGCGACCGGCTCGGCCCGGGCCCGTTTGCCGCGCGACGCCCGCACCGCGCGAAAGCCGACGCCGCCGTCCTCACAGCCTGCCGCCTTCAGCACCGCCCGCACCATGTCGCCGCCCTGGTTGACCTCGGCCACCACGGTCGTGGCCCCGAATTCGCGCGCCGCCGCCACCGCCCGCCGGGCCCAGCCCGCCGGCGACAGCCCCGCCGCCGACCGGTCCGCCAGCACATGGGCTCGCGTCACCCCGTCAGGGTCCTGCGCCCGCGCCACCACGACGATGCCGCAGGCGTTGCCGGTCGCGGTGGTCGTCGGATCCACCGCCACCACCACTTTTTCATAGGGGCTATCGCGCTTCGCGCTACTTGAGCCCGGGGGTGCGCCATCGGGGGTCTGGGGGCTCAAGCAGGCCGAAGGCCGGTAGCCCCCAGGAAGATATGCGGCCGAGAGCATTGCTGACGTGAACATCGCCCCCTCCGCCTCCACCACCAAGCCTTCCAGCTCCTGCGCGGCCCGTCGCGTGCCTCCGTACAGCGCCGTCAGCCCCTCGAGGAATCCCGCCGACAGATGGGCCGCGTTCTCCGCCGTCCCCGCATGGGTTCCCACGCACGACGCCTCCGCTCGCAACGCCCGCAGAGCCCTTGTCGGCCGCGGCGTGGTGGTGACGACCAGCCTCGGCGTCTCCCCGATCCTGAACCCCATCCTGAGCAGCGCCAGCGTCTCTTCCCCCCGCGGCCAGGCACAGAATTCGTCGGCCCAGGCGGCGGCGAACTGCGGGCCGCGCAGGCTGTCGGGGTCCTCGGCCGAGAAGACGAAGGCCTCGGCCCCGCCGGGAAACACCAGCCGCCGCCGCGACGGCTCATAGCGCGGCCAGGCCCGCCCCGCGCGCCACCGCCCCAGGCTCATCAGCCCCGACGGCCCGCCGATCATCACCTCGCGCACATCGTGCAGGGTCGGCCCGATCAGGGCCAGCCGCCCCCCGGCCCCCAGCGCCTCGGCCCGCTCGGCCAGCCAGCTGGCCCCCGCCAGCGTCTTGCCCGCCCCGCGCCCGCCCAGAAACAGCCAGGTCGCCCAGCCCCCGTCCGGCGGCCGCTGCGCCGCCCGCAACACCACCGGCGGCCCCCAATCGGCCGCATCGTCAGCCCCATCCCCGCTCTCACCCGGGTCCCCACCCCCGGGGGTTCGGGGGCTCATGTAGGCCGAAGGCCGATAGCCCCCGGCAAGAGAGAAAGACCCTTTCAGCCGACGCGTCGCCCGCACGCTCTGGGTGAGGGCCAGAAAATCCGGCAGCCGCCCTTCGGCCGCTGCCAGTTTGGCCTGTTCCAGCGCCCTTGCCTCCGACCCGTCCAGATCGTCGGGATCAAAGGCGAACCCCCGCGCCTCGGTCACCGCCGGCGCGGGCGTGACCGGCGGCGGCTGCACCCAGCGATACACCGCCCCCGGCCGGTCCATCTTGCGCCAGCCCCGGTTGCGCGCCTGGACGCGCACGGCGGATTCACTGACCCCATGCTCGCGCGCCAGCGCCGCCGCCGTCTCCCCGCCGACATAGCGTTCCAGCAGCGCGATCCACACTGCATCCGCCAGCTTCGGCTGCCCCGGTCGCCCCGTCCCCATGGAAGAGAGCCTAACCCAGCCCCCAACCTCGCCAGACCGAATCCCGCAAACCCAATGCTGGCGTGAAAAACAGCGCGGGTTTTATCTTTTTACCTCGCACCCCGAAAACTCCCGGGACAGCCCCGGAGCGCGCGGCGAAGCCGCCAGGCCGCGTCGGGTCGACAGGGCGGAGCCCTGTGACCGCGGCCCACCAACAGAGTCTCCTCCCCATTCCATGGGGAGGAGACGGGGGTGCGCCATCCCTGTGCGCAAACGGAACAAATCCAGAACATCTCCTTGCCTCCCGCCGCACACACTGCGCATCCTCCCCCCGGGGTCGGTCCCACAGTTGCGGAAGTTTTCAGATGTCAGACCCCGACCCCGCCACCCGTTTGCTCGAGGCCCTGCGCGGCCTGGACCTGACCAGCGCCGACGGCCGCGCCGGCCTGGGCACCCTTTTGGCCGAGATCGAACGCGCCGCCCCCGACGCCATCCTGCAAAAGGCGGCGGGCATCGATCTCAGGAGGATGGGGTGGGGGATGCATCAGGAGCCTCCGTCCCCGTGAAGGATCATTGAACGCCTTCCACACGCAGACGCGAAACAACTCTAGCGATAAGCAAAGCTTGCTGATATCCGGGTGCACTCTAAGCGGGCGGTTACCTCCGCCGAAGTTTCAACGTGCGAGGACATGTCCGTGGCTTCTGACGAGCAGCCAGAGTCATCCCAGCCGGACGAAATCATTTCGCTTGAGGTGAAAGAAGAACTGTCGGCGTGGCTCGCGAACCCGGACCATGATGGACAAGTCGTCAAGACCTCTCTCCGGCCGAGCGACAGGGTTATCGCGCGGGTCACAGACGGCATCTACAGACAACCAGCTTCAGCGCTTCGGGAGCTTATCTCAAACGCTTGGGACGCAGACGCAAAAAACGTCACCATCCTGACGGATGCTCCGCGCTTCTCGCGCATATATGTGCGGGACGACGGTTTGGGCATGTCGCACCAAACACTGACCCGTCTACTGAAGAGTATCGGTGGCAGCGCCAAACGGCGGGAGATCGGCCAAGAACTGGGGGTTACCCACGCCGATGATGTCGAGCTCACCCCGGGCGGTCGCAAGATTATCGGCAAGATCGGCATTGGCCTGTTTTCCGTCAGCCAACTTGCCAAAAAGTTCGAAATTATCACCAAGGTCGCTGGCGCGGACTATCGACTGGTCGCCGAGATCCGGCTGAACCAATTTGATGATGATGCAGAAGGCGAGGGAGACGACGAGCACTTCTTGGCCGGCGAGGTGTTCATCCGTCGAGAGCACAGCGACGACATCGCTGCCCATGGCACCGACATCATCTTAAATGACATCAAACCGCGTGTTCGGGACATCCTAAGAAGTGCGGACCGCTGGGATGCGGTGCACGAGCGGGACGAGGCTCTCCGCAGTGGGGATATCGAAACCTATGCCAGTTTAACGGTCGAACGGCCGCGCTTCCATTCTGGTTACACGGGACCGGTTCAAGACGGGGGAATTAGTGTCTTGGTTGAAGAGCCGAGATTGCCTTGGACTGCCAATGTCCCCCCAGACCAGCGCATGGTCAAACTTATTGAAGCCGTTGAAGGGGAGTTCAGCCGACTTGCACGTCCCGACCTAGCGAATACGCTCGATACATACTTGGAGATGATTTGGAGTTTGGGCCTGTCGGCGTCAGTCCCCTACGTCGACTGTCATCCGTTCGATCTGGTTGGCGGCCCTGACATCCAGTTCTTCTGGTTGGCTGGCTCCAGAGGCAAGGGTGCTGAGCTAAACGTGGCTGATGGGGAGATGGTCCGCGACGCGGTCCGCCGACAAGTAAAAGGCGCGCCAGAACTGGTCGAGGGGCGTGATCCGGTAGGTGGATTTGACGTCAACATCGACGGATTGTCATTGCGTCGGCCGATTCGCTTCGATCACCGTCAAAGTGAGGCCCGAGGACTCGCCCATTCAGTCATGTTTTTGGGCAGGTTCGAACCAGATTTGACCCAGGTAACCAGCCGCCAACGGGGAGGTGACCTTAATCTGGAAGGCTATCTATTCTGGACTGGCCGCATAATTCCAAAAGAAAATAATGGCGTTCTTGTTCGGATTAGAGGGGCGAGCGGCGCTCTCTTTGATCCTACCTTTTTCAAATACCAGGTATCGGAACAGACTCGGCTTCGCCAGATTACATCCGAGATCTTCGTCCAGAGCGGACTCGATCCAGCGCTGAACATCGACCGTGAATCCTTTAATTTCTCTCACCCTCATGTGCAGATGCTCACGCTCTGGCTTCACAGTGGGCTCAAGCAGCTAACAAATCGGCTAAAGGATCTCGCACAGCGGAACCGCCAGAGCCGACGCGCACAAGAGTCGGTCCAAGCCGCGAGCGCGGTGGCTGCTAAAGGACGAGAAGTCTGGCACGCGAAGCGTGGAGACGCCCCGGTTCCGTCGGTCCAGTTCACAATCAATCAAGACGAAGCTCAAAAATATAGAGAGCAGGGCTCGATCGTCTTCAGCCCGTCGGTCGTCAGCTCCGCTCCGACAACGAAAGGCGGCTCATCCGCAAATGCTCTCGCCGAAGCACTAATAACAGTTCTGACCGCCTACGGAGTTTTCGAAGATCGCACATATGAGGAGCAGCAAGCGCTCGTCGAGGCGATTCTGAGTGTCTTCGCGGCGGAGTCGCTCTGATGCTTATTGACCCTGGCCTGCCGCCGGACGAGCAGGACGATATCTCGGCCAAGGTCTATGGCGACGGGCAGGAGTTGCCACCGCCGTCAGCCTTGACCAAGAAGAGCTCCTTTGCTCCTTGGCATCACCCGATCAAACAGATCGTTCGCGATTATCAATGGGGGGACGCTGCTGTCCGGCTGCTTTCACAGTCCCGCGCCGCTGAACGGCGCGACGTGCTCCGTTACTTTACATTGCCCGGCGCAGACCTTTTGGACGTTCGACAACTGGCGACTGCCATCGAGAATTTTGGCAGCCAAATCGAGTATTTTGGATTCAACACCGGCTGGACACCTGACGCCGCAGACCAGACCGATGGCTCTGGGGCCTATCTATCGGCCGAGTCCGCACTTCGACAAGCCGGGCGCATCACCGACAACTCGGTGGTCTGGCCGGACAGTCTGGAAGATATCGCCCAACCCAATTCGACAGCGGCGGATCGACTAGCCCAGCAGTCTGTATTTGATATCGTAAACATCGATGCGTGCGATCACTTGGGTTACAAGAGCCCCGGCAGGCACCAAACGCTCTTCGATGCTATGGAGAGCCTGCTCGCCCATCAGTTGCGCGCTACCGAGCCTTGGCTTCTCTTTCTCACTACTCGAGCGGACCCAAAACTCCTCGGGGGCCCATCGGTCAAGTTGATGGCTGCGATTCAAAAGAACTTGGACGCTCACCCGGATGGGTTCGGGGACGCGTTGGCCGATTGCTTGGGCGTCAACAAGGCGGTGCTTATTTCGGAGCTGAACGCAGTGTGGGGCTCCACAGACGAGCGATTTCTAAAATTGTTTGTCCTCGCGCTCGGAAAGCACCTGCTACACTTCTATTTTGGGCAAGTGAACTTCAAGATGACGGTCGAGCTCGTCAGCGCCTTTGCCTACAGGGTCCACGGCTCAGAGCCTGACATGGTTTCAGTCGCGTTCCGTATTACTCCGGGCGGCCTTCGAATTCACCCTCCAGCCGCCAGGCCAATGGTCGCGTTGCATGATATCGAGCTAGTGCACGCCCAATCAATAGCGGCCAAAGCTAAGGAGATGTGGAATCTAGAAACCGGCATTCAGCAACCACAAGTGGCGACGGATGCCGTGAGCGGGACCGCCCGTCTTCTCGAGCAGGCAAACTATGACTTGGAAGCGTGGAGGCTCTGGCTTCAAAATCACGCAACCCGCCCGATGACGGTCTGACTAAGCGGCGCGATCCAGTTGTTCAGCGTAGAGCAGGCTCTTCACACCATTCGCGACAGCCTTCGCTAACGGTGGAGGAACCGCTTCGCTCACTTGGTCTATCTGGGAAGACAGGTTGCCGATGAGCTCATACTCGGGCGGAAAACCTTGCAAGAGCATCGCTTCGTAAACACTTAGCCGTCGCTTCCCATCGGGATGTACATGGACCTCGCGGTGGCCGTAGGCGACCGTGATACTTGGCTTTTCCCAATACAGCGTTTTAAAGCTTCGGCCGGCTACGCCTGGCGTTACGCCACCCTTGCGACTGAATTTCGGAGACCTCGGTGTCATGCACCAGTGATTCGGATGATGGGCATTGAGCGCCGCGCTTCTGGAGAAGAAGGAGGGTTCAGGAAGATCACCGATCGCATCCTTGACCGTGAGCGTGGCCCCCCGATCAAGGGAGAGCGTCGAAAGTTCGAGATCGGAAAACCGCTTTCCATCGATGCCGATCAGGAACAGGCGCGGCCGCCTCTGAGCAACACCGTAATCGACTGCATTTAACAGCAGACGCATGTGTTTGAAGCCTGCGTCCGTCAGGACCTTTTCAACGGCTTCAAGCTTGGAGACGTGCTTCTGTTTCACCAACCCAACGACGTTCTCCATGACGAAAAAGTCTAGTGGAGATCGGGAGTGTAAGGCCGCAACTAGGTTGGCAAAAGCCATCGGCAGCTTGATCCGGTCATCATCGCTGCGCTGATTGACGTTTGCTTGGCTAAAGCTTTGACAGGGCGGCCCACCGACAACCGCAGTCGGATGGAAAACCGAGCCATAGAGAGTGTCTATATCTTCGCAAGTCGCTCGCGAGAGATCGAACGTCTGAGCAACGCCCTTTTCAGGGCGGTTGTGGTTATATGAGGCAACGCTATCGGCCTTCTTGTCCAAGGCGAGTCCGATTTGGAAGCCCGCGTCTTCGAAGCCGCAATCGAGGCCTCCAGCTCCGCAAAACAGACTCAGTAGCACCCGCCACCTCCGATCGAACTGCGCTGAAGCGGTCACTCCCGATAAGGAAGAACGCGCAACTTGGCGGAAGCCGTCTTAAAGATTGCCTGATGCACTGCGCCGACTCAAGACACGATCACCAGTGCGTACTCTTGGCTGCGTCCTGAAAAGCTTGGGGCTCAATGCGCGTCATCCCAGTTCCCCGCCGCCCGCGCATCGACCACCAGCGGCACCGACAGAGCCACAGCCGGGTCCCCCGCCCCCTCCATCACCCGCTTGATCACGGCGATGGCGGCCTCCGCCACCCCCTCCGGGGCCTCGAAGATCAGTTCGTCGTGCACCTGCAGCAGCATCTTCACCTCTGACCCCGAACCGGGCCCGAACCCCGCCTCGACCAACGCCCCCGGCATCCGCATCATGGCGCGGCGGATGATGTCGGCGGCCGCCCCCTGGATGGGGGCGTTGATGGCGGCGCGTTCGCCGAACTGGCGCTCGGCCCCCGATTTGGAATGGATGGCGGGAATGTGGATGCGGCGGCCGAACACGGTCGAGACGTAGCCGGCCTCGCGCACCTCGGCCTTGATCGCCTCCATATAGTCGCGGATGCCGGGGAAACGCTCGAAATAGGTCTTGATATAGGCCCCGGCCTCTTCCCTCGGAATGTTCAGCTGCGCCGCCAGGCCAAAGGCGCTGATGCCATAGACGATGCCGAAATTGATCGCCTTGGCGCGGCGGCGCGTCTCGGCCGGCATGCCCTCGACCGGCACGCCGAACATCTCGCTGGCGGTGGCGGCGTGAATATCCAGGCCCGCCTTGAACGCCCGTTTCAGCTCGGGAATGTCGCCGATATGGGCCAGCAGCCGCAGCTCGATCTGGCTGTAGTCGGCGGATATCAGCACATGGCCCGGCGCGGCGATGAAGGCCTGACGGATCTGGCGGCCGATGCCGGTGCGGATCGGAATATTCTGCAGATTGGGGTCGGAACTGGCCAGCCGCCCGGTGCTGGCCGCGGCCAGCTGATAGCTGGTGTGGACCCGGTCGGTGCCGGGGTCCAGCGCCGCGCTCAGCGCATCGGTATAGGTGCCCTTCAGCTTGGCCAGCTGGCGCCATTCCAGCAGCACGCGCGGCAGTTCGTGGGAGAGGGCCAGCTCGTCCAGCACGGCGGCGTCGGTGGCCCACTGGCCCCCGGCCGTCTTCTTGCCGCCGGGCAGGGCCATCTCCCCGAACAGGATCTCGCCCAGCTGTTTGGGGCTGGCGACATTGAACGGCCGCCCGGCCAGGGTGTGGGCCTGGGCCTCCAGCTCGACCATCTTCAGCCCGAACTCATGGCTCAGCCGTTTCAGACGCGCCGGATCGACGCGGATGCCGTGCAGCTCCATCTGCGCCAGCACCGCCGGCATGCCGCGCTCCAGCGTCTGATAGACGGTCATCAGCCCGGCGGGGGCCAGGCGCGGATACAGGATGTGGAACAGCCGCAGCGTCACATCCGCGTCCTCGGCCGCATAGGCGGTGGCCGGTTCCAGCGGCACATGGGTAAACGAGATCTGGGCCTTGCCGGTGCCGCACACCGATTTGAACGGGATCGGCTCATGCCCCAGGTGCAGGCGCGACAGCTCGTCCATGCCGTGGCCGTGCAGCCCGCCCTCCAGCACGTATGAGATCAGCATGGTGTCGGCGATCGGCCCGACGCGCACGCCGTGGCGCGCCATCACCGCCAGGTCGTATTTGATGTTCTGGCCGACCTTCAGCACCGCCGGGTCTTCCAGCAACGGTTTCAGCCGGGCGAGGGCTTCGGCGGCGTCGATCTGTTGCAACGGCGCGCGGGTGTCGGTGGTGTCGCCGAAATCCAGCCCCCCGGCCCCGGCCATCTCGGGATGGGCGTGGCTGATCGGGATGTAGCAGGCCTGGTTGGGCCCGACCGCCAGCGACAGGCCGCACAGCCCGGCATGGGTGGCCGACAGGGCGTCGGTCTCGGTGTCGAAGCCGATGATCCCGGCGTCCGAGGCTTTGGCGATCCAGGCGTCCAGCTGCTCCAGCGTCTGCACGCAGTCATAGGCGGTGGTGTCGATGCTCTGGGCCGCGACGTCGGCACTGACCGGCTGCGGGCCGTGGCGGGGGCTGGCGACGGGGGCCGAGAGGGTTCCAGAGGCGCCCGCCAGCGACGACTTGGGCTGGAAGGCCGAGCCGTCATGGGCGCTGGCCTTGCCGTCGCCGACGCGGCGCGACAGGCTGCGGAACTCCATCAGCTCCAGAAACGCCGACAGGGTGGCCGGGTCGGGGTCGCGCACCGCGAATTCCTCGACCGGGGCGGGCAGGGGCAGGTCGCACACCAGGGTGACCAGGTCGCGGCTCATGCGGATCTGGTCGGCGAATTCGATCAGGGTCTCGCGCCGCTTGTTCTGTTTCACCTCCGACGCCCGCGCCAGCAGGCTGTCCAGATCGCCGTATTCCAGGATCAGCTGGGCCGCCGTCTTGACCCCGATGCCGGGCGCGCCGGGAATATTGTCCGAGGTGTCGCCGATCAGGGCCTGCACATCGACGACCCGGTCGGGCGTGACCCCGAATTTGTCGAACACCGCGTCCTCTTCCAGCCGCCGGTCCTTCATTGGGTCGTACATCACCACCCCGCCCCCGATCAGCTGCATCAGGTCCTTGTCAGAACTGACGATGACCGCCTCACCCCCCGCCTCCCGCGCCCGACAGGCATAGGTCGCAATCAGATCGTCGGCCTCGTATCCGGGCAGCTCGACGCAATGCACCCCGAACGCCGCCGTCGCCTCTCGCACCAGCGCGAACTGCGGCACCAGATCCTCCGGCGCCGGCGGCCGATGCGCCTTGTAGGCCGGGAACATCTCGCTCCGGAACGTCCGCTCCGAATGATCGAACACCGCCACCAGATGCGTCGGCCCGTCCCGCCCCTTCATGTCCTGCAACAGCTTCCACAGCATGTTGCAGTACCCCTGCACCGCCCCCACCGGCACCCCGTCCGACTTGCGCGTCAGGGGCGGCAGGGCGTGATAGGCGCGGAAGATGTAGGCCGAGGCGTCGATCAGCCACAGGCGCATCGGGGCAGCGGTCGGGGAGTCGGATTCGGTGTCGCTCATGGCGCGACCATAGGCGTCGCGTACGGCGACGTCATCGGCTTCGACGCCCCTTCAGGTCCGGATCGTGCGGTTCAGAATTGGCGCCAGCTGTCGCCGACATCGCGTTCGCCCGGCTCGACGCTCTGCTGGCCCCAGGCGACGATCATCAACAGCCGGTGGCTGCGGATACGGAACTCGCCGGTCATCGGCGCGACGGTGCCCAGCGGCGAGCCGTTCTCCGGATCGTAGAGAAAGCCCGAGAACTCAGCCACGCCGACGCGGTCGCGCCGGCTGTAGACCGACAGTTCAGGCAGGGCGACGACATTGAGACCGCCGTTGATCGGGATACGCATCTCGGGAAGGCCGAACACGCGTCGCATCTGCTCCAGCGACAGGGCCCCGGCGCGCAGTTCCAGCACCGCGTCGGCCTGGGCCTTGTCCGGGCTCAGGGCATAGCCGGCGCTGGACAGGGCACCGCGCACGGCGCTGACCGCATAGGCAGCGCTTTCCGCGCGGAAATAGGTGTCGTCGACGAAGACTTTCGCGCCCACCGGAATCGGCAGGACCAGGCCCTCGGCCGCCCTGTCCGCGGCGCGGGCGACCAGCAGTTGTTCCGTCGCGCTGCGCGCCGGCGCGGTCTCGACCGTCGAGGCGCAGCCGGTCACCAGGGCGGCCGTGGCAAGCGCCGCCGTCAGGACTCGCAGGCTCAACCTACCAGGTTCCGGTATTGGGCATGGACAGCCAGGGTTCGACCGGGGTCAGGGGTGAACCCTCCTGCAGCAGTTCGATCGAAATGCCGTCCGGCGAGCGGATGAAGGCCATGCGGCCGTCGCGGGGCGGGCGGTTGATGACCACGCCGCCGTCCATCAGCCTCTGACAGGCGGCGTGGATGTCCGTGACCTTGTAGGCGAGGTGGCCGAAATTGCGCCCGCCGTCGTAGGTTTCAGGATCCCAGTTCCAGGTCAGCTCCAGCTCGGGTGCGTGGTCGGCGGCCGAGCGTTCAGCGTCAGCGGGTGCCGCCAGGAACACCAGGGTGAACCGGCCGGCCTCATGCTCCGTTCGCCGGACCTCGGTCAGACCCAGCAGGTCGCCGTAAAAATGCAGGGCGGCGTCGAGGTCGGCGACCCGGACCATGGTGTGCAGAAAGCGCATCCTGACCCGACCGGCTCAGTGGGCTTCGGGCGGACGGGCAGCCGGATCGAGATATTCATTCTCGGGCAGGGGATGGGCCGACAGCACGAAGCGGCGGTCGCAATAGCCGCATTCAACGAAATTCTCGTCGCCCATATCCATATAGACCAGCGGATGACCCAGGGCCCCACCGCCGCCGTCACAGGCGACACGCTTGGCGGTGACCACAATCTGTTCGGGTGGCGGGATGATCGCAGTGATATGGCGCGGGGGCATTTTCGGCTCGTGACCTTGGCGGAGAGGATCGCCGCGCATACCTATGCGTCACGCCGACAGGCGTCAATTTATTGGTAGCCGGCCGCGCTTCGCGCTGATCAGGGCTGCGAGACATGGACCGTTGATGACCGAATCCGAAGCCCTGCCCGTCAACGCCATCGAGGTTCACGGTCTTGAGAAGACCTACGCCGGCACGCGCAAATCGCCGCCCAAGACGGCCTTGCGGGGCGTCGATCTGGTCATCCCCCGTGGATCGATGTTCGGTTTGCTGGGGCCCAACGGCGCGGGCAAGTCGACTCTGATCAACATCCTCGCCGGGGTGGTCAACAAGACCGGCGGCACGGCCGCTGTCTGGGGGCGGGACCTCGACCGCGACCCTCGCGACGCCCGTGCGGCGCTCGGGGTGGTGCCACAGGAGATTGTCGCCGACGTCTTCTTCACCCCGCGCGAGGCGCTGGAGGTGCAGGCCGGCTTCTATGGCGTACCGGCGAATGAGCGCCGCTCGGACGAACTGCTGGCGGCGCTGGGCCTGTCGGACAAGGCCCATGCTTATGTTCGTGCCCTGTCGGGCGGCATGAAGCGACGACTGATGGTAGCCAAGGCCCTGGTGCACAATCCGCCGGTGTTGATCCTCGACGAACCCACGGCCGGGGTCGATGTCGAACTGCGACGGCAGTTGTGGGAATACGTCCGGCACATCAACGCCGAGGGCGTCACCATCCTGCTGACCACCCACTATCTGGAGGAGGCCCAGGAACTCTGCGACACCATTGCCATCATGAACCGGGGCAAGGTCGTGGCCTGCGAGCCGACCCCGCAACTGTTGCGGCGACTGGATACCCGCAACGTCATCGTCACACCCGAAACGGCGCAGACTCCACCACCGGAACTGAAGGGGTTTGACGTCGCGGCCCGGCCGAACGGGGCCTTTGCCGTCACCTATCGCAAGGGAAAGTCTTCGGTCGAACAGGTGCTGGCGGCGGTGCGTGCGGCCGGGATCACCATCGCCGACATCACCACCGAGGACCCGGACCTGGAAGACGTCTTCCTGGCCCTGACCTACGGCGATGCGGACCAGGTCAGTCCGACCAAGGACTAGCCCCATGCGGACCGTCGGCCGGATCAGGCCACCATCACCGTGCCGATGAGCAGATGGGCTCCACGCCGGCCGAGGGTGGAGTCGGTCACGGCCTGAAGTCGCGTGACCATGCGTTCGACGTCGGGTGGCGCGCCGGGCAGCATGGCGCTGGCGATCTGCTGGACGACCGTATTGTAGGCGGCGCGCAGCCGGGGCCCGGATTGCTCCGCACGGGTGCGCAGCCCGGCGTCGGGGACATCGACTCCGGTCTCGACCGTCAGAACCCCGCGTCGACCGTTCGGTCGCATAATCGTGGCGGTGACCGTCGGAAAGCGAATGAAGCTGGAGGTCGAACTGCTCCCGCTCTCGCTGCGGGCAAGGGCAGGGGCGGCCGCCGTCGAGGCAGCGGTGAGGGTCAGGGCGGTGAGGCCGAGAAGTGCGCGACGATCCATCCGGTCAGAGTAGGGCCGGCCACTTAAGGTCCGGTTACGCTCGGGCCGCCGCTGTAACGCCGCCCGCCTCCATGGCACGCAGGTCCAGCAGGGCGAACAGGGCAGCGTCCTCGTCCTGTTCCGGATTGGGTGTGGTCAGCAGCTTACCGCCGACGAAAATCGAATTGGCCCCGGCGAGGAAGCACAGTGCCTGCATCTCGGGGCTCATCGTCTCGCGTCCCGCCGACAGCCGCACCATGGCCTTGGGGCAGACCAATCGTGCCACCGCGACGGTGCGGACGAATTCGATCGGGTCGATCTGCCCTTCTTCCAGCATCCGCTCGCCCAGCGGCGTGCCGGTGACCGGCACCAGCGCATTGACCGGCAGGCTGTCGGGATGTGCGGGCAGGGTGGCCAGGGCGTGCAGCAGGCTGGCGCGGTCACGCCGTGCTTCGCCCATGCCGACGATGCCGCCGCAGCAGGTGCTCATGCCCGCATCGCGGACGTGCTTCAGCGTGTCCAGCCGGTCCTGGTAGGTCCGGGTGGTGACGACCTGGGCGTAATACTCCGGGCCGGTGTCCAGGTTGTGATTATAGAAGTCGAGTCCCGCGTCCTTGAGCTGACGTGCCTGATCGGCGGTCAGCATGCCCAGTGTGGCGCAGGTCTCCAGCCCCAGCGCCTTTACCCCCGCGATCATGGTCGCCAGCTTGGGTGTGTCGCGGTCTTTCAGTTCGCGCCAGGCCGCGCCCATGCAGAAGCGGCTGGCACCGCCCGCCCTGGCCGCCATGGCCTCGGCCAGCACCGCGGTGGCGTCCATCAGCTTTTCGGCTTTCAGTCCGGTGTCGAAGCTGGCTGACTGGCTGCAATAGCCACAGTTTTCGGCGCAACCGCCGGTCTTGATCGACAGCAACTGACTCTTTTGCACTTCTGATGGATCGAACCACGCCCGGTGCACGGTGGCAGCCTCAAACACCAGTTCCATGAACGGCCGGGCGAACAGGGCCTCAACCTCGTTGAGGGTCCAGTCATGGCGCGGCTGGGCGAAGTTGCGGGCGGCGGGGCGGTTCATTGCGATGTCATCGGCCATGGGTGCTGACTAGCGGCTCGCCGCTGACGCGCCAAGCGCCGGAATTCGAAATCCGGACGTGATCGTCCGCCGCATCATATAAGGATATCCTTATATGAGCATTGCTCCCTGCGGCCCGTCGGGCTATAGGGCGCGGCAATCCCCCCTAATTGGCGAAAGAGCGTTTCCGCATGACCGACTACATCGTCCGCGACATTTCCCTGGCTGACTACGGCAACAAGGAAATCTCCATCGCCGAAACCGAAATGCCCGGGCTGATGGCCCTGCGCGACGAATTCGGTACCAGCAAGCCGCTGAAGGGGGCCCGCATCGCTGGCAGCCTGCACATGACCATCCAGACCGCCGTGCTGATCCAGACGCTGGAAGCCCTCGGCGCCGAGGTCCGCTGGGCTTCGTGCAACATCTTTTCGACCCAGGACCACGCCGCGGCCGCCATTGCCGCCTCGGGCACGCCGGTGTTCGCCACCAAGGGCGAGACCCTCGAGGAGTACTGGGACTACGCCCACAAGATCTTCGAATGGGCCGACGGCGGCTACCCGAACCTGATCCTCGACGACGGCGGCGACGCCACCCTGCTGTGCGTGCTCGGCCCCAAGGCCGAGAAGGACATCTCGGTGCTCGACAATCCCGAGAACGAGGAAGAGGAAGCCCTCTATGCCGTGATGAAGCGCTACATCAGGGAAAAGCCGGGCTTCTATTCGGCCATCCGCGACGCCATCGGCGGCGTCTCCGAAGAAACCACCACCGGCGTGCACCGCCTGTACCAGATGGCCGAAAAGGGCGAGCTGCCGTTCCCCGCCATCAACGTCAACGACAGCGTCACCAAGTCCAAGTTCGATAACCTCTACGGCTGCCGTGAAAGCCTGGTCGACGCCATCCGTCGCGGCACCGACGTGATGCTTTCGGGCAAGGTCGCCGTGGTCTGCGGCTATGGCGACGTCGGCAAGGGCTCGGCCGCGTCGCTGCGCAACGGCGGCGCGCGGGTCATCGTTACCGAGATCGACCCGATCTGCGCCCTGCAGGCGGCGATGGAAGGCTATGACGTCCAGACCCTGGATGACGTCTGCGACAAGGCCGACATCTTCGTCACCGCCACCGGCAACAAGGATGTGATCACCGTCGATCACATGCGCCGGATGCGTAACAACGCCATCGTCTGCAACATCGGGCATTTCGATTCCGAGATTCAGGTCGCCGGCCTGAAGAATTTCAAATGGGACGAGATCAAGCCCCAGGTCGACCACATCGAATTCCCGGGCGGCAACAAGATCATCCTGCTGTCGCAGGGGCGTCTGGTGAACCTCGGCAATGCGACCGGTCACCCGTCGTTCGTGATGTCGGCCTCGTTCACCAACCAGACGCTGGCGCAGATCGAACTGTGGACCAACAAGGCCAAATACGAGAACCAAGTCTATGTCCTGCCCAAACACCTCGACGAGAAGGTCGCCATGCTGCACCTGGCCAAGCTGGGCGCGAAGCTGACGACCCTGTCGAAGGAACAGGCCGCCTATATCTCGGTCCCGACCGAGGGGCCGTTCAAGCCGGATCACTACCGCTACTAGATCCCGTTCCACCCGGTCAGGGTGGAGGGCGAATTGGCAAGGGCCGGCGGGAAACCGCCGGCCCGTTTCCTTTTGTGGGGTGGCTTCGGTGGCCCGGATCCGGCGAGGCCTCAGGCGGCGGCGGGGTTGACGCCGATGGTCTCACCATATCCGAGCAGGCCGATCTCGAAATCCATCAGGATATCAATGAGTTCTCCCACGTCTGCTGGGGCCCGTCCCGGCGCGAACCGGTAGCGCCAGAAGCTGACGATGTGCTGGAGCGCACCGAGCTGTTCCCCGAGGCGGCTGAACATTGA
Source organism: uncultured Brevundimonas sp. (assembly GCF_963977465.1). Taxonomy (GTDB): domain Bacteria; phylum Pseudomonadota; class Alphaproteobacteria; order Caulobacterales; family Caulobacteraceae; genus Brevundimonas. The sequence goes on along the minus strand of NZ_CAXBOQ010000007.1, from coordinate 92,353 downwards.
CGGAGCCTCGATCAGGAAGTCCCTGAACACGCCCGACTGGCCTTCAATGGACAGGCCGGCGAAGGCATTGTCATAGACCTCGATCGTGACCCGAACCTCCTCGCAGGTGCGCAGGATTCGGCCACGCAGCAGCTCGCGCGTTCGCGACAGATAGTCCTTGAGAGCCGGTTCGATCCGGCCGCGGGGGACCATGTTCGCGACCTCGTCCGATACGGCGCTGATCTCCGCAGTCAGGGTTGTCAGGACCCATTTGTAATAGAGGAAACCCTTCCAGCAGAAGATGCCCTCCTGGTAATCGTCCGGTGCCAGTCGCAGGGTGACGCGCAACGCTTCCATATGTTCGCCGGGTTCGCCGGACAGGATCTTGCCGGCCAGGGTCTGGACGGACCCCGGCATGAACTCGAGGTCGCCGACGCTGAGACTGACGAGGGGCTGGATCTCGCTTTCGACGAAGGTGGACATCTGGTCGAGGTCCGACTCGCTGATCGCGAAATAGCAGGCGGCTGGTTCGATGCCGTTGCGGCGTAGCCGTTCGCGCAACAGGAACGGATCCAGCGAGGGCAACTGATCGAGGACGCTCAGGGTCTCGACGTCCGGATGGTCCGGTGTCAGACCGAAGCCTTCCTTAACGATCCGATCGAAGCCGAGCTGATTGATAAAGGTGTAGCGGCCGCCCGCCTTCAGCTCTTCCGCATCGATCGGCAGGATGATCTTTGTCGCCACGTGCCGCCGCCCGACGAAACAGTCCAGCTCGTCCCGGCGCAACCGGTGTTTGAGGATCATGGCGCGGTTCAGGCTCATGGACTCGAACAGGGGCTGTTCGGCCCAGGCGCGCGTGTGGCCGTGATCGTTCGCCACCTTGAGCAGGTTGAGCAACCGCGCGGTCGACGCCGAATGGCGCAGATTGTCCAGATTGCGAATAGTTCTGTCGGTCATCCCGGTCCTCGCCACGACTTATGGCCTGAAATGGTGACCAATCGCTTAGCCCGGCGGCAAAAACTTGCATCGCACCGTTGCGGCACCCGGTCGCGGCACGCGCCGACTGGTCTCCCACTGCGCAGCGGACTAGAACAGAGCCATGCAAAACGTCTTTACCGTTCTGATCCTGCTGGCCGTGGCCGCGGTGACCGTCACACTGGGCTTCGGGATCTATTCGCTCTTCCGGGGCGGGGACTATGCCCGCTCCAATTCGAACAAGCTGATGCGGCTGCGCATCGTGCTTCAGGCCGTCGCCGTCACCCTGCTGATGGCCGGCCTGTGGTGGAAGACATCACACGGCGGCTGAAGCCCCGAGGAAGAGCCAATGGTCGTTCTGAACAAAATCTACACCCGTACCGGCGATGACGGATCCACGCGGCTGGCCTCGGGGGAGCCGGTGTCCAAGTCCTGCGCGCGGGTCTCGGCCTATGGCGCGGTCGACGAGTTGAATGCCGTCATCGGTGTCGCCCGGCTGCATTCCGGCCAGAATGACCGGATCGACGCGATGCTGGGTCGTATCCAGAACGAACTGTTCGATCTGGGCGCGGACCTGTCCACGCCGCATGAGCCGCCGCCGAAATGGGAGGCGCTGCGCATCCTCGACAGCCAGGTCGAGCGGATCGAGTCCGAGATCGACTGGATGAATGACTGTCTCAAGCCTCTGGACAGCTTCATTCTCTCCGGTGGCGCGCCCCTGTCGGCGCATCTGCATCTGGCCCGTACCGTCTGCCGACGGGCCGAACGCGAGACGGTGCGTCTGGTCGAGTCCGGTGAGACCGTGACCCCGGCGGCGGCCCGCTATCTGAACCGGCTGTCGGACCATCTGTTCGTCGCGGCCCGACGGGCCAACGCCAATGGCGGCGGTGACGTCCTGTGGAAGCCCGGCGCGACCCGCTAGCGACCCTGTGAGGCTGCGAGCCGGGCGCGCTGGACATCAGCGTCGGCGTCGCGGGCGCGTTTCTGGGCGGCGATCTCGTCCTCGATCCGCACCAGTTCACGGTTCTTTTCGGCCGATGCCGCGGCCCGCTCGCCGGGATTGGGTCGACCCGTGATCTCGGCGATCGAGATCGGTTGGGCGCAGATGCGGCCTTCGTCGGCCCACCACTGTCCGCGGGCCTCACAGCGTTCGCCCGGCTCAGCCCATAGCGCCTGATAGGCGAAAGCTCCGGCCACCAGTACGCCGAACAGGCTCAGGAACAGGGCGCTCAGCCGTTTCATCGTCAACAGGCGTTTCATCGCGTTTTCCGGCGTGTTTCAGGACAGGTCACCACGGCGACTTGACCCGACGTTACATTGACAGGCCCTTCTGGCCGTTCCATTCCGTGCCGCAACATTCCGGCGCTTGTATGGGTAGGCTCATGAAGGTTCTCGTCCCTGTCAAAAGGGTGATCGACTATAACGTCAAGGCTCGAGTGAAGTCGGACCAGACCGGCGTCGATCTGGCCAACGTCAAGATGAGCATGAACCCGTTCGACGAAATCGCCGTCGAGGAGGCCGTACGTCTGCGCGACGGCAAGGACCATCATGCCGCCGGCACCGCTACCGAGATCGTCGTGGTCTCGATCGGCGTGACCCAGGCCCAGGAAACCATCCGCACCGCCCTGGCCATGGGGGCCGACCGCGGCATCCTGATCCAGTCCGACGCCGATCTTGAGCCCCTCGCTGTCGCCAAGCTGCTCAAGGCGGTGGTCGACGAGGAGAAGCCGGACCTGGTTCTGCTGGGCAAACAGTCGATCGACGGAGACAACAATGCCGTAGGCCAGATGCTGGCGGCCCTGCTGGACTGGCCCCAGGCCACCTTCGCCGGCAAGATCGTCATCGCTGACGGCAAGGCCACGGTGACCCGCGAGGTCGACGGCGGCCTGCAGACCCTGGCGGCCCCGCTGCCGGCGGTGGTGACGGTGGACCTGCGGCTGAACACGCCGCGTTATGCCTCCCTGCCCAACATCATGAAGGCCAAGAAGAAGGAGATCGCCATGAAGGCGGTCGCCGACTACGGCATTGACGTCGCGCCGCGTCTCAAGGTCCTGAAGGTCACCGAGCCGCCCAAACGCTCGGCCGGTATCATCGTGGCGGACGCCGCCGAACTGGTTTCCAAGCTCAAGACCGCGGGGGTCCTGTAATGGCCGTTCTCGTCATTGCCGACCGCGACGGGGACACCGTCCGCGACACCACCCACAAGACCGTGACGGCGGCCCTGGCCCTGTCCGGCGACGTCGATGTCCTGGTCCTCGGCGACGGCTCCAAGGCCGCCGCCGGTGCCGCCGCGAAGATCAAGGGCGTGCGCAAGGTTCTGCAGGCTGAAAGCCCCGCCCTGGGTCACCAACTGGCCGAGGCCGTCGCCGCGACCGTGGTGGCCATGGCCGGGGGCTATGACGCGATCCTGTCGCCGGCCACCACCGACGGCAAGAATTTCATGCCCCGTATCGCCGCCGCCCTCGACGTCGCGCCGATCTCGGACATCATCGAGGTGGTCTCGGCCGATACCTTCGTGCGCCCGATCTACGCCGGCAACGCGCTGGAGACGATCCAGTCCTCGGACGGCAAGAAGGTCATCACCGTGCGCCCGACCGCCTTCAACGCGGCGGAAGAGGGGGGGGCGGCCGCGGTCGAGGCTGCCAAGGTCGTCGACGCCGGTCGCAGCGCCGGCTTCGTCTCGGAAGAGATGGTCAAGTCCGACCGTCCCGAACTGGGCGCGGCCAAGATCGTCGTATCCGGTGGGCGGGCCCTGGGTTCGGCCGAGGAGTTCCACGCCGTGATGGATCCGCTGGCAGACAAGCTGGGTGCTGCCGTCGGGGCCTCGCGCGCTGCCGTCGACGCCGGCTATGCGCCCAACGACTATCAGGTCGGCCAGACCGGCAAGGTCGTGGCTCCGGGCCTGTACATCGCCATCGGCATCTCCGGCGCGATCCAGCATCTGGCCGGGATGAAGGACTCCAAGATCATCGTCGCCATCAACAAGGATCCCGACGCCCCGATCTTCCAGGTCGCTGATTTCGGCATCGTCGCCGACTACAAGGTGGCCATCCCGGAACTGATGACGGCGCTGGGCTGATACGAAGGCCGGGTGGAGCGGAATGTCCGACTCCGCCCGCCTCGCTGTCCGCCTGACCCCCGGTGCCGCCGCCGACCGCATCGACGGCTGGGATGTCGACGCCGAAGGGCGCGCTGTTCTGAAGGTCCGTGTGCGCGCCCGCCCGGTCGAGGGCGAGGCCAATGCCGCCCTGCTGAAATTGCTCGCTAAAAGCCTCGGCGTACCGAAATCTGCGGTGACGCTGCAGCGTGGCGGCCAGTCGCGGCTCAAGATGATTCACATCGACGGCCTCGATGACGGACAGGTACGGGCCAACCTTACGGGTTTGTAATGAATCCCACTTTGACGTTCCCGCGGGGAGGGGGTCCAATCCCGTCATCACACATCGCCGGGGCGGCGATGGTTGGGTCTCTGGGGAGAATTCGATGACCGTCAATCGCCTGCGGGGCACCAGCCTCGCTGTCCTCGCCTGCGTTCTGGCCGGCGGCCTGTCGCTGGGGGCCTGCGCCACCACAGGAGCGGCCGGAACCACCGACACGCCGGCCGCGTCCAGCGCCGACAACGGCCGGACCCTGGCCCGCGGCCTCGACGCGGCCGCCAATCCTGACCCCTTCCCCTCGACCTATGCGGCGATGCCGCGCGAGAACATGGCCATCGTCGGCGGCACGGTCCTGACCGGGGCCGGCACGAAATTCGACAATGGCGTGGTCATCGTCACCGACGGGCGGGTCACCGCGGTCGGCGACGCCGCGACCCCCGTGCCGGCGGGCTTTCGTGTCGTTGATGCCCGCGGCCGCTATGTCACCCCCGGGGTGATCGACACCCACAGCCACCTCGGCGTCTATCCCTCGCCCGGCGTGCAGGGCATGAGCGACGGCAACGAAGCCACCAATCCCAACACCGCCCAGGTCTGGGCCGAACACTCGATCTGGCCCCAGGACCCCGGCTTCAACACCGCTCGCGCGGGTGGCGTGACCACGCTGCAGATCCTGCCCGGATCGGCCAATCTGTTCGGCGGTCGCGGGGTCACCGTTCGCAATGTGCCGTCGATCACCATGCAGGGCATGAAGATGCCCGGCGCGCCCTACGGGCTGAAAATGGCCTGTGGCGAGAACCCGTCGCGGGTCTACGGCAGCCGCAACCAGTCGCCGGCCACCGGCATGGGCAATGTCGCCGGCTATCGCGCCGCCTTCATCGCCGCCCGCGAATACAAGGCCAAATGGGACAAGTGGCGCGATGACGGCGAGGGTTCGCCGCCGACCCGCAATCTCCAGCTCGAAACCCTGGTCGGGGTGCTGGACGGCACGATCCTGATCCAGAACCACTGCTACCGCGCGGACGAGATGGCGGTGATGATCGATATCTCCAAGGAGTTCGGCTACCAGATCACCGCCTTCCACCACGCCATCGAGGCCTACAAGATCGCGCCGATGCTGGCCCGCGAGGGCATCTGCGCCGACATGTGGACCGGCTGGTGGGGCTTCAAGATGGAGGCGCTCGATGCGGTTGAGGCCAATGCCGCCCTGGTCGATGCCCCCGAGGGCTCCTGTGCCATCATCCACTCCGATGACGCCCAGCTGACCCAGCGCCTCAACCAGGAGGCCGCGGCCGCCCTGGCGGCCGGTCGCCGTATCGGTATGACCATCCCCGAGGAGCGGGCGATCAGCTGGATCACCCTGAACCCGGCCCGGTCGCTGGGTATCGCCGACCAGACCGGATCGCTCGAGGCCGGCAAGCGCGCCGACGTGGTGATCTGGAGCGCCGATCCCTTCAGCATCTACGCCCGCGCCGATCAGGTCTTCATCGACGGGGCCCTGACGTTCGATCGCATGAACCCGGCCTATCAGCCGGTGTCCGACTTCGAACTGGGTCAGCCCGGTTACGACCTCAGTGCCGCCAACGTCCGTGAAGGAGCCCGCTGATGCGTCTCACCAGCTTCATTCTCGGCGCCGCCGCGGCCCTGACCCTGTCGACGCCCTCTCTCGCGCAGGAACTGACCGCCATCACCGGCGGCCGGGTCCTGACCGGCACTTCAGTGATCGAGAACGGCACCGTCGTCCTGCGTGATGGCCGGATCGTCTCGGTCGGCACCAGCGCGGCCCCATCCGGGGCCCGGATCATCGATGCGCGTGGCAAGATCGTCACCCCCGGCTTCGTCGCCGTCGACAGCGGCCTGGGCGGTTCCGAAGTGTCCTCGGTCCGCGGCTCGAACGACCTGTCCAGCAGCGCCAACAGCGTCAGCGCTGCGTTCGACGTCTCCTACGGTCTCGATCCCTGGTCCTTCACCCTGCCGGTCGCCCGGCTCGGCGGTGTGACCCGCGCCATCGTCACCCCCAGTCATGCCGGTGGCGGCGGGGGTGGTCACGCCCATGACGACAGCGACTTCGCCGGCGTCGGTTCGGCCGGCCTGCAGTCGCCCAGCCTGTTCGCCGGCCAGGCGGCCGTCATTCACCTGGCCGAGGGTACCGATATTCTGGTCAAGCCGCGGGTAGCCATGGTCGCTCCGTTCGGCGAAGCCGGAGCCGGCATCGCGGGTGGGGCGCGCGGAGCCCAGTTCACCCAGTTCAAGGAAACCCTGGCCGAGGTCCGGCTGTTCGCGCGCAACCGGTCGGCCTATGACCGCGCCGGCCTGCGCGACCTCAGCCTGTCGCGGGCCGATCTCGAGGCGCTGATCCCGGTCGCCAACGGCACGATGCCGCTGATCGTCACCGTCCATCGCGCGGCCGACATCCAGCAGGTCCTGCGTCTGGGCCGCGAGGAGGGGGTCAAGCTGATCCTCGACGGGGCCGAGGAGGGCTGGCTGGTCGCCGATCAGATCGCCGCCGCCGGCGTGCCGGTTCTGCTCAATCCGATCGCCAACCTGCCGAGCAGTTTCGAAATGCGCGCGGCCCGGATGGAGAACGCCGCCGCCCTCCAGGCTGCCGGGGTTGTCATCGCCATCAAGGGCAATGAGGGCTCGACCCACCGCGCGCGCGATATTCGCTACAACGCGGGCAACGCCGTCTCGCACGGCCTGTCCTATGAGGCCGCGATCGCGGCCATCACCGTCAACCCGGCGCGGATTTTCGGCATGGCCGGCCAGTTCGGTGAGCTGAAAGCCGGGGCTGCGGCCGATGTGGTGATCTGGTCCGGTGACCCGCTGGAACCCCTCAGCCAGGCCGAGGCCGTCTATATCGGCGGCGAGGCCCAGTCGATGACCAGCCGCCAGTTCCTGCTGCGCGACCGCTATCGTAACGGCGGGGTTCAGGCCAACGGGATGCCACCGGCCTACGGACAGTGATACAGGGCGGGGCATGACCCCGCCCGCCACACCTGCCACCCGCCTGTTCATCGACGCCGACGCCTGTCCGGTGAAGGATGAGGTGTATCGCGTGGCCGAACGCTACGGCCTGCAGGTCTTCGTCGTCTCCAACGGCTGGATCAACACCCGCCGCGCGCCGTGGATCGAACAGGTGGTGGTCGATGCGGGTCCGGACATCGCCGACGACTGGATCGCCGAACGCGCTGTGACGGGCGACATCGTCATCACCTCGGACATCCCGCTGGCCGACCGCTGCCTGAAGGCCGGCGCCCAGGCGATGAAGCCCAATGGCCAGCCCTTCACCCCCGACTCGATCGGCTCGGCCCTGGCTGGACGTCTGGTCGGTGAGCATATGCGCTCCATGGGCCTGCCGACCTCGGGCCCGCCCCCCTTCGGCCCGAAGGACAGGTCCGCCTTCCTGCAGGCGCTGGACACGGCGGTGGTCCGGGCGCGACGGAGCGTGCCGTGAGCATTGTCATTCCCGAGGATGAGCTGGAGTTTCGTTTCTATCGCGCCGGCGGACCGGGCGGTCAGAACGTCAACAAGGTCTCGACCTCGGTGCAGATGCGGTTCGACGCGCGCAACTCGCCGTCCCTGACCGAACCGGTGCGGGCACGGTTGATGAAACTGGCCGGCAGCCGGCTGACCCTCGATGGCGTCATCCTGATCAATGCCGTGCGTTTCCGCTCACAGGAACGCAATCGCGCCGACGCCATCGCCCGGCTGCAGGAAATGGTGGACACGGCCGCGGTGGCCCCGGTCTATCGCGTGCCGACGCGGCCGACCCGGGCCTCGAAGGAAAGGCGACTGGTCGGCAAGGCCAAACGCTCGGGCATCAAATCGGCGCGCGGACGACCCGACACCTCGGATTAGTCCGGACCGCGCCGGCCCTGACCTTGACCCCGACCCGGACCCCGCCCCTCGCCGCGCTGCAATGCGGTTTCGGGAAGTTCGCTCATGAGCAGACGGCCGTCGTGGTCGCTGTCCAGCAAGCGGAACCAGCGATCCGCCGTCGCGTGCCATTCGTCCCGGGTAACCTTCTGATCGAAATTGGTATCGGCCGATTTGACCGGCTGGGGCACGTTGAGCAATCCGGCCATCGCGAGGCGTGATACGGCACCCCCGCCGTCCCCGCCGTCCCGGCGGCCCTGTCCCCTCTGGCCACCCTGCCGGCCACCACCACCGCGCTGCGGCCGCTCCTGATCTCCGGCCAGGGCCAGTCCATGGACCGGGGGCAGCGATCCTGAACGCTCGGGATTGCGCCGGTCCGCACCGCCGGGCCGGCGACCGCCCTGCAGGGCCAGGGTCACCTCCTGCTCGTACTGCATGATTTCACCGAGACTCAGGACCTGGTCGCCGTCCCGGTCCAGCCGGAGGAACCAGCGATCACCGTCGACGGTGAACTCGGTCGGGGTCAATATGTCGTTGTGGTCACTGTCCGCGCCGGTGAACCAGGCCGTGACCGGATAGGGCTCGCTGGGGCCGGACGTGAAAGGTTCGCCGAACGGACTGACAAAGACCTGGGGGCCGGCCGGGTGCGGGGGGGCCTCCGGCGCGGTGGCGCAGGCTGGAACCAGCATCAGCAGGCCAAGGCCCGCGATCGACATACGCATCTAGCTTCTCCGGTGGGCCCCCACCCGCCGAAGCTTCAACGCTGGACGGTGCCTATTCCGTCGGGGCTGGTCGGAACAGCAGGGCCCCGATCTTGCCGTCGTCGTTGAAGCCGATCATCCATTCCGTTTCCGCATTGGCGAACAACACGCTGAACAGATCGGCCCCGTCGCGCTTGCCGACGAAGGTCACGGCCTGCACCGCACCGAAACTCTGGATCAGCGGGGTGACCTGGTCGGCCTGGGCGGTGATCGCGGTGATCAGGTCATCGGACAGGTTGGAGGTGTCGATGTCGCCGGCGGCGGCACCGGCGATGAAATCGCGCAGGGCGTCCTCGGAGCGCTCATCGGCCATGGTCTGAACGATCGGGGGCGCGGCGGGCGCAGCCGGAACGGCGATCGTCCGGTCGAAGCTGTTGGGCAGGGTGGCAGCGGCCGGTCCGGTCTGGGCCAGGGCGGCGGCGGAGCTGAGCAGCAGGGCCAGGCCGGCGAGCAGGGCGGTCTTCATGGGCGATACTCCGGAGTGAGGATCAGAGAATGGTCTGCCAAAGCGACAGAACAAGGGCACCGATGCCCGTGGAAAGAGCCAGAACCACCCCGGCCACGATCCACGGCGAGGTGACGGACTGCACTACGACCGGGGCCGGTTCAGGCGGCCGCTGAGCCCATTGTGACAGGGCCCTCAAGGTCGACAGGACCTCGTCCACGGTCTCGCGGATCTGGGCCTGGGGTCCCAGTTCGCGCCGGATCCAGCGTTCGACCACCGGCTGGGACGCTGCCCACAGATCGTGGTCCGGGTTCAGCCGCCGGGCCACGCCCTCGACCGAAACCATGGTCTTCTGCAGCAGGATCAGTTCGGGCCGCAGATGCATGTCGAACAGGGCGGTGATCTCGAACAGCTGACCCAGTAGCCGGCCCATCGACACCTGGCTGGCCTGTTTGCCGATGACGGGCTCGCCGACGGCGCGCAGGGCCTGGGCGAAAGCCTCGACCGAATGGTGCGGCGGCACATAGCCGGCCTCGAAATGGACCCGGGCGATGCGCTCGTAGTCGCGGCTCAGGAAGCCCCACAGGATCTCGGCCAGATAGCGTCGCTCGGACGGTCCGAGGCGACCGATGATGCCGAAATCGACAGCCACCACCTCGGCCGGGGCGCGGGCGAACAGATTGCCCTCGTGCAGGTCGGCGTGAAAGGTCCCGTGGTCCAGCGCCTGGCTCAGGAAGGCGCGCACGATGTTGTCGGCCAGGGCATTGCGGTCCAGCCCCGGCTGATCGGCGGCGGCCGGATCGGTCATCGCTATGCCGACGGCCCACTCCAGCGTCAGCACGCGCTTGCCGACCCCCTCCCAGACCACAGCCGGGGCCGTCATATGGCTGCCACCCTCGGCCAGACCGGCGTCCATGATGTCCTTCAGTTCCGAGGCGGCGGCCGCCTCCAGTCGCATGTCCAGCTCCAGCTGCAGCGCGCGGGCGATGGTTTCGACGAAGGCGCGCGGTTCCAGCCGGCGCGACAGGGGCACGAACCGGTCGGCCAGCCGCGCCGCCAGCCGCATCGAGTCCAGTCCTTTGGCCACCCGTCGCTCGACCCCGGGGCGCAGCACCTTGACCGCCACCTTGCGGCCGTCGGCCAGCCAGGCCGGATGGGCCTGGGCCAGGGAGGCGGCCCCGATCGCGTCGCCGAAATCCGTGAACAAACTGTCCAGCGGTCGGCCCAGCGAGCGCTCCACCTCGGTGCGGGCCTCGGCCGTGGGGAAGGGCTCCAGCCGGTCCTTGAGTCGGCCCAGGTCGGTGGCGAACTCGGTGCCGAAGATGTCGGCCCGCGTGGCCATGACCTGGCCCAGTTTGATCGCCACCGGGCCGAGGTGTTCAAACGCATGGGCCAGACGCTGGCCGGGGCGGCCCACACGGCCTTCGCGGCGGGCGAACAGATGGATCAGGGCGGCGAGCGGGCGGGCCCAGCCGGGCAACTGTCCGGTGATCTCGCGCGGGCTCAATGCGTCGTAGCGCGCCAGCACGCCCAGCCAGCCGATCAGCCGCCAGCTCGCGCCCAGCGGGTCGCGCACGGGAAGGGCGGTGGGCGGCGTCGGGGCCGTTCGGTAGCGGGCCGTGCCGGTCAGATCGCCCACCCGTGGTGGATGGCCGCGATGCCGCCGGACAGGTTGGTCACCGTCACCCGACTGAAGCCGGCGGCCTCGATCATCGCCTTGAAGGTCTTCTGGTCGGGGAAGCGGCGGATGCTCTCGACCAGATATTGATAGCTGTCGCGGTCGCCGGCGATCCAGCCGCCGATGCGCGGAATGGCCTTGAACGACCAGGCGTCATAGACCGATCGCACCGGTGCCGTGGTCGGGCGCGAGAACTCCAGGCACAGGAACCGTCCGCCGGGCTTCAGCACGCGTCGCGCTTCGGCCAGGGCCTGGGGGATGTCGGCGACATTGCGGATGCCGAAGCTGATCGAATAGGCGTCGACCGAGGCGTCCGGCAGCGGCAGGGCCATGGCGTCGCCGACCGTCCACGACATCTCCGGTTCGCCGCCCTTGTCGACCCCGGCCATGATCATCTCGGCATTGTAGTCCAGCACGATGATCGAGGCGTCCTCGCCGCCGCGCCGCTGCTGGGCTGCGCGCGCCATCTTCGCATAGCGCCGGGCCATGTCGCCGGTACCGCCGGCGACATCGAGGATGGTCTCGCCCGGGCGCGGGTTCAGCTTGGCCGCGGCCGCGTCCTTCCACAGCCGGTGGACGCCGCCGCTCATGACGTCGTTCATCAGGTCATAGCTGGAGGCGACGCTGTCGAATACGCCGCGCACCATGCGCACCTTTTCGGTCGCGTCGACGTCGCGAAACCCGAAGGATGAGGTCTTGCCGGATGCTGTGGCGGGGTCGGTCATGCGCGCGGTTTAGCCGTTTGCAACGACGCCGTCACCGGGCCTCGTGGTCGCGGTTGCATCGGGGCCGGTCCGGCCCGGCAAGCGCTTGTGGCGACGGGACGGGCGGGATACGGCAGAGGGGCAAAGAGGAGACGGATAATGGCGCTTCAGGCCCTTGACCTTACGGAAGCCCTGGCCGGCCTGCCGGGCTGGACCGCCGCCCCCGGCGATCGCCCGGCCATCGCGCGGGCCCTGAAATTTGACGATTTCAACGCCGCCTTCGCCTTCATGACCGCGGTGGCCCTGCTGGCCGAGAAGATGGATCACCATCCGGAATGGTCCAATGTCTATAACCGGGTCCAAATCCTGCTGACCACCCATGACGCCGGCGGTGTCACCGACAACGATATCCGCATGGCCCGGTTCATCGATGCGACCGCTGACCGCCTGGGAGGGCAATGAGATGACCACGACAGGGCGGGGCCGGGTCGCGGGCAAACGGGCCCTGATCACCGGCGCGGCCGGCGGGCTGGGCGCGGCCATGGCCTGGATGCTGGCGCGTGAGGGGGCAAGGGTCGCCCTGACCGACGTCAATCTGGCCGGGGTCGAGGCCCTCGCCACCGCTATCAATGCCGAGGTGCCGGATTCGGCCTTCGCCTTCGCCCATGACGTGACCAGCGAGGCCGACTGGATCGCCATAGTCGAGTCCGCCGTCGCCGCCATGGGCGGGCTGTCGATCCTGGTCAATAACGCCGGCATCGGTGGCGAGCTGCACTACGCCGAGAGTGACACGCTGGAGAACTGGCACCGGGTCCAGGCCGTCAATGTCGACAGCGTCATGCTGGGCTGCAAACACGCCATGGCCCATCTGCGCGCCGCGGCCCCGGCCTCGATCATCAATATCTCGTCGGTGGCGGGTCTGGCCGCCGCTCCGGGGATGGGGGCCTATAACGCCACCAAGGCGGCGGTGTGGATGTACACCAAGACCGTGGCGCTCGAGGCCGCGAAACAGGACTGGAACGTGCGCTGCAACTCGGTGCATCCGGTCTTCATCAAGACCCCGATCCTCGATCCCTTCATCGCCATGGCCGGCGGTGACGAGACCACCGCCCACCAGAAACTGGCCCGCGGCATCCCGATGAAGCGGATCGGCGAGCCCGACGACGTGGCGTACTGCGTGCTCTATCTGGCCTCAGACGAGAGTAAATTCGTCACCGGGGCCGAGTTCAAGATCGACGGCGGCATGCTGGCCCAGTGAGCCCTGACCGTCTCCTCCCCATCGGAGATGGGGAGGGGGACCGCGAAGCGGTGGAGGGGGCTGTCCGAGTCGCCGCCCCCAGCCCCTCCGTCACGGCGCGTAGTCGCGCCGCGCCACCTCCCCATTCGCTTCGCAAACAGGGAGGAGACTCGTCAGTCGACCAAATCCACCGGCAGGATCTGGCTGCTAAGCAGGGTCTCCATCGCCGCCCAGTGATCCGGCCCCTGACGTTCGACCCAGGCCTGGACCGTGTCGCGGCCGAGGCCGTAGTTGATGATGTAGCTGCGATAGGTCTCGATGAAGCGCAGCCGCTGGGCCGCCTTGTCCGGGGTCGTCAGCGAATATTTGGCCAGCCGGGCGATGGTCGCATCTCGGTCGACCCGGCCGGACAGGAAGTCGTCGGCGATGGTATATTCCGCCCGCGCCAGCCGTCGCATCAGGGTCCCCAGCCGGGCCTTCTGCGGGAAATCGGCGTCCGTAATGCCGGCCAGCGGGGCCAGCACTTCCGCCTCGTACCGCATGCTCTCGTCGCCGGGAAAGGCCAGGTCGATGCCGTAGTTGGCGCTGCCTTCGGCCACGAACGACATGGGGCTGAACAGCGGATAGACGCTCATCTCGACCCAGCCGCGCCGGGTTACAAAGGTCCGCTCCAGCAGGGCGTTGTAGACGTGGTGGCCCGGATAGCCCTCGTGGCAGCCCAGATCGATGGCCCGCTCGGTATGGATCGGGAAGTCGGCATTGATCTCGATGCGGCTGGCGGCGTCGCCGAGATAATAATTGTAGCCTGACCACGGCTTGTCGCCGACGAAGCTGAGGGTGAAACGCTCATTGGCCGGCAGGGCGATATGGGCGGCGGTGCGGGTCCGGCATTCGGCGATGGCGGCGCTGATCACCGGTTCCAGCCGGTTTTTCGGAATGACGAAATCCGCCTTGAACGCCGTGACCCGGTCGGTCAGCGCGCCCGGGCCGGGCACCAGGGCGTCGATCTCGGCCAGCACCGGATCATAGGTCGACAGGGGTTTCAGTTCCGGACGAATGCCGAACAGAGCCTCGGCCTCGTCGGCGAAGCTCATGGTCTCGCCGGACAGCATACGCAGCCGCGCCGCGGCCGCCGACACATGGGCCAGCAGATATTTGCGGCGCTGCACCGTCGCCGCATCAGCGCCAGCCATGGGGACGGCGTTCAACCGGGCCGTCAGCGTCGCGGCTCCGTCGGCGAGGGCCGGGATCTCGCGAGGGTTGGCCTTGGCTGCCGCCTGCCATTCCGGCGGGCCGTAATAGGCGTCGACATAGCCGGGCTCGCGCTCGCCGATCTCGAGGATCAGGGCCACATAGTCGGCGGCGATCCGGTCGAGATTGTCGGCCGGAGCCGGAACCGGCGCAGTGGCGCAGGCGCCCAGCAGCATCAGGAATGACAGGGCCAGGACACGCATCGGCAGAACTCCGCAACAGGACAGGCCCACGCTAGAGCGAAATCGCTCCGGACGCGACCGGGTCCGCGCAAGGGGGATTGAGGCCGTCCCCGTCCTGCGCTAAGCACCGCCCTCCGCCGCCGTGCGGCCGGATGCACCCGTAGCTCAGCTGGATAGAGTACTGCCCTCCGAAGGCAGGGGTCACAGGTTCGAATCCTGTCGGGTGCGCCATTTTTCTTCTCGTCATTTTGTCGCGCTCCGTCTCGACCGCCTCCTGAATCAAGGGCGAGAACATTCGGGTCGTTATGGTCGCCGAAGTGCTGATTTCAGCCGGCATCAGATAGATGGCAGAACCGCTGGATCCGTTCTGGTCCAAAGTGCATCTATGGACTCCCGCCGCAACCTGTGGCGGTATACCAACGTTCGATCCCGGAGGAGGCCATGTTTCTAGCCTGGCTCAGCGTGGCTCTGTTCATGATCCCGGCGACGCAGGATGCGCAGCTGTCGCCAACCGCCGAAACCCGGTTGGTCGTTTCCGGTGCCGATGCCGGTGTCGATGATGCTGCGTCCAGGCAGCTACAGAATGAATTGGGCGTCCTTTCGGTGGACCAGACCTCGGTCGGACCGCAGATTTGGACGCTGCCGGATGATCGTGTGCAGGAGGCCTTCACTGCGCTCCAGGCGTCTGGGACCGTTGACGCCGTCGACTACGCCGGCGACGACTATCGTACGCTGTTCATAGACGTCGCCGAGACCTTCCTGAACCCAATAGAGCACGCGCAGCTCGAGACCATTAAAACGTGGCCCGGCGTCGAGGAGGTCCGCGTCCAGCGCACGCGGCGCGACGGCCTGTCAGCCAGCGTTCTCAGACAGGGCTTCGGCCGGATCGACGGGATGGCGGCGGAGGGTGCCTTCTTGCTTGATCTGCCAGGAAGACCCCGGTTCCTCGCCAAGGGCGCGGCGGTCGACACTGCAAGTGGCGCGATGCGTTGGCGCGGGGACGTCACGTCCCCTGACCCCCTCATCGCTCCGGGGCAGACCGGCGACGCCTTCCTCACGTTGAATGAGGGGATTGAAGGGTCTGTTGTAGTCGGTGAAGATCTCTTTCTCTTCTCCCCGCTGGGCGAGCGTGGCGTACAGACGGTAGCTCACTTCAAGGTGGCGAATCTGCCTCGGGATCACGCCGCCGGCAGTTCCGGGGGCATTGTCCCGGGGGAAGGCGCGCCTTTCGTTGAGTTGGGAGCGGCCCTGCCCGACCAACCTCCCATCATCTCGGTAGGTATTGTCTGGACGGCGGCCGCCGAGACCGAGGCCCGCAAATGGGGCCGCCACATCAGCGACGTGATCCAGAGCACCATCGACCAGACGAATTACGGTCTTGAGCGCAGCGGCGCTACGTTCCGGCTCGAGCTTGTCGGCAGCCGGGCGATTTCCGGAAGCGAGAGCGGCAACTTCCAGACCGACGCACTGGCGCTGGCAAACCGGAGCGACCGCCGTTGGGATGACGTTCATGCATGGAGAGATCAGACCAGGTCCGACGTGGTCATTCTCGTCCGGAGTTCGATAGCGGACCACTGCGGAGAGGCCGTCGCCATTAACGCCGACGAGGGCCAGGCCTTCGCGGTAGTGTCCTACTTCTGCACTATCGCAACTCACACCATTCCCCACGAGATCGGTCATCTCCTTGGGGGTCGGCATATCCGGGACAATACGACCACGACAACGCCCGCCTATGCGCGAGGCTACCTGAACGGCGAGGATTGGCGGACCATTATGGTGGAGGATGGACTCTGCAATTGTGGTCGGATCAACCACTGGGCCAATCCGAACGTCCGCTACCAGGGGGTGGCGACCGGTGTGGCCAATCAAAACCATGACCTGCGGGTGATGAACGCCAATGCTGCGCGCGTCGCCGCCTATCGTTGAAGGGAATCGTAATGTTCACGCAACTCACCAGGGCGGCATTCGCGGGGACGGTTTTATTGGCCGCCGCCTGCACGGCCCTGCCCGGCGGTGCCCGGATCGATCCCTCCGTTGTGCCGGCCGGTTCGGTTGCGTTCGATGGCCTGCTGGAGGCCGACAGCGGCCCGAGGACCGAGGGGTCGACCCGCTACATCTACATGGTCCACGGCATGGGCAACACCTCCCGCGACTACTCCAAACACCTGTTCGAGAGAATGGTCGACCAGGGCTACAACCGCACCGGGGGACAGGACTGGGTTCGCGCGAAGCTGTCGACGCCGCTGATCGTCGAGAGCGAGGCGACGCAATGCAGGGGGGTGACGGCCCCTCCCTGCCGCTACGAAAGTTTCGGAGAGTTCCGCACCGACGCCTTTTCCAAGGGCCGTCAGCGCGTCGTCGTCTACTCCTACTACTGGCATGCGGATCTCGATCTGATCCAGGCACCGTTCATGGCTGCGGATATTGCGGAGGGACAGGACCGCTCCCTGCTCATCAGAGGCATCAAGGAGAATACCATAGTCATGGGCTTCAGCGACGCCGCTGCCTACCTGGGGCCAGCCAACAGACTGGTGCGCGAAGGTCTGGCGGTCGGGCTGTGCGCCATGCTGCGGGAAGCGGCGGGTCGCCCCGCCCGGACGCAGAATGGCGCAGTCGCTTGCGATCTCACGACCCTGACGACGGACGATGCCCAACGGTTCGGCCAGGCCGAATTCGGCTTCGTGACCATGAGTCTGGGCAGCCGCATGCTCTTCGACACCTTGGCGGATCATGCCGCAGCCTCCGATCCGGTACTCCCTGCCTTGGCCCGTCGGACCCGCTATTTCTATATGTTGGCCAACCAGTTGCCACTACTCGGTCTGGGCGGCGTGCAGGTAACCGAGGCACCGACGACGGGACCCAACGCCGACGGCGGTGCAGGCCTGCCGTCTTTCGGACCGCCGCCCAGGCCCCGCGGCTTCCTGGCCTATATGGCCGATGTAAGAGGCGCTGCGGGAGTCACCAGCGACGCCTCAGGCCCACCCCCGGTGACCGACTCCCTGGACGTGGTTGCCTTTCATGACCCGGAGGACCTGCTTGGCTTCAGGGCCGGAGCGGGCTTTGCGGACCTGAGGCCGTCAGTCCGGTTTATTGAGGTCTGGAACCGCAATGCCCCGGTCTATCTGGGCCTGGTCGCAGATCCTCGAAAAGCCCATGCGACGGAACTGGAACATGATACCTCGGCCCGGCTGATTCTGTGCGGAGCCCGCGCCGACGCGAACGGCCGGCTGACTCCTCTAACCTGCCGCTGAAGTGAGGGGCGACCCGGCGGGCCCTCTACGTCGCACACATCTCGACCACGCGCCGGGTCGCGGCCCGGCACCGGTGTACAGGTCGGAGGAAGGGCGACGCGGCTCGCTGGTTTTTGTCCCCGAAAGTCGCCGTGCGGCGTTTCAGCGGGCCTGCATGTCGAGAAAGGCCACGAATTTCGCATTGGGGTGCAGCAGGGCGACGACGTCCCGGATGACCTTCATCCCGTTGGCACCATTGGTGAAGACGACGATGCCCGTGTGCGTTTCCGGCACATAGAACCCCAGGGTGCGTTCACCCCAGTCGCCGCCGCCGTGCTGGATGATGGTCTCGTCGGGATAGCGGGTCACGACCCAACCCAGACCGAACCCCAGGGCGTCGGGGCAGGCCTCCGGTGCCAGGCGCTCGGGTCCACAGGCCTGACCGGTCTGGTCATCGTCCACCGTCACGCGCCGGATGGCCAGCGCAGGCGTGATGCCCTGCCGATCCATGACGCTGATCAGAAACCGGGCATAGTCGGCCGCGGTCGAGCGGACGTTGTCCGCGGCGGACCATTCTGGGTCGACGTCGGGCGCACGCCAGCTGCCGTCGGGACCTTTTGAGCTGGAGGCCCGATCGCTGACGGCACCGCCGCCCGTGAAACGCGTGTCGACCATTCCGGCGGGGCCGAACACCATGTCATTGGCCAGGCTTTCCCAGTCCTGGCCGGTGCGGCGCTCGGCGAAGCGGGCGACATAGTCGTAGCCCTCACCCGAATAGGAGGTGCGTGTGCCGGGATCGGCCTGGAACACCAGGTGGTCTTCGGTCTCATAGCGCCAGTTCGGAAAGCCGGACTGGTGGCGCAGCGCCATCGCCGCGGTCAGCTGGAGTCGTCGCGGGTCGTCGGCGATGTCGGGGTCGGTCCAGTAGGCGGCCATGGGTTCATCGAGGGACAGGCGTCCGGCAGCGGTCAGCCGAAGGACCGTTTCAGCGACGATCGGCTTGGTCATCGAGGCAATATTGTACAGGGTGTCCGGGGTTGCCGGCTGGCCCGGGGCCCGTTCGCCATAGGCCACGCTCCAGGCGAGTCGCCCGTCCACGATATAGGCGACCGACACGCTCGGAACGTCATAAAGACGAAGCCATTCGGGGGCCCGGGCGTCCAGTTCGCGTTTGAGCGGTTGCGACGCTGCAATCTCCGGGGCGGGCCGGGCCGGTTCCGGCACGGCCGCGCAGCCGGTCATCAGGATGGCCGCAAGCATCAGGCTGAATGTCGACGATCGACGCATCATTTGGGATCCCCCTTGTCCGGGGGTGAGGCCGGTCGCGTGTCGTTTGGATGCAGCATTGCGGTAATTTAATCACCCGCGTCGGCCCCTCCGGTACCGGGCGATCCGGTGGTTTGCCCCTTGTGCTGCCGACCGGACTGCCGAAAACTCCTCCGATGACGATGTTTGCCAACCTGTCCGGTCGGGACCAGTGGAATCGACGAGGACTCGGGCTTTTCCTGGCGCTCTCGGCGCTGGCTCTGGCCCTGTCCCTCAGGCTGGTTCCCGGAGCCGGCGACCGGGTCTGGTTGCTGCCGCTGATCGTGCTGGCCCTGGTCCCCGCTGCCTTGCCGGGGCGCGGCCGCGTACTGGCCGGCATGGGGCTGTCGATCCTGGCCGCCTGGCTGATCCTGCCCGTCACCGGCGGGGTCGAGGGCATGGTCACCGCCCTGCTTCTTGCCGCTACCGCCCTGCTGCTCGGCGGGATTGCCGAGGAAACGCGGGGCGCACCGGCCGCCCGGCTTGCAGAGCGACTGGATCGGCGCTGGCGCGCCAATGCCACGGGGGAAATGACCGCGATTTTTGCCCACGAACTGACCCAGCCCCTGACGGCGGCCACGGCCTATCTCCAGGCTGGTCAGACGGAACTCAAGCGCTCAGGCGCAACCGTTCCGACATTCGAGCTCGCCCGGGCCCAATTGCTGCGGGCTGGGCAGGTTATCGGCGAGTTGCGGGGGCGGCTGATCCCGAAGGCGGGCGCACATCGGCCCGAGCGGGTATCGCAATTGATCGGAGCCCTCAGGCCGATCATCAACACCTTGGGGGCTGCGGCCGGCGTGTCCGTTATCATCCGGGTCGACGCGCGCGATGACCGGGTGCTGGCCGACGGTATCCAGATTCAGCAGGCGATGCTAAACTTGGTCCGCAACGCCATCACATCTGTCGCTGGACGGAGTGAGCGGACGGTAATCATCAGGGGACGATCCATTTTCATTGACCAATATGAGATCGCTGTTGAGGACACGGGCCCCGGGATCACACCGGAAGCGTGGAATCTGACGCTGCATCCCGCGATGAGCAAGGCCCTCGACGGTCACGGGTTCGGTCTGCCGGCGACCCGGACTATTCTCAGGAACCATCGCAGCGATCTGGCAGTTCGCCCCTCCCCATCAGGCGGAGCCGACGTCTATTTCAGCCTGGCGCGGGTCGCCGAAAGCGGAGCGCAGGCATGATGCCATCTGTCTTTGTCATTGACGACGACGACGCCGTCCGCGACTCGCTGACCGTCCTGTTTCGCGGTGAGAGCCTGCAGGTGCGAGGCTTCGCCAACGGTGCCGACTTCTTCGACCGCCTGCCCGATGATGCCATGGCCTGTGTCGTCACCGACCTGCGCATGCCCGGAATCGATGGCAGCGAACTGATCCGCCGGGTGATGGCGTTACGCGGCGCGGCCTGGCCGGTTGTTGTCGTCACCGGCCATGCCGACGTCCCGGTCGCCGTGCGGCTGATGAAGGCCGGGGTGGTCGATTTCATCGAGAAGCCGGTCGATCCGGTCCAGCTGGTCGCCACCGTCAAGGCCTGCCTGCGCCGCCTCCTCGACGTCGACGCCGAACGGCAGTCTCGCGCCGCGACCCTCGAGCGGCTGGACCGCCTGACCCGGCGCGAAAGTCAGGTCTTCGACGGCCTGATCCGCGGCCAGTCGAACAAGGAGATCGCCCAGGATCTGGCGATCAGTCCGCGCACGGTCGAGGTGTTCAGGGCCAAGATCATGGTCAAGACCGAGGCCGACAGCCTGTCCGCCCTGGTGCGCATGGGTCTTCAGGTCGAGGCCGAAGCGGGCGAGCGCCGATTGGGGACCTGACGCCGGCCGCGCCCGGTCGTCAGACCGGTTGCAACCGCTTGACCGCATAGGTGTGCTGGGTGCCGTTGGCCGTCAGCATCGAGACATATTCCCCCAGCACAAACGTCTCCTCGCCCAGACGGAAGCCGGTTACGTCGTCGGCGTCGCCCGGATCGAGGTCCAGCACCCAGCGATCATCGGCTGTGTGGCGCAGGCGGCCGGTCGCCACCGTTGCGTCATCGACGAAGCGGCGCACATGGCTGCGGTCCGGCTCGGCCTTCAGCGCCGCCGGGTCCAGTCGGCCGTCGGCATCCAGCGGGGCGACCAGGTCATAGCCCGTGCTGGCATTGCCCCGGGGATGATCGGGCTCGCGGGCCAGTTCGAGACGGATGTGCTGGAAGGTGGACATGGGCGGCTCCTTTTCGGGGATCAGTGGCTGAGCAGAAGGCAGACGGGACTGTGTTCGAGCAGGGTCCGGGTCACCCCGCCCAACGCCCATTCGCGCAGCCGGGCGTGGCCGTAGCCGCCGGCGACAATCAGGCCCGCCGACGTCTCGGCGGCGAACTCCAGAATCGCCTCGCCACAGGTCGCTCCACCCCGGGCGCGCACCGCGCAGTCGGCAGCGATCCCGTGCCGCTCCAGCCACGCCACCACGTCTTTCAGACGCGCCATGACTGCGTCAGTGGCCTCGCCGTCACAAATTTCCAGCACATGGGCGGTGCCGGTCTGGCGCAGCATCGGCACGGCGGCGGCCACAGCGCGCCGGGCCTCGCTACTGTCGGACCAGGCGATCACTGTCGGCCAGTCCACCGGCGTGCGCGGCGCGGCCGGCGGCACCACCAGTACCGGCCGACCGGCGGCCATCAGCACATCCGCCGGGTCGGGGCCGTAGAACGGGGCCCGTTCATCGCGCCGCCCCAGGATCAGCAGATCGGCCGCCCGCGACTGCTCGATCATCAGCTCGGCCGGAAAACCAATACGGCCGCGCCATTCGGCTCCCGCGATCCGCTCGTCGCTGATCTCGCGAAAGCGGGCCTCGGCGCGCGTCACATTACGCTCGGCCAGATCACGGTACAGGGTCAGGGCCTCGCCCATCATGGCCCCGCCCAGATAGGGATCCCCCATTGGCGGTGGCACCGGTGCGCTGCCCGACACACCGATCAGGTGCGCGTCGAAGGCCTTTGCGAGGTCGCAGGCCAGGGTGATGCGCGTGTCACTGTCCAGACCTTCGTCGGCATAGACCATCAGGCTCTTGTAGCTCATGGCGGACCTCTCGTTCGCCGACACCAGACCCGGTCGCCGACGGCGTGGCATTGATCGGGATCAATGTCCTCAACAATCCGGCATGAGACAAATGATCCCAGTGAGGGAATTGTTCATGTCACCATTGAAATTCATCGGCTTGGTCCTGCTGGCCGGCTGCACCACCGCTCCGGTACCGATCACGGAGTCTGCGGCGGCCGGTCCGGCCGCGTCGGTCGCCATGATGGATTCGCCGATGGGCGGCTCCGTCGTCCGGGGCGCAGCCCTGGTTCGGTCGAGATGTGCCGCCTGTCATGCCGTCGGCCCGGCTGGTGACAGTCCGCTGGCCATGGCCCCGCCCTTTCGCGAACTGAGCCGCCGCTATCCGGTCAGCAGCCTGCAGGAATCCCTGGCTGAAGGTCTGGTAACGGCCCATCCGGAGATGCCCGAGTTCACCTTCGAGCCCCCGCAGATCCGCGACCTGATCGCCTATCTGGAAAGTCTCGAAGGCGTCGGACCCAGCGCCCGATAGGCCGATGTTCCGGATCAAAAGGCCCGCCTGGGCAGCGCCCGCACCGATCGAATTCCAGCGTTCAGAACACCTGGTGCAGAACCGTCGCGCCAGAGGCCAGCACCAGCGCGGTGGTGTGCAGGGGCGCGTCCAGCGGGCGAACCAGACTCAAGCTGTCGCAGTCCTGAATCTCGGCCACGCGCAGCACCTCCGCAATCAGGGCATCCGCGACGATCGCCGGATCCAGCAGGTCAAAACTGATCAGCCGGTCGATCTGCAGGCTGGGCCGTCCGGCGAATTTCGGGGCGATGGCATAGAGCAGCAGGCCGCGCAGACGGTCCGCCCGGTCGTGGGCGATCAGGATACCGCCGGTGGCCTCGTCGGCCTCGATCCTCTGCCGGGCCATGACCCGCCAGTCGTCCTGCGACAACTCGGCATAGCCCAGCCGGACCAGGACAAAGGCCTCGTCGATGTCGCTGGCGGCAAGATGTCGAACGGTTACAACGGCCATTCCGCCTATTCGGGGGTTTTGCGCCGGGTCCGCCTTGATCTCGGTCAAAGGGTTCCGTTGCCGTTTCACGGGATCACGCCTAGATTGGGCGTTACGGCCAGGACGGATCCATGCTCGAACTAAAAACCCTTCCGACCGACTGCTCCAAACGCCGCAACAGCAATGCCTGTGATACCTGCGGCGCGCGTGCACTCAGTGTCTGCGACAGTGTCGATGATGGTGATCTCGGCCGACTCGACGCCATGGCCGAACATATGTCCTTCGCCGCAGGCGACGTTCTGATCCGTGAGGGCGATCCGGCCGGGCACGTCTTCAACATCACCTCGGGCTCGGTGCGGGTCTACAAACTGCTGGCCGACGGCCGGCGTCAGATTACCGGCTTCCTGTTCACCGGCGACTTCCTCGGTCTGGCGACCGGCGACACCTATGTCTTTTCGGCCGAGGCAGTCGAACCGGCCGGCGCCTGTCGCTTCCGCAAGACCGAATACCGGGCCCTGATCCGCGACTGCCCGACGCTGGAGACCACCCTGTTCGACCGGGCCAATCACGAATTGGCGGCGGCCCAGAGCCAGATGCTGCTGCTGGGGCGAAAGACGGCGCTGGAACGGATCGCCAGCTTCCTGCTGGACCTGCCCTCACATGACCCGACCCGGACCATCCCGCCGGGCCATGTCCATCTGCCCATGACCCGGGCCGAGATCGCCGACTATCTGGGGCTGACCATCGAGACCGTCAGCCGGGTCCTGACCCGGCTCAAGACGCAGGGGGTGATCCGCCTGATCTCCCTGTCCGAGTTGCGTGTTGAACAGCCCGAGGTCCTGCGCGATCTCGCCGACGGCGTCGGCTAACCCTCAGGCGGCGACGCATGCCGGGGCCCGGGCCATGACCAGACGACCGTCCATCCTCAAGCCTGTGACCGCCAGCACCTGATCGCACAGGGCCACCGGGGCCGGGCGGTGACTGACCAGGATCAAGCCTTGGCCCGTCGTCTTCAGCCACTGGTCCAGCCCCAGCAGCACCCGGGCCTCGGTCGCCGCGTCCAGGCCCTCGGTCGGCTCGTCCAGCACCAGCCAGGCCGCCGGCCGCAGACAGGCGCGTGCCAGTCCCAGACGCCGCCGCTCACCGCCCGATAGCCGTTCGCCATTGTCGCCCAGCGGCGTGTCCAGACCGGCGGGCATGGCCCGGACACGGTCGGCCAGATCCGCCGTCTCAAGCGCCGCCCACAGGTCCGCCTCGGTCGCATTGACCCGGGCCAGACCCAGATTGTCGCGCACCGTCCCGGCCAGCAGCCGCACGTCCTGGGCCGCATAGGCAAAGCGCGCCCGCACGGCCCCGACATCGGCTACGGCCAGATCGACTCCGCCCAGCGACAGCTCGCCGACGACTGGCGCACGCAGGGCCATCAGCCGCTCGATCAGCGTGGTCTTGCCCGCGCCGGACGGGCCGGTGACCGCCAGTCGCGCCCCGGCGGCCAGGGTCAGGTCCAGCCCGCTCAGGGTGATGGCGTCCCCCGCCGGGACCGTTCCCGTTTCCGGAACCGGGTCGTCCATCAGGTCGCCGAGCCGCTCGACGGCCTCCGCGGCGGCCCCGCTCTGGCGGAAGCTGGCCACCAGGGCCCCGGCCGCCTCGATCCCCGTCACCGCGGCCAGCGCCGCCAGCACGATCAAGGGTAGGGGGGTTGCCCGCGACAGCACCACCACCCCGACCACGGTGGCCCCGGTCACGGCGTTCTGCCAGGCAGTCATCCATCCCGCAGCGGCAGCGGCGTCGATGGTGCGCCGATCCAGCGTTCGGGCCTCGGCGGCGATCTGCTCCACTGCCCAGGACTCCAGCCCGTAGGCCCTCAGCTCCGGCGCGGCGGCCTGCAGGGCCGAGAACCGGTCCTTGAACCGCCCCGTTGCGATCTGGACGCGACGACCGGCTGGGTCGGCGGCGCGACGTCCGATCAGCAGTGCACCCAGCACCGCCAGCACCGTTCCGGCCGCGACAATGGCCGCAGCGGCCGGTCCCGCCAGTCCCGCCAGGGCGATGGCGACAACCCCGCCCGTGCCGGCCGCCCACGGCGTACTCAGGCGCACGAACAGGGTCTGGACCGCATCGACGTCCTGGATCATCCGGGCCGATGCCTCTCCGCTGGACAGGGACCGGGCCCGTGCCGGAGGGGCCGCGGCCAGACCGTCGAACAGGGCCGGTCGCAACCGGGCCAGAGCCTTCAGCGCCGCCGCATGGCCGGCGACCCGCTCGATGTAGCGGGCCCCGGTGCGGGCGATGGCCAGAAAGCGAATGGCGGCGCTGGGCAGCAGATAGTTGAACGCCCCGATGGCTGCGCCCCCGGCGCCCCCGGCCAGGGCCGCGCCGGTGATGAACCAGCCGGACAGCCCCAGCAGCAGTACCGAGGCTGCGGTGACCACTGCCCCGGCGGCGGCGGCCAGCGCCAGACGCCCGCCCTGCTGGCGGCGCTGTTCGCGGATCATCTGCCGGAAACGGGTGGTACCGGTCACAGCCGCACCACCACGTCAGCCATAGCCTCGACCGCCGCCGAATGGGTGGCGATCAGGGTCGTGCGCCCGCGCGCCGCGGCGCGAATGACCGGCAGCAGGGCGATCTTGGACGCCGCGTCCAGATTGGCGGTCGGCTCGTCCAGCAACAGGATCGGCGCGGGTTTCAGCAGGGCGCGGGCCAGGC
Organism: uncultured Brevundimonas sp.; assembly: GCF_963977465.1. Lineage (GTDB taxonomy): Bacteria > Pseudomonadota > Alphaproteobacteria > Caulobacterales > Caulobacteraceae > Brevundimonas. The sequence goes on along the minus strand of NZ_CAXBOQ010000007.1, from coordinate 66,606 downwards.
CCAGCCGTCGCCGCTCGCCGCCCGACAGACCGCCGCCACGTTCGTCGAGAACCCGATCCAGGTCGCCGTCCAGCCCGGCCAGGGTCGCGACGGCCTGCAGGCTCTCACGCGAGGCCCCGCGTGCGGCCAGGGCGATATTGTCGCCCAGCGTGCCGGGCACCACGACCGGGGCCTGACTGGCCCAGCCGACCCGGTCGGTGAAACTGCCCGCCTGCGACAGGGCCACACCGTCCGCCTCGACCTCGCCCCCTGCCAGCGGGGCCAGGCCCAGCAACAGGTGCAGCAGGCTGCTCTTGCCCGAGCCACTGGGCCCGACCAGGGCGACGATCGCCCCCGCCGGCACATCCAGATCGAAGTCGTGCACCGGGCTGACGCCGTCGTCATAGGTGATGGTCACGCCCCGGAAACGCAGGGCGGGGGCCGGGGCGGTCGCCGTGACCGGGACCCGGCGGGCGCGGGCCGGGGCCGGGGCCGGCGGCATGGCCTCGACCAGCGACGCTGCCGCGGCTTCGGCCGCCTGACGTTCGTGATAGGCTGCGGCCAGCCGCCGCATCGGCGCATAGACCTCCGGGGCCATGGCCAGGACGAAGAAGGCACGCGGCAGGGTCAGGCTTTCGGGCACCGGAAACGGCAGCAGGTGCAGCAGGTTGAACCCGCAGTAGACGGCCAACAGCGCCACCGACAGGGCTGAGAAGAACTCCAGAACCCCTGACGACAGGAAGGCGATCTTCAGCACCCGGCCGGTGCGGGTCTCCAGTTCGTCGGCGGCGCGGGCAATCTCGCGGCTGGTGCGCGCTTCGGCCTGGAAGCTTAGCAGCGTCGGCAGGGCCCGGACCCGATCGAGAAACAGGCCCGACAGCCGCTCCAGCGCCAGGAACTGCCGTCGGCTCTCCGCCGCCGCCGCGGTCCCGGTCAGGATCATGCCGAACGCGAACGGGATCAGGGTCAGCGTCAGGATACCGGCCGCCACCGGACTGGCCACCGCACACAGGGCAATGATCAGCACCGGGGATACGGCCGCAGCCAGCCGGGCCGGAGCGAAGCGGGCATAGTAGCCGTCCAGCGCCTCGACTCCGTCGACCACGGCGGTCATCGAATCGCCCGACGGGCGACGGCCGGCAAACAGCTGGGTCAGCAGGTCGCCGCGTACACGCCGCTTGACCATGGCCGCCCCCTGGCCCGCCGTCAGGACCGCCGCTTGTGCGACCAGTCCGCGCAGGGCGAGGCTGACACCCGCCAAGGCCAGACCCGGCAGGGCGGCCGTCGGCGACTGCTGGAGCGCCCCGATGGCCATGGCCAGACCCAGCGCAAACCCCGTTGCCGGCAGGATATCGGCGATTACCAGGCCCGCAGCCAGACCGTTCAGGCGTCGCCACGGCCGGGCGATGTCCGCCAGCCAGCGCTTGGGTTCGACGGTCGGGTTTACATCAACGGTGCTCATCGGCTGTCGCTAGGGGCCCGTGTCAGTGTAAACTTTGATCAGGATCAAGGTTCAGACCTAAAGCCCCCCCTAGACGGGGCGTCAACCGGTCGCCCGAACCGGCGCTCAGGAGACCTGCCCATGATTGACCTTGCGGTCGTCGATCTGTCCCGTCTGCAGTTCGCCCTGACGGCGCTCTACCATTTCCTGTTCGTGCCCCTGACGCTGGGCCTGTCCTTCATGCTGGTGATCATGGAGAGCATCTATGTGATGACGCGCCGGCCGATCTGGCGGACCATCACCCGCTTCTGGGGCGTGCTGTTCGGGATCAATTTCGCCCTCGGCGTGGCCACCGGTATCACCATGGAATTCCAGTTCGGCATGAACTGGGCGTACTACTCGCACTATGTCGGCGACATCTTCGGGGCCCCGCTGGCGATTGAGGGTCTGATGGCCTTCTTCCTCGAGGCCACCTTCGTTGGACTGATGTTCTTCGGCTGGGACAAGCTGAGTCGGGTCGGCCACCTGTTCGTCACCTTTCTGGTCGCCCTCGGCACCAATCTCTCGGCCCTGTGGATCCTGATCGCCAACGGCTGGATGCAGAATCCGGTGGGTGCCACCTTCAATCCGGACACCATGCGGATGGAGGTCACGGACTTCATGACCGTGCTGTTCAACCCGGTGGCCCAGGCCAAATTCGTCCACACCGTCAGCGCCGGCTATGTCATCGCCGCGGTCTTCGTGCTGGGCGTTTCAGCTTTCTACATGCTCAAGGGCCGCCATATCGGCTTTGCCAAACGCTCGATGACCGTGGCCGCCGCCTTCGGCCTGGCCGCCTCCCTGTCCGTGGTCGTGCTCGGCGATGAGAGCGGCTACGCCCTGACCGATAACCAGAAAATGAAACTGGCCGCGCTCGAGGCCATGTGGGAGACCGAGCCTGCCCCGGCCGGCCTGACCGCCTTCGGCATTCCCAGCCTCAAGGATCACAAGACCCATTTCGAGGTCAAAATTCCCTATGTTCTCGGCCTGATCTCGACCCGCAGCATCGACAAGCCGGTCGTGGGTATCCTCGAATTGGTCGCCACGGCCGAGACCCGGATCGAGCGTGGTGTCCTCGCCTATGACGCGGTCGAGCGGATCAAGGCCGATCCGTCCGACATGACCGCCCGCGCCGATTTCGAAATCCACCGCAACGATCTCGGCTATGCCCTGCTGTTGAAACGCTTTGTCGCCGATCCACGCCAGGCCACGCCGGAGCAAGTGGTCCAGGCCGCCTGGAGCACCGTGCCCAATGTGCCGCTGATGTTCTGGGCCTTCCGCATCATGGCCGGCATCGGCTTCCTGATGATCGGCCTGTTCGCCACCGCCTTCGTGCTGTGCACCCTGCGCAAGCACGAGACCCGGTGGTTCCTGTGGCTGGCCGTTCTGGCCCTGCCGCTGCCGTGGATCTCGACCGAACTGGGCTGGATCCTGGCCGAGGTCGGGCGTCAGCCCTGGGCCGTTGAGGGTGTCCTGCCCACCTTCCTCGGGGCCTCCAGCCTCAGCGTCTCGCAGCTGTGGGGGACGATCATCGGCTTCACCGTCCTGTATGCAGCGCTGGCGGTGGTCGAGGTCGGGTTGATCCTGCACGCGATCAAGAAGGGGCCTTTCGCTGAACAGGAGGCCTTTGCCGAAACCGACCCCCCGACCCCCACACCCGCGCCCGCCGTCGCCTGACCGTCGATCTTCAGGATACCGAACATGGAACTTCCCATCGACTATGCCACCCTCCGCCTGATCTGGTGGGGACTGCTGGGCGTGCTACTGATCGCCTTCGCCCTGACCGACGGTTTTGACCTGGGAGTCGGGGCCCTGCTGCCCTTTATCGCCAAAACCGACGACGAGCGTCGCATGGTCATCAACACCATCGGTGCCACCTGGGAAGGCAACCAGGTCTGGTTCGTGCTCGCCGGTGGGTCCATCTTCGCGGCCTGGCCCTTCGTCTATGCGGTCAGTTTCTCAAGTTTCTATATGGCCATGTTTCTGGTGCTGGCGGCCCTGATCCTGCGACCGGTGGCGTTCAAATACCGGTCCAAGCGACCCGCCAAGGCCTGGCGCAGCTTCTGGGACTGGGCTCTGTTCGTCGGCGGCTTCGTGCCGGCCCTGGTATTCGGCGTCGCTGTCGGCAACGTCATGATCGGGGCTGATTTCCGCCTCGACAGCGATCTGCGCAGTTTCTACGAGGGCTCGCTGCTGGGTCTGTTCACGCCGTTCAGCCTGCTGTGCGGTCTTCTGTCGGTGGCCATGCTGGTGTTGCACGGCGCGGCCTGGCTGGGCCTCAAGTCCGAGCGCGGTCCGGTCGCGGCCCGGGCCCGGACCTTCGGCACTGTCGCCGGCCTGTTGAGTATCGCCCTGTTCATCGCCGGCGGCCTGTTCGTGGCCTATGGCGATCTGGGCTTCCGCATCGTCGGGGCCGCCGATCCGTCAGGTGTGTCCAATCCGCTGCGCACCGCCGTGGTGGCCGCTCCCGGGGCCTGGCTCGACAACTACGGTCGCTATCCGTGGATGATCGCCGCGCCGGTGATGGGGCTGGTCGGGGTGGTTGCGGCTCTGCTCGGCCTTTGGCGTCGATCCGAACCCCTGACCTTCGGGGGGTCGGCCGTGTCGGTGATCGGCATCATCTCCACCGTCGGCCTGTCGATGTTCCCGTTCATCCTGCCCAGCACGATCGACCCGGCGTCCAGCCTGACGGTGTGGAATTCATCCTCCACCCATCTGACCCTGTTCATCATGCTGGGGGTGACCGTCGTCTTCCTGCCGTTGATCCTGATCTACACCTCCTGGGTCTACAAGGTGCTGTGGGGCCGGAGCAGCGTCGCCGAATTCAAGACCAATCCCGACCTGTACTGACCGAGCCGAGGACCTGATCTGATGTGGTATTTTGCCTGGATTCTCGGCCTCGGCCTCGCCGTCGCCTTCGGCATTCTGAACGGCGTCTGGCATGAGTTCCGCCTGTTCGATGAAGGTGACCTGGGGCGGTCCGAGCCGGAGCCCGTAGTACCGGAAGAGCCAGATGCACCCGGGGCCTGACCGGCCCTCACCGTCAGACGGAGGACGCACGCATGACGACCGACATCACCCCCATCCACGGCGGGGCCGTGGCGGCGATCGTCGCCCTGATGGATTCCCAGCGGCTGCTGACGCTCGGGGTCAACCGCCCCGACGGCTGGCCGCAGGTGACCACGGTTGGCTACGTCAATGACGGTCTGAATATCTATATGACCGTCGCCCGTGACAGCCAGAAACTGGCCAATATCCTGGCCGACCCGCGCGTCTCCATCGCCATCCGCTCCGAGGCTGGCCAGGGCGACGCCGTTGGCCTGTCGCTGGCGGGGCCGGCCACCGAGGTGCGGGACCCGGCCCTGATCGAAGGCATCAACCGCCTGGTCGCTGCCCGCTATCCCGATGTGAACGTCTATTGCCCCAGCGGTGACTCGGTCGCTGTCATTCACGTGGCCCCGCTGATCATCGCCCCGGTCGCCGTGGCCGACGGCCGCAGTCGTCCGACGATCTTCGAGGTCAGCGGGGGTATCGGCGACGTCGCCGGCCCGGACGGGGTGTCGCGTCTGTTCTAGAGTGAAGCCGGCTGAGTTGGACGACATCCAACCCGGCTCAGATTTCGCTCCAGCTTGAATTGGGGCCATTTTCTGGATTCAGGTCGATTCGACCTGAAACAAAAATGGTCTGGCGGTCGGTCCGCTGGGTGGCGCGACCGACGCTGATATGGATCGAGGCTGTCGAGGCCCTTGTCTCTGTTGCCATCCGGAAACCGTCCCATGACCGACAACCCGTCCAACACCGCCCAGCAGGCGTCGCCCTCCTACCGGCTTCCGGCGCTGGATACGGATTTCCTGCTCAGTGACCCGATGCGCGCGGTCCGGTTCCAGCTGGAGTTCGCCAAGGCCGATCTGGCGCTGCGGGCCTGGGGCGTGCGCTCGACCGTGGTGGTGTTCGGCAGCGCCCGGGTGCGCGAGGATGGGTCGCCCGATCACGCCCGCTGGTATACCGAGGCGCGCCGCTTCGGCACCCTGGCCTCGCAGCGTGGGGGCGCCCTGTGCGACGGCGGTGAGGTGCGCGACAACGTTATCGCCACGGGCGGCGGCCCGGGGATCATGGAGGCCGCAAACCGGGGTGCATCCGAGGCGGGGGCCCCGTCGATCGGCTTCAACATCACCCTGCCGCACGAGCAGGAACCCAACGCCTGGTCGACGCCGGACCTGACCTTCCGTTTCCACTATTTCGCGATGCGCAAGATGCATCTGGCCATGCGGGCCAAGGCGCTGGTGGTGTTTCCGGGCGGCTTTGGCACGCTCGATGAACTGTTCGAGATTCTCACCCTGAGGCAGACGGACAAATCGCCGCCGATCCCGGTGGTGATGGTCGACGAAGCCCACTGGCGGTCCGTCATCGACTTCGAAATGTTGCTTGCCAAGGGTCTGATCGGGAAGTCGGACCTGAAGCTGTTCTGCATGGCCGATACCGCCGAAGAGGCGTGGCGGTGTCTGCTGGATTGCGGTCTTGAGCTGCACCCCTCGCCGACCCGGGCCCCGACGCCCTGAGAACGGGCGTCGGGCCCAACTGGCGGTTGCCTAGAGGTTGAGCAGGGCCGGATCGCCGCCCTGGGCCGCGATATTGACGCTGATCGCCTGTTCCGAGGCGTAGCGGATCAGGCTGTTGGGTCCGCCGGCCTTGGGGCCGGTGCCCGACAGGCCCTCGCCGCCGAACGGCTGGACCCCGACCACGGCCCCGGTGATGCTGCGGTTCACATAGACATTGCCCGCCGGTACCAGCCGGACCACATCATCGGCAAAGGCCTCGATGCGGCTGTGCACGCCCAGCGTAAGGCCGAAGCCACGCCCGGCCAGCTTGCCCGCGACCGTCACCAGATCCTCGGGATCGTAACGATAGATGTGCAGGATCGGGCCGAACACCTCGGCCTCGAGGAAGTCGGGTGTCGGGATCTCGGCGATGGTCGGGGCGAAATATTCGCCGGTGCCGTGGCCGCAGTTGGCGCTTTCGGCGAACCCGGCCCGGGCCAGCACCTTGGCTTCCTTTTCCAGCCGCACCAGATGGGCCTCCAGCATCTCGCGCGATTCGGCGTCGATGACCGGGCCGATGTCGGTGGCCGGGTCGGCCGGGTCGCCGACCACCAGGGTCGCCAGCGCGCCCTTCAGCCCCTCGATCAGTCCCTTGGCCGAGTCCTTGGGCACATAGAGGATGCGCAGGGCGGAACAGCGCTGACCGGCGCTGCCGAAGGCCGAGTTGATCACATCGTCCAGCACCTGTTCGCGCAGGGCGGTGGTGTCGACGAACATCGCGTTCAAGCCGCCGGTTTCGGCGATGAAGGGGATGATGGCCCCGGGCCGGTTGGCCAGGGCGATGTTGATGGCGCGGGCGGTGTTGGTGCCGCCGGTAAAGGCGATCCCGTCGATGCCCGGATGGTTGACCAGCGCCGCGCCAACGGTCTCGCCACGACCCGGGACCAAGGCGATCAGCTCGGGCTGCAGCCCGGCCTTGAGGAACAGGCGCACGGCCTCGGCAGCGACCAGCGGCGTCTGCTCGGCCGGCTTGGCCAGCACCGCATTGCCGGCCGCCAGGGCGGCGGCGATCTGGCCGGTGAAGATGGCCAGCGGGAAATTCCACGGGCTGATGCAGGCGAACACGCCGCGCCCGTGCAGCATCAGCTGGTTGGTCTCGCCGACCGGCCCGGTCAGGACGTCAGGTCCGGCGAACTGGGTCTCGGCCAGCATGGCGTAATAGCGGCAGAAGTCAGCGGCCTCGCGCACCTCGGCGACGCCGTCGTTCAGCGTCTTCCCGGCCTCGCGCGACAGCAGGGCGACGAACCGGTCCATGTCGGCCTCGAGAGCGTCGGCCATGTTGCGCAGCACGATGGCCCGCGCCGCCCCGCCGGCCCGGTCCCAGACGATATGGGCGCGCGCGCCCAGTTCGATGGCCTGGTGGATCTCGGTGTCGGTGGCCTCGGACACATAGCCGAGCACGCTGTTGCAGTCCGATGGGCTGATCACGTCGGTCGGATTTTCACCGGCGCGCAACACGCCGCTGATGATCGGGCCGGAGTTGAGCTTCTCGCGGTCGATCAGCTCCAGGGCCACGGCGTGGCGTTCGCGTTCGTCGACCTGGGAATAGTCGCGGCCGAGGGAGTTCAGACGATTTCCGTACATATGCTGGGGGACCGGAATTTTGGGGTGAGGACCGGGCTGGGCTTCCAGCTCGGCAACGGGATCGAAGGCGACGTGAGTGGCCGGCACCCGCTCGTCGAGCAGGGCGTGTACGAACGAGGAGTTGGCGCCGTTCTCGAGCAGACGCCGCACCAGATAGGGCAGCAGCTCCTCATGACCGCCGACCGGCGCATAGGCGCGGATCGACATGTCCTCGACCTCCCAGACCGCCTCGGCCGCGTCGTACAGGGGCTCGCCCATGCCGTGCAGCCGCTGGAATTCGATCTTGACGTCGGCGGCCTTGGCCATCCGGTGGATGGCCGCCAGCGACACGGCGTTGTGGGTGGCGAACTGGCCGTACAGGTGTGGTGCGGCGTCGATCAGCGCCCGCGCGCAGACCAGATAGTTGACGTCGGTAGCGACCTTGGTCGTGAACACCGGATAGTCGGGGCGACCGGCGATCTGGGCCCGTTTGATCTCGGTATCCCAATAGGCCCCCTTGACCAGCCGGACCATGATCCGGCGACCCGATTGCCTGGCCAGGGCGGTGACCCGGGCGATGACCTCGGGCGCGCGCTTCTGATAGGCCTGCACGGCCAGACCCAGGCCCTTCCACTCACCCAGCTCGGGGTCGTTGGCCAGCCGGTCCAGCAGCTTCAGCGACAGGGCCAGCCGGTCGGCTTCCTCGGCGTCCATGCAGAAATTGATGTCGTATTTGGCCGCGATCAGGGCCAGCCGCTTCACCCGCGGATACAGCTCGTCCCAGACCCGGGTTTCCTGGGTCGCCTCATAGCGTGGGCACAGGGCCGACAGTTTGACCGACACGCCGTGGCCGGTCTGCGGTCCGCGCATGCTGTCGGTATCGCGTCGCACCTGGCCGACGGCCTCAATGGCGTCAGAATATACCTTCTCATAGCGAACCGCGTCCTCGCTGGTGCGGGCCCCTTCGCCCAGCATGTCGAAACTGCACAGCCAGCCTTCGCGGGCCGAGCGCTTCAGCGCGCCCTTGATGGTGCGGCCGACGACGAACTGCTCGCCCATCATCCGCACTGCCGCGGCCACGGCCTGGCGGATCACCGGCTCGCCGATCCGGCCCGCCACCCGGCGCAGGAAGCTGGGCAGGTCGCGCTTGGCGTCCTCGTCGACCTCGACCAGCTTGCCGGTCAGCATCAACCCCCAGGTCGAGGCGTTGACGAACAGGCTTTCGGACTGGCCCAGATGCTTGGTCCAGTCGGCCGAGCGAATCTTCTCCGAGATCAGCCGGTCGCGTGTCTCCTCGTCGGGAATGCGCAGCAGGGCCTCGGCCATACACATCAGGGCCAGACCCTCGCGGGTGCCCAGCGAGAACTCCTGCAGGAAGCTTTCGATCACGCCCTGGCGCTGGTTGTCCTTGCGAGCCCGCTCGACCAGTTCGACGGCCTCGGCCGCCACCGATTCGCGCTCGGCTGGCGTCAGCGGCACCTGGGCCAGCAATTCGGCCACGACCTCATGCTCGTCACGGAACTTGCCGCGATCAATCTCGTCCCAATGGGCGAGGCTCGAGGGCAAAAACGCGGCAGCCGTCATGCAAACAGAATCCAGTTTTCGGGGCCAGGTCGGTGGACCCTGCCGGTTATGAGGGGCCTATTGAGCCCGTATGGCAAAATTCGTTCAGTCCCGGCTACCATCTTCCAACGGGCGGGACAAAGCCCCTTCCACGACCTAATGAAGCGGACCCCAAATCACACAGAGTCGTGACGTCATGACCGATCCCGTCGCCGCCCAGTTCCGCCCCGAAGGCCAGCCGGTCGGCCGTGTCATCGCCATGCCCGCCGACACCAATCCCGAAGGCGACATCTTCGGCGGCTGGCTGCTGGCCCATATGGATCTGTGTGGCGCGACGCCGGCGTTCGAACGGGCCCAGGGCCGCTGTGCCACCATCGCCGTCGATGGCATGGTCTTTCTGCAGCCGGTTTCGGTCGGCGACGAGGTCAGCATCTATGCCCGGGTGGTCCACACCGGCCGCACCTCGGTCCGGGTCAAGGTCGAGGCGTGGAAACGCACCCGGGGCCAGCATCTGGCCGAGTCGGTTCGCGTCACCGACGGGGTCTTCACCTATGTGGCCATCGGGGCGGACCGCAAACCCCGACTTCTCCCGGCCGAGAGCTGACGCGCGGACTTCGGCCGACAGGCGTGAAATCTTGACCTTTGGCCCCGCGCCACCTACCTGCAGACCATGGCCATTCGTCGCATCCTGACCGTCGATAACGCTGCCGATACGGCAGTGCTCAAGCAGATCTCCGCCCCTGTGGTCGAGGTCGACGATGATGTGCGCGCGCTGATGGATGACATGCTCGAGACCATGTACGCCGCGCCCGGCATCGGCCTGGCCGCCGTCCAGGTCGGCGACGTCCGTCGCGTCATCGTCATGGACCTGAACGACCGGGTGCTGGACGGCGAGGACGTCGCCCCCGAGCCGGTTGAGGGCGAGGCCGAGGATCAGTCGCGTCGCAACCCGCGCTATTTCGTCAATCCCGAGATCCTGTGGGCCTCGGACGAGATTTATGCCTACGAAGAGGGTTGCCTGTCGGTGCCCGAATATTTCGACGAGGTCGAACGCCCCGGCAAGGTGCGGCTCCGCTACCTCGACTATAACGGCAAGACCGTCGAGGAAGAGGTCGAGGGCCTCTACGCCGTCTGTATCCAGCACGAAATGGATCACCTCGAAGGTGTGCTGTTCATCGATCACCTGTCGCGCCTGAAGCGCGAACGGGCCGTGGCCAAGGTCAAGAAACTGGCCCGGATGGCCGCCTGATGGCCCGGCGCGGCGGAAAATCCCGGATCATTGATCCCGCCGGGCGCCGGCGTCTGACCCGGTCCGAGAAGGTCGGCATCGGTAGTGTCGTGACCCTCGTCGGGGTCGGGGTGCTGGGTATGGTCGCCGGCCTGCTGCTGGACCGGATGCTCAATTTCGACTCTGCCCTGGACGTCGGTGGCGAGTGGGATGAGGGCGGCGGCGTCGACACACGCTGGCAGTAGGCCGCAACCCCGGCTAAAGGGCGGGTCATGCGCCTCGCCTTCATGGGTACCCCCGAATTCGCCGTGCCGTCCCTGGCCGAGATCATTGCCTCCGGCCATGAGGTCGTGGGCGTCTGGTCACAGCCGCCCCGTCCCCGGGGTCGCGGTCAGAAATTGACCCCGTCGCCGGTCCAGGCCTTTGCCGAGATCATGGGCCTGCCGGTGTTCACCCCGGAGTCGATGAAGTCGCCCGAAGCGATCGCCGCCTTCCAGGCCCTCGACCTCGATGCCGCCTGCGTCGTCGCCTATGGCCAGATCCTCAAACCTGAAGTGCTCGACGCCCCGCGGTTGGGCTGTTTCAACCTGCACGGCTCCCTGCTGCCGCGCTGGCGCGGGGCCGCCCCGGTCCAGCGCGCCATCATGGCCGGTGACGTCGAGACCGGCGTGCAGATCATGCGCATGTCCGAAGGTCTCGACGAGGGCGACATCCTGTTGTCCGAGACCCTGGCCATCCGGTCCGACGATACCGCCGCCACCCTGTCCGAGCGTATGGCCACGGTCGGGGCCGGCCTGTGGCCGCGCGCCTTGGGGGCCATCGATCGCGGCGGGGTCACCACGCCCCAGTCCGGCGAACCGACCTATGCGAAGAAGATCACACCCGCCGAGGCCCGGATCGACTGGTCGCGCCCGGCCGCCGCCGTCGACGCCCACATCCGCGGCCTGTCACCCTTTCCCGGGGCCTGGTTCCTCGCCCCCGGTCCTGACGGGCCGGTGCGGGTCAAGGTGCTGATGTCGGCCCCGGCGACCGGGGAGGGGACGCCCGGTACCGTGATCGACGACGGCCTGACCGTGGCCTGTGCCGACGGCGCGGTCCGACTGCTGCGGGTTCAGCGCGAGGGCAGGGCGGCCCAGGCCCCCGACGAATTCCTGCGTGGCTTCGCCCTGCCGGCCGGCAGCGTGCTGTCGCCCTCGGACAGCGAGCGCTAGGGAAGCCAGAATGCCCCGCTACCGGCTAACCATCGAATATGACGGCCGCGCCTATCACGGCTTTCAGGCCCAGGACGGCCTGCCGACGGTCCAGGGGGCGATCGAAGCGGCGATCACCGGCTTCAGCGGTCAGACGGTGCGCATCGCCGCCGCCGGCCGCACCGACACCGGCGTCCACGCCACCGGCCAGACTGTTCACCTCGACCTCGACAAGGCCTGGGCCGCGGGCACGGTGATGAATGCTCTCAACGCATGGCTGGTGCGCGAGGCGGTGGCGGTGCTGGACTGTGTGGTGGTTGCCGACGACTGGCACGCGCGTTTCTCGGCCACCGGCCGCCGCTATCTGTTCCGCCTGCTCAACCGCCCGGCCCCGCCGGTGCTCGACGCGGGTCGGGTCTGGCATGTGAAAAAGCCGCTGGACGCCGACCGGATGCAGGCGGCGGCCCTGACCCTGATCGGGTTGCACGACTTCACCACCTTTCGCGATATCGGCTGTCAGGCCAAATCCCCGCTGCGCACCCTCGATGTCGCCCGGGTCAACCGGGTCGGGGATGAGGTGCGTCTGGAGTTCGCGGCCCGCAGCTTCCTGCACAGCCAGGTCCGCTCGATGACCGGCACCCTGGTCCAGGTCGGGCTCGGCCGCTGGAGCGTCGAGGACGTCTCCGCCGCCCTGGCCGCCCGCGACCGCGCCGCCTGCGGCCCGGTCGCCCCGCCCGACGGTCTCTATCTGACCGGGGTCGCCTATGATCCGATGGATCCGGTCTCCGCCGCATAGCCAGGCACGGGGTCGATCTGCTAGCAGCGGCCTATGACCCAAGCGCCCAACACCGCCGCCCGCCGTCTGGTTGAAACCCTCGTGATGAACGGGATCGACCGCGTCTTCTGTGTGCCCGGCGAAAGCTATCTGGCCGTGCTCGACGCCCTCGCCGACGTCCGCGACAAAATTCAGGTCATCGCCTGCCGTCATGAAGCGGGCGCTGCCAACATGGCTGAGGCCTGGGGCAAGCTGACCGGCAAGCCGGGCGTCTGCATGGTCACTCGCGGGCCGGGCGCGGCCCACGCCTCGATCGGCGTCCATACCGCCCATCAGGACTCGACTCCGATGATCCTGTTCGTCGGCCAGATCGCCCTGACCGACCGCGGCCGCGGGGCCTTCCAGGAGGTCGATTATCGCGAAGTGTTCGGCGGCCTGGCCAAATGGGCCACCGAGATCGAGAGTCCGCAGCGCACGGTCGAGATCGTCGAACGCGCCTTCGCCACCGCCCTGCAGGGCCGGATGGGGCCGGTGGTCATCGCCCTGCCCGAAGACCTGCTGCACGAGGACGGCGGCCCGGCACCGATCCGGCCGGTGGTTCCGGCCCGCGCCGGGCTCGACCCCGCCTTCGCCGATCAGGTTCGCGCCCGTCTGGCCGCCGCCGAACGGCCGCTGCTGGTGCTGGGTGGCTCCGGCTGGAGCGAGGCGGCCACGACGGCGATCGGCGACTGGGCCGAGAAGATCGGCCTGCCGGTCAGCCTGTCGTTCCGGCGCAAGGACCTGCTGTCCAACGACCGTCCGAACTACGCCGGCGATCTCGGTCTCGGCTGCAACCCGGCCCTGACGGCCCGGGCCAAGGGGGCCGACCTGATCCTCGCCATCGGGGCCCGTCTCGGCGAAAATCCGACCCAGGGCTACACCCTGTTCACCCGGGAACAGACCGCCGAACGCCTGATCCACATCCATCCTGGTGCCGAGGAACTGGGCCGGGTCTGGACGCCGTCGCTCAGCGCCACCGCTGATAACGCCTTGGCCGCCCTGGCGTTGTCGTCGATCGATCCCGGTCGCGCCTGGCATGACCAGTCCGCCGCTGCCCACGCTGACTATCAGGCCTTCTCGACCCCCGTATCTGTCACCGGCGCGGTCAACATGAGCGAATGCATGGCCCATCTCGGCGAGGTGCTGCCGCCGACCGCCATCGTCACCAACGGCGCGGGCAATTTCGCCGCCTGGCTGCATCGCTTCTATCGCCACCGCGCCTGCCGCACCCAGCTGTCCCCGACCTCGGGCGCGATGGGCTACGGCTATCCCGCCGCCATCGCCGCCAAATCGGTCCACCCCGACCGCGACGTGATCTGCATCGCTGGTGACGGCGACTACCTGATGACCGGCCAGGAACTGGCGACGGCGGTCCAGTACGGCATCAATGTCGTCGTCGTGGTCGTCGACAACGGCACCTACGGCACCATCCGCATGCATCAGGAGATGCACTACTCGGGCGCCGACCGGGTCATCGCCACCGATCTGAAGAACCCCGATTTCGTCAAATATGCCGAGGCCTTCGGAGCCTTCGGCATCCGCTGTGAGACCACCGCCGACTTCCCCGCCGCGCTACAGGCCGCACGGAACGCCGGCCGTCCCGCCCTCGTTCACCTGATCACCTCGGCCGAAGATATCGCGCCCAACCGCACCATCACCGGCATGCGCTCAAAATAGGAGCCGCCATGCACGTCCTGCCCGTTCTGCTCGCCTCGACCGCCCTGCTGGCCGCCTGCGCCACGCCCATGGAGCCCGGCCCCGGCGGCCCGCCCATGGCCGACAATGGCGACGACTGCGCCGTCATCGCTGCGGTCGCCCGCGAACACTACAAGTTCAACACCACTGACGCCCTGCCGCCGCCGCTGTGGCTGGATGATGACGGAACCGGCTGGGCTCTGCGCTGCGACTGGGGTCGCTACGGCCTGCGCTTCCCGGAAACCCACGACCCCGCCCGCAGCCCGGCCTCGAGTCAGCCGCTGCGTTGGGTCCAGTTCAAACAGCCGCGCTATGACAGTCAGGGGGCACTGGTCGACAGCGCCATCATGCACGGCCCGCTCGCCGGCAACGGCATCCAGTGCCGCGTCCGCTCCGGATTCGCCGGCTGGACGGTCAGCGACTGCCGCATCACCTGGGTCAACTAGTCCCGGTTGGGGGTTGCGCCGACCCGGGTGAGCAGGGATGGTCGCGGCTGCTTTTTAGGGGGTCCCATGCGCCGCATCCTGATTTCATCCGCTTCTGTCCTGCTTCTGGCCGCCTGTGCCGGTACGTCTGGTCCGGTCGCGCCGTCCGGCATTCCGGTCGCCGCCATTCCGGCACAGAGTGAGGACGCCCGGCTGGACGCTTTCTTTGATCAGGCCTTCCGCGAACAGATCGCCCTCAGCCCCCAGTCGATGACCGCTCTCGGCATCAAGACCGACTACGACCGGCTGAACGACTACACATCCGCTGCCGACGCGCGCCAGCTGGCCTTGTCCGAAGCCCAGCTGGCGCGGATGAAGGCCGGTTTCCGCTTCGACGCCCTGAGTCCCCAGAGCCAGCTCTCGTGGAAGCTGTTCGAGGAAAGCGTCGAGCGTCAGGTGTCCGGCGCGCGCTGGCGCGACCACGACTATATCTTCGCCGCCAACGGTAATCCGGCGACCAGCCTTCCGGTGTTCCTGATCAACAGCCACCGGATCGACAGTCCTGATGACGCCCGCGCCTATATCGCGCGTCTGGTCGAGGTCGAACGGGTGCTGGGCGAGATTTCGGCCGATGTGGAGCATCGCGCCGCCGAGGGCTTCGTCTCCCCGGCCTTCGTCTTTCCCATCACCCTGACCGACACCCGCAATGTCATCTCCGGGGCCCCTTTCGACAGCGGTTCTGACAATCCGGTCTGGGCCGATTTCCAGAAGAAGGTCGCGGCCCTCGATACCAGCGACACGGAAAAGGCCACGCTGCTGGCCGCCGGTCGTGACGCCCTGACCGGCCCGTTCAAGCGCGGCTATGACGGCATCCTGGCCACGATCGAACGCGTCCAGCCGCTGGCCACCTCCAACGACGGCGTGTGGCGGCTGCCCGACGGCGACGCCTACTATGCCGAGCGGGTGCGGCAATCCACGACCACAGACCTGACCCCCGACCAGATCCACCAGATCGGCCTGTCCGAGGTGGCGCGCATCCAGGCCGAGATGGAGACCATCAAGGGCCGCGTCGGCTTCACCGGCTCGCTCCAGGACTTCTTCGCCCACATCAAGAGCGATCCGCGCTTCCAGTATCCGAACACGGCCGAGGGCCGGGAGGCCTATCTGGTCGACGCCCGTGCCGCCGTCGCCGACGCCATGCGGGTCGCGCCGCAATGGTTCCACACCCTGCCGCGCGCGGCCCTTGAAGTGCGCGCGGTCGAGGCCTGGCGTCAGGAGACTGCCTCGGTCGCCTTCTACAACCGGCCGGCACCGGACGGCTCGCGCCCCGGAATCTACTACGTCAATCTGGCCGACATGACCCAGGTGCTGAAGCCCCAGGTCGAGGCCATCAGCTATCACGAGGGTGCGCCGGGTCACCATTTCCAGATCGCCTATGCCCAGGAGATCGAAGGCCTGCCGCGCTTCCGCCGCTTCGGCGGCTACGGGGCCTTTTCCGAGGGCTGGGGCCTGTATTCCGAGCTGCTGGGCAAGGAGATGGGCTTCTATCAGGATCCCTATGCCGACTTCGGCCGCCTCTCGCTGGAAATTTGGCGGGCCGCGCGCCTGGTCACTGATACCGGCCTGCACTCCAAACGCTGGAGTCGCGAACAGGCGATCGCCTATTTCCAGCAGAACACGCTCGTGTCCGAACGCGACATCGTCAAGGAGGTCGAGCGCTACATTACCAACCCCGGCCAGGCGACCAGCTACAAGATCGGTCAGCTGAAGATTCTCGAACTGCGCGCCCGCGCCCGTCAGGCGCTGGGCGACCGGTTCGACATCCGTGACTTCCACGCCGTGGTGCTGGGCGGCGGCGGCGTGCCGCTGGACGTGCTGGAAACCCAGGTCGACGCCTGGATCGCAGCAGGCGGCGGCCGTCCGGTGCGCTGATTACGGCCCTTGTCCTGAAGCCGTGCGGTGTCCTGCCGTATTCAGGACGGTGACGGGCAGGATCGCGGCGGTGACGGCGGGGAGAAGGGCTCAAGTTCTCTGACGATCATCATCGCGGATCTCTCGGGCACCGTCTCCGGATCGACCGCCTTGAAGGCCGCGCGGTTGTCGGCGAACAGTTGCTCACGCCGGGCCCGGGTCAGGGTGTCGATGTTCGCTTCGTTCCAGCGCTGCCCCGTGTCGTCTTCAAGCGCCAGGGTGAAGCGGCCGCCGGCGGCCATGGCGTCCAAAAGGCCTGGCGTGGCCACGGCCCCGGGGCCTCTGGCTCCTGTGGACCCACTGGACCAGTCATGAGACCGGTCGGGTCCCGCCGGGACGTTCGTGCGAAAGCCACGCCAGACCTGGCCGGCGGGACCGATCAACACGGACTGAACCCAGCTGTCGCGGTTCCGGCAATAGGCCCCGAGCTTGACTGTCCATCCTACCGAGCGTGGTGCGCCGAGTTCGGTACCCTCGCTGTCGAAAAAAACACCCAGCGAGAAGAGCGAATCCTGTGTGTCGGCCCCCGCTTTCAAGACCGAATCGCCCATCCGGGGCGGCTTCCCCGGATCCCGCAGGATTTCGAGCGGCATCGTCGCCTGATGGACCGAAGGTGCGGTAGCGCAGGCGGACAGGGCCAGCAGAACGAACGGGAGCAACAGGGTGCGCATGGAGTCTCCTGGAGTCGGAGAGTCGATTTGAGGGTCCGGGCCTTTAAGGTCAATTGCCAATTGCCCCGGCCACCGCTTCGGGCCTGCCGGGACCGTCTCGCCGCCGGCCCGGCTTTCCTGTATGAGCCGCCGCCATGCCCTTTACCGCCACCGTCCTGACCATGTTCCCCGAGGCCTTTCCCGGCCCGCTCGGCGTGTCGCTGATCGGCACCGCTTGGCGTGAGCGGAACCTGTGGGCGCTCGAGACAGTGGACATTCGCGCGTTTTCCGAAGATAAGCGCGGCTTCTTGGACGACACCCCTGCGGGTGGCGGTCCCGGAGCCGTACTCAAGGCGGACGTGGTGGCCCGGGCACTCGACAGTGTTTCCGGGTCGGCCAACCCTTCGAAAGGGGGTCCGCTTTTGTACATGAGTGCCCGGGGTCGGCCCCTGACCCAGGCGCGCGTCAAGGACTGGGCAAAGGCGGACGGGATCACCGTCCTCTGCGGCCGGTTCGAGGGGGTGGACCAGCGCGTGCTCGACGCGCGCGGGTTCGAGGAGGTCGCCGTCGGCGACGCGGTTCTCGCCGGTGGCGAGGCGGCGGCGATGGTGGTGATCGAGGCGTGCGTACGACTGATCCCCGGTGTTCTGGGCCAGGCCGAAAGCCTGTCATCCGAGAGCTTCGAGGACGGCCTTCTGGAACACCCGCAGTACACGCGACCGCGGACGTTCGAGGGGCTGGAGATTCCCGAGGTGCTGCTGTCGGGCGACCATAAAAAGGTCGCTGCCTGGCGTCAGAGACAGCGGGAAGAGACCACGCGGGAGCGACGGCCGGACCTCTGGGCGGCGCATCCTGCACAGACGACCGCGGGGCATGACCCCGCCAAATCACAGGTAAAGAGCGCAAAGCTCGAGGAGAAGTAGATATGAATATCGTCCAGCAGATCGCGGCTGAAGAAAAAGCCCGCCTGACCGACATCCGTCCGATCCCGGTCTTCCAGCCCGGCGACACCCTGCGCGTCAACGTCAAGATCAAGGAAGGCGAGCGCGAGCGCGTCCAGGCCTTTGAAGGCGTCTGCATCGCCCGCGCCGGCGGCGGCATCAACGAGAATTTCACCGTCCGCAAGATCAGCTTCGGCGAGGGCGTCGAGCGCGTCTTCCCGCTGGTCTCGCCGATGATCGAGTCCATCGAGGTCAAGCGTCGCGGCGTCGTGCGGCGCGCCAAGCTCTATTACCTGCGTGACCGTCGCGGTAAATCGGCCCGGATCGCCGAGAAGCAGACCGTGCGCCCGGACAAGAAGGCCGCTGCGCCCGAAACCGCCAAGGCCGAGACGCCCGCCGTCGAGAGCTGATCCCTCCGGATCACCCCAATTGATCAAGGCCCCGGCGGGATCCGCCGGGGCCTTTTTCGTGGTCGCGTCGTCGGATCGCTCGTTGGGGGACGGGCGGTCGTCGGAGTCCTATTGCCGTTCCAGGCTGTGCTTCAGGTCGCGCATCTGGTCGTGACCGTCCTTGACCGTCGAATAGGCGCGGCGGATGGTTTCGCGGGTCGAGGCCGAGACATCGGAATCCTCAAGCGCCTTCTCGAACTTGGCCTTGATGAAGTCCTCGCCGTTCTCGACCGAATTGACCACGGCCTGTTCGTCGCGGAGCAGGGCGTGTTTGACGTCGAGAAAGGCGCGGTGGGCCTTGGCCAGCACCGAACCGTCATCCTCGGGCTCGCCGCCCAGGGTCAGCACCGCGCCCTTGAGGTCACCGGCCAGGCCCTGACGCTCGAAGCTGCGCTGCTCGAACAGGGACTTGAAGCGCCGGTCCTCGGTCTCGCTGGCGGCCTCGCGATAGCCGTCGGCGCTGTCGAGGGTGGTCTCGATCAGACCGTTCAGGACGTGGATGTCGTGGGATTGGGGGGTGCTCATGATTGTGCCTTTCGCTGTGGGAGGAACAGCAGCAAAAGTGCCGAGACTGCGCTTTGGTTTCAGCTTGGCCGTTCAGAGTTTGGTGCGCAGCGACCACAATTCCGGGAAACAGCGCCGCTCCAGGGTCGAGGCCAGATAGGCCACACCCTCGGTTCCACCGGTGCCGCGGCGCCGCCCGATGATGCGTTCGACCGTCACCACATGTTTGTGTCGCCAGGTCAGCAGGGCGTCGTCCAGATCGACCAGTTTCTCGGCCAGCTGGTACAGGGGCCACCAGCGGGTGGTGTCGCGATATACCTCCAGCCAGGCCGCCTCGACGCCTTCCGAGGCCACATAGGGCTGGCGCACGTCACGGTTCAGCACCTCGGTCGGGACGGGCAGGCCCGCCGCCGCCAGCTGCGACAGGGCGTCGTCATACAGGCTGGGCGCATCCAGTGCCGCCGTCAGGGCGGCGTGGGCTTCGGGTCGGTCGGTGTGGAATTTCAGGAAGCTGTCGTCCTTCAGCCCCAGCATCGTCTCGACGCGGCGGAACTGGTCGCTCTGGAAACCCGACGAGGTGCCCAGCGATCCGCGAAAGCGCAGATAGTCGGCCGGGGTCATGGTCGCGAGGATGTCCCAGCTGTGTGTCATCACCGCCTGGATACGGCTGACCCGGGCCAGACTCTTGTAGGCAGGCACCAAATCGCCGGCTCGCACCAGCCGCTGGGCCAGGGCCAGTTCGTGCAGGATCTGCTTGAGCCACAGTTCCTTGGTCTGGTGGATGATGACGAACAGCATCTCGTCATGTTCGTCCGAGCGCGGGTTCTGGGCGCTCAACAGGACGTCGAGGTCCAGATAGCTGGCATAGGTGAGCCTGGACGTGTCGTCGGCAGTCGCTTCGGGGGTCTGGTCGGTCATGACCAATCCATACCGCCGTCCGCCCGTCGGGAGCCAGTCCCGGGCCGCCGATTCCGGATCAGGGCTGGCCGTTGGCCGTGCTGTCACGCGGCGCGTTGAAGGCGTCGCGGGCGTTCTTGTAGATGAATCCGTAGGTCGGATAGACGGTCGAGCCCAGGTCGTTGATCGGATTGTACCAGACCTTGACCCGGCTCCAGTCGCCGTCACCGGACACGTCGACGACGGTGACGTTTTCCTCGACCTTGCCGCGGCTGCCGCCCCAGTTGGCGTGGGTCACGCGAATTACCCGGTCGGTCAGGATGTCGGAGACCACGGCGACGTGGCCGCGGCTCATCCGGCCCTCGGGCCGGAACACCAGCACCGACCCGGTCTCGGGTGCGTCGCCGGTCCGCAGGCGGTTGACCGCCTGGCTCCACCAGGTCCAGGCGTCGCCGAAGATATTGATGCCCGAGAACATCCGGGCAAAGGTCACGCACTGCCAGTAGGGATCATCGGCCTTTGCCGGTGCTGCGCCCAGGGCAAAAAACCCGAGGGTGGCGGCAACCAATGCGGCGGTGATCCGTTTCGTCATACTGGCGTGTTTCCAATTGTTTCCGGAAAGTAGCCTTAGACGATAGTTTCCGAAGGTTGAAGAACCCTTTCCGGGGAATTTACCCTATCGGCGGTATCCGCTTGTCTGGCGCGCCGCCGTTCGGCCATGCCCCGCAGCGCCGTTCGCGCGGGGCGCTCGACCACATGATAAGACAGGGCCGCCACCACCGGCAGCAACGCCACGACAACCAGCCACACGGCCAGCGACAGTTGCTTGTCCTCGGCACCGGTCAGGCGGGCCGCGACGTTCACTGCCAGGATCTGCCACGGCACACAGACCATATAGATCGAATAGCTGATCTCCCCCAGATAGACGGCCGGCTTCGACGCCAGCCAGCCGGCTTCGGCGTTGGTCATCGAGGCCAGGCCCAGGATCAGGGCACCGGCCGATAGCACGGTGAACCCGTCCCATGCGCCCAGCGAGGCGCTGACCGCCATCCCCGTCGCCCCCGCGGCCGCCCATAGCCCGCCCCGCTTCAGCGGCGCGCGGCGATAGACCAGGTACAGCGCGCAGCCCAGGGCGAAGCACGGCACGATCCGCAACGCCCCCCAGGCGAAGGTCGCCTCGGTCAGGGAAAATCCGGCCGCGGCCTCGAAGGCCAGATACAGGCCGATCAGGAACAGGGCCGCCCCCGTCACCGCCAGCCAGGGCCGCGCCCGCAACCGCCAGGCCACAAAGGCGAAGGCCGGAAAGGCCAGATAGGCGAACCATTCAGCCGAGATCGACCAGGACGGATGGTTGAACGCGGCCGCCGGGGCCAGGCCCCAGGCGTGGGTCATCGTCAGCTGCGCCGGCAGGGAGGCCCAGCCCAGGACATTGGCATCGATGGTCAGGCCCGCGGCCACCGCGCCCAGTCCCAGGGCCATGATCCCGGCCAGGGTCGCCAGATGCAGCGGATAGACCCGCGCGATGCGGGCCCACAGGAAGTCGCCGTAGCGGAACCGCTTCTCGCCCGCCGCCTGCAGATAGACGTGGCTGAGAATGAAGCCGGACAGAACAAAGAAGGTCTCGACCCCCAGATAGCCCCGCGTCACAGCCACCGGCACGAAGCCGACCTTCAGGTCCGGCCAGAAGGTGAACATCACCACCCAGGCTGCGGCGAGAAACCGCAGCGAGGTCAGGGCGCGCAGGTCAGCGGGAGTCGATACCGGAGTCATGGTCGCCATCTTGCCGGAACACCGCTTGGCGAAGCGTTAAGCCGCGCCTCCCAATGCCGGTAATTTCGCAATTGGCCGCCGTTCGGGTAACAAGGATCTTTGTGGCGGCTGGCTGTGGAGTACGCCAGCGGCCAATCCGGGGAACCGGACATGCAAGATCCCGAGGGGGGATACCGTCATGAAGAGCCTGGCCGTCCTTTATGGAGCCGCGGCCTACGCCGTGTTTCTCGCGAGCTTTCTCTATTCCATCGGCTTTGTCGGTGGCTTCGCCGTGCCGAAGACGATCGACAGCGGGACACCCGCCCCTCTGGTCGAGGCCCTGATCGTCAACAGCCTGCTGCTCGGTCTGTTCGCGGTTCAACATAGCGTCATGGCGCGCCCGGCCTTCAAGTCGTGGTGGGCGCGGCTGGTGCCGCCGGCCATCGAACGGTCGACCTATGTCCTGCTGTCCAGCCTGGCCCTGTTCCTGCTGTTCTGGCAGTGGCGGCCGATGACCCACGTCGTCTGGTCGGTCGAGTCACCGGCCCTGACGACCGTACTCTGGATCGTGTTTGCGATCGGCTGGGTGACGGTGCTGCTGTCGACCTTCCTGATCAATCATTTCGACCTGTTCGGTCTGCGCCAGGTCTGGGCCTACCGGCGAGGCCATCAGGTGCCGCCGAGCGATTTCCGCACCCCGCTGTTCTACAAGCTGGTGCGTCATCCGATCTATCTCGGCTTCATCATCGCCTTCTGGGCCGCCCCGACGATGACGCTGGGTCATCTGTTCTTCGCCGTGGCGACCAGCGCCTACATCCTGATCGGGATCCGGCTGGAGGAACGCGATCTGGTCGACTATTTCGGGGATCGCTACCGCGAGTACAGCGCCCGCACCGCCATGTTGTTTCCGTTTCCGCGTCGCGCCCCGCCGAACAGGCCCTAGGGCGGCCTCCCCGCGGGGTCAGTCCTTGTCGACCACCAGCCCCGATTCCCCGGCCGTCGCCAGGGCCGAGATTGATGCGGCGCAGCCGGTCAGGGTCTCGCCGTCCACCTTGACCACGGCGGTCAGCGGATAGGTGCGGTCGCTCATGCCGTCGGAACAGGTGGTGGCGATCAGGGCCACCGTCAGCGGCTTGCCGGTGCCGGTCGTCGCCTCATAGCGGGCGGTGGTCCCCTGCAGCAGCGGCCCGGGGTTGTCGGCCCGCTGCTCGGGCCGGTCGACGCCGGAATAGACCAGACCCTCCGGCTTGATCTCCACGGCCCAGAACGGCTCGTTGCCCAGGGCCCGGATCGGGCGGCTCAGATCGACGCCGGCCAGGGTGGCGGGCGAGACGTCGATCGGCGGGGCCTCCGGGGTCTCGGGCGACGGCGAACAGGCAGCCAGCACAAGGATGACCAGCACGAGGGCGGGCAGGCTGAGAAGGGGGACGATACGCATGACGGGCTCCGCAAGATCGTGTGTATGGAGCGCCGCCTCCCGGCACCGGTCAAGAGGGGGGCGCCAGCCGTATCGGCGTGCCCTATGCTTCCCCCATGACGATTCGCGTCGATGTCTCCGCTATGCCGGCCGCCGCCGCTCCGCCCGTGGCGTGGGAATTCTTCGCCGGGGGTGGTCTGGCCGGGCTCGGTCTGGCCGGGTTCAGCATCGGTCTGGCCAATGACATCGACGCGATGAAGGCGACGGCCTTTCGCGCCAATCATCCCGATATTCCGTTTCACAAAGCCGACGTCTGGTCCCTGTCGGCGGCCGACCTGGCCGGAACGCCCGACCTGTGCTGGGCCTCGTCGCCCTGCCAGGACCTCAGCCTCGCCGGCGCACGCGGCGGACTCCAGGCGACCCGCTCCGGGGCCTTCTGGGGTTTCTGGCGTCTGATCCAGCAACTGGACGCCGGAGGGCGTGCTCCGCCCGTCATCGTCGTCGAGAATGTCGCCGGCCTGCTCAGCTCCGGCGGCGGTGCCGATTTCGCCGCCGTCTGTCAGGCTATGGCGGCTGCCGGCTATCGTGTCGGGGCTCTCGAGATGGATGCCGCCCTGTGGCTGCCCCAGTCACGGCCACGTCTGTTCATCGTCGCCATGCGCGGGGTCGCGAGGCCGACCGTGCCGGGGCCCGTCGCCCCCTTCCACTCCGCTCGACTGGTCGCCGCCCATGATCGCCTGCCGGAAGCCGTGCGCCATTCCTGGGTCTGGTGGTCGTTGCCGGCTCCCGCCCGGCGCAATCTCGACCTGTCGGCCGTGCTGGAGCCGGACAATGCGGTCGACTGGTTTGATGCCGCGCGCACCGAAGCTCTGCTGGCCCTGTGCGCGCCCCTGCACCGGACACGGCTGGACCGGGCCGCCGCCGACGGCGCGCGTCAGGTCGGGGCCGGCTATCGCCGCGTCCGCACCGAGGCCGGACGCAAGGTCCAGCGACTCGAACTGCGTTTCGACGGTCTGGCCGGCTGTCTGCGCACCCCGGCGGGTGGCTCGTCGCGGCAATATGTCGTGGTCTGCGCCGACGGCCGGATCAGGGCCCGTCGGCTGACGGGGCGCGAGGCGGCGCGGCTGATGGGGGTCGATGACGCCTATGTCCTGCCGGCAGGTGAGGGGGCGGCGCTGAAACTGATGGGCGACGCCGTGGCCGTGCCGGTGGTCCGCGCCCTGGCCGACGGTCTGCTGTACCCGGCCCTGTCAGGGCGCTTTTAGGTTTCCGGCGGGGGCGGGATCTTCGAGTCTGCCGCCTCGTCTTCCGCCACGCTGTCGGCCCGATCGTCCCAGCCGTCCCGATCCGAACGGAAGGCCAGGGCCATCAACACCCAGGCCAGGGCCACAGTGCCACCGATGCCGAGGACCATGGCGACCCAGCCGTGAATCGACAGCGGTGCGCCGCCAATCCCGATCCAGATCCGCGCCGTGCCGATCGAGCCCAGTACGGCCAGGGCCACGACCGCCACGGCGATCAGGACCCGTTTCTGCAGGATCGACATGGCGGACCTAGCGCCTGACCCACTGGCCGTTGGTCGTGCGGTACCACTGGCCGGTGGTCATGCGTGGCAGCAGCTGGCTTTCAAACATCCGGGCCGCGGCCACTTCAGTCGTGGTCCCGGCGGCGGCGGCGCTCTCGGTATAGAGCTGGCGGCGCGCCGTATTGATGGTCTGGACCGCGATCGTCAGCTCGGCGTTGGGGGCCGGGACGCGGAAGCCCAGATAGCCGTCGGCCTGTTCGCCGACCACCCCTTCAGCCTTGGCCGTGTCGACCATGGCCTTCTGCGACGGAGACTGGGCGATGGCGGCCCCGGCGGCGACGCCCAGGGCAGCGATGGCAGCCCCGACGACGAAGATCTTGCGCATGTTCATCTGAGCGACTCCCTAGAACAGGTTGGGGTTTTCGACGAGGAGGTCCTGGAGCTCCTTGTCGAGACGGATGCGCACGTCGGCATCCAGCTTGGCATAGATCTGGATCGGGTCGACCTGCAGCCGGATGGTCGGCGTACAGGCCGTCAGTCCGGCGGTGGCCAGGCTACCGGCGAGTATCAGGCCGAGATGGCGCTTGGTGATCATATCGAGGCGCTCCGGGGGTGGGAGGTGCGGTTGTACTCATCTAACACAAGTCGGCGTGAATGGGTCCTGAACGGCGGGCTGACGGCTACCGCGGACCGACCCCGCCGTTGCGGGCATGGTTCAGATCCAGCAGGTCGCTGACAAGCTGATTGACGTTCAGCGTTGTGTCCAGTGTCAGGTCGATCGCCGTTCCTGACGGCAGGGGCAGGGTTTCCTTCAGGAAGTCGCGCCGGATCAGCTGCGACAGGGTCAGGCGGATTTCCTGCTTCTGCGGCGGATCGTGGCGCCCCTTGATATGAAACAGCACCGACAGCCGCCCCTCGTCCATGCTATTGACCTCGGCGGTCAGGATATCGAAGGCTAGGTTCTCCATCGCCTGATAGGCCAGGTCCTCGACAGTCGACGGCGGCACGGCACCGCCGCCCCCTGCCTCGAGATCGCTCAGGGCGGTGCGCTGGATCGACAGTCGCCCCGGCCGCGCCGCATACAGTGACCCGCCGGTGACCTTCACCCCCCTGGCGGGGTCCGAGACGAACGGCACGCGACCGGACACGACCGCGTCCATCTGCACCCGGTCGCCGAACCCGGCCCCGGCGATGATTTCGCCCAGTTGCAACTGGTCCAGCACGATGACCCCGGTGAAGGGCAGGCTGCGGTCCAGCGGCAGGCTGAACGGCTCGAGCCGGATCGTGCCCCCGGCCACGGCCAGTTCGCCGCCCGCGACGGTGATCGCCGCCGCGTCGAGGCCGAAGTTCAGGTCCAGGTCGGTCAGCGGGGCGAACGACTCCAGCCGACTGGCGGTCAGCACCTGCCCGGGGGCGGTGATCAGCGGCGTCAGGCTGGTGAAGGCGATGTCGCCCTTCAACCCGGTCACCGGCCCGAACGGGCTGGTGAAGTCGAGCCCGGGTACGGTCAGCAGGCCGGAACTCGTGCCCGCGCGGTCGGCGGTCCAGTCGACCCGCCCCTCGAACCGGGCCGTGCCGGTCACCGGCGGTCCCAGTAGCGCCGCCAGCGGCGTCAGTTCGGCCGGCTGCAGTCCGCCCTCGGCGAAGACCAGTTCGGGCGTGGTGATGTCGATACCGCCGGTGCCGCTGCGGCCGTCGTGGGTCAGCACCAACCGGCCCAGCCGGTGCCCGCGGCGGTCCAGGTCGAAGGTGCCGCGCCAATTCTGGTCGACCAGCCGCGCCGCGCCGGCCGCATCGACCGGATAGAAGCGCACCGGGCTGGTCGTGTCGGCAACGCGGGCCGCGTCGATCCGGGCGTCCAGACCAATGCCGGCCGGTCCCCCGGTCGCGGTCAGGGTTCCGCCAACCTCGCCAAATCGCATGGCCAGGAAGGGGGCTTCGGCGCTCAGTCCGCGGACCGCGCCCCCGGCCTGCCAGCGGCCTCCGGCCACGGTCACCAGCGGGCGCCCGTCCGGACACAGGTCGCCGGTCACGCCGGTGACGTCATTGTCGCCCAGCTCCAGTCGCGCCACCGTGGTCGCGACGCAGTCGGTGGAGCTGTAGGTCAGCCGACCCCGGTTCGTGGCCAGCACGCCACGGGTCTGCAGGGTCAGTCCGCGGGCCAGGTCGAAGTCCAGCGCTGCGCGGCCGTCCAGATCGGCGGCGAACCCCCCCGGGGTCAGCCGCCAGGCCGGAACGGCGAAAGTCGCCTCAGGCAGGCCGGGCCCGCGTGTCGCCGTCAGGTTCAGGGCCCCGCCACCCCTCTGTCCGCTCGGGGCAGCGAACACCGGTTCTGCCGCGGGCGTCAGGGTTAACACGCCGCCGCTGGCCGGGGTCACCCGCACCGGACGGTCCATGACCAGCCGCACCCCCGGCTCCCCGGCCGACAGGCTCAACCGTGGCGCGTTTAACGAGAAGTCGCCCAGGGCCCGCTTCATTGCGGCCAGGTCGGGCAGATCGTCGGCCCTGGCCGTGCCGAACAGGGGCCAGGCCCCGTGCGCCGCCCGCAGCGATCCCGCCGCCTCCAGCCGCAGCCCGGCGTCGAAGATCAGGTCCAGATCCAGTGCGCCGACCACATCCTTCAGGTCCAGGTCGCTCCATACCAGCCGTCGCGCCGTCAGCCGCACCGGGCCGGCGGCCTCGACCGCCGCACCGCGCCCGCCGACGGCGAAGCGCGATCCGGTAACGACCAGTGCGGTGCCGTCGACGCCGGCGGCCCGGGCCCGGGCGGCGCGCAGGTTCGCGGCTCCGTCCAGACGCCAGCCCAGACCGCGATCATCGTGGTCGACCGCGGTGCGGGCGTCGCTCAGGCCCAGACGGACCGTGCGCAGATCGAGGTCCTCGCCCTCGATCCGGCCCGCCGTCAGGTCGAGGTCGCTCTGACCCGCCAGCTTGACGGCGTCGGTCCAGCCGGTGACCTGCCCAACAAAGCCCAGCGTCGCCACCGCCGCATTGGCCACGATCCCGCCACCGCTCAGCCGGTCGCCGGTCAGCCGGGCCTGAAGCGTTGCCTCGCCGTCGATCTGTCGGGCCTTGCCGTCCGGATAGGGCAGGTCGCCGGTCGCGCTCAGCCGCAGCTTGCGCCCGCTCCAGCCCTGCAGGTCGGCCCGGTCGGCGGCCGCCGTCAGCTGCAGCGCCACACGGTCGCCGGTGGTGGTCAGGGTCAGGGTCCCGCCCAGTCCCTGCGCCAGCTGGCCGTCGGGTCCGAAGGCCTGGCTCGGCAGGGTCGCGGTCAGCTGCAGCAGCCGACCGTCGTCGACGCGGGCGTCGGCCCGCAGTGCGACCGGTCCCTGGTCGGTGGTCAGCCGGACCTGCCCGCCTTCGATCAGGATGCGGGGCCCCGGTATCGCGTCGCTGGGCGGCCGGCTCATGACATCGGCGATCAGCGGATCCAGCGATCCGAACGACAGCTTGCCGTCGTGCCAGCGCGCCTTGATGACCGGCCGCACCAGGCGGATGCGATCGGGGGTCAGCCCCGCCCCGCCCGACGACCACGGCAGGTTGATGGCATAGTCGACCTCGACCCGGTCGACGACGACATCGGGATCGCCGGGGTCGCCCAGCCGAACCCGGGCGATGATCCCGTCCAGGGTGACCCGCTCGACCGTGACGTCGGCGTCGACCCCCTGGCTTTCCAGCCAGTTGACCAGGACCTCGCGGGTGACCGCCCGCTTGTTCAGATAGAGGGCAGCCAACAGGATCAGCAGTCCGGCGACCAGCCCGATGGCGATGCGACGGCCGCGACCGGTAGCTGGACGGCGACGGGTCGGGCGGGGGGTGTCGATCGGGGCGTCAGTCACCGGTTGTTCCATACATGTCCTGAAGTGGGACGGGGATGGAACAGTTTAACGTTCCAGCCCGGTAGAGCATCGCGAACGTTGCTGATTGAACACTGTAGCGTGGCACTTCAGACACTTTCAGTTCGACGGCGGCAACGGGGCGGGCAGGTGAGTCGTTTGGAGCGCGATTTTTACCCTAACGCCGTGAATAGACTGTTCGCTCCCGGCATCAGGTGGCATGTTGAACTGTGTAATACCGCTGAAACGTCCTGCGGTTAATCATTTGTAACCCTGATGCTTCCCATGATGGGCTTCGCGGGTTATATCGCTCGCTTCGCGACCTTAGGGGCTCCTGGGCGCGATCCTTGCTTTGAAGTGACGTGGCGCCGTGTGGCGTCGTAGTATGTCGGGGACCGATGGCCCAGTTCGACCCACGACGCCAGCCGATGCGTATCGCACCGCACGCCCTTACGGCGGTGGCCGCGATCTCGGTGGCGCTGCTCGCCGGACGGGTTTACCAACCCGCCCATGCGGTCGAGGCTCCGTCCCTGACCCAACAAGAATTTTCCGTGCTTGAGGCCCAGGCCTTCGCGACGGCCGGTATGCCCGAGGGGCTGACCGCACCTGAGGCCATTCCCGTCCAGATTCGCCGCGGCGAGACCTTCGAACAGGCTGTCCGTCGCACCGGGATCGGTGCCGAGGAAGCCAGCGCCGTCGCCGCCACCATCGCCAGCGCCTTTGATCTCAAGGACCTTCGCGCCGGCCTCCGCTTCGAAACCGCCATCTCCCAGCCCCGCGCCGGTCGCGGCGACGCCCGGTTGATCGGCCTGACCATGCGCACCGGTCCGGCTAGCCAGCTCACCGTGTCGCGCAGTTTCGACGGCGCGCTGCGCCTGCGGGCCCTGGACGAGAAGGTGACCGACGAAACCGTGGTTCTGAAGGGCGAGGTTCGTGGATCGCTTTCGTCTTCGGCCCAGCGTGCCGGTGCTCCCGCCTCGGTCCGGCGCCGCGCCATCCAGCTGTTCGCCCACAAATTCGATCTGGACCGCGATATCCGCGCCAGCGACGACTATACCTTCGTCTTCCCTCGCTCGGTGACCGAGAGCGGTCGCACCGTTGAGTCCGGTGAACTGCTCTATGCCCAGCTCAAGGGCGTCGTCTTCTACCGGTTCAAGCGCGAAGGCGAACGCGAGGCCCAGTATTTCGACGCCACCGGCAAGAACATGCGGTCGACCATGATGCGCACACCGCTGGACCGCGGCTTCCGCATTTCCTCGTCCTTCGGCTTCCGCCGTCATCCGATCGCCGGCTATCGCAAGATGCACCAGGGCATGGATTTCGCTGCCGGGACCGGCACGCCGGTGATCGCCCCCGCTGATGGCGTGGTGGTCGAGGCCCGGCGCTGGGGTGGCTACGGTAACTGGCTTCGCATCCGTCACGCCAACGGGCTCGAAAGCGGCTACGGCCACCTGTCGCGTTACGGTTCCGGCATCCGGGCCGGTCAGCGCGTGCGTCAGGGCCAGACCGTCGCCTATGTCGGTTCGACCGGTGCTTCTACCGGACCGCACCTGCATTATGAGATCTGGCGCAACGGCCAGCGGATCAATCCCGCCGGCATCCGCACCTCCGAAGGCACGATCCTGACCGGGGCGGAACTGACCGCGTTCCGCGCCGAAAAGGCCCGCATCGATCGCATCATTGCCGCCGGTGGTGAACGCAAGCCGGCCGTGCTCGAAGCCTCGGTCGAAGGCCTGCGCCCCGCCCGCGCCTAGGGTCGTCTCCTCCCGGTTTATCCAGCCGCTATCGCTGAACCGCGTGCCCGCATTGCGTCGACGGTCTCAACCAGTCGCGCCAAATCCGCCGGACCGGACAGCCGGTGATCGCCGGCCTCAATGACATCCAGCCGCACGTCGCCGCCGGACAGCTGTTCGGTCAGGGCCAGGGCGTGCCGCCACGGCACCACCGCGTCGGCCCGACCCTGCAGTATGTGAACCGGGGCGGTCAGCGGGATCGCCGCGTCCAGCAACAGCCAGGTCCGCGCCTCCTCGAACATCGTCCGCGTCAGCACATAGGGGCCGAGGCCTTCCTCGACGATCACGGTCTCCCCGTCGCGCAGGATCGCCTGCCGCTCGTGGTCGGCCAGACCCGGCCACATCAGCCGCTCGGTGAAGTCCTGGGCTGGATTGACCAGCACCAGTCCGGCCATCCGGTCCGGCCGCGCCAGCGCCAGCAGCAGGGCGATCCAGCCGCCCATCGATGATCCGACCGGAATGACCGGCCCGTCCAGACTGTCGATCAGGGCCACCGCGTCCTCGCGCCAACGCCCGATGGTCGCCTGTCGCCAGTCACCCGACGACTGTCCATGGGCGAAATGATCGTAGCGCACGAAGGCCCAGCCCCGTTTGCGAGCAGCGGCCTCCAGCACCAGCGCCTTGGTCCCCTCCATGTCCGAGCGAAAGCCGCCGATCCACACGACCGTGGGCCCGTCGCCGGCCGTGGCGCGAAAGGCCAGACGCTCGCCGTCGGGTCGCGTCAGATAGCGGATGGTGTCGTCAGTCATGTCCGTGCCTCTCGCCCAATCGTCCCCGGCCTGATAGCGAACCCTGACCGATGATGCGAAGGCGAATGCGCGTGCCCGACTCCAAGATCGCCCCGAAGGCCCTGTTCGTCACCTCCAACCGCATCGGCGACTGTGTCATCTCCTCGGGCGTCATTCGCGAGATCGAGCGCCAGCTGCCGGGGGCGGCGATCACCGTCGCCTGCGGTCGTCCGCCCGCCCCCCTGTTCCGGTCCGCTCCCGGCGTCGAACGGGTCATCATCCTCGACAAGAAAAAGGCCGCCGGCCACTGGCTCGACCTCTGGAAACAGGTTGTCGGCACCCGTTGGGATCTGGTCATCGATATCCGCGGCTCGGCGCTCAGCTACCTGATCCCGGCGCGGCGGCGGGTGGTCTACAATCGCTCGTGGGAGACCGGTCTGCCCAAGGTCGAGATGGTCTCGCGCCTGATCGGGGCCCCCGCCGCGCTGGACCCCGAACTTTTTCTCGATGATCAGGCGCGGCGCGAGGCGGCCGCGATTATCGATCCGCAACTGGCGGCCGGACCCGGGTCGGGTCCGATCATCGCCCTGGCCCCGATCGCTCATCAACCCGGCAAGAGCTGGCCGGCCGATCGCTGGGGTATCCTGGTCGAAAAACTGCGGGCCGAGCCCCGTTTCGACGGCTGGCGCTTCATGTTGGTCGGCGGTCCCGGTGATCATGCCCCGGCCGCCCCGGCCCTGAAGGCAGCGGCGGAGCGGGCGATAGACTGCGTCGGACGCGGCGACATCCTCGCCTCGGCGGCGGCCATCGACCGGGCGACCCTGTTCGTCGGCAATGATTCCGGACTGATGCATGTTGCCGCCGCGGCCCGTCGTCCGACCCTGGGCCTGTTCGGGCCGACGGAATGGTGGCTGTACGGGCCCTGGGGGGCGACGACCCGCACCGTCGCCTCCAACGAGACCCGCGGGGCCTTTGCACCGATCGAGGCCCTGTCGGTCGACCAGGTCTTTGCGGCAGTCCTGGCTCTGCATGCAGACTTCATCGCATCGCCTTCACCGGCTGCGCCTTGAAGTCAGGCCCTTTCGCGGGCATATAGCGAACCTTGGAGAACGCGATCGTCGATCGTGCGTTTTCTCCTGCAAGTCCATCTACCCTTCGATCACCCGCTTTCGACCACACAAGGAAACGACGCCCATTCGCCGTCCTATGAACCAGCCGCCCGTCAAGGACGGGCCGCCCATGAACCAAGACATCCGCGCTCCGCGCGTTCTGCTGATTGATCAGAACGGTGAGAAGCAGGGCGTGATGCCCACCTCGGCCGCGCTTGAGGCCGCCGAGGAAGCGGGTATGGATCTGGTTCAGATCGTTTCCACGTCCGAGCCGCCGGTCTGCAAGATTCTCGACTACGGCAAATTCCGTTTCCAGGAACAGAAGAAGAAGGCCGAGGCGCGCAAGCGTCAGAAGGTCGTCGAGCTGAAAGAGATCAAGCTCCGCCCGAACATCGACGTGCACGACTACGAGGTGAAGTCGCGGGCCATGCATCGCTTCTTCGACGAGGGGGACAAGGTCAAGGTGACCTTGCGCTTCCGTGGCCGTGAAATGGCCCATCCGGAACTGGGCATGAAGCTGCTCAACAAGGTCCAGGCTGATTTCGACGAAGTCGCCAAGGTCGAATATGCACCGCGCATGGAAGGCCGCCAGATGATCATGATCCTGGCCCCGCGCTGACGGGACGCGAACCCCGAAATTGACAGACGCCCCGGCCCCTGCGGCTGGGGCGTTTTGCGTTTCCGAACCCTGTTCGATTAGCATGCGAGGTCATTTTGTGCCGATATCGCCACCCGGTAGCGCTTTTCAAACCCGACACGTCTTGCGATAAAGACGGCTGGGGAGGGCAGCGGTATCCGCAGTCCGGCACGGAACAGGGGAATTCATGATTCGATCAATTCTGGCGGCCGGGGCGTTCGCCCTGACCAGCGTTGCGGCCCTGCCCGCGGTCGCCCAGCCGGCACCGCCGCCGATCGAGGCCTATGCCTCCCTGCCGGCCCTGTCCAACCTGGCCCTTTCGCCGAACGGCGAGCGCATCGCCTTCATCGGCCAGGTCGGTGCGAACCGTCGCCTCGGCATCCAGTCGGTCACCGGTGAACCGCTTGGCGTGGTCGACATCGGCACCCAGAAGGTTCGCAACGTCCGTTGGGCGGACGACGATCACGTACTGATTCTCACGTCGACCTATTCCGACCTCGCCGGCATGACGGGCGACGGCGAGTACTACACCGCCCAATCCTACAATGTCCGGACCCGCCAGTTTGTGACCCTGCTCAACCGCACGGTCGGTGGCGGGGCCAATATGGCGAGTACCCGCATCGCCGGTGGGGCCGGCGTGTTCAATATCGTCGTCGGGCCGCCGTTTGTGCATGTCGTCAACGGGGAGCCGCGGACCTTTGTCACCAGCTTGAATCGCGAATTTCAGTCGCAGACTTTCGAGGTCGATCTCGATACCGGCGTCGGCACGCCGCGCGATGATTTCAACGGCGTGATGGGACCCGATGGTCGTGCCGTGGCGCGCGCCAGCTGGGATGCCGAGCGCGGGCGCTGGTGGGTTTCGGCCCGCCGCAACGTCGGTCTTGCGCAGATCTGGACCAGCGAAGACCACATGATCGATACACCGTCCCTGCTCGGCTTCGGGCGGACCGACGAGTCGGTGATCGTCCGGGTCCCCGAGGATGGCGGGGATCATCTCTATGAAATCCCGCTGGACGGCAGCGATCCGCGCAAGCTGGCCTTTGGCAATGTCGGCGAAGCTACGCCGATCTATCACCCGCGTACCGGGGCCCTGCTGGGCTTCTATTTCCTCGGCGACAACGACCAGGAATATGTCTTTACCGACGAAACCGTCGGTCAGGCCTGGGCCTCGATCTCGGCTGCCTATCCGGACCAGGATGTGCGACTGGTCTCGTCCACGCCTGACTATTCGAAATTTATCGTCCAGACCCAGGGGCCGGGCGACACGGGCACCTACCAGCTCGTCGATCTGAAAGCCGGTCGCGCGGTCCGGATCGGCTCGCAATATCCGGCCGTTCCCGCCGAGGCGATGGGTGAGGTGCGCTTCATCCATTATGCTGCCGCCGACGGCACCAGCATTCCCGCCTACCTGACCCTGCCGCCGGGCCGCGAGGTGGCCGATCTGCCGCTGATCGTCATGCCGCACGGTGGCCCCCAGGCGCGCGACGAGCCAGGCTTTGACTACTGGACCCAGCTGCTGGCCTCGCGCGGCTATGCGGTGCTGCAGCCGCAGTTCCGCGGATCCGTCGGCTTCGGCAAGGCCCACTATGAGGCCGGCTTCGGCGAATGGGGTCGCAAGATGCAGACCGATCTGTCCGACGGGGTCCGCTATCTGGCCGCTGAAGGCATTGCCGACCCTGCCCGGGTCTGCATCTGGGGTTGGAGCTACGGCGGCTATGCCGCCATGGCTGGCCCGACCATCGACCCGGGCGTCTATCGCTGTGCCGCTGCCGGGGCCGGCGTCTCTGACCTGCCGCGCATGCTGGACTGGGAACGCGACCAGACCGGCGGTCGCGACACCCCGGTGATGCGCTACTGGAAGCGCTTTATGGGCGCGTCGCGCATCAATGACGGCTCGCTGACCGAGGTCTCGCCGACCCGCATGGTGCAGAATGCCGATGTGCCGATCCTGCTGATCCATGGCCGCGACGACAGTGTCGTGCCCTACGCCCAGTCGGAGATGTTCGCCACGGCCCTGCGCCGGGCCGGCAAGAATGTCCAAATGGTCGATCTGGAGGGCGAGGACCACTGGCTGTCCAGCGCCTCGGGGCGTCTGGCGGTGTTCAACGCCCTCATCCCGTTCCTCGAGCAGCACAACCCGCCTCGCTGAGCGGCCCCGCCGCCTCACGTGCTCCGGCCGTGAGGCGGCATCCGGTCGGGCCGGCCCAGACTCATCTTGCCTTCCGCTCAGGCCTGGCCTACAAGCCGCGCCTTCGCGTACCGAACCGCCGGGCTTACAGGCATGCCTGGGCGGTTCTTAATCAAGGGTCTGCGCCCCGAGAGCTCATCGAGCTCAAAGGGGCGATAGCCCACTCAAAAGAGAGTAGAAATGCCCAAATTGAAGACGAAGTCAGGCGCTAAAAAGCGCTTCAAATTCACGGCGACCGGCAAGGTCAAGTCCGGTGTGGCAGGCAAGCGCCACCGTCTGATCAGCCACAACAGCAAATATATCCGCCAGAACCGTGGCACCAAGCTGATGGCCGCCGCCGACGTCAAGAAGATCAAATCCTACATGCCCTACGCCTGATCGGCGTAGCGGTTCGATCTGATCTCCTCACACTGAATTTGAACACTGCCCCCGACATCGCCGAGCGCCAAGAGCGCCGCGTCAGGGGCCCAGACAAGGATAAAGCCACATGGCTCGCGTCAAAAGGGGCGTAGTTTCCCACGCCAAGCACAAGAAGGTTCTGGCCCAGGCCAAGGGTTTCTACGGCCGCCGCAAGAACACCATCCGCGCCGCCAAGGCCGCGGTCGATCGCGCCGGGCAATATGCCTATCGTGACCGTCGGACCAACAAGCGGAATTTCCGCTCGCTCTGGATCCAGCGCATCAACGCCGCTGCCCGGGCCGAAGGCTTCACCTATTCCCAGTTCATGCACGGGCTGGACAAGGCGGGCATCGAGCTGGACCGCAAGGTCCTCGCCGCCCTGGCCATGGACGGCACCGGCTTCAAGGATATCGCTGACAAGGTCCGCGGCGCACTCGCCGCCTGATCTTCCCGTCGATGTGACGTTACAGACGCCCGCTCCGGGGAACCGGAGCGGGCGTCTTCCGTTGGCCTAGGGCTCCCGGCGCACGGCCCTGACCGTCCGACGACACGTCGCGACCGGGTCGAACGTCACGGAGACCTCCATGTCCATCGCCCGCGTCACCGAAATCACCTCCTCGTCGACCACCAGTTTCGAGGATGCCGTCAGCCAGGGCATCAGCCGGGCCGACAAGACGCTGAAGAATGTCGAGGGCGCCTGGATCCAGGACCAGAAGGTCGTCGTCCGCGGCGGCAAGATCGTCGAATACCGCGTCAACATGAAGATCACCTTCATCCTCAACGACTGACCGGGTTCCCGGCCGGCGAGGGCGGGCGACGGCGTTTCCGGTATCCTGTCCTTTGCGGTTAGGGTCGGGTCATGACCCCACGCCTGATCCTGCTGATTGTCGCCGCCCTGTTGCTGGCAGGCCCCGCCGCCGCCGGGCCGCGGACGGTCGCCGTCACCTTTGACGACCTGCCGTATCAGGGCGAAGGCCGCCGCCTGTGCGACCGGGACCAGGCCCTGGCCCTGACCGGGGAATTTCTCACCATGTTGGTTCCGCTGGACGCGCACGCCACCGCCTTCGTCAACGAGGGCAAGGTCTGCGAGGCCGGTCGCGACGAGATTCTGCCGGCGATTCTCGACCTGTGGCTGGATGCGGGCGTTGCGCTGGGCAACCACACCTTCAGCCATATCAACATCCACCAGACCACCGCCGAGGCCTGGCTGGACGACGTCGACCGGGGTGCCGAGGTGACCCGGTCAGTGCTGGCCGCGCGCGGTCAGATCCTGCACTGGTTCCGTCACCCCTATCTGTTCACCGGCGAGACGGCGGAGAAGCACGACGCCATGGCCGCCGGGCTGGCCACGCGCGGCTACGATGTCGCGCCGGTGACCATCGACAACAATGACTGGATGTTCGCCGCCCTCTACCGGCGCGCCGAGGCGGCCGGTGACCCGGCCCTGATGGCCCGGATCGGCACGGCCTATGTGGCCCACATGACCACGGTCCTCGACCACTGGGAGCCCTACAGTGCCGAACTGACCGGCGGGCGGGAGCCGGCGCAGGTTCTGCTGCTGCACGCCAACAGTCTGAACCGCGACTGGTACCCGCAGATTCACGCCCTGTATCTGGCGCGCGGCTACCGGTTCGTGTCGCTGGAGACTGCCCTGGCCGACCCGATCTATCAGCATGCCGATACCTATGTGCGGGCCAATGGCGTGTCCTGGCTGCACCGCTGGACCTTCAGTGACGGCCGCCCGATCCGCTGGGAGCCCGAGCCCCCGGCCTGGATCGTCGAGGCCTATGAAGCCGCGAACTGAGCGTCGTCGGCTATCCTTGCGCTTGCCCCGTGACGAAAGCGCCGTCAGCCGCTAGACGACACGGCACCATGACTGATCTCGCCCAACTCGAACTCGACCTCATCAACGCCGTCGGCGGAGCTACCACAGTGGTCGCCGTCGAGGAGCTGCGCGTCGCCGCCCTCGGCAAGTCCGGTGCCGTGTCTGGCCTGCTGAAGGGGATGGGCTCCATGAGCCCCGACGAACGGCGCGAACAGGGGCCGAAGCTGAACGGTCTGCGTGACCGGGTGCAGGCGGCCCTGACCGCGCGCAAGGCCGAACTCGAAGCCGCCGAACTCGACGCCCGTCTGCTGGCCGAAGGCATCGACCTGACCCTGCCGGCCCGGCCGCGCCGCAAGGGCAGCGTCCATCCGACCATGCAGGTGATGGACGAGATGATCGCCGTCTTCGCCGACATGGGCTTTGCCGTGGCCGAGGGGCCGGACATTGAGGACGACTTCCACAATTTCACCGCCCTGAATTTCCCGCCCAAACATCCGGCGCGGGAAATGCACGACACCTTCTTCCTCAAGCCCGACCCCGAGACCGGCGAGCGCAAGGTGCTGCGTACCCATACCTCGCCTGTGCAGGTGCGCACGATGATGGCGCAGAAACCGCCGATCCGCATCATCGCCCCCGGCCGCACCTTCCGGAAGGACTCGGACGCCACCCACACGCCGATGTTCCACCAGATCGAGGGTCTGGTCATCGACCGCGACATCCACATGGGTCACCTGAAGACGACGCTGACCAATTTCATCGCCCGCTTCTTCGAGGTCGACGACGTCGACGCCCGCTTCCGGCCGCACCATTTCCCTTTCACCGAACCCTCGGCCGAGATGGACATCCGCTGCGACCGCTCGGGTGGCCAGCTGAAGCTGAACACGGGCACCGACTGGCTCGAGATTCTGGGCTGCGGCATGGTCCACCCCAGTGTGCTGCGCAACTGCGGCATTGATCCCGACGAATACCAGGGCTTCGCCTTCGGCATGGGCGTCGATCGCCTGGCCATGCTGAAATACGGCATCTCTGACCTGCGCCCGATGTTCGAGGCCGATACCCGCTGGCTGGCCCACTACGGCTTCTCCGCCTTCGCGGCCCCGAATGCCGCCAGCGGCCTGAGCTGAGGACACGACGATGAAATTCACCCTGTCCTGGCTCAAGGATCACCTTGAGACCGACGCCACTGTCGCCGACATCGCCACCGCCATGACCATGGCCGGGCTCGAGGTCGAACATGTCACCGACCCGACCGCGGCCATGGCCCCCTTCACCGTCGCCCGCATCGTCGAGGCGGTGCAGCATCCCAATGCCGACCGCCTGCGCGTCTGTCAGGTCGACACGGTCGACGGCATGAAGGAAATCGTCTGCGGCGCACCGAACGCCCGCGCGGGACTGGTCACCATCTATGCCCCGATCGGGGCCTTTGTGCCCGGCCTCGGCGTGACGCTGGTCGAGAAGCCGGTGCGCGGCGTCGTCTCCAACGGCATGCTCTGTTCAGCGGCCGAACTGGAACTGGCCGGTGACAGCGACGGCATCCTCGACCTCGACGACGGCCTCAAGGTCGGCATCCCCGCCGCCGAGGTGTTCGGGGCCGAACCGGTCATCGATTTCGAGGTCACCCCGAACCGCCCCGACTGGCTCGGCGTCGCCGGCATCGCCCGCGACCTGTCCGCCGCCGGCCTCGGCCCGCTGAAGACCCCGGCCATCGATCCGGTGCCCGGCACCTTCCCGTCGCCGGTCACGGTGCGGATCGACGCCCCCGACCTGTGCCCGGTCTTCGCCGGACGGCTGATCCGCGGCGTCAGTAACGGACCCTCGCCCGAGTGGCTGCAGGCCCGGCTGACCGCCATCGGCCTGCGCCCCATCAACCGGCTGGTCGATATCACCAACCTGGTCACCTACGACCGCGCCCGGCCGTTGCACGTCTATGACGCGGCCCAGCTGGTCGGTGGCGAGATCGTGGTGCGCGGCGGCCAGGTGGCCACGGACACCCCAAGTCACGAGGGGGGCGAGCCCGAACATCTGATCGCCCTCGACGGCAAGACCTACACCGTCGATCCGGCCATGTGCGTTATCGCCGATGCGGCGGGTGAGCGCCCGATCGGCCTCGGTGGCGTGATGGGCGGCGAGTCGACCGGCTGTTCGGACTCGACCACCGACGCCTTCCTCGAGAGCGCCTGGTTCGATCCGATCACCACGGCCCAGACCGGCCGCAGCCTCGGCATCAATTCCGACGCCCAGTATCGCTTCGCCCGCGGCGTCGATCCGGCCTCGGTGGTGCCCGGTCTCGAACTCGCCACCCGGCTGATCCTCGACCTGTGCGGCGGCGAGCCGTCGGAGATCGTCGTCACCGGACAGGTCCCGGCCGATCCCGTCGCCTTTGATTTCGATCCCGCCTATGTCCAGCGCCTGTCGGGCCTGTCCCTGACCGACGACCGTATCGCCGACATCCTGCTGGCCCTCGGCTTTGCCGTGGAACGCGCCAAACCGTGGCGCGTCACCCCGCCCAGCTGGCGCCGCGATGTCGAAGGCCCGGCCGATCTGGTCGAGGAAGTTGCGCGGATCGAGGGCTTCGACGCCCTGCCCGACACCCCCCTGCCGGAGATGCCCCGCGCCTCGAAAGGCATCCTCAACCCGCGTCAAGCCCGCGTCCGTCTGGCCCGCCGCGCGCTTGCGGGTCTCGGCTATGCCGAGGCCGTGACCTGGTCCTTCACCCGCCGCGCCACCGCCACCCTGTTTGGCGGCGGCGACGAGCGTCTGGTGCTCGAAAACCCGATCGCTTCGGACCTCGACTGCATGCGGCCGTCGATCCTGCCCAACCTGATCCAGGCCGCGGCCCGCAATGCCGCGCGCGGCCATCCCGACGCGGCCCTGTTCGAGATCGGTCCGATCTATCTCGGCGACGGTCCCGGCGACCAGCGCACCGTCATCGCCGGCCTGATCGCCCCCCATCCGGCCCGCCACTGGACCGGGGCGGGCGAGGATGCCCTGTTCGCCCTCAAGGGCGACCTGCTGGCCCTGCTGGAGCAGATCGGGGCTCCGGTCGCGTCGTTGCAGCTGAATCAGGGTCACAATCGCGACTGGTGGCATCCCGGCCGTTCGGCCCGGCTGCAGCTGGGTCCCAAGACCGTCATCGCTGAATTCGGGGCCCTGCATCCGCGCGTGCTCAAGGCGCTGGACGCCGACGGCCCGATGCTGGCCTTCGAGATCGTGCTGGATTCCGTGCCCGAACCGCGCGGCAAGGGTGGCAAGGCCCGTGGCCCGGCCAATCTGGCCAATCTGATGCCCCTGACCCGTGATTTCGCCTTCCTCGTCGAGGACGGCACAGCCTCGGGCGATCTGGTCCGGGCGGTCAGCGCGGCCGACAAGGCTCTGATCGCCGAGATCCGGGTGTTCGACCTCTATCGCGGCCCCGGCGTGCCCGAAGGCAAGGCCTCGATGGCGCTCGAGGTGGTGATCCAGCCGCGCGAGGCCACCCTGACCGAGGCCGAGATCGATGCCCTTTCGGCGAAGATCGTGGCGGCGGCGGAAAAAACCGGCGCGACCCTGCGCGGATAGCGGTCGCGGCCGGAACCGTCGCGGTCGCGCGAATATCCGCGCGGCTGGGGTCCGCACGACTCGAGGCTTTAGCCGGACAACATCCGGCGTCCGACGACGCGGGTTCAGATCATGTACGGCCCCCACATGAAGGCGATGGCACCGGCCACGCCGACCGCCGTCAGGCCCGTCGCCAGGATGATCAGCCCGGCTGTCCATCGCTTCCTCGCCGGAGAGCGGCTGTCCTGCGCCCGGAAATAGAGTTCGAGAATGGCCACCGGCAGCAGATAGGCGCCGAACTGGAGCGCGAGGTCAGCCGGGCCTGAAAAGGTGCTGTTCATGCCAATGCCGCCGCCTGAGATCATGACCCAGGCCATCAGGGCCACCCGCAGGAACCAGACCCCGTTGACGGCCAGGAAGGCGCGCATGGCCCAGCGGCGGTGGTCGTCAAAACGCCGGGCTCTCGCCATCCGGAAGGCCTGGATGGCGAAGAGCAGAATCAACCCGGCGTTCAGGGTGATCGCTATGGCGGATATCTGCGACAGGTAGGTCGGCCTTACCCACGTCATCCACAGTCCGCCGACCGCCATCACACAGGCGATGACGATAAACAGACGGCCATTCCAGCGGTGCAGGACGGGCACGCGCTGGCGGATCGCCGGAATGAGCTGCAGCAGGCCACCCAGTGTAACGACCGCGGCCAGCAGCACATGCACCCCGAACATGAGGTTGCCGGCGTCGTCGCCCGGCACATAGCCCTTGATGAGGGGCTTGTCGTTCCAGCCGGCGAAATCACTGGCGAGCGTCTTGCGACCGTAGTGAGCCACGATCATCCAGATGAAAGCGGTTTGACCGAGCGCGGCAACGAGGAACCAGCAAAGGCCGGACCGGCGCAGGAGGACCACGCCGGAACGGGCGGAGGTCGGCGGGCCATTGGGATTGGCGTCTGTCACGGTGGGGTCTCTCCGGCATTGTCACTGAAGAACCCTGACGTGCCGCCTTGCGCGCGCCTGGTCTCGCCGATTTGGAAATCGGCCTTGTTTTTGGCCCCAGTCTTGCGTGGGCCCCTCCTGGATAGGAGACTACAACCCCATGAGTGCTGATGTCCTGACCGCCCCGTCGCACGTCGATCGACGCCTGCCCGACGTTTATCTGTACGGCGGTCTGTTCACCGCGGCCGTGGTCGCCTCCTTGCTGGCGCGACTGGCTGGACAGCGGCTTGGCCCGGCCTCGGAGATGATCGCTGTCGCCGGTTACGCGACCTGTGGCTGGTCATGGCTTCTGGTTCGCGCCCTGTTTCAACCGGCCGGGGCGCGACAACCGCTCTGGCCCCTGCTGCTGGTGCTGGTCCTGGTCGCGACGGGGGCCTTTCTCCGATTGTTCGGCGAGAATTCCGCATCGCTGCCGCGCATGGCCGGGAATTTTGCGACGTTGGTCAGCTCGACGCTGTTGTTGCTCGCCATGATCGAACCGCTCAAGGGCCTGCAGTGGAACGGGCCGAAGGGCGAGCGGCGCTTCCGGCTCGGCTTTGCCGCAGGTTATGGCTCGCTGCTGGGGATCTCGGTCATCTGGGTCAACGGCGCGCCGGCGGGCAGTCTGGCAGGGCATTGGGATGTGGCCATAACGACGGCATGCACGCTGCTGGCGATGGCGGGGATGGGTTTTGCGGTCTGGTATCGCCTTCGCCATCCGCTGGACGCGACCAGCCCCGTCAGACGGCGGGCGCGGCCCGCCGACACCGGCGACATGGCCGAACGCCTGACGCGCCTGATCGTGGATGAGGCGATCTTCACCCGCCAGAATCTGAAAGTCGCGGACGTGGCCCGTCGCCTCGGTGAGCCTGAATACAGGGTGACGCAGTGCATCACCGGGGCCCTCGGTTTTCGCAACTTCAATCAGATGGCCAACCATTATCGCATCGAAGACGCAAAACGGCTGTTGGCCGATCTCGGCAATGATCGCCTGCCGATTCTCACCATTGCCTATGACTGCGGGTTCAATTCGACCGGGCCGTTCAACCGAGCCTTCAAGGCGGAGACCGGGCTCACGCCGAAACAATTTCGCCGCGGCAGCACGACCTCCGCCGGCGCGTTCGTCGGCGTGATGACCTCGGATGCACGGTTGGCAACCTCCCGTTAACCTCGCCGCCGCAAGGCTGACGCAAAGGCCGGTGACGGTATTGACCAGCGCCCGCGCGAGTCGGGCGGCCCGTCCCCGCCTATCGGAGCCATCCCATGCATCGTCGCCAACTGATCCTGTCCGGTCTCGCCGCCACCGCCGCCGGGTCCGCCCTCAGCGCCTGCGCCTCGGGGCCGCGCCAGCCGTCCGAGCCCAGCTATCCGATCTCGTCGGACGCCGCCGCCCCAGCCTATACGGCCGACGAACTGATCGCCGCCGGCTCACGCGAACTGGGTATCGCCGCCGAGGCCATGGGCGGGGCCATCGAACGCGTCTTCGCCGAACAGGGCGACCGCCCCACCGCCTATATCGCGGGCGAGGAGGGGGCCGGGGCCGCCGGCATCGGCCTGCGTTACGGCCGCGGGGCCCTGCATATGAAGGACCTGTCGGCCTCGCAGGAGGTGTTCTGGCAGGGCATTTCCATCGGCTGGGACGTCGGCGGCAATGCCAGCCGGGTCTTCACCCTGGTCTATGGCCTGTACCAGCCGGACGCCCTGTACCGTCGCTATCCCGGCGTCGAGGGCAGTGCCTATCTGATCGGTGGCCTCGGCGTGAACTACCAGCAGGCCGACGGCATCGTGCTGGCCCCGATCCGTACCGGCGTCGGCCTCCGCCTCGGGGCCAATGTCGGCACCATGGCCTACAGCCGCCAGCGCAACCTGCTGCCTTTCTAGGACGCTACCGCTCGCGCCACGGGCGCTCGCTGCTTCAGCGCAATCTGCTGCCTTTCTAGGACGCTACCGCTCGCGCCACGGGCGCTCGCTGCTTCAGCGCGGGTTCTGGATGATCCGGATCAGGCTCCCGTCCGGATCGATCAGATAACCAATTCTCAGGCCCGAAGCCTCCAGCCTCGGAGCCTGCAGTCGGGGTGTCCCGGCGGACTGCTCCGGCACGCCTGCCGTCATGCAGGCGGCGTAAAAGGCGTCGAGATCGTCGAGCCGCAGGCAGCAGCCGAACGAACTCGCCGCCGGATCCAGGTCGGGATAGGGGAAGAACTCCAGCGTGATCGCCCCGCGCTGCAGGATCATCCAGCCCGCGTCACGCCAGCCCTGCTCGAAGCCCAGCGCCCGGTAAAATTGCGAGGTCAGCTCGAAATCCCGCGCGGGCAGGTTCGGGGTCGCATGATCAGCCATCGGTAAATATCCCCTGCCCCGTGTCGACTATGTCCCGGCGGCGTCGATCAGCGCCTGTAGTCCCTCACGATACGATGGATAGCGCGGTCGCCAGCCCAGTTCGGCCTTGGCCCGGGCGTTCGAGATCCGTTTCGAGTCCAGATAGAAGCGCCGCATCCCCTCGCTGACCGATGGGTCGGTCCAGTCGACCTCGGGCGGGCGCGGCAGGCCCAGCCGCTCGGCGGCCCAGGCCGTTACCGTCTCGGCGGCACAGGGTTCGTCATCGGTCAGATTATAGGCGGCCCCGGGTCGCGGCCGCGCCATCGAGGCGAATAGGCCCGCGACCACGTCGTCGACATGGACGCGGTTGAACACCTGACCCGGCTTGCGC
Source organism: uncultured Brevundimonas sp. (assembly GCF_963977465.1). GTDB lineage: Bacteria > Pseudomonadota > Alphaproteobacteria > Caulobacterales > Caulobacteraceae > Brevundimonas. Next base: position 22,235 of record NZ_CAXBOQ010000007.1, on the reverse strand, counting down.
ACCAGTCGCGCCGAGCCGTCACGCAGCCGTTCGATCACCGACCGCCCGGGCCCGTACAGGCCGGGCAGGCGGAACAGCTGCACCGTCAGCCCCATCCCCTGTCCGGCGTCGAGCCAGTCCTGTTCGGCCCGGACCCGACGCGCGCCCTCCAGACTGGCGGCGTTCAGGGCGTCGTCCTCGAACGCCCAGCCGCCGTCCCGGTTGCCATAGACCGCGGTCGAGGAGACATAGCCGATCCAGTCCGGCCACGACCCCGAGGCCGCCAGTGCCGGGATCAGGTCGCGCGCGCCGGGGCAGCCCCCGGCCTCGGGCGGGGCGGTGATCAGGATGGCCGACGCCTCGGCTACGGCGGTCCGCAGCCCGGCCGCATCGGCGGGATCGATCGGCGTAATCCCGTCTTCGGCCAGCTGCGCCCGTCGTCCGGCATCGCGCGAGGTGGCGGTGACGCTGCCACCCAGCGTCAGCGCCGCCCGGGCCACGGCCTGGCCCAGCCAGCCGCCGCCGTAGATCAGCAGCGACGGCGGCACGGCGGGCGCGGGTCGGGCCATCCGGATCAGGCGCTGCGGGCTGTGGTCGACGGGGTGGCGGCCGGGACCGTGGCGGCAGACTGCACGGCCTCGGCCCGCGCACTGTTCCACGGCGATACACAGGGCACCTTCGACAGGTCGGCGCGGTCGGCGTAGCGGCGGGCAATGCCGGTGACCTCGTCCAGCAGCCCCTGGGCCAGGGTGATCGGCTTCAGGCCCAGATCGCGGAACTGGTCATTGGCAACGACCAGATCGTTCTCGTCGGCCTCCAGTCGCGGATTGGCGACATTCGACACCGTCGCCCCGGTCATGCCGGCGATCATCGCCGCCAGATCACGCACCCGGTGGCTCTCGGTCATCTGGTTCAGGATCTTGACCCGCTCGCCGCGCCGGGGCGGATTGGCCAGCGCCAGTTCGACGCAACGCACCGTGTCCTGCAGATGGATGAAGGCCCGCGTCTGGCCGCCGGTGCCGTGCACGGTCAGCGGATAGCCGACCGCCGCCTGCATCAGGAACCGGTTCAGCACCGTGCCGTAATCGCCGTCGTAGTCGAAGCGGTTGACCAGCCGCTCGTCCTGCCGGGTCTCCTCGGTCTGGGTGCCCCACACGATGCCCTGATGCAGGTCGGTGACCCGCAGGCCGTCGTTCTTGGCGTAGAACTGGAACAGCAGGGCGTCCTGCGTCTTGGTCATGTGATAGATTGAGCCGGGGTTCGGCGGGAACAGGATCTCCTGCTCGGTCGGACCGTTGTCGGTGTCGACCGTGACCTTCAGATAGCCCTCGGGGATGCGCAGGCCGGCGGTGGCATAGCCATAGACCCCCATGGTCCCCAGATGGGCCAGATGCACGTCCAGCCCGCTCTCGACGATGGCCGCCAGCAGATGGTTGGTGGCGTTGATGTTGTTGTCGACGGTGTACAGCTTGTGCCGCGCCGACTTCATCGAATAGGGGGCGGCCCGCTGTTCGGCGAAATGCACCACGCTGTCGGGCTTTACGTCGCGGATCAGGGCGACCAGCCGGTCGAACTCCTTGCCGACCGTCATGTTGACGAAATCGATGGTCTGGCCCGAGACCGCTTTCCACGCGGCGATCCGCTCCCCCATCGTGCGGATCGGGGTCAGCGACTGGATTTCCAGCTCATTGTCGATGTTGCGGCGCGACAGGTTGTCGACAATCGTCACGTCCCAGCCACGGGCCGACAGGTGCAGCGCCGTCGGCCAGCCGCAAAATCCGTCACCCCCCAGAACCAGTACGCGCATGATACTCAAGCCTCGTTGTTACAGGGCTCCTTGACTAGCCCAAGCGGGGACGGGGGCAAAGCGCAGCCGTAGACCTAGAGCAACGCCTCGATCGCCGCCCGCGCCGCGGCCCCCAGATCGGGCCGCTTCAGCGCCAGGGCGACGTTGGCCCGTAGCAGGCCAATCTTGTCGCCACAGTCATGGGTCACGCCCTCATATTCGACGGCGGTGAAGCTCTGGTCCTGCATCAGCCGGGCCATGGCGTCGGTCAGCTGGATCTCGCCGCCGGCCCCGCGTTCCTGGGTCTCGAGGAAGTCGAAAATCTCCGGCTGCAGGATGTAGCGGCCCGAGATCGACAGGTTCGACGGGGCGGTGCCGGCGGCGGGCTTTTCGACCATCCCCTTCATGCGGATGTTGCGACCGTCGCGATCGATCGGGTCGACGATGCCGTATTTGTGCGTGTCCTCGTCGGGCACGGCCTCGACGCCGATGACATTGCCGCCGACCGAAGCATAGACCTCGGCCAGCTGCTTCAGCGCCCCCGGCCGCGAGTCGACGATGACGTCGGGCAGCAGCACGGCGAACGGTTCGTCACCGATGATGTCGCGGGCGCACCAGATGGCGTGGCCCAACCCCAGCGGCTGCATCTGGCGCGTGAAGCTCATCTCGCCGGCGGTGGCCAGTTCGGCATTCATGGCCGCCAGGATCTCGGTCTTGCCCTTGGCCAGCAACTGGGCTTCCAGCTCGATCTGATGATCGAAATAGTCCTCGATCGCCCCCTTCGACCGTCCGGTGACGAACACGATGTGCTCGATTCCCGTCTCGCGCGCCTCTTCCACGATATAGCTCAGGATCGGCCGGTCGACGACGTTCAGCAGTTCCTTCGGCGTGGTCTTGGTCCCGGGCAAAACCCGGGTACCGAGCCCGGCGACGGGCAGGACGGCCTTGCGAAGACGACGGGGCGTGGAGGTCATGGACGGTCCTGATTCAGCGAAGCGCGATCCTAACGCATGATCGGACGGACGGGTGCCATTTTCAAAGCGATCGTCATCCCGAGGCGCGAAGCGACCCCGGGGCGGTCGGCTACTCCACCGTCACCGACTTGGCCAGATTACGGGGCTGGTCGACGTCGGTGCCCTTCTGCACGGCGGTGTAATAGGCCAGCAACTGCATCGGCACCGCATAGACCAGCGGCGCGATCAGCGGATGGCAGTCGGGCGCGGCGATGCGGCGGATACCAGCCCCGTGCGGGTCGGGGGCTGCGGCCGGGGCGATCATGATCACCGGGCCGCCACGCGCGGCCACCTCCTGCAGGTTGGAGGCGGTCTTTTCGAACACATCGTCCAGCGGGGCCAGGGCCACGATCGGGGTGAATTCGTCGACCAGGGCGATGGGGCCGTGTTTCAGCTCGCCGGCGGCATAGCCCTCGGCGTGGATATAGCTGATCTCCTTCAGCTTCAGCGCGCCCTCCATGGCCAGCGGGAACATCGGTCCGCGGCCCAGGAAGATGACGTCGGTGGCCTTGGCGATGTCCTGGGCTACGTCGCGCAGGTCGCCGTCCATCTGCAGGGCTTCGGCGATCAGGCGCGGGGCCTCGAACAGGGCCTTGACCAGTTCGGCCTCGGTCAGGGCGTCGATCCGGCCCCGGGCCACGCCGGCAGCCACGGCCAGCGCCAGCAGGGCCGCGACCTGGGCGGTGAAGGCCTTGGTCGAGGCCACACCGATCTCGGGTCCGGCGTGGGTCGGCCACAGGGTCCCGGCCTCGCGCGCCATGGACGAGGAATGGACATTGACGAGGGCGGCGGTCTTAAGGCCGCGCGCCTTGCACCAGGCCAGACAGGCCAGGGTGTCGGCGGTCTCGCCCGACTGGGACACGGCCACAGCCAGGGTGCCCGGGGTGACGGCCGGTTCGCGATAGCGGAACTCCGAGGCGATTTCGACATCGCACGGCAGACCCGCCAGCCGTTCGAACGCATAACGCCCGATCTGCCCGGCATAGAAGGCGGTACCGCAGGCGACGATCTGGATGCGGTCGATGGCGGTAAAGTCGATGGCGGGCTCCTTGGCCCGGCCGTTCACGAAATCCAGATATTCCGAAAGCGTGCGCTGTACGCTGTCGGGCTGCTCATGGATTTCCTTCTCCATGAAGTGGCGATACTCGCCCTTCTCGACCATGGCCGACGAGGCCGAGACCTGGACGACCTGCCGCGCCACCTCGGCCCCGTTGACGTCGAACATCCGTGCGCCGTCGCGGTTGAGGGCGACATAGTCGCCTTCCTCCAGATAGCTGATCTTCTGGGTGAAGGGGCCAACCGCCAGGGCGTCCGAGCCCAGATACATTTCGCCCTCGCCCCAGCCGACCACCAGCGGACTGCCGCGCCGCGCGCCCAGGATCAGGCCGTCTTCTCCCTCGATCAGCACCGCCAGGGCATAGGCCCCGATCAACCGGTCGAGCACCGATTTGAACGCCGTCAAAGGGTCGGAGTCCCGCTTCAGCGCCTCATCCAGCATATGGGCCATGACCTCGGTGTCGGTCTGGCTCTCGAACACGCAGCCGGCGACGGCCAGTTCGGCCTTCAGTTCGGCGAAATTCTCGATGATGCCGTTGTGGACCAGCACCACCCGCCCCGCCTTGTGCGGGTGGGCGTTGGTCGTGGTCGGGGCACCGTGGGTAGCCCAGCGCGTATGGCCGATGCCGAGGGTCGCCTCCAGCGGTTCGGCCGCCAGCACGGCTTCCAGCTCGCGGATCTTGCCCTTGGCCCGACGGCGTTCGATGCGCCCGTCGACCAGGGCCGCGATCCCGGCCGAGTCATAGCCGCGGTATTCCAGTCGCTTCAGGCTGTCGATAATCCGCGGGACCGCAGGGCCGATACCAGTGACTCCGATGATGCCGCACATGATGTCTTCCCCGGAAATAAATGGACGCCGCTTTGCGTGCTGGTGTCTGACGGTCTAATCCGACGTCTAACGTCCGGTTGCGCGTCTAGGCGATATGCGGCGACCTGACACCTAAAATGCGGTTTCGCAAGGTTTCCACGACCTTCGAAATCAGGAGAAATATCCTTGGGCGAGCGACGCTATTTCGGCACTGACGGCATCCGTGGCCAGGCCAACACCTATCCGATGACGCCCGAGGTCGCCCTGCGCGTCGGCCTCGCGGCGGGTCGTCTGTTCATGTCCGGCAACGAGCGCCGCCATCTGGTCGTCATCGGCAAGGACACGCGTCTGTCCGGCTACATGATCGAACCGGCCCTGGTGGCCGGCTTTGCCAGCGCCGGAATGGACGTGCTGACCTTCGGCCCCCTGCCGACACCGGGCGTGGCCATGATGACCCGGTCGATGCGCGCCGATATCGGGGTGATGATCTCGGCCTCGCACAACAGCTATGTCGATAACGGCATCAAGCTGTTCGGCCCTGACGGCTACAAACTGTCCGATTCGGTCGAGCTGCAGATCGAATCGATGATGGATACGGCCCTCGACGAGGGGCTGGCCGCCCCGGACAAGCTGGGCCGGGTCAAACGGGTCGACGATTCCCAGGCCCGTTATATCGAGATCGCCAAGGCCAGCTTCCCCAAGGCGCTCAGCCTGCAGGGCCTGCGCATCGCCATCGATTGCGCCAACGGGGCCGGCTACCGCGTGGCTCCGACCACCCTCTATGAGCTCGGGGCCGAGATATTCCCGATCGGGGTCGATCCGGACGGGCTGAACATCAATGCCGAATGCGGCTCGACCTATCCGATGGCCCTGGCCGAGGCGGTTAAACGCTACCGGGCCGATATCGGCATCGCCCTCGACGGCGACGCGGACCGGCTGATCATCTGCGACGAGCACGGCAAGGTCGTCGACGGCGACCAGATCATGGCGCTCGTGGCGCGCGACTGGTCCCGGCGCGGCCTGCTGACCGGCGGCGGCGTCGTCGCCACGGTCATGTCCAATCTCGGGCTGGAACGCAGCCTTCTCGCGGACGGCTTGACGCTGGAACGCACCAGGGTCGGTGATCGCTATGTGATGGAGCGGATGCGCTCGGGTGGTTTCAACCTCGGCGGCGAACAGTCCGGCCACATCATCCTGCACGACTATGCCACCACGGGAGACGGCCTGATGTCGGCCCTGCAGGTGCTGGCCGTGATGGTCGAGAGCGGCCGCACCATGAGCGACCTTGCCAAGCAGTTCGAGCCGGTGCCGCAGCTGCTGCAGAACGTCCGCTACAAGGCCGGCAAGCCACTGGACACCGACGGGGTCAAGACGGCCATCGCCGTCGGTGAAGCCCGCCTGACGGGTACCGGCCGGTTGCTGGTGCGCAAGTCCGGCACCGAGAAGCTGATCCGCGTGATGGCCGAGGGCGACGACCCGGCCCTGGTCGAAAGCGTGGTCTTCGACATCGTCGCGGCGATCGAGGCCGAGGGTTAGCCTTCGGCCCGGGCCTTGAGGTCCTCCAGCATCGTCACCGCCTGCCGCGCATAGGGGGCGATCCAGCGATCGTGGACCGCCTTGATCGGCATGGCGTTCAGGTGATTCCAGCGTTCGCGACCCTCGCGCCGGACGAGGATCAGATCGGCGGTCTCCAGGATCTTCAGATGCTGCATCACGGTGCAGCGGTCCAGCGACCGCTCGGCCTCGCACAACTGGCCCGTGGTGCGCGGCCCGTCCTTCATCGCATCCAGCAGGCGGCGGCGAACCGGATTGGCCAGGGCCTTGAAAACATTGTTCAGATCCTCGCCGTTTGACATGTTTTATTTTTATAACATAAATACGCACGGAGCAACCACGGAGAAGGTCGATGGAGCTGAAATTCGAGGTCAGCACGCGGGTGGGACGGCCGGTGCATGAGGTGTTCGAGGCTGTGGCCGACCCCGCAAGGCTGTCGAGCTATTTCACCACCGGCGGCGCCGTCGGCCGGCTCGAGACCGGTGCGACGGTCCAGTGGGATTTCGCAGACTTTCCCGGGGCCTTTCCGGTCGAGGTGATCGAGGTGGTGCCGGACCAGAGGATCGTCCTGCGCTGGGCGGGCAAGGAGGGGCTGGATGACGGCCGGACGACCGTGACCATGACCTTCACGCCGCTGGACGACGGCACCCGCACCCTGGTCACCATCGCCGAGGCCCGCTGGAAGCCAACCCCTGCGGGTCTGAAAGCCTCGTACGGCAACTGCGCCGGCTGGACCGAGATGCTGGCGGCCCTGAAGGCGTGGGTCGAATACGACATCAACCTGCGGCAGGGAGCCTACAGCTAGGCCCCCAACCCGTCGACCTGACGCAATTCGGTGGCGGGGTGATGGAACGGCCGGGCTGCGTGGCGCAGTCTCACCCGATGATTCCTGTCCGCCTGTCCTCTGTCCTGTCCGTGGTGCCCGGTGTGATCGCGTGTGCCGCCGTGACCGGCCTCGCGCTCGCTGTCCAGGCATTGGAAGTCGGCCTTTTCGGGCGTGCGTGGATCGACGGCATTGTGCTGGCCATCCTGATCGGGACCGCCATCCGCTCGGTCTGGACGCCGCCCGCGATCCTGCGGCCGGGCATCGTGTTCAGCGCCCGCACCCTGCTGGAGATCGCGGTGGTCCTGCTCGGGGCCTCGGTCAGCGCGGCGACGGTCATGGCCATCGGGCCCGGCCTGCTGGCGGGAACGGTCCTGATCGTCGCCGTCGCCCTCGCGGTCAGCTACGGCATCGGTCGTCTGCTGCGCCTGCCGCGCCGGATGGCGGTCCTGATCGCCTGCGGTAACGCCATCTGCGGCAACTCGGCCATCGCCGCCGTGGCCCCGGTGATCGACGCCGACGCCGAGGACGTCTCCGCCGCCATCGCCTTCACCGCGGTGCTGGGGGTCGTGGTGGTCCTGACCCTGCCGCTGCTGGGCGTGCTGTTGCGGATGCCGCATGTGGAATATGGCGTGCTGGCGGGGCTGACCGTCTATGCCGTGCCCCAGGTGCTGGCCGCCACCATGCCCGTCGGGGCCATCGCCACCCAGTCCGGCACATTGATCAAACTGGTGCGGGTTCTGATGCTGGGCCCGGTGTGTCTGGGTCTGGCCCTGGTGATGGCGCTGCGGCGGCGGGCCGACGCAGTGGCCGTGACCGACGCGCCCCGCATACCCGGCATTCCGCTCGGCCGGCTGGTGCCGTGGTTCGTGATCGGCTTCCTGCTGATGATGGCCGCGCGCTCGCTGGGTCTGATCCCGGTCGCCGCCCTGCCGACGATGGCCGCCATCGCCACGGCCCTGACCGTGATCTCCATGGCGGCCCTCGGCCTCAGCACCGACGCCCGGGCGGTGGCGCGCTCGGGCCTGCGCATCGCCACCGTGGTAACCCTGTCGCTGATCGTTCTGGTCGGCCTCGCGCTCGGCCTGATCTATCTGCTGGCCCAGCTCTGACGGCGACCGTCAGATTTCCTGATTGTAGGCCCCGATCTCCGGGTATTTGGCCAGCCGCGGCTTGACCTCGTCGTGGAACAGGGCGCGCATGTCGTCGGCCGAGCGCATGCTCTCGACGACCACCACCAGCTCCGGCTTGTTGGACGAGGCCCGCACCAGCACCCACGATCCATCGTCCAGATGGACCCGTACGCCGTTGACGGTGATCGCCTCGACGATCTTGCGCCCCAGGATCGACCCGCCCGCGTCGGCCAGCGCCTGATAGTCGGCGACGATCCGCTCCAGCACTTCGTACTTCAGCTCGTCGTCGCAGTGCGGGCTCATCGTCAGCGACGTCCACGCATCCGGCAGGGCCGCCTTCAGCTCGGACAGCTTCTTGCCCGGGTTGCGATCCAGCATGGCCAGGATGGCCGCGGCCGCGACGATGCCGTCGTCATAGCCACGCCCGATCGGGGCGTTGAAGAAGAAATGGCCCGACTTCTCGAACCCGGCCAAGGCCCCCAGCTCAGCGGTCTTGCGCTTGATATAGCTGTGGCCGGTCTTCCAGTAGACGACGTCCGCGCCGTTCGATTTCAGCACCGGATCGGTCTTGTACAGGCCGGTCGACTTCACATCGACGACGAAGGTCGCATCGGGGTACAGGGCCGACAGGTCGCGCCCCAGCATCAGGCCGATCTTGTCGGCGAAAATCTCCTCGCCGGTGTCATCGACCACGCCGCAGCGGTCGCCGTCGCCATCGAAGCCCAGCGCCAGATCGGCCCCGGTCTCACGAACCCGCGCCGCCATCTGGCTCAGCATGGCGTGGTCTTCGGGGTTCGGATTGTATTTGGGGAAATTGTAGTCGAGCTCGGTGTCCATCTCGATCACCTCCACCCCCATGCGGCGCAGGGCTTCGGGCGCGAAGGCCCCGGCCGTGCCGTTACCGCAGGCGGCGACCACCTTCAGCGGCCGGGTCAGTTTCACCCCGGTGGTGACCTCGTCCAGATAGCGGTCGCGGAAGCCCTCGACCCGCTCCAGCCGCCCGCCGGGCCGGGCCACGCCCTGGCCCTCCAGTACGATCGTCTTCAGCCGCCCGATCTCGTCGGGGCCGAAGGTCAGCGGCGGATTGGCCCCCATCTTGACCCCGGTCCAGCCGTTCTCGTTGTGGCTGGCCGTGACCATGGCCACGCAGGGGGCGTCCAGCGCGAACTGGGCAAAATAGGCGGTCGGCGACAGGGCCAGGCCGATGTCCAGCACCTCCATCCCGCCTTCCAGAAGACCGAGGATCAGCGCCTGTTTCACACTCAGCGAATAGGACCGGTAGTCGTGGCCGACCACGATCCGCGGCCGGGTGCCGACCTCATGCACATAGGTGGCCAGTCCCAGCCCCAGCGCCTGCAGGCCCAGCAGGTTGATCTCCTTGTCCAGGATCCAGCGCGCATCGTATTCCCGGAACCCCGTCGCCTTCACCAGCGGTATGGTCTCGTACTCGGCGGTATTGGAACGGAGGTCGGAACGGGGCTTTTGCATGGAGAGAGCCTTGAATGAGACCGGACTGGGGCTGGCTATAGGACAACCGGGGCGGGGCCAACAACAACGCCCGTCGCCCGCGACGGCTCCACCGGTCTGCCGCACACCGCGCGACCGTCGCCTTGACCCGACGCGCACCCGGTCCTACGCCCCGTCTATTGCCGTCGGAGACCCTGAATGCCCCGTCTGATCCTGTTGCGTCACGGCCAGAGCCAGTGGAATCTCGAGAACCGCTTCACCGGCTGGGTCGATGTCGATCTGACCGCCAAGGGCGAGGCCGAGGCTCGCCGCGGCGGTGAGCTGATCGCCGCGTCCGGCTTCCGGCCCGACGTGATGTTCCTGTCGGTGCTGACGCGCGCCAAACGCACCGGGGCCCTCGCCCTGCAGGCCGCGGACCTCACGGACATTCCCACGGTCGAGGACTGGCGACTGAACGAGCGCCACTACGGCGGCCTGACCGGCCTCAACAAGGCCGAGACCGCTGAAAAACACGGTCAGGACCAGGTCCGCATCTGGCGGCGCAGCTACGATGTGCCGCCGCCGCCGCTGGCCCCCGGCGGCGAGTACGATTTCCATGCCGACCCCCGCTATGCCGGCCAGCCGATCCCCGACACCGAAAGCCTCAAGATCACGCTCGAGCGGGTCCTGCCCTACTGGACCGACGCCATCGCCCCCCGCCTCAAGGCGGGTGACGACGTGTTGATCGTCGCTCACGGCAATTCGCTGCGCGCCATCGTCAAACATCTGTTCCAGGTGCCGGACGACCAGATCGTCGGCGTCGAAATCCCGACCGGCAATCCGCTGGAGATTGACCTGGATGACGACCTGAAGCCGGTCGCCGCCCGCTATCTCGACGTCGACCGGGCCCAGACCCTGCCGGTGCTGCCGTGAGCGACGCCGCAGCCGATCTCGGCTTCATGCGGCGGGCCATCGATCTGGCCCTGGCCCGGATGGGCGACACCTGGCCCAATCCGGCCGTCGGCTGCGTCATCGTCCGCGACGGAGCGGTCGTGGCCGAGGCGGCTACCGCCGCCGGCGGCCGCCCCCATGCCGAGGAGCAGGCGATTCCGGCCGCCGGTGACCAGGCCCGTGGCGCGACCGCCTATGTGACGATGGAGCCCTGTGGCGCGCGCTCGTCGGGGCGCACCTCCTGCGCCCAGTTTCTGGTCGAGGCCGGGATCGCCCGGGTCGTGATCGCCGCCGTTGACCCGTCACCGTTCGCGTCAGGCCGTGGGGTCGAGCGCCTGCGCCAGTCGGGACTGACGGTGGAAACCGGCCTGCTCAGCGAGGATGCCGGAGTCCTGTACGAAGGCTATCTGCACCGGCTCGAAACCGGCCGCCCGATGGTCCGTATCAGCGAAGACGGTGTCGGGTTCGACGCCCAGTTCGCCGCCGCCCCCCGGGCCGATTTGGGCATGGAGCTGAAACGCCTCGGCGAGGCGGGCTATACGCGCCTGTGGACCGGACCCGGCAAACTGGCCGATGCCCTGACTGAACAGGGCCTGCTGACGGCTTGAGCCGGAACGGAAAACCGGGGTTTCCTCAAGCCTTCATTAAGCGAACGGGTTTATCATGAACCCATGCTTGCGCCCTCGCCAGATGTCGCCCGACGACGCCTCACCCAGCCGGAGCTGGACGCGATCTGCGTCCGGCACGACCGCCTGTGGCAGGCCAAGCCCGGCGGCGCGCGCGCTGTTTTCGCCTGGATGGATCTCAGCGGCCTGAGCATGGCCGGGCGCAATCTCGCCGATGCCGACTTCTCCGCCGCCTGTATGATCGGCTGCGATCTGAGCGGCGCGCGGCTCGACAATGCCACCTTCTTTGGCTCCGATATGCAGGACGTCCTCCTGGTCGAGGCCAGCATGCGCCGCGCCGACCTGCGCGGGGCCTGTCTGCGCGGGGCCGACCTGTCCGGTGCCGACATGTTTGAGGCCGATCTGCGCGAAGGCACCATCGCCGCCGCCGATTCCCGGCTTGGCTTCCGCGTGGTCGAATCGAAGTCCCGAGCCGACACCCAGGCCCAGGGGGCCTGTCTGGCCGGGGCCAATCTGCAGCGGTCCAAGCTGACTGGCATCATCGCCGTCTCTGCGGACTTCACCGATGCGATCATGAAGGACTGCAAGCTGGTCCGGGCCAATCTGAAACAGGCCAGTTTCCGGGGCGCGGACCTCGCCGGGGCCGATCTGTCCGGTGCCGATCTCTCGGGTGCCGATCTGCGCGACGCCATCCTCGTCGGGGTCAAGGCGGACCTGTGGCGGACCGACGGGGCCAATATGGAGGGGGCGCTGACCGATCATCGCTCCGCCGGGGAACCGGTATCGACCATGCCGGCCGCCGACATGCTGGGCGAGCACGCCCGCTGGTGTGACACCGGCGGTGCCGAGGGCCAGCCTTCGGTGTTCGACGGCGTCGACCTGCGGGAGTTGGGATCGATCACCGGACTGAATTTGACGGCCCTGTCGGCCCGTGGCGCGGTCTTCTACGGCCTCGACATGGCCGGGGTCCAGCTGCAGGGCGCGCATCTCGAGGACGCCGACCTGCGCTCGGCCAATCTTCAGGGGGCTGATCTGCGCGGGGCGCGACTGGCCCGGGCACGGCTCAACGGGGCCGATATGCGTGGGGCCCAGCTGGGGCCGTTGATGCTGGCTGTTGACCGGTTGCTGCCGGCCGATCTCACGGGGGCCTGCCTGCGCGGCGCTGACCTGACCGGGGCGGATCTCCGGCGGGCGGTACTGACCGGCGCGGACCTGTCCCGATCCATTCTCCATGGAGCCCAGATGCGTCAGGCCGAACTGACCGACGCTGTCCTGGTTGGAACCCGCGGCATGGAAATGCCTGCGGCCCCCGACGCCGCCGCCTGATACGAAACGGGGGGCGGCGCGAACGCCACCCCCCTATCTGTCCGATGTCCGTCGGAGTGTCGTCTCGAAAGTCCGCGCTAGGCGGCCTTGGCCTTGGTCTTGCGGCCCTCAATCATCGGCGCAGTGGTGCCGATCTCGATCCGACGAGGCTTCAACGCCTCAGGCAGCTCCCGGTTCAACTCAATACTGAGAAGTCCGTTGACCAGGTCGGCCTTGGTCACGATCACATAGTCGGCCAGCTGGAAGCGGCGCTCGAAATCCCGCTCTGCCAGGCCGCGATGGAGAAACGACCGGGCGTTGGTGTCGTCATTGGCGGTCTTGCGACCGGTGACGGTCAGCAGGTTTTCCTTCACCTCGAGATTCAGCTCATCCGGCTTGAAGCCGGCGACCGCGATTTCGATGCGATAGGCGTTCTCGCCGGTGGTTTCGATGTTGTAGGGCGGCCAGCCGTCGGCCTCACCGGTGCGAGCGGCCGTCTCCAGCATGGTCGCCAGTCGGTCGAAGCCGACGGCAGAACGATAGAGGGGGGAAAAATCATAGGCACGCATGGGTCATCCTCCTGGGGATCAGCAAGGTTGAGTCGTCCGGCGATTTGGCCCCGGACGACGGTGGGGATCAGGCCGTGACGGTCCCTTCTGGGCCCCGCCTGGTCTGGAGAGCCCGGAACCGGCGCTCTCGGAGTCCGATGTGGGAAGCGGCGCGCGGACGTCAAGGGGACGCGCGTCAATCGGCGACCAAATGCAGGATCGTGACTTGCCCCTGCCGCCATCCGTCGTATGAAAACCCGTCACCTTCCTGTTTCCTGCGGAGTTCGCCGATGCGTCTGCTCGCCCTGGTCCTGTCGACCGCCCTGATCCTGCCCTCCACGGCTCTCGCCGAAAGCGGGGCAGCCGCAGCCGGCCCGACCGCCGACGCCCGCCTGACCATGGTTCCGCCGGTGCTGCAGGAGGACGAAGTCCTGCAGGCCGTGATCGCCGATCCAGCCCGCCCGGCGGCGGATACGGCCCGGGACGCCGCGCGTCATCCGTTTGAAACCCTGACCTTCTGGGGCCTGACGCCCGGCCTGACCGTGGTCGAGATCGAGCCGGGTGCCGCCGGCTGGTGGCGAGGCATTCTGGAGCCCTACGCCCGCAACAGCGGCGGCCGCTATGTCGCGGTCAACCGTCCCACGGACGGCATGGGCGTGGCCGACGGTACCGCCGACATGGTCGTTGTGGCCCGCGCTTTTCATAACTGGTCCCGCGACGGTCGCACCGCCCCCTATATGGCCGCCTTCTTCCAGGCCCTGAAGCCCGGCGGCGTGCTCGCGGTCGAGCAGCATCGCAGTCCCGGCGATCTCGACGTCTCGGTCACGGCCCCGACCGGCTATGTCTCTGAAGCCTATGTCATCGAAGCGGCCCGGCAGGCCGGGTTCGTGCTGGATGCCCGCAGCGAACTGAACGCCAATCCGAAGGACGATCACGATCACCCGTTCGGGGTCTGGACCCTGCCGCCGGTGCGGCGCTCGTCCGGCCAGGGGCAGACCCTGACCCCGGCCGAGCGGGCCCGGTTCGACGCGGTCGGCGAAAGCGATCGCATGACCTTGCGGTTCCGCAAGCCGGGCTGAGCCAATGGTCGTTTTGACGATGGCAGCGAACGTGGTTAATCCAGCCCTGTCGGGGTCGACGCAGTGGACGCGGCGTAACGACACGGGGGAATTGAATGGGTGAATCTTGGCAGGGCCGGCAACAGGTCGCGTCGCGTCGCGGGGTGCTTTTTGGTGCGTCTGCCGCTGTCCTGATCGGGCTGGGGGCCTGCGGGCGCGGCAAGGCCGTCGAGGAGCCGGTCGCCGAGGACGCGCCGTCGGGACCGCCTGTCGGTTCGCTGGAGTGGGCCATCGCCGGTCCGTGGCGGGCCCAGGACCGGGATCGCGACGCGGACCGTCATCCGATGGAGACACTGCGTTTCTTCGGTCTGCAGCCGAACATGACCGTGGTCGACTTCTGGCCGGGCAGTGGCTGGTATACCGAGATCCTCGCCCCCTATCTGGCCCGCGGTGGCGGCACCTACTATGCGGCGGGCTTCCAGACCGGTGGCGGTGACGACCCGGCCCAGTCGGCCCTGATGGCGGCCTTCCAGTCCCACTTCACCGCCGACCGCAAATTGTACGGCGACCTCAAATTCAGTGCCTTCGGGCCGACCAGCGGCCCGGTCGCCCCGGCCGGTTCGGCAGACCTGGTCCTGTTCATGCGCAATATCCACGCCTGGATGGCCGCCGGCGTGTCGGAAAAGGCCTTTTCCGACGCCTATGCAGCCCTGCGTCCCGGCGGGACGCTGGGCATCGAGCAGCACCGCCTGGCCCCCGACGAGGATCAGGACCCGGCCGCCGCCAACGGCTATGTCCAGGAAGCCTTCGTTCGCCAGCTCGCGGCCGAGGCCGGATTTGTTTTCGTCGCGTCTTCGGAAATCAACGCGAATGAAAGAGATACCAAGGATCATCCGTTCGGCGTGGAGACCTTGCCGCCCCGGAGTTTGACGGCAGCGCGGGGTGAGGCGCCCGATCCGGAGTTCGATCGGAAGAAGTACGACGCGATCGGTGAGAGCGATCGCATGACCTTGAAGTTCAGGAAGCCCGAGTGAACCGTGCTGTAGCCTATGCCGCCAACGCCCCCCTGATGGGCGTACCAGGCGCGGCCCCTCCGCCCGGCGGACAGGGCGAATGGTTCCGTGGAGCCGGCGGCCTGCGCCTGCGCGCGGCGCTGTGGACCCCCTCGACCCTGGTGGCCGCCAAGCCGCGCGGCACGGTGGTTCTCAGCACCGGCCGGACCGAGCCGATCGAGAAATATTTCGAACTGATCGGCAACCTGCTGGCGCGTGGCTTCTGCGTCCTGGCTCATGACTGGCGCGGTCAGGGGTTGTCCGCCCGCCTGCTGCCCGACCGGCTCAAGGGTCATGCCCGCGCCGTCGAGGAATTTCTCGACGACTATGGCCGCCTGCTGGAAGCCTTCGAGACCCGCGCGCCCAAGCCGTGGATCATGATCGGCCATTCGATGGGGGCCACGCTCAACCTGATGACACTTGAGGCGGGCGAGACCCGCTTTTCGGGAGCAGTGCTGTGCAGCCCGATGCTGCGCCTCAAGACCGGTAAACGGTCGATGTGGTCGGTCAAATTGGCGGCGCGCTGGAATCTGCGCCACGGCAAGGCCGGCGACTATGTGCTCGACGACTCCGATGATCCGTTCGACCACACGTTCGAGAACGACGCCCTGACGTCGGACGAGACCCGTTATGAGCTCTGGCGTCAGCAGCTATACGCCTGCCCGCACCTGGCGGTCGGCGGCCCGACCTGGGGCTGGCTGGCCTTCGCCCTCGATGCGGGCGAACGGTCTCTCAAGCCCAAGGCGCTGAAATCCGTAAAAATTCCCGTCGCCATCGTTCAGGCGGGCGAGGACGATCGCGTCTGGAAACAGACCAACAAATGGGCAGCCCGCCGCCTCAGTCGCGGGCGCTATGTCGAGGTGACCGGGTCCCGGCACGAGGTCATCATGGAGACCGACGCCCTGCGCGGCATCTTCCTGGAAGAGTTCGACGCGATGGCAGCCTATGTCTCGCCGATCCAGGACCTGTCGCCAGTCGTGGCCGAGCCCGAGGCTGAGCCCGACGTCGACCGGGACGGGGAGCCGGCCGCCCTGTCGATCCCTGAATCGAGCCCGGAGTCAACGTTCGAGCCCGAGCCCGAGCCCGCCAGGGATTCCTCTGAAGTCGTCTGACGCCGCTCGACGCTAGACGCTAGACGCTTCGGGCCAGGGCCGCAGGGCTGAGCGCGGACAGCGCCGGTGCCTGCAGGCCCGCGTCGCCGACCGCCAGGATCTGTCCGCTGTCGTTCGGGGTTTCGCCGTGCCAGTCGGTGACGCGGCCCCCGGCGGCCTCGATCACCGGCACCAGCGCCGACCAGTCCCAGATTTTCAGGTCGCTCTCGGCCACCAGATCGATGGTTCCGGCCGCGACCATCGCATAGGCATAGGCATCACAGCCCAGCCGGGCCAGCCGGGCACCGGCGCGCAGTCGGACCCAGGCCTCACGCTCTGCCGGGGTGAACAGGTCGGGGTCGGTGGTGGCGATCAGGGCCTGGTCCAGACCGGCACACGACCGGGTCCGCAGCGGCGTCTCGGTCCTACCCTTCAACAGGCGCGCGCCCGAGGGACCGCCCACGAAGATCTCGTCCAGATAGGGCTGGGCGATCGTCCCGATGCGCGGCTGACCGGCGTGGCGCAGCGCAATCAGACAGGTCCAGACCGGCAGGCCGGCGATGAAGGCCCGCGTGCCGTCGATCGGATCCAGCACCCAGACGTGTTCGGCCTCGGGACGATCCGCGCCATATTCCTCGCCGATCACCCCATGGCCAGGATAGCGGGCGGTGATCAGGCGGCGGATCGCCGCCTCGGCCGCACGGTCGGCCTCGGTGACCGGATCGAAGACGCCGCCGGTGCCCTTGTCCTCCTGGGCGAACACGCTGCGGAAGAAGGGCAGGGACACCCGGGCCGCTTCGCGGGCCAGATCGACGGTGAAGGCTTCAAGCTCGGTCATCGCCGGCGGCATACAGCAAGCGCCGCCGGCAAGTCACCCTTCAACTGGCCCGGCGTGGGGCCAGTCCGGTCTCAGGCGGCGTCGCCCTCGGCGTGTAGCGACTTGGCCAGGTCGAGCAGCCGACGGCGCGGCCGCTCTCCCAGCTGATAGTAGGCCTGGATCAGGTCGAGCGTTTCTTTTCGGGAAAACATTTCGCCACCGTTCGCGCCGGCAGCCTCCTGTCGCTCGATCGCCTCTTCCAGACCGTCGTAGAAATAGCTGACCGGCGACTCCAGGGCCTCGGCCAGCTGCCACAGGCGGGCGGCCGAGATGCGGTTCGCGCCGCATTCGTATTTCTGGATCTGCTGGAAGCGGATGCCGACCTGCATCGCCAGTTGCTGCTGTGTCAGGCCCAGAAGGCGACGACGACGACGCAGACGGCGTCCCAGGTGAAGATCGATGTCGGTAGCCATGGCCCCAAATCCCCTTGGTCGTTCGCTGTCCCGAAACGGAACGGCTCGCCTTTCATGCGGCAAGGGGCGTGCCGCGTTCGCGCACCGGGGGAAAATCGCCGAACGTTGACTTTCGAGATGGACGCAACCGGATTGTGGTCCGGGCATTTAGGTCCCGAGCTTAGCTTTTTAGGGAAGGGATTTACTCATGAGCATTCTGTTCTGGATCATCGTTGGTATCATTGCCGGTTTTCTCGCCGAGAAAATCATGGGTCGTAGCCACGGCCTGATCACCAACCTGATCGTCGGCATCATCGGTGCCGTCATCGGTGGCTTCCTCGCCAACGCCCTCGGCTTCTCCTGGGGCGGCTGGATCGGGTCGACCATCGTCGCCACCATCGGCGCGATCATCCTCCTGTTCCTGCTGGGCCTGGTTAAGCGCCGCTAACAGCGACGAGGGGATAAACCAAAAAGGGCGGCCCAGACGGGCCGCCCTTTTTTCATGTCCGGTGCGAAACCGCGGCGACCCTATTCCGGGCGCGCGCGCTTCTTGCGGAAGCTCGGGTTCAGGATCTGCTTGCGCAGGCGGATCGACTTGGGCGTGACCTCGACCAGCTCATCCTCGCCGATATAGGCGATGGCCTGCTCCAGCGACATGGCCCGCGGCGGGGTCAGGCGCACGGCCTCGTCCTTGCCCGAGGCGCGGATGTTGTTCAGCACCTTGCCCTTGATCGGGTTGACGTCGAGATCGTCCCAGCGGGCGTTCTCGCCGATGATCATGCCCTGGTAGGTCTTTTCGCCGGAGCCCACGAACATCACGCCGCGGTCCTCGAGGTTCCACAGGGCGAAGGCGGCGGTCTCGCCGTCCGAGTTGGACACCAGCACGCCCTTCAGACGGCCCTCGATGGCCCCCTTGTGCGGCTCATAGTGGCTGAACACCCGGTTCAGCACGCCCGAGCCGCGCGTGTCGGTCAGGAACTCGCCCTGGTAGCCGATCAGCGAGCGCGACGGGCACATCAGGCTGATGCGCGTCTTGCCGGCACCCGACGGACCCATGTCCTTCAGTTCGCCCTTACGCGCCGACAGCTTCTCGATGACGATACCGGTATATTCGTCGTCGACGTCGATCATGACGTCCTCGATCGGCTCCAGCTTCTCGCCGTTCTCGCCGGTCTGATAGACGACCCGCGGACGCGAGATCGACACTTCGAAGCCTTCGCGACGCATGTTCTCGATCAGCACGCCCAGCTGCAGTTCGCCCCGGCCGGCGACCTCATAGGCGTCGCCGCCCTCGCTCGTGGTGACGCGGATGGCGACGTTGGCTTCAGCTTCCTTCAGCAGGCGGTCACGGATCACGCGCGACTGGACCTTGTCGCCTTCGCGACCGGCCAGCGGGCTGTCGTTGACCGAGACGGTCATCGAGATGGTCGGGGGATCGATCGGCTGCGCCGGCAGCGCGTCGGTGACTTCCATGGCGCACAGGGTGTCGGCCACGGTGGCCTTGGACAGGCCCGCGATGGCGACGATGTCGCCGGCCTCGGAACCCTCGTCCAGCGCCGTGCGCTTCAGGCCGCGGAAGGCCAGCACCTTGGTGATGCGGCCGCGTTCGATTTCCTTGCCGTCGCGGTCGAGGGCATGGATGGCCATGCCGGGAACGGCCTTGCCGCTCTCGATGCGGCCGGTCAGCAGGCGGCCCAGGAACGGGTCGGACTCGATCAGCACGTTCAGCATCTGGAACGGCTTGTCCTTGTTCTCCTGAACCTTGGGCGGCGGGACGTGGTCGACGATCAGGTCGAACAGCGGGGCCAGATTGTCGTTGGGCACATTCATGTCCAGCGTCGCCCAGCCGTTACGGCCCGAGGCGTAGATGTGCGGGAAGTCCAGCTGCTCGTCGGTCGCGCCAATGGCGGCGAACAGGTCGAAGGTCTCGTTGTGGACCCGGTCGGGATCGGCGTGGGGGCGGTCGACCTTGTTGATGCACAGGATGGGGCGAAGACCCATTTTCAGCGCCTTGGTGAGCACGAATTTGGTCTGGGGCATAACGCCTTCTTCGGCGTCCACCAGGATGACGCAGCCGTCCACCATGCCCAGGATGCGCTCGACCTCACCGCCGAAGTCGGCGTGACCGGGGGTGTCGATGATGTTGATCCGGGTCTCGCCGGCCTTCCCGTTCCAGAGCACCGAGGTGCATTTGGCCAGGATGGTGATCCCGCGCTCTTTTTCCTGGTCGTTGGAGTCCATGGCGCGCTCGGTGGTCGCCTCATTGGCTCGGAACACGCCGGACTGGGCCAGCAATTGGTCCACCAGTGTGGTCTTGCCGTGGTCGACGTGGGCGATGATGGCGACGTTGCGCATGTTCATTTTGAAATCAGACGTGAAAAGCGGCCGGCAAGCGGGGTAAGCCGGGGCGGGCCGCGGAGAAAGAGCGACAGTTCAGGGAGCGCGCCCCATACAGGGACACGGGCGCAAACGCCAGAGGGTGCGAAACACGACCTCCGGTGAAATGCCCGCGCTCTATGCCCGCAAAAAACGGCGAGGGCAGGGCGGTTGGCGGAACCCGGCTCTGTGAACCGGGGCGAGACCCCGGAGGGTTAGACCCGGGCTGCGCGGCGCCGCGTCCAGGCGTACAGGCCGATCACGCCAAGCACGAAGGCAATCGTGCCCGCGGCCATGGCCGGCCAGGCGGATCCCTCCGGCAGCAGGGCGAACGGCGCGCTGTTACGGCTGCTGACGATGACCGCCGCGGTAAACACGCCGAACAGGCTCTCGCCGACGATCAGGCCCGAGGCCAGCAACACGCCCAGCCGACGCGCCACGGCGGCGTACGGCGATGCGGACACCGCGTCATTGTAGATACGGCCGGCGATGGCCCCGACAACGACGGTCGAGACCACGGAAAACGGCAGGTAGATGCCCAGGGTCACCGCCAGCGGATGCAGTCGCGCCCGGGTCCGGGCCCCCAGGATTTCATCGATCACGATGATGGCCACGCCCAGGGCGATGCCGATGCCGATGAAATTCCACGGCAGGTTGCCGTCGATGACACCCCGCGCCAGGGACGAGATCAAGGTGGCCTGGGGTGCCGGCAGGGGCTGGGCCCCGACGACCGTGGCCGCCGGACCGCCGACGAAGCCATAGGCCCCGTTCAGCAGGTCGAGGATCGGCGGAATGACCAGCGACCCGGCGACGACGCCGACGATCAGGGCCAGCTGCTGCCGCCACGGCGTCGCCTCGACCAGCTGACCGGTCTTCAGGTCCTGCAGATTGTCATTGGCGATCACGGCGATGGCAAAGACCACGGCGGTGACCAGCAGGGCATAGGCGATGACCGAGGGGTCGGCCGGAATGTTGGCCAGCCGCATGGCCCCCACCATCATCAGGGTGGCGACGATCACCGCCAGAATGCCGACGCCGGAAACCGGGCTGTTCGAGGATCCGATCAGTCCGGCCATATAGCCGCAGACCGAGGCGACGACGAAGCCGATCACGACCACGTACAACAGGCCGCCGACGACCAGCATCGGCGCATGCGGGGCCAGCGGCGTCCCGGCGGTAAAGCTCCACAGCAGCACCCCGATGGCGGCAACCGCCGCCAGTGACGCCAGCCCGACCAGTCCGATCGGAATGTCCTGCTCGACCCGCTCCAGCGTCTGGGCCGTGGCGCGTTTGGCCTGGGCCGCCAGGGCCGCGGTCAGCCCCAGGACCAGCGGTCGAACCAGCTTGGTCAGGGTCCACAGGGCGGCCACGCCGATCGCCCCGGCCCCGATGAAGCGCACCTGGTTCAGCCACACATCCATCGCCGCCGCCTCGGCGGCGCCGGGCGTGTTCTGCATCGCGGTCAGCAAGGGCACGGCCACGCCCCAAGCGATGACCAGCCCGGCCATCATCGACAGGCCGACGGCCAGGCCGATCAGATGGCCCGCCCCCAGCAGCGCCATGGACACCCCGCCGCCCATGCCGGTGGCCCCGCCACCCAGGGCGGTCGGCAGGCGGAAATAGGTGACCGCCTCGGCGGTGAAGACCCGTGCTGATGCGAGAAAGGCCAGTGCGGTCGAGGCGACAGCCCCGACGATGACGGTGATCAGGCCGGCCTTGTTCTCGCGCACGGCCGATTCGGTCTGGTCCTCGCCGCGCGACCCGACCTTCAGCACCTCGGCGGCGGCGACGCCCTCGGGGTAGGGCAGGTCGGTGTTGACCACCAGGGCCCGGCGCAGCGGGATCGACAGGGTCACGCCCAGCACGCCGCCGAAGGCGCAGATCATGAACGAGGTCCAGAACGGAAAGGACGTCCACCAGCCGACCATGACCAGCGTCGGCAGCACGAAGATGATCGCCCCCATGGCCCCGCCGACCGAGGCCACCGTCTGGACTGTCATATTCTCCCAGATGGTCGAGGACCGGAACGCCCGCAGTACCGCCATCGAGATCACTGCGGCGGGGATGGCCGAGGCGAAGGTCAGGCCGACCCGCAGGCCCAGATAGACATTGGCCGCCGTGAACACGAGCGCCAGCAGCGATCCCAGAACCAGGGCACGAAGTGTCAGTTCCAGCCGCTTGGCTGGCCGTGCCGGGGTATCAGTCATCGTGGGGTCGTCTCCGTGTGCAGGTGGACCTAAGCTGGAAACGGCAAAAGAGGCTAGTGAGATAGTGGGTAGGGCTTAGGGAGTAGGCAGAAGCACCGACCTGTCCCCGCTCCAAGCCCCAAGCCCCAAGCCCCAAGCCCCAAGCCCCAAGCCC
>NZ_CAXBOQ010000006.1:0-225854 GCF_963977465.1 uncultured Brevundimonas sp. | reverse complement strand
CCGGCTATGCCGGGCGGGCCCCTCCCTCTCCCAACGGGAGAGGGGTCAGATTGGTGAGCGAGTGAAATGCAGCAGATCAAAACCAAAGTCCTGATCATCGGCGCCGGCACCGGTGGCTATGTCGCGGGAATCCGCTGCGGCCAGCTGGGCCTCGAGACCGTGCTGGTCGACGGCGGCGACGGCCTCGGCGGCACCTGCCTGAATGTCGGCTGCATCCCGTCCAAGGCCATCATCCATGCGGCCTCGAAATTCGAGACCGTGTCTAGGGCTGCCAACGGCGGGACGCTGGGCATCACCGCGGCCAAGCCGGCCATCGATCTGGCCCAGACCACGGCGTGGAAAAACGGCATCGTCAAGAAGCTGAACACCGGCGTCGCGGCCCTGCTGAAGAAGTCCAGGGTCAAGGTCATCAAGGGCTGGGCCCATTTCACCGACGCCAAGACCTGCACGGTCAAGACCGCCGACGGCGACATCACCATCTCGGCCGAACACGTCATCCTCGCCACCGGCTCCGAGCCGGTCGAACTGCCGTTCCTGAAATTCGGCGGCGACGTCATCTCCTCGACCGAGGCCCTGTCGCTGGACAAGGTGCCGAACAAACTGGTCGTGGTCGGCGGCGGCTATATCGGGCTGGAGCTGGGCATCGCCTTCCGCAAGCTGGGGGCCGAGGTCACCATCGTCGAAATGGCCGACCGCCTGCTGCCGCTCTACGACAAGGCCCTGACCGACCCGGTCCAGAAATGGCTGGAGAAGCACGGTGTCGACCTGCATCTCGGCGCCAAGGCCGGGTCGTTCGAAAAGGGCCAGCTCAACGCCACGACCAAGGACGGCAAGGCCATCAAGCTCAAGGCCGACAAGGTACTGGTCACCGTCGGTCGCCGCCCGCGCACTCAGGGCTGGGGTCTGGAAAACATGGGCGTGGCCATGGCCGGGCCGTTCGTGAAGATCGACGACCGCTGCGCCACCTCGATGAAGAACGTCTGGGCCGTCGGCGACCTGACCGGCGAACCGATGCTGGCCCACAAGGGCAGCGCCCAGGGCGAGGTCGTGGCCGAGCGCATCGCCGGCCATGACAAGCTGTTCAATCCCGTCACCATCGCCGCCGTCTGTTTCACCGAGCCGGAGATCGTCTCCGCCGGCCTCGGTCCGCTCGACGTCGAGGGCCGTGACGACGTCATTCAGGCTGTCTTCCCGCTGGCCGCCATCGGCCGCGCCCTGGCCATCGAGGCCGGCGACGACGGCGGCTTCGTCCGCGTGCTGGCGTCGAAGTCCGACCACCGCCTGCTCGGCGTCCAGGCCGTCGGCCAGCACGTCGCCGAACTGTCCAACAGCTTCGCCCAGATGCTCGAAATGGGGGCAGTGCTGGAAGACGTCGCCGGCATCATCCACGTCCACCCGACCCTCGGCGAAGCCTTCCACGAGGCGTCGTTGCGGGCCCTCGGCCACGCCATCCACATCTAGGTCAGTCGGACACCGGTCAGGCGGCGGCGGATTGCCGCTCCGACCCGCCGTGCTCGAACACGGCGCGGAAGGTGAAGACCGAGCCCTCACCCGGGACCGAACGCACCGTGATGTCCCCGTCCATCAGCCCGGCCAGTTTCCGGCAGATGGTCAGGCCCAGACCGGTCCCACCGAACCGCCGGGTCGAGGACCCGTCGACCTGGACGAACGGCTGGAACAGGCTGTCGATGTCCGCGGCGGTGATGCCGATGCCGGTATCGGCCACGCTGATTTCCAGCGTCGACCGGCCGTCGTCGCCCGGCGTGCCCGTGACCGTCAGGGTCACCGTCCCGGCCTCGGTAAATTTGATCGCATTGCCGAGCAGATTGTGGGTGATCTGCGACAGACGCAGGGGATCCAGGGTCAGGGTGGCGGGCAACACGCCCCGGGTCTCGGCGACGAAGCCGACGCCGCGCGCCTCGGCCTGGGCGCGGAACGGGCCGATCAGCCGCTCGACCAGACCATGGGTGTCGACGATTTCCTGGTCCAGGGTCATCCGTTCGGCCTCGATCTTGGTTACGTCGAGGATGTCGTTCAGCAGCGCCATCAGATTGTCGCCCGAGGACAGGATGACCTCGACCATGTCGGTCTGACGCGTGTTCAATCCGGTCGTCTGGAGCACCTGGGCGGCACCGAGGACGCCGTTCATTGGCGTCCGCAGTTCGTGGGACATCACGCCGAGGAACCGTGACTTGGCGGCGTTGGCCGCGTCGGCGCGATCGCGCGCCGCCGCCAGGTCCTCAATCAGTGCGGCCTGGGCCAGGTTGACGGCACTGAGCTCGCTGTCCTTCATCTGGGTGATGACCACCTTGATCAGCAGGGCCATGCCGACCACCGGGACTACGCTGAGCGCGATCCAGAATCCGGGCGTGCCCCACAGTCCGGCGATCAGGCCGATGACCAGCACCGTATAAGGGGTGGAAACGATCAGGGCCTCGCGCGGGGCGGCGCGCATCTGGGTGAAAACCAGCGTGTAGCCGGCCCCCAGCAGCGCCACGGCGACCGTGGGCCCGAGCGAACCCCCATAGAGAATTGCCAGCAGCGGCGCGCCGGCCCACGCCGTGCACGATACCGTCGCGACGGCCAGTTTGAGCCGCGCCAGTGACCCGGCGTCCCGGCCGGTCAGACGGGACTCAACCAGGGTTCGAACCAGACCGAGGGCGGTGGTGACGACGAACCAGGCCAGCGCCACCCGCCATGAGGCGGTCGCCCACAACGGCAGGGCCCAGGCGGCGATGATCCAGTAGCGGAGATGACCGGCGGCGATGAGCCGGTGCAGCCGCGGGGCCGGCAGTCCCGCTGCGGCCGATGTCGACGTCATTCTGATCTCCTCAAGAGGAGCAGGATCACCGATCAATCCTAAGGGGGGGTGAATCGGCCTTTCCGTATCCCGACGCGCAGGGCGCTTTCGCGCTTCCCCTTGAGTGGATGCGCCACTCGCGGCATCCTGACTGCCGCATTCAGGAGGACCCCATGCGCGTGACCTTGATGATGACGGCGCTTGCCGCGGCGGCGATGCTGGCGGGCGGTGCCCAGGCGCAGACCGCCCCTGACGAGGCCCGCTACCAGGCGGCGCTGGAGCGGATGATCACTGAAACCACCCAGGGGCGCTGCCCGGCCGATATCATGGCTGAACAGCTGCTCGCCGCCTGCACCCAGCAGATCGCGGCCATGTCGACCGGGCTGCAGTCGCTGGGCCCGATCGAATCCATGACATTCCTCAGCAGCGAGGATCGTGCCGACGGCCGGCTCGAACGCTACGCCGTCAAATTTACCGGCGGCACGACCCTGAACTGGGGCATCGGTGCCGAAGCCGACGGCAAGTTCGGTGCCGCCTTCGCCGGCGGCTGACGACAGCGGGGGAAAGCCCCTCTCCCGGGGGAGAGGGTCTCGATAAATTCCGCTCATCCCCGCGAAGGCGGGTGTGGCCCTAGCCCCGCAAATCCGGCGGGGTCGCCTCTTCGGTCAGCAGGCGGATGGCTTCCTCGACCGACACAACCGTCTGGGCCTGGGAGCCGAGGCGGCGGATGGCGACCTCACCCTTTTCGGCCTCGTTGCGGCCGACCACGGCGATGACCGGGACCTTGCCGACCGAATGTTCGCGCACCTTGTAGCCGACCTTCTCGTTGCGCAGGTCGGACTCGACCCGCAGACCGGCCGCCTTAAATTTGGCGGTGACCTCGCGGGCGTAGTCGTCGGCGTCCGAGGTGATGGTGGCGACCACGGCCTGGACCGGAGCCAACCACAGCGGAAAGGCCCCGGCATAGTTCTCGATCATGATGCCGATGAACCGCTCGAAACTGCCGAGGATGGCCCGGTGCAGCATGACCGGCCGGTGCTTCTGGCCGTCCTCGCCGATATATTCCGCGCCCAGACGTTCGGGCAGGACATAGTCCAGCTGGATCGTGCCGCAGGTCCATTCGCGACCGATGGCGTCCTTGACCACGAAGTCGAGCTTGGGCGCATAGAAGGCCCCGTCGCCCTCGGTGACGACCGGCTCGGTCCCGGCGGCGCGGGCGGCCTCGGCCATCTGGGCTTCGGCCTTGTCCCAGAATTCGTCCGAACCGGCGCGCACCTCGGGCCGGGTGCCCAGGCTGATATAGGCCGTCTCCATGCCCAGATCGGCGTGGACGCTGCGGGCCAGGTCGATGAAGCGCGACGTCTCCTCGACGATCTGGTCCTCGCGGCAGAAGATGTGGGCGTCGTCCTGGGTGAAGCCACGCACCCGCATCAGGCCGTGCAGGGCACCGGACGGCTCATAGCGGTGGCAGGCCCCGAACTCGGCCATGCGCAGCGGCAGTTCACGATAGGAGCGCTGGCCCTGGTCGAAGATCTGCACATGGCCGGGGCAGTTCATCGGCTTGAGGCTCAGGGTTTCGCCCTCGACCGTTTCGCACACGAACATATTGGGCCGGTACTTGTCCCAATGACCGGACTTCTCCCAGAAGGTGCGGTCCAGCACCTGGGGCGTCTTGACCTCGACATAGCCGGCGGCATCGAGGCGGCGGCGCATATAGTCCTCCAGCACCCGCCACAGCACCCAGCCCTTGGGATGCCAGAAGACCATGCCCCGGCCCTCTTCCTGCATGTGGAACAGTTCCATCTGCCGGCCGATCTTGCGGTGGTCGCGCTTCTCCGCCTCCTCGACGCGCAGCAGATAGGCGTCGAGGTCGGCCTGCGAGGCCCAGGCCGTCGCATAGATGCGCTGCAGCTGCGGATTGCGATGGTCGCCGCGCCAGTAGGCCCCGGCCAGCTTGGTCAGTTTGAAGGCCTTGCCGACGAATTTGGTCGAGGGGAAATGCGGCCCGCGGCACAGGTCCTTCCAGTCGCCCTGGAAATAGACGCTGATGTCCTCGCCCTCGGGCAGGTCGCGGATGATCTCGGCCTTGTAGGTCTCGCCGATCGACTCGAAATGCTGGATCGCCTCGTCGCGCGGCCAGACCTCGCGGCGGATCTTCTGATCGCGGTCGACGATCTCGGCCATCTTCTTCTCGATCCGCGCAAAGTCGTCGGTCGAGAACGGCTCATCGCGGGCGAAGTCGTAATAGAAGCCGTCCTCGATGGCCGGGCCGATCGTGACCTGGGTGCCGGGGAACAGGGCCTGGACCGCCTCGGCCATCACATGGCTGGCATCGTGACGCAGGGTGTCCAGCGCCTCAGGCGCGTCGCGCATGATGATGCGCAGGGCCCCGGACCCGCCGACCGGGGCGTCGAGGTCCAGCAGTTTGCCGTCCAGCTCGATCAATGCGGCCTTCTTGGCCAGCGACGGCGAGATCGAGGTGGCGACGTCACGGCCCGTGGCGTCGTCGGGATACTGGCGCACGGCACCGTCGGGGAATTTCAGATCGATCATGGCTCAGTCTTCAACTGGTGGAACCGGGTCGTAACCCGATTGTCCGAAAGGATGGCATTTGCACAGGCGTTTGACGGTCAGCCAGCCGCCCCGTGCAGGTCCGTGTTGGATCAGGGCCTGGGCCGCATAGTCCGAACAGGTCGGCATGAAGCGGCACGATTGCCCGATCAGCGGGGACAGCGTCAGCTTGTAGCCCCGATGGGCCGCGCGGACACTGCGTTCGTAAAGGGTTTTGCCGGGGGCCATGTCGGACTGCTTATCCCCCGCGCAGGGGGATCGGGCAACCGACGTCAGGCCGCACCGGCGAGACTAGTTCGGGTGTCGGGGGCCTTGCGGGCCACGGCGGCATGAACCGCCTCCAGCGTGGCTTCGATCGCCACCAGGGTCGAGGCGTGCCGGGCCGGATAGTCGGCCACCTGTTTGAGGGCACGCAGGCCCTCGAACCGGCCGGAAGGACCCTCGCCGCCGGCCTTGAGCATGGTCAGCATGGCGTCCCGGGCGGCTTCGATGTCTGCGGCACCGGCCCCGATCACGGATTCGCCCAGCACCCCGGCCGCGGCCTGGCCGAGGGCGCAGGCCTTGATGTCCTGGGCGAAGGCGACGATGCGGTCCTGATCGTCCAGAACCACGTCGACCACGGCCTTCGAACCGCACAGCTTGGCCACCCGCTCGCCCGTGCCGTCGGGCGTGGGCAGGCGTCCGGCGTGGGGCAGGTTGGCCGCCAGTCTGAGGATATGGGCACTGTAGAGCGCGTCGATCATGCCACCCATATAGGCGATCAGGAGCCCTGGAGCGAGGTCCAGGTGCGGGCGGTCGTTGAGGCCGGTGTGACCCCGCCGGTGCGACTGCGCAGCCAGGCGATGTTGCGGTCGGCCTGCTCCGGCGGCAGGTCGCGGCGCAGCATCTGTTCGGCCTCGGCGATCTTGTTCTGCAGACCCATGGCCATGGCCAGGTTGAGTCGAACCTGCAGGCTGGCCCCCGGCTGGGCCACGGCCCGGCGCAGCAGGGTCTCGGCCGCGGCCGGATCCCCGGCGGTCAGCCAGCCGATGGCGACATTGTTGAGAATGTCGGGATTGTCGGGCGACAGGCGCAGGCCCTCGTTCCAGGCGATACGGGCGTCCTCGGGACGGCGCACTTGCTGGTAGGCGGCCCCCAGCAGCGACAGTGGCCGCCAGTCATCGGGGCGGATGGCGCGGGCCTGCTCCAGCGCGGCGATGCCGTAAAAGGCCTGGCCGCGGGCGATATGCGCCCGGCCCAGCTCCAGCAGGGCGTCATAGTTGGCCGGCTGGGCCACCAGCGTCCTGGATGCCGCCTCGGCGGCCTGGTCGTAGCGACCCAATTCCCGCAGGGCCTGGGCCGCTCTGGGACCAGCCACGGGGTCGGCGGGATTGATCTCCATCTCGCCGGTCCAGAACAGCGACCGGGCCAGCGGATCCATCCGCTCATAGCCGGCGCGGACCGCGGCCGAGGCAGGTGCGCGGACAGCCGGAGCGGCCTGCGCCTGTGGCGTAGCCGACGGGTCACCGGCAAGGGCCGGTACGACGCCGAGAGTCAGCGCCAGAATGGCGGAGACAGTTGCGGCCTTGGCGAGGGTGGGCGACATGAGAGTCATCCGTGAAAATTCCGGGCGAGCTCTCAAGACTCGCGCGTTCACGTCAACCTTTGGTTAATCGGCCCGACGACGGGCCGGAAAGGCGTCGCTGATGTCCGTCCTTCATCCCGAATTGCTGGTGGCCGGAGCCGCCGGGAGCCTGCCGGTGCATATCGTCCTCAAGGACGGGCCGCTGGACGGGCTCGGCGGTGCAGCGACCGCCGCCTGGGCCGGAGCCCACGAATTCACCGGCAAGACCGGTCAACTGCTGATCCTGCCGGGGCCGGACGGGGCAGTGGCCGGGGCCCTGTTCGGGGCCGGGGAGTCCTTCGACCCGAACTCGGCCCGCGCGCTGGCGGCGCGCCTGCCGGCCGGTCTGTGGCGGCTGGAAGGGGTGAATGGCACCGAGGCCGAGGCGGCGGCTCTGGCCTTTGCCCTGGGCGGCTACCGCTTCGATCGTTACCGGGCCCGGCCGGGGGGCGAACGGTCCCAGCTGGTCGCACCCAAGGGCATGGATGTGGCCGCCGCCCTGCGCATCGCCGCCGCATGCGCCCTGGCCCGCGAGATGGTCGACACCCCGGCCGCCGACATGGGGCCACTGCAGATCGAAACCATCGCCCGCGAGATCGCCAGTGAGAGCAAGGCGACCATCGCCGTGACCGAGGGTGAGGCCCTGCTGGAGGCCAACTATCCGGCCATCCATGCGGTCGGCCGGGCCGCCTCGCCGGCGCGCCAGCCCCGCATCATCGAGATCGGCTGGAACCTCGACCGAACCGACTTGCCGCTGGTGGCCCTGGTCGGCAAGGGGGTGGTGTTCGATTCCGGCGGCCTGAACATCAAGGGCGGGGCCGGGATGCGCAACATGAAGAAGGACATGGGCGGCGCGGCCCACGCCCTGGCCTTGGGGCGGCTGGTGATGCAGTCGAAGCTGCCGGTGCGGCTGGTGGTGCTGGTGGCGGCGGTCGAGAACGCCATTTCGGCCGACGCCTTCCGGCCCGGCGATGTGCTGAACAGTCGCAAGGGCCTGACCATCGAGATTGGCAATACCGATGCCGAAGGCCGGCTGATTCTGGCCGACGCCCTGTGCCGGGCAGGCGAGCATAAGCCGGACCTGACGCTGGACTTCGCCACCCTGACCGGCGCGGCGCGAATCGCCCTGGGGCCGGACCTGCCGCCGCTCTATACCGAGGACGACACGCTGGCGGACGAACTGCTGGAGGCCGGACGGGCGGTGCACGACCCGTTGTGGCGGATGCCGTTGTGGTCGGGCTATCGCGCGTCGATCGACAGCGAACTGGCTGATGTCCGCAACGATTCGGCGGCCTGGGCCCAGGCCGGATCGGTTACCGCCGCCCTGTTCCTGCAACGCTTCGCGCCCGAGACCGGAGTCTGGGCTCATATGGACATCTTCGCCTGGAACCCCCGGGCCCGGCCCGGCTGGCCCGAGGGCGGCGCGGCCCAGGCGATACGGGCCTGTCATGCCATGCTGGCGCGACGCTATTCCGCAGCGCGTTAACGGGGTTTTCGGTTTCCTGAGTCAATACAAGGGTTCAACAGTACGGACTTCGGTTTGACCGTTTTCGCTGCCGCCTCGGATCCTCGCACAACGCTCGCCCGGCCCGATCTGGCCGAGCAGGCGCTGGAAGGCCTCGTGCGCGCTGCAGCCTACCGGCCGGTGACCCCGATGCAGTGCGTCGTCGCCGTCACCCCGATACGAGCCACAGCCGGTGCGGACGGCGAACAGACAGATCAACTGGTGTTCGGCGAAGGCTTCGACTGCCTGGATCGCCAGCACGGCCATGTCTGGGGCCGCGCCCGTCGCGACGGCGTCGTCGGCTGGGTCGATGTCGAGACCCTGTCGGAGACAGTGACCTCCCCGACCCACCGCATCTGCACCCTGATCAGTCCGGTCTACGCCGCTGCGACCTCCGCCGACAGTGTCGCGTCCCTGCCGCTCAACGCCCTGGTCACGACCGGCGAGTCCGCTCACGGCCGCGTCGAGGTGCCGGGCGTCGGCTGGATCGCCGTCCGTCATCTGGCCCCTCTGGACCGGTTTGATGCCGATCCGGGCGAGGCGGCCGAGCGATTCGTCGGCACCCCCTTCATGCCGGGCGGCCGGACCGCCCTGGGCACCAACTGTTCCGGCCTGGTGCAACAGGCGCTGTATGCTTGTGGCCTGGGCGGACCGCGTTTTCGCGACGGTCAGTCCGATCTGGGCCGCCCGGTCGAGGCGGCGGCCCTGCGTCGTGGTGATCTGGTGGTCTGGGCTGACCATTCCGGTGTGATGATCGACGGCGAGCGGATCGTCCACGCGACCCGCCATCATGGTGGTGTGACGGTCGAAGCCCTGGCCGAGGCCGACGGCCGCGAACGGGCAGCCGGTTCGGATGCCCCCCTGTTTCGGCGGGTCACCCTCTAGAACAATAAAAAAGGCGGCCCGTGAGGACCGCCTTCCTGAAGTTTGAACCCTGAATGAAGTCAGGGTGCGACGGGCGTTGCCTGGACCGCAGCCGTGTCGGCGATACTGTCGGTTGGCGCTTCGGCTCCATCGGCCGGACCCGCAGTGGGCTCTTCCGCACCGGGGACCGGCGGCTGGCGTGCGGGGTCGGGTGCGGGAATCGGGAAGCCGGCCGAGCCCTGTGAACGCAGATAGGCGATCAGATTGACCCGGGTCGTCGTGTCCCGCAGGCCGGCGAACGACATCTTGGTGCCGGGAACGTAGCGTCCCGGGGCGGTGATGAAATGGTCCAGCGCGTCCAGCGACCAGGTCGGATCGACCGAGGTGTGCCCTGTCATCGCATCGGAATAGGCGAACCCGGCATGGCTGGCGACGGCGCGACCGACGACGCCGTAAAGATTCGGTCCGACGCCGTTGGCGCCGCCGGCGTTGATGGTGTGGCAGGCCTGGCACCGAGCGAAGGCGGCTTCACCGGCGGCGAGGTCGGCGGTCGGCAGGATCGTGCCCCAGTCCGGCGGCAACACCACCTCAGCAGGACCGCCGGCGGCCTCTTCCGGCGCGTCGACGAAATACCCCATTTTTTCAGGGGCATCGGTCTTATAGACCATACCGGCGACCTGCTGGACCACGAGGATGGCAAACACCGTCCCCAGGCCCGCGCCGAAAATCTTGTTCCACTTCAGATCGCCGCTCATAGCGTCGTCGCATCCCGTTTCTGGGCCCCTCCGGAAGATCGGTCACTGGCCGGTCCTGGGGGCTTATCCTTGCGTGGCCGTCTCTTACACGGTAGCGCGGCCTGCGCAAATGGCCCGAGCCTGTCCGGGCGTCGCAGGGTGAAAACAACCCCATGAACCCTCTGGTCCTGATCCCCGCACGGATGGCCGCGACCCGGCTGCCGGACAAGCCACTGGCCGATATCGGCGGGGTGCCGATGATCGTCCGGGCCTGGCGGCAGGCGGTCGCCTCGGGCCTGCCGGTCGCCGTGGCCGCAGGCGATCCCGAGATCGTCGCGGTGATTGAAGCCGCCGGAGGACGGGCCGTGCTGACCGATCCGAACCTGCCGTCGGGCTCGGACCGGATCCGCGCCGCGCTGGAGGCAATCGATCCCGAGGGCCGCCACGATGCGGTGATCAATCTGCAGGGCGACATGCCGTTCGCGGATCCGGGTCTGGCCACGGCCTGCGCCGCCCTGTTGCATGGGCAGCCAGACTGCGACATCGCGACGCTGATCGCGCCCGAGGCCGAGGTCGCGGACCGGTCGAACCCCGATGTGATCAAGGCCGTGGTCGCCCTGACCGAGGGAGAGAATCACGGGCGCGCCCTGTATTTCACCCGGTCGACCCTGTTCGGGGACGGACCCGTATGGCGTCATATCGGCCTGTACGGCTATCGGCGCGAGGCGCTGATGCGGTTCTGCGCCGCGCCGCCGTCGCCGCTGGAACGCCGCGAGAAGCTGGAGCAACTGCGGGCGCTGGAGATGGGATTATCGATCTGGGCTGCCGTCATCGCTGAGGCACCGCTGTCGGTCGATAATGCCGACGACCTGGCTGCGGCCCGGGCACTGGCCGCAGTGACCTAGATGTCGAAGCCGTCGATCCAGGCCTGCAGCAGGGTCCGGGCGATAGCCACGCGCGGCGGGGCCTTGATCGCCGGATGGGTGCCGGCCAGGACGGCGCGGGCTTCGTCGCGGGTCAGCCAGGCTACGGCTTCCAGTTCGGTCTGGTCGGGCGCGGCATTGTCGTCGGACACCTCGGCGATCAGGCCGATCATCAGCTGTGACGGAAACGGCCAGGGCTGGCTGGAATGGTAGCGGACCGCGGTCACCGTCAGGCCCGCCTCCTCCTCGATCTCGCGCGCACAGGCCTCCTCGATCGATTCGCCGGGTTCGAGGAATCCGGCCAGGGCCGACATCCGGCCCTCGGGCCAGGCGGCCTGACGGCCCAGCAGGCAGCGGTCGCCCTCGGGCGATTTGAACACCGGCAGCATGATGGTGACCGGGTCGACGCGCGGGAAATGTTCGACCCCGCAGGCCGGGCAAATGCGTTTCCAGCCGCCACAGGCGGTTTCCGATTCGATGCCGCAGGCGGCGCAGAAGCCGTGCCGACGACGCCAGTCGAACAGGGACTTGGCCACCCCGGCCATGGCGGCGTCGGCCTCGCTGAGCAATCCGCCTGCCTCGCGCATTTCATGAAAGGCCCCCAGACCGGCCACCGGGCCGGTGGCCGGGTCGATCGAGCCCTCGAACTCGACCGCAAACACCGGGGCCTGCTTCCACAGGCCGAGGAAAACGTCGCGGTCGGGGATCATGTCGCGCGCGTGTTTCAGGGACAACCAGACCAGGCGGGGGCCGTCGGCGTGATCCTCGATCAGCGGCCGCCCCTCCCACAGAACGAGGGCGATGGCCTCGGGATCAGCCTCCCGTCCGGCCAGCCAGTCGGGATCGTTGCGGAGATCGCCGGCCCGGTCGAGGGGATTGCCGGCGAAGGTGTTCAGGGCGGTAAGAGGCATGACCGCCTTCATAGCCTCAAGCGGTTGTTGGGGGGAGGTGTCTTGATTCTGGCCGCATGAACCGCGATATAGGCCTCGGAGATCGCGGGCGAAGGTTTCGCCAATCTGGTCAGGGCCGGAAGGCAGCAGCCACAACGAATTCCCCTTCGGGTCGCGGTCTCCACCTCCTCTCATTTTTGGGCGCTATCGGATGCGACGTGGTCGCGGGCTGATTGAGCGCGGTTTCGTGACCTGCGGCTCGGCGCGAGGGCCACCGGGTGGCCAGCCTCCTGGCAGGCCAGGACTGAATTCCAGTGCCTGCGGAACCGACAGGCGCATCGCCCGCTTCGTCTGCTCAACGGTTCCGGAGCGACACCATGAGTATTCTCGGCAAGATTATCGGCGGCATCTGGGATCGGGCGAAGGGCGGCCCGGGCTACAAGCCGGAAAAACCGGCCGACAACGCAGCGGCGGGAACGGTTACCGCGCCCTCGACACCGCCGCCGCCGGTCGACGCCGGCATGGCCACGTCCCCGCAGCCCCATACCGCGCAGACCGTCGACGTCGACGGCATCCTCGATTTCATGAACCAGCAGCGCGACCAGAAGCTGAACTGGCGCACCTCGATCGTCGATCTGATGAAGCTGACCGGCATGGACAGCTCGCTGTCCGAGCGCAAGGATCTGGCCCAGGAGCTCGGCTATACCGGCGACATGTCCGATAGTGCCTCGATGAACATCTGGCTGCACAAGCAGGTGATCCAGAAAATTCGCGACAATGGCGGCCAGATTCGCGATCTGACCGACTGATCCCCGGTCACGACAGCGGGAGGGGGTGCGCGAGCGCCGTCTCTCGCTGTATGACCTAGGCATGACCGACGTCGACGCGAATCCCGATGGCCCTCCGTGGGAGGAGGACGCTCCCGAGCGGGACGACAATACCGACGACATGTTCGGAGCCCCGGCGGCTGCACCGGCGGCCGAGCCGGCCACGGCGGCGATTCGGGTCACGGCACCCGTGTCCGACGACGGACTGGCCGCCCATGTTGACGACGGGGCCGCCTATACCGTGCTGGCGCGCAAATACCGACCGCGCACCTTTGAGGACCTGATTGGCCAGGAAGCGATGGTTCGCACCCTGACCAATGCCTTCTCCAGCGGACGGATTGCCCACGCCTTCATGCTGACCGGGGTGCGGGGGGTCGGCAAGACGACCACCGCCCGCCTGCTGGCCCGGGCCCTGAACAACCAGAACGACACCATTGACCGCCCGTCCCTGGCCCTGAGTGCTGACGGGCGGCACGACGCGGCCATCATGGCCGGGCAGCATATGGATGTGATGGAGCTGGACGCGGCCTCGCATACCGGTGTGAACGACATTCGCGACATCCTGGAGAGCGTGCGCTACGGGCCGGTCGAGGCGCGCTACAAGGTCTATGTGCTGGACGAAGTGCACATGCTGTCGAACCAGGCCTTCAACGCCCTGCTGAAGACGCTGGAAGAGCCGCCACCGCACGCCAAATTCATCTTCGCCACCACCGAGATCCGCAAGGTGCCGGTGACCATCCTCAGCCGCTGCCAGCGTTTCGACCTGCGCCGGGTCGAGCCCGAGGTGCTGGTCGGTCATCTGGAGCGAATTTCCGGGCGCGAGGGCATGACGATCGAATCCGACGCCCTGGCCCTGATCGCCCGCGCCGCCGAGGGCTCGGTGCGCGACGGCCTGTCACTGCTGGACCAGGCCCTGGTGCAGGGCGAACGTGGCGAGACGGTCAGGACCGAAACCGTGCGCGACATGCTGGGTCTGGCCGACCGCAGCCAGACCATCGCCCTGTTCGAGAGCATCATGGGCGGACGCACGCCCGAGGCGCTGGAGAATTTCCGCACCCTGTACGGCTATGGGGCCGATCCGGTGCAGGTGACCAACGACCTGCTGGAGCATTGCCACGCCGCCTCGGTGGCCAAGATGCTGGGCCCGAACGCCACCCGCCTGCCCAATGACCAGGCCCAGAAGCTGGCGGCCTTGGGCGCGGCGCTGTCGGCCGGGACCCTGGCCCGGGTCTGGCAGATGCTGCTCAAGGCTCTGGACGAGGTCAGACGCGCGCCCAGTCCGGCCGATGCGGTCGAGATGGCCATTGTGCGGCTGGCCTATGCCGCTGACCTGCCCGGACCGGAGGAGGCGCTGAAAGCGCTGCGTGACGGCGACCCGACGGCCGGTGGCGGGGGCGCGAGCCCGCGCGGCGGCGGCGGTGGTGGCGGTGGCGGGGCTTCGGCCCAGATGGCGGTGCGTCAGGCCGTGGCCCCGGCCTTGCCCGATCCGCAGACCTTTGAGGCTACGGTGGCCCTGATCGGCGAGAAGCGCGAGATCAGCCTGCAGATGGACGTGCAACGCTACGTCAAGCCGGTGGCTTTCAAGCCGGGAGCCATCACCTATGAGAGCGGTCCCGGGGCCCCGTTCGACCTGGCGCGACGTCTGGCCAGTCGGCTGAAGGAATGGACCGGGCGGACGTGGCTGATCGCCGCCAACGGCCAGGGCGGTGGCGAGACGTTGATCGAGGGCGAGAAGCGCGGCCGGGCCGAGGAACGGGCCGCGGTCGAATCCGATCCGTTCGTGATGGCGGTGCTGGAAACCTTCCCCGGTTCGGTTCTGGGTGAGATCAAGACCCTGGCCCCGGCGGTCGAGATGCCGGCCATCCCCGACGACGGGGAGAGCGACGAGGACTGACCCCGTCGTCTCCCCAATCGCGGTTCGGGGCTCAGATGATTTTCGCGGCGCTGTCGAAAGCCAGGCGCGGCGAGCGCGGGAACAGATTCTCGTCGGTGCCGTAACCGAGACTGAGTACGAAATTCGGTTCGATCGTGCTGTCCGGGAAGAAGGCGGCCTTGACCCCGGCCGGGTCGAACCCGGACATCGGCCCCGCGTCGAGGCCCAGCGCCCGCGCAGCCAGGATCATATAGCCGCCTTGCAGCGTGCTGTTGCGGAAGGAAGCTTCCCGGCGACCGGCGTCGTCGTTGAACATGGCCGCGACGCCCGGGGCGTGCGGGAACAGTTCGGTCAGGCTGTCCTGGAATTCGACCTCATAGCCGATGATTACATTGACCGGGGCCGCGGCGGTCTTGGCGCGATTGCCCTCGCTCATCAACGGCACGAGCCGGTCGCGGGCCTCGGGCGAGGTGACGAACACAAACCGGGCCGTGCTCATGTTCAGCGAGGTCGGCCCGAATTTGGTCAGGTCGTACAGCTGGTGAATCAGGGATTCCGGAACGGGTCGGTCACTCCAGCCGTTGCGGGTGCGCGCCCCGGTAAAGACTTGGTCCAGAACATTGACGGACACGGGTTGGTCACGCAGCGGGGAAGCATCATAGGCCATCGAAGCCCTCTCCTTATAAGTAACAGTACTAGATACAGATAGGAGCGGCTGTTTCGGGTGCAAGGGGGCACCGCGAAATTCCTTCCCGATTGGTCCACCGTGCCCTGTTGTCAGACAACCGAAGGGCCTATCTTGGGGCCATGACCGATTTGAATGCCCTGATGCAGCAGGCCCAGGCGATGCAGCAAAAGCTGCAGGACGCCCAGGCGAAAATGACTGAAACCACCGCCAGCGGGACCAGCGGCGGCGGTCTGGTGATCGTCGACCTGAAGGGGCCCGGCGACATCACCTCGGTGATCATCGACGACAGTCTGATGGTGGCGGGCGAGAGTGAGATCCTGGCCGATCTGGTCATGGCGGCCCACGCCGACGCCAAGCGCAAGCTGGATGAGGCCAACAGCGCCCTGATGCGCGAGGCCGCCGGGCCGATGGCCGGGATGAACATCCCCGGCATGCCGAAACTGTTCTGACTTGGCCGCCTCGGCCGGGCCGGAAATCGAACGACTGATCAGCCTGCTGGCCAAGCTGCCGGGGCTGGGTCCGCGTTCGGCCCGCCGCGCGGCCCTGGCCCTGCTGAAACGACGCGAACAGCTGCTGGTGCCGCTGGCGGCGGCGCTGCAGGAGACGGCCGACAAGGTCACTTCCTGCTCGGTGTGCGGCGCGCCCGATACCCGCGATCCCTGTTCCATCTGTTCCGACGGCGCGCGCGACAACGCGCTAATCTGCGTGGTCGAGGAGGCCGGGGCCCTGTGGGCCATGGAGCGGTCCGGGGCCTTTCGCGGCAAATATCATGTGCTGGGCGGCCTGCTGTCGGCGCTGGACGGGGTCGGTCCCGAGGCCCTGCGTATCGCCGAACTGAGCGGCCGGGTGCGCGGCGGCGAGGTGCGCGAGGTGGTGCTGGCCCTGCCGGCCACCGTCGATGGCCAGACCACGGCCCACTATATCGCCGAGCGGCTGACCGGGACCGGCAACCAGGTGGCGGTGACGTCCCTGGCCCGCGGTGTGCCGGTCGGCGGCGATCTGGACTGGCTCGACGACGGCACGATCGTCCAGGCGATGCGGGCACGACGGCCGGCCTAGGCTTTCACCGACTCCGGACTCGGGATTGCCAGTGGCACCGCGGAATGCGGACTCGCGGAACGTCTGCTTTGGGGGGAAAGCGGACGTTCTCCCTAGGTCGGTGGGGTGGGGGAGAGGGCGGCGGGTGGAGAAGCGGTCGTCGGGCCGACAGCCAGCACGCCGTCATATGCACCATCCTTCACGGGTCCGAGGATGACACCCCGCGCCTGCGGGTCATCAACGCCCCTCGTCCTCTTTAGACCGCATTCGGCCTCGCAGCCCCAACTCTCGCCGCCCTGCTGGGCAAAATGCAGGGTGAGAGTGTCCGTCGCGTGCAGATGTCCGGCTGCGGGGAGGCCGACATCAGGCCACGGAGTAAACGGAGTCTTGCGGGCATGAAGGTCGCCCACGAGGATCAATACCCGTGCATTAGGGCGGACGACCAGAGCGCGGCTCATGCCATAGGCCATCTCCAACTCCCCCCACGCTTGATCACGCCCCGAAATGCGAGACAACAGCGGCTGGAAGGGGTGGAGGGCGATGTCGTTGCCTTCGGCTCGAAGCCGCCAAAAGCCCAACATCATGTCCATCATAGCCTGACTGTTTCGTCCGTCGTCCCTGTCGGCGCGTCCGAAGTCCCCATATCGGAGTAGCCGCGCTGCGCTGGCGACATCGGGGGCCGCCATGACCCGGTCAAACAAGGGCCGGTCCGCCTCGGACATCTCCAACCCCACGGTGACGGGACCCCGTTGTGCAGCCTCGCAGACGATGCCTAGGAACGCTGCCGGTGCCTCCACCGTGCCGTGTGTTTCCCCGACGACGATAATCCGTTGAGGCTGCTCCAGCAGAACATCCGTCCCCACCGGAGACGCACAGGCTGGCGAAGCACCTGTTAACAAAGCGGCGGCGAGTAAAGCGATCATCTGTCTCTCCGATACGGGTCCCAACCCGGACGCTACAGAACCGCTAGAATGTCCGCTATGGGTCGAAAGCCGACCGTCGCCAAAGGGTGGTTAGGAGGCACTCGAAATGAACCCCTGAAGATCACGGAGGACGGCTGGATGGGGATTCAAGATCGCCGACAAGTGGTTGCCG
Organism: uncultured Brevundimonas sp.; assembly: GCF_963977465.1. GTDB lineage: Bacteria > Pseudomonadota > Alphaproteobacteria > Caulobacterales > Caulobacteraceae > Brevundimonas. Next base: position 208,444 of record NZ_CAXBOQ010000006.1, on the reverse strand, counting down.
CCTGTCGAGACGAAGGGGATGCCGTGAAGGCTTGCGAAATGCCTCATCGGTCGATGGTAGGGATCGTCTTCCGCCGCCCACAATAGGACCGGAGCTTTCAAGTCTATTACGGCTGAGCGCGCGCCATCCAACTCACTCAGGGTGTCGAAGCAGGCTCGCACAGCGGGTTCGTCTTCGGCCCTTACGGTGTTGGCAAGTGACGGTGCGGCTTGACGTGCAAACCCCATGAACTGATCGAATGTCAGTGGGCCAGTTGGGCCGTGCGGCAGGCCGTTTTCAATATCCCATCCGCCGACAGCCAATGAAGAGAGCCGGTGCGGGTAGTGCTTCGCCATGCCGACGGCGGCCCATCCCCCCATCGAATACCCGATGATGTGCGCGCGCTCGCTATCTATGGCATCGAGAACCGCCACCACATCGGCTGTGCGCTCGCTTTGCACATAGAGGCTCGGATTATCAGGCTTGTCGCTTCGACCCTCCCCAAGGGAGTCGATGCAGACGACTCGGTAGTCAGCCGCAAGAGCCGGTGCGATCCCTCCAGCTTGCCACCCGTCCGCCATCAGAAGTCCGTGCAGCAGAACGACCGTGGGGCCGGTTCCTTCGACCGAGTAATGAACGCGGTGACCACGACGTGTAACGTTGGGCATGGGTCTTTCCCCTCGGTCAGTTCACCCTCACCATAAGCTGAAGGCATACCGCCATGACAATGTCTGCAATGGGTCGGAAGGGGACCTTCGCCCAGGGGTGAGAAGCGGACGTTTCGCTACGGTCGAATTGGTAACCGCCACGCCGCGACCAAGGCCGCAGCTTTCCGCACTATGTCCAGTCGATGTTCGTCGCTGGTCTGGAACGCGATCCGATCTCGCTCGATCTCAGCGAGATATTCGATGACCTCGACATCTGACGACCCCGTTCGCACCAACTCCCAGAAGCGCGGTAGGTAGGCTCGATATTCGTCGTCAGGCCCATCGAGGTCATAGACGCCAATCGGGTCCCACTGCCGGAACAGCAAGCGGTCCAAGGCCTCATAGGCCCCGGCATCCTCGGCACTGAGTTTGGTCCCCATCAGACCAGTTTGCGTTTTGTCTCGAAGGTCCGCAATGGGTCGAAAGCGGACGGACGGTTTAGGCTGGGAAGCGGACCTTGGTCTGATACGGTCTCGCGATGGGACCCATAAATTCCTCGGCGGCATCCATCGGCTTCTACGGTGATGACCTTGATCCGTCGGAGGTCACGCATTGCCTCGGCGGTGAACCAACCATGGGCATCGCCAAGGGGGCGAGTTGGACTACCAAACTCGGCACTGAAGCGACCGCCAAAACTGGCTCTTGGCGGTTGGTGGCAGAAAGGTCCGCGCCTGCGGACCTCGACGGGCAGATCAAGCAACTGCTTTCCAGCCTCAACGATGATCTCGTGGCATGGAGATCTCTGGCGGGGCGTTATCGGGGGCGGGTCTTTTGTGGGCTTTTTCTGGCTTCGTTGAATGAGGGACTGACACTCCAGCCCGACACTCTGCTGTTGATCGGCGAGCGCGGACTTGTCCTCGATCTCGACATCCACGAGCAGACACAACCGGATTGAACGTCCGCAACGGGTCGAAAAAGTCGGTCCACGCCCGAACCTGACGCACCGGCGGCCTACACTCCGCCCGCCGCACCCCGCGGCAGCCTGTGCAAAGACCCCCGTGACCCCGTCTCACCGTCCCCGTCGATCCGCCCCCGCCCACCCCGCCCCGCCGGCCAATGTGGACCCGGTGGACTCAGTGGACCCTGTTTTTCAGTTCACCCCCGCCGGCGACTCCCGGTAAGGAACGGAGCATGAACGCCAATCTGATCCTTGCCGCCGCCGCCGCGGTTGTCGCCGTCATCGCCCTGTTCTGGGCCCTGATGGAGCGGCGTCGCGCCACGGCGGCCGAGACCCGGGCCTGGGAGCTGCGCGAACGCTATGCCGAGACCGAGGCCCGCATGCGCCTGTTCGAGGACCAGGCCGCGACCTCGACCGAACTGCTGCGCGCCCAGGCCGCCCAGTCCGCCAATACCGTGGCCGAGGAACTGCTGAAGCGCACCGACGAGACCTTCCGCAATCGCGAACTGATGGCGCAGCAGCGGATGGAGGCCCAGCTCAAGCCGGTGGCCGAAACGCTGAAGAAATTCCAGGACCATGTGACGGCGCTGGAGAAGACCCGCAATGAGGAGACCGGCGGGCTGAAGGAACAGCTTGCCCTGCTGATGACCGCCTCGACGGCGACGCGCGACGAGGCGCGGCGGCTGACCGAGGCCCTGCGCGGCAATACCGGGCGGCGCGGGCGCTGGGGCGAACAGACCTGTCGCAATGTGCTGGAGGCCGCGGGCATGGCCGGGCGGTTCGATTTCGAGGAACAGACCTCATCCGCCAACGAGGAAGGGCGGCAGTCGCGGCCCGACTTCATCGTGCGCCTGCCCGGTGGCGGCATGTTCGTGATCGACGCCAAGGTGTCGCTGGCCTTCGTCGATGAGGCCGATGGCGACGACGAGGCCCAGCGGACCGCCGCCTCGCTCCGCACGGCGACCAGTATGAAGACCCATGTGCGGCAGCTGTCGTCCAAGGCCTATCAGGACCAGTTCAAGCCCAGCCCCGATTTTGTGGTCATGTTCGTGCCGGGCGACGCCTTTCTGGCCGCAGCGCTGGATCACGAGCCCGATCTGATGACCACGGCGATGAGCTCGCGGGTGGTGATCGTGACCCCGACCACATTGTTCGCCCTGTGCAAGGCGGTCGCCTATGGCTGGCGTGCTGACGAGCAGGCCAGGAACGCCGAGGAAGTCGCGAAACTGGGCAAGGAGCTCTACAAACGCCTGTCGGTCATGGGCAGCCATGCCGCCGCTGTCGGCCGCGCGCTCGACACCGCCGTGGGCAAGTACAACCAGTTCGTCGGCTCGCTGGAGAGCCAGGTGATGGTCTCGGCCCGTCGGTTCGAGGATCTGCAGGTGGATCACGAGGGCAAGGAGATGCCGGTCCTGCCGGCGCTGGACCAGACTCCGCGCAGCCTGAGTCGACCCGAACTGCTGGCCGGGGCCGCTGATTCCAAGCCGATCGGGCAGGGCCTGAAACAGGACTGATCACGACGGGTTTGCTGCGCGGCTGGACATTTGTTTGTCGTTTAGCTAAATAACGACACATGAGTATCGTCGTTCCTTTCAACGCCCGGCCTGACCGATGTCTGGTGGTCAATTTGTCAAGCGAGCTTGCTTTTGTGACAAGGGTGCTTGACCTGATCGGTGGTTGGTGTAAAACACCCTTGTCAAATAGACGCGGGAACTTGTCATGAAAATTTCAACGGCCCTGGCTCGCCGGCCGGCCATTCGATACCTCGCCGCCGTCGCGCTGTGTGCGGCCGGTGGTGGTGTCGGTGGTGTGCTGGCAGGCACTTTCGGGTCAGCCAGTCCGGTCGGCGTCCTGATCGCGGCAGCCGGCGGCACTTTCGCCATGCTGATCGTTGCGGGTTCATCTGTCCTCTGGTGGAACACCCTCGATGAGGCGGCCCGCGAAGCGCACAAATGGGCCTGGTGGTGGGGCAGCACCGGCGGCCTTGCCGTCGGCGGCGTTGCCGTGATCACCCTGGTCGGCAGCGCCGGAAGCGACGCGGTTGTTGCGGCTCTGGGGTCCGATCCGGTCGACATCCTACTGGCCGGAGGGCTTGCCTGCGCCCTGTTCCAGATCATCGGCTACGCCCTCGCCTGGGCCGGCTGGTGGCTGGTCCGGCGATAGGGGTGGGCCATGAACAACCGCCTTAAGGTTCTGCGCGCCGAACGCAACTGGAGCCAGGCCGATTTGGCCGAACAGCTCGGGGTTTCGCGTCAGACCGTCAATGCGCTGGAGACCGGTCGCTACGACCCGTCCCTGCCGCTCGCCTTCAGGATCGCCCGGGTCTTCGATCAGACGATCGAGTCCATCTTTTCCGAATAATCCCGACTCTCAACCGGCTTTTCGCCATCAACTTCGAACAGGATTTCGCCATGACCTTCATGACCCGTCTCAAGACCTCCGCCAGTGATCTGGCCCGCCACGCCGTGGGTGCTGCCTTCGGTGTCGCGCTGACCGCCGCCCTGGTCGGCAGCCTGCCGACGACCGCCCTGGCCCAGACTCCGGCTGCCACCGTCAGCACGCCGGCCCCGCGGGCCGAGGGTGCCGGCCCGGCGCTGTGGGCTATCCGTGACGCCGACTCGACCCTGTATCTGTACGGCACGGTGCATGTGTTGCGGCCGACCACGGCCTGGGGATCGGATCACGTCGACGCGGCTTTCGACAGCGCCACACGGTTGATTCTCGAGGTCTCCAACCCGGATGATCAGGCGGCGGCCATGCCCCTGATCCAGCAGTACGGCATCTCGCCGGAAACCCCGCTGTCGAGTCTGCTGACTGTGGATGAGCTGGAAGCGCTCGATGTCGCCGCCCGGTCAATGGGGCTCACCGCCGCCCAGCTCGACCCGATGCGGCCGTGGCTGGTGGCTCTGACCCTGTCGGTCGCTCCGTTGACCAAGGCCGGTTACGATCCGCAATCGGGCGTCGACCTGCTGCTGAAGGCGCGCGCCGAGGCCGCGGGCAAGACGGTCACCGGCTTCGAGACCATCGACGAGCAGATCCGCATCCTGGCGGGCTTCCCCGAGGCTGGACAGCTGGACTTCCTGCGCAGCACGCTCGAGGATTTCGAGGATGCGACGGTCGAGCTGGACAAGCTGGTCACGGCCTGGGCTGACGGTGACGTCGAGGCCATCGAGACCATCGGGGTCGAACCGATGCGCGACGCGAGCGAGCTGATGTACCAGTCGCTGCTGGTCAACCGGAACGCCAACTGGGCCGGGCAGATCGAGACCCTGCTCGAGGGTTCGGGCACGGTGTTCATCGCCGTGGGAGCCGCCCACCTGGCCGGCGATGACAGCGTCCAGTCGATGCTGGCCGCACGCGGCGTCACGGTCGAACGTGTACTGAACTAACGCCCAGCTACCGCTAATACCGAGGACCCGGTCGCCGCATGGCGACCGGGTTTTTCGTCCGGCATGGGGTGTCGACAGGAGTGAGGTCGCCCGACGGACGGAACCGGCCGCGTCGCTTCCCGTTTTTGGTCCTAGGGATGCTACAGAGACTGAGTGACATCAGACAGGAGCACGACTATCCCCAGCGCCTCCATGGATCCCGCGCGAGATAGGGCTGCCGAGGGCGTGCGCGCAGCCCTTGCGGATGCGGCCCGAAGTCCGATCGTCACCTCGTTCTTCGATGAAGCCACCTTCACGATCAGCCATGTGGTGCGTGATTCCGGATCGAGCGCCTGTGCCATCATCGACAGCGTGCTCGATTATGACGCCGCGTCCGGGCGAACCTCGACGGGTTCCGCCGACACCCTGATCGCCCATGTTCGCGCCGAAGGGTTGACGGTCGAATGGCTGCTGGAAACCCATGCCCACGCCGACCACCTGTCGGCCGCCCCCTATCTGCAGGCCGCTCTTGGCGGGAAGATGGCGATCGGGCGGGAGATCGTTCAGGTGCAGCAGGCCTTCGGCGAGATTTTCAACGAGGACGCCGCCTTCCATCGCGACGGCAGCCAGTTCGACCGCCTGTTCCGCGACGGCGACAGTTTCGCCATCGGCGGGCTGGAGGCGACGGTGCTACATGTGCCGGGCCATACGCCGGCCTGCCTGGCCTATGTCATCGGCGACGCGGTCTTTCCCGGCGACACCCTGTTCATGCCGGACTATGGCACGGCGCGTTGCGACTTTCCCGGCGGCGACGCGCGGACCCTGTACCGGTCGATCCATCGGCTGACATCCCTGCCCGACGCCGCGCGCGTGTTCCTGTGCCATGACTACATGGCCCCGCCCGGGCGCACGACCTACGCCTGGGAGACCACCATTGGGGCCGAGCGGACTGGCAATATTCATATCCGCGACAGCGTCAGCGAGGACGAGTTTGTCGCCATGCGCACGGCCCGGGACGCCACCCTGTCGATGCCCAAGCTGATCCTGCCGTCGGTGCAGGTGAACATGAACGGCGGCCAGTTGCCGCCGCCCGAGGACAATGGCGTGCGCTATCTGAAAGTGCCGCTCAACCTGTTGTGACGCTCCGGTCAACCCGGGCCTGATGACCAGAAGGAAGACGCTATGGATATTCGCAAGATCGACGACCGGCTGGATGCCTCGCCCCAGATCATGCTCGAGGACATGAAGGCCCTCGCCGACCTGGGTTATCGCTCGGTGATTTCGAACCGGCCCGACGGCGAGGAGCCGGGGCAGCCCGATGCCGCGCAGGTGAAGGCCGCGGCCGAGGCCGAGGGGCTGACGTTCCGGCACATCCCGGTCACCGGAGCGAGCATGGGCCCTGAAGCCGTGGCTGCCATGCGCGCCGCCCTCGATGAACTGCCCGGACCGGTGCTGGGCTTCTGTCGCAGCGGGACCCGCACCACCTGCCTGTGGGGCCTGGCCAACGCCGGAACCCGTCCGGCGCAGGAGCTGATCGAGACGGCCCGCGCCGCCGGTTATGACCTGTCACCGCTGAAGCCGCGACTCGAGAGCTGACGCAAACGGCACCTTCCAGCCTACGCGGGGCATGTTCGGGGGCGGGCCCGGCGGCGCAATTCTAAACTGATGGTGCGGGCGGCCGGGGTCGAACCGGCACTCCTTTCGGAACTGGATTTTGAATCCAGCGCGTCTACCAATTCCACCACGCCCGCAGCGTCCGCGCGCGATTGCGCCGAACTCCGGCGGTGGTAGCCCGGTGAGTCCGATCCCGTCAACGCAGGATTGGCGGTTGCACCCGGCGCGTCTGACCAAAGCTTAATCCGGCTGTTGCATCCGTATGGCACCGCCGGGGCCTCTTTCGGGTATCGCAGTCAACACCGGAAGGCCGACATGTCCCGCAAATCTCCGCTCACCGCCCTGGCCATCCTGATGGTCGTGGCCTCGTGCGCCGGGCCGACGCTGGTCATGGCACAGGACCGGTTGCGGCCTGATCACTCAGTCGCTGGCGGCGGAGCGGGGCGCGTGGCGAGTCCGGCGGGCTCCATATCCGTCCATCGCGAAATTGACGCGGAAACTGACGTAACGGGGCGGGACCACAGCGTCCGGGTCGGCCGTCACCCCCAGCCGGGCGCGGCGCGTGCCACTTAGTGCCGCCTCACCGAAATGGCCGCCCTGCGGGTGTTCGGCTTCGACCACGCAGGACCGCAGGGTACCGTCCGGATTGGTCAGGCAGGTCAGGACGGCGAAGCCCCGGGCGAATTGGGTGTCCGGATAACGTACCTGCGGTCGCCGCACCCACTCCACGCCGCCCGGGAGGCCGTTGCGGCCGATGTCCTGGATCTCGGCATCCCGCGGGTCCACCAAGGGCCGGTCGCAAGCGGTCAGGGTTTCGTCGATAGCCGCGCTTGAGGCTGGCAGTTCGAGAACGTACAGCAGGTTTCGCCCCCCCTCTGCGGCCCCCGGAACGCGGACCTTCAGAGTTCCGCCCTCCCGCAGTTTACGGGCGAATTCGGCGGGGCGGCTGCTGACCGCGACGCGTGACTCCATGGCCACATTCCAAGTCTGCTCCCGGAGTTCACGATCGCCAAAGGCAACGTCCAGTGGCCGGGTTTCGTACTCGGTTGGGGGCAGGCCCGTGATCAGGGCTTCATAGGAGCGGTTGATGCATCGGACAGCGATTCCGAGGCCATTGTCGAACGGGGTGTAGGCCATAATGACCCGCTGGGCCGGATCGCGCAGGATGTCCCAGTCGCGAGCCTGTTGGGCCATCACGGGTTGGGCAAAGGCTGCGATTAGCCCCGCCAAAAGCATCACACGCATCAAACTGGTCTCCGGAACGGAGAACAACCCTTAGGTGAGTTTGTCGCGACGTCAACGCGAAAATCGGCGAGCCTGAGGCCCCCGCCGCGCTGCTTCAGCCCAGCGGGGCGACCGTCTGTTCGATGGCTCCGAAGATCGAGTGGTGGGTGTCGTCCAGCATCTCGATCCGCACGGTGTCGCCGTGCTTGAGGAAGGGGGTCTCGGCCTCGCCGCGCAGGATGGTCTCGACGGTGCGGACCTCGGCGATGCAGGAATAGCCCTGGCCGCCGTCGGTGATCGGCTTGCCGGGGCCGCCGTCGGTGTCGCGGTTGGACACCGTACCCGAGCCGATGATGGTGCCGGCGCACAGCGACCGCGTCTTGGCCAGATGAGCGATCAGGGTGCCGAAATCGAAGGTCATGTCGACACCGGCGTCGGCCTTGCCGAACGCCTTGCCGTTCAGCTGGACCGACAGGGTGCCGTGCAGCTTGCCGCCGTTCCAGCGCGGGCCCAGTTCGTCGGGGGTGACGAACACGGGCGACAGGGCGGAAGCCGGCTTGGACTGGACGAAGCCGAAGCCTTTTGACAGTTCGCCGGGGATCAGGTTGCGCAGCGACACGTCGTTGACCAAACCGATCAGACGGACATGGGTCAGGGCCGCCTCGGACGAAACGCCCTGGGGCACGTCACCGGTTACGACCACGACCTCGGCCTCGAGATCGCAGCCCCAGGACTCGTCGGCCAGCGGGATGGGGTCGCGCGGCCCCAGCATCGAGTCGGAGGCACCCTGGTACATCAGGGGGTCGGTCCAGAAGCTGTCCGGCATTTCGGCGTTGCGGGCCTGCCGCACCAAGGCGACGTGGTTCACATAGGCCGAGCCGTCGGCCCACTGATAGGCGCGGGGCAGGGGGGCGGCGGCCTCCCGTTCGTGGAAGCGGCCGCGCGGCACCGCCTCATGCTCAAGGCTCTCGGCCAGAACCCGCAGCTGGGGTTCGCAGCGCGCCCAGTCATCGAGCGCCGCCTGCAGGGTCGGGGCGATCAGGAAGGCGTCCGTGAACCAGTTCAGGTCCCGCGAAACAACGACGAGGCGGCCGTCCCGGCCGTGCTTGAGAGAGGCGAGTTTCATGCCTCTGGCTTAGGCGGTTTTGGACCGGGAGGGAACCGTTCGATGTCAGTGATGCGCGGGTCGTTCGACCGGGGCCGTGTGGCACAAGGTGTGGCGCGCCTTGCGGAGCTCGCCGAGACGCAGGGTCTTGTCGGACCAGTGGTCGTGGAAGGCCCCGATGGCGCTGCGCAGGGCGCTGGCCCGCTCGGCGTCGGTCATATCCCGGACGGTCGCGGGCGGCGAAGATCGCGCCGATCCGGTGGCAGGGTCACCGGCGCTGTCACCCTTGAGGACAATCCGGCTGTTCTGAAGCACGGTCAGGTGGGGGGCGCAGCTTCCGCCGGTCGTCGTTGTCGCGCGCTCATCCTGGGACTTGCCCTTGATGGCCTTGTCGAGGGCGGTCAGCGGCTTGTTGAGACCGTCTGTCAGGGTCAGGACGGGTCCCAGCCGGGCGTTGATGGCCTCGCGCAGGGCCTTAGCCCGGGCCAGCAGCTGATCACTGTTGGCTGCCATGGCCGACTGGCAGGCCGCACTGATTGCGGTCCAGATATCGTCGGCCGCATCGGGGTCCTTGCGGCCGAACAGGTCGCGGGCGAACCAGGTCAGGACGATGGCCAGGGCCAGCAGCAGCAGGAAGGCGGCCAGCAGCATCGGCGGCAGGCTGAAAAAAACGTCCGGCGTGACCGGGTCGAACCCCCCGCCGTTCTGAAACTCTGACGGATATTGCGTCATGCAGCTGATGCCCCCAGTTGTGCGACCGCATGTTGCCGCCGTCAGACTGAATGGCAATCGAAAAGGTTAACGCGGGTCGGTGAACGGCGTCAGTCGGGTGGCGTGATCAGGGCCCGCGCCTCGGCCGTCTGCTGCCCCCCGGCCACCCGGACCTCGATCTCGACGGCAATCGCGCCCTGCGGTTCATGGGACCAGAGGTAGCGGCGCTCGATCTCGACCTCGCGGCCGGAGGGGGCGAAGCCGGTGAAGGTGTCGCCCCAGGGGGTGATGCGCTTCAGCTCCGGCCATTTGAGCGCGCAGGCAGCGTCCAGTTCCTCGATGGCCATGCTGGACAGTTCGTCATCGGCAACAAAGGCGGTCACAGCCACCTCCTGACCCGGTCACAATAGGCCTGGTAGTCCGCGCCGAATTTGGCGCTCAGATAGCGTTCCTCGCGGGCGATGACAAAGCGGTCGACGGCCAGCAGGCAGGGGAACAGCAGGCCCAGGGCGAACCAGCTGTCCATGGCCACCGCCAGGCCGACATAGGTGATGGCGAAGCCGACGTAGATCGGGTTGCGGCTGAAGCGGAAGGGCCCGTCGGTGACCAGGGTGGTCGACGGTTTCCACGGCTCTACGGCCGTGTTGCGGCGGCGGAACAGGCCCGCGGCCATGCCGTCGAGCAGCAGGCCGACGATGATCAGGCCGATAGCGAGGCCGCGTCGGACTTCGAGCGGCAGACCGAGATCCGGGCCGTTCAGCCAGACGTGCAGGCCCCAGCCCATGGCGAGGAAACCGAAATAGATCAGAGGCGGCGGCACGGCGACGCCGGGATGGTCGCGTTGGGTCACGGGCGCAGGGCCTCGTCACCGTAGATGGCGACCCGGGCCGGATGTTCGGACGAGATGGCACCGCGATACATGCCCGAGGTATTCATCGCGAAGCCGGGTACACCGTCCCGGGCCATGACCACCACGCCGCCGTCGCCGCCGATGGTGCCGACGTCCGCGATCTCGGCCTCGCCCGCCACCTGGGCCGAGGCTCCGGCTGCGGTGCGGGTGCAGATGTCGCGGGCCACGGTCGAACGGATGAAATACTCGCCGGTGCCAGTGGCCGAGACGGCGCAGCCGTCGGCGTTGGAGGCATAGGTGCCCGCGCCGATTATCGGGGCGTCACCGACCCGACCCCATTGTTTGGCATTGGTGCCGCCGGTCGAGGTGCCCGCGGCCAGATTTCCCTGCCGGTCGAGAGCCACGGCCCCGACCGTGCCGAATTTACGCTCGTTCAGCGGCGGCATGCCGGGCTGGTCGGTCAGGGCGGCTCCCTGGTCCGACGGGACGGGTACACCCTCGGGTCGGGCCGGGATCGGCAGGCTCTGGTCGCGCAGGCTGCGCAGCAGCCCTTGCCAGCGCCGCTCGGTGAAAAACCAGCTGGACGGAGCCTGTTCCAGACCGTCGGAGGCGGCGAAGGTATCGGCTCCGTCCCCAGCCAGCATCACATGGGGCGACCGTTCCATCACCGCGCGGGCGGCGGCGATCGGGTGGCGGGTATGGGTCAGGCCGGCCACGGACCCGGCGTCGAGGTCGGTGCCGGTCATGATGGAGGCGTCCATCTCGTTGCGTCCGGCAGCGGTGAAGACCGCACCGCGACCGGCGTTGAACAGCGGATTGTCCTCCATCGTCTCGATCGCGGCCTGAACCGCATCGAGGGCCGAGCCACCGTCAGCCAGCACCTTGCCGCCGGCCTCGAGTGCGACTTTGAGGGCAGCACGGTAGTCGGCGTCCTGACTCGGCGACAGATTGGCGCGTTCGATCACGCCGGCTCCGCCGTGGATGGCGAAGGACCAGGCGGGGGCCTCGTGGGCCGTGGCGGTACCGGCGAGCCCGGCGGCCAGACAGAAGGCGAGGATGGCGGACTTCATGACGGGCCCCTCCCGGGCAGGACTGGTATGGCGGCGTATAGGGGGATCGTAGCGGCCTGTTGCGGCCGTTACGATCCCCCAACTCTGTTCCTAGGCGTCGACCTTGATGACGCCGCGCCGGATCTGATCCAGCTCGATGGAGTCGAACAGGGCCTGGAAATTGCCCTCGCCAAAGGCCTGGTTGCCCTTGCGCTGGATGATCTCGAAGAAGATCGGGCCGAAGGTGTCCTGGGTGAAGATCTGCAGCAGCAGGCCGTCCTCGTCGGAGCCGTCGATCAGGATGCGGTTCAGACGCATGCGGGCGACGTCCTCGCCGTGACCGGGCAGGCGTTTGTCGATCAGGTCGAAATAGGTCTCGATGGTGTCCTGGAAGGGGATGCCGCGCCGCTTCATCTCCTCGACGGTCTCGAAGATGTTGTCGGTGTGCAGGGCGATGTGCTGGATGCCCTCGCCGTTGTAGCGACGCAGGAATTCCTCGATCTGGGAGTTGTCGTCCTGGCTCTCGTTGAGGGGGATGCGGATGGCCCGGTCGGGAGCGATCATGGCCTGGGACAGCAGGCCGGTGGCCTGGCCCTTGATGTTGAAATATTTCTGCTCCTCGAAGGCGAAGACGTCGCCGTAGAAGCCCGACCAGGTGCGCATCTGGCCGCGATTGACGTTGTGGGTCAGGTGGTCGAGGCAATACAGGCCGACGTTGTTCTTGCGCTCGGCCTCTTCCCAGCCCTCGATCTCGTCCCAGCCGTCATACAGCGAGCCGGCGTCGCCATACTGGTCGACGATGTAGAGCAACGAGCCGCCGATGCCCTGCAGGATGTAGGGATAGCCGCCGCCCAGCGCGCCGCCGTCGGTGCCTTCGGCTGGCTTGGCACCGCGCGACACCGCGCCTTCATAGGCCGCCTTGGCGTCGTTGACCCGGAAGGCCATGCCGTTGGCCGAGGGGCCGTGGTCCCGGGCGAAGTCGGCGGCCTGGCCCTTGGGCGTGGCGTTGACCAGCATGGTGATGTCGCCCTGTTTCAGGCGGACGGCACCGGTGGCCGGGTTCACATGGGTGCGGGTGAAGCCCATCAGCTCCAGCCGGGACAGCATGGCCTCGGGCTCGGGGCCGGTGAATTCGACGAACTCGAAACCGTCGACACCGAGAGGGTTTTCCTGGTCGAGGCGGACGGCGGCATCGGATTGGGGCGCATCATGCATGGGAGCGTCTCCTGAAGGGGGTAGCGGCGCGGCACCGCTGTGTGGCGCGGAACCTAGTCATCCGCGCCGCCTTCGCCAACCCGCCAGCCGAACACGATCTGGAGCGTGCGTCCGTCGGCAACGCCTGCTAGAGGCGGAGTGACCACCCGAAAGGACCCCATGCTTCGCAAGATGTACGACTGGGTTTTCGCCCTTGCGCGAAGCCGACACGCGACTCCGGCCCTGGCGGTCGTTTCGTTCGCCGAGAGTTCCTTCTTCCCGATTCCGCCGGATGTGATGCTGTGCCCGATGATCCTGGCGCGGCCGGAGCGAGCCTATTTCTATGCCGGGGTCTGTACCGCAGCCTCGGTGCTGGGCGGCATCCTCGGCTATGCCATCGGCTATTACCTGAACGACGTCGGGCTGTGGGTGCTGAGCCTGATGGGTCACGCCGACGGACTGGAGCATTTCAAGAGCTGGTTCGCCGACTGGGGGCTGTGGGTCATCCTGATCAAAGGTCTGACCCCGATACCCTATAAGCTGGTGACGATCGCCTCGGGTCTGGCGGCCTTCAGCTTCCCGGTCTTCATGGCGGCCTCGGTGGTGACGCGCGGCGGACGGTTCTTCCTCGAGGCCTGGATTCTCAAGAAATTCGGCCCGGCGATGCTGGCGGTGGTGGAGAAGCGGCTGGCCCTGTTCTCGATCATCGGCGTGATCCTGCTGGTCGCGTTGATCGCTGCGGTCAAGCTGCTGTAGTGCTCCATCGACGGACCCCGCGCGGGCGTCTATGAAAAGGCCGATGACCGAACTTTTTCGTCTCCTGACCCGCTGGTGGACCGCGTTCGCGCTCGGCATATCGTTGGCGATGCTGGCGGCGGCTCATGCGTTTGAGCGGTTTGCCGGCCTGTCGCCGTGCAATCTGTGTCTGCGGCAGCGCGAGGTGCTGTGGGGTGCGGTGACTATCGCCCTGGCCGCCACCCTGTGGGCCCTGGTCAGTCGGGCCAGCCGCGGCACGCCAAGGATCGCGTCCTTTCTGCTGTTTCTCGTTTTCCTGACCGGTACGGTCACGGCGGTCTTCCATGCAGGCGGCGAGTTGCACTGGTGGGCGCTGCCGGCGACCTGCACGGCCGGGGCTGGTGGACTCGATCTCGAGGCGGCCCTGAACTCCCTCGCGCTGGGCAACGGGCCCGTGGCCCGGGTGGCCATGTGCGACGCCGTGGCATGGAGCTGGCTGGGCCTGTCCATGGCAGGCTGGAATGCGCTGATTTCGGCGGTCCTCGCCCTTATCAGCCTGCTGGCCGCCAAGCGGCCCAAGGATGCCCGTGGCCCCGCAAACTAACGCCGATGATCGCCGCATTCCCCTGCCCCGTCCGGGCCGGGGGGCGAGTCGCGCGCGTCGGGCCGAGATCCTGAGGGTCGACCACGCCGGGGAATACGCCGCCGTACACATCTATCGGGCCCAGCAGGCCGTGTTTCAGGGTCGTGCCGGGCACGAGGCCGTGGCCGCCGACATGGGCGAGATGGGCGAGCAGGAAGCGGTGCATCTGGCCCGGTTCGACGCCCTGCTGAACGCCGAACGGGTGCGACCGACGATCATGACGCCGGTCTGGCGGCTGGCCGCCCTGGGACTCGGTGCCGGCACTGCCCTGTTGGGCGAGAAGGCCGCCCACGCCTGCACCGAGGCGGTCGAGAGCGTGATCGAGCAGCACTATGCCGATCAGATCGCCGAACTGGCCGACCGGGATCCGGCCCTGGCCGCCGAACTGACCCAGTTCCGCGACGAGGAGCTGGCCCATCACGACCATGCGGTCGAACAGGGCAGCCGCGATGCCCCCGGTCACCGGCTGCTGAGCGCCGTGATCAAGGCCGGCTGCCGGGTGGCGATCAAGGTCAGCGAACGCGTCTGACCGGCCCGCATGCCGATGATCAGGGTCGGGCGGTGTCCAGATCGAAGGCCAGCAGCAGGGTCCGCTGTTTGTCGCTGAAATTGTCGTCGGACAGCAGATAGAGCCTGACCCCGGCGGGTGTGGCCACGGCGGCGATACCCTCGAAATTATCGACCGTGCCGGGGTGTTTCAGCTCGATCAGAACGGGACCGAGGCTGCCGTCCATGGCCATGCGGCGCACGCGAGCCCGCACGTCGGCGGGCGGACGGAAACTGCGCTCGACCGCGAACCAGCCATCACCGGCCGGGTCCCGGTCCAGGCCGGTGATGCGGTAGTCAGCATCGACCAGCAGGACATCAGGCGGGGCGACCACGAAGCGGCAGCCCGTGGGGGAACAGTCCCAGACGCCGCCGGACTCCCCGGTGGCGCGCCAGCCGCCCGGCGCGGCGCTGAGCCCCTCCATCCCGTCATTGGCTGGAAATCCATAGTCGGGTGCGGCGACGGGGACGGGGTCTCCACCCAGCCGGGTGAGGGGCCCATAGTTCCAGATGCGGTGGTCGCGCTCGAAACTGATCAGCAGGTCGCCGGTGGCGGTGATGACCAGGCCCTCGGCGTCGCCATCGACCTTGTCGGTGATCGAGCGGCCGTTGGTCAGTGTCAGTCGGCGCACGCGGGGCTGGTCCAGACCGGTCAGGCGGCCGCGTCGATCCAGCCGCAGCCGGGCCCGGACCAGGTCTCCGGCATCGGACACGCTGATCAGGTCGCCGTCGACGATCTTCAGATCCGACAGGCCGTGCAGGGGTGTGGTTTCGGGACTGATGACGACGATGCCGCCGGCAAACCGGACCCCTGCCGCCAGATGGGCCCCGGGCAGCAGGCCGAGGCCGACCGGGCGGGTCTGTGCGGCGACCGGGGTCCAGCCGTCGGCGGGCGTCGCGAGCCAAGGGGCGGCCGGAACCGCGGCGCAGGCGGCCAGGGTCAGGGCCGCAGCCAGGGCCCCGAAGCGACTGAACAGGTTCATGCCGCTCGCCGGGCGCGAGACCGGCCGGTGCGGCGTTCGACCGTCTTCGGTTTGGCGTCGAACAGTTCGGCCAGTTTTTCGATGATGACCCCGGCCAGCTGTTCGACATCGACGATGGTCACGGCGCGGCGGTACCAGCGGGTCACGTCATGGCCGATGCCGATGGCGATCAATTCGACCGGCGAGCGGGTCTCGATCTCCTCGATGACCTGACGCAGGTGCTTGTCCAGATAGAGGGCGGCGTTGGCCGACTGCGTCGAGTCGTCGACCGGCGAGCCGTCGGAGATGACCATCAGGATGCGGCGCGACTCTGGCCGGGCCGTCAACCGGTCGTGGGCCCAGGTCAGGGCCTCGCCGTCGATGTTCTCCTTGAGCAGCCCTTCGCGCATCATCAGGCCGAGGTTCTTGCGGGACCGGCGCCAGGGCGAATCGGCGGCCTTGTAGATGATGTGGCGCAGGTCGTTGAGACGGCCGGGCATGGGCGGCTTGCCGGCGCTGATCCAGGCCTCGCGCGACTGGCCGCCCTTCCACGCGCGGGTGGTGAAGCCGAGAATCTCGACCTTGACGCCGCAACGCTCCAGCGTTCGGGCCATGATGTCGGCGCACACGGCCGCGACCATGATCGGCCGGCCGCGCATCGACCCAGAATTGTCGAGCAGCAGGGTGACGACGGTGTCGCGGAACGGGCTCTCGCTCTCGGCCTTGAAGGTCAGGGGGGCGGTCGGATCAGTGATGATTCGGGTCAGGCGGGCGGTATCCAGCACCCCTTCCTCGAGATCGAAGGACCAGCTGCGGTTCTGCTGGGCCATCAGGCGGCGCTGCAGCTTGTTGGCGAGGCGGGAGACGATGCTGCTGAGGGCCGTCAGCTGCTGGTCCAGCAGGGCACGCAGCCGATCCAGTTCCATCGGATCGCACAGGTCGGCGGCGTCGATAACCTCATCATAGGCGGTGGTGAACACCTTGTAGGCGTCGATCACCCGGCCGTCGTCGCCGGTTTGCTGCCGATTGGGCATTGAGCCGTCGTCCAGTTCCGGCCCGTCCTCGGACGCGTCGCCGTCGGGATCGGCCGGGCTGCCGTCGGGGCGGGCATCGCGATCCTCTTCGGCCGACTGGTCGTCGGCGGTGCCCTCCATCGACTGGCCACCTTCGCCACCGGAGTCCTCCTCGTCGTCCTGATCGTCGGCGGCGTCCGGGTCCTGGGGATCGGGCTCCTCGTCGCCCTGGTCCTCGGACGCATCGTCACCGCGACCGTCGCCGGGATCCATGTCCAGTGCCCGCAGCACGTCGCGCAGTTTCAGGGCGAAGGCTTCCTGATCGTCGGCGCTGATCGCCAGGGCGTCCAGCTGGTCACCGGCGCGGGATTCGATATCGGTGCGGACCAGATCGACCATGGCCCGGGCCCCGTCGGGGGCGGGCAGACCCGTCAGGCGTTCGCGCACCAGCAGGGCCAGGGCCTCGGGCACGGAAACCTGTTCGGCGTCAGCAGCGCGCAGGGCCCCGCTCTTTTCCAGCCGGGTCAGCAGGGCGGCACCCATATTGGCACGCACCCCGGCGAGGGAGTGGGAACCGACGGCTTCGACCCGGGCCTGTTCGACGGCCTCGAATACCTCGGCAGCGCGGCTGTCGGCGGGGCGCAGGCGGCTGTGCAGGCCCTCGTCGTGATTGGCCAGGCGCAGCGCCAGCCGGTCGGCCTGGCCTCGCAGGGTGGCGCTGTCGGGCCCGGATGGGTCGCGGGGCGGATGCGGCAGGGTCAGGACACCGTTGGCCAGGCGCGGGCCGTCGGAGCCGAAGGTCACCTCCAGCTCGGACTGCTCCGCCAGCGCGCGCGCCGCATGGGCGAGCGCCCGCTTGAAAGTCTCGGCAGGAGTGTCGGCAGCGGCCATGGGCTTCGTTAGCGTGTCCTGCACAAGGGGTGAAGACATGGACGTCGTGGGCGAAGGCTTATTCTTGTCCGGCGCGGTGTTTGGCAGGGTTTTGGAAAAGCGGGGTGCCAACCCTGCCAACCTGCCATGGCATCCGGAAAGGCCGGTCGCACAGTCGAATGCCACCCGCGCAATTTACCACACCGGACGAGGGTGCCAGGTTCAGGACGGGATATTTTATGAAAACCCTGTGAAATCAGATAGTTGTGGCGGTGCAAAATGCTGGAAACAGGCCCGTTCGCCGGCCGCGCCGGATCAGGCGGCGTTGGCCTCGATGGCGGCTTTCAGCTTGTCTTGGTGGGCGCGCATGCCCGTGACGATCAGCTCGGCGGCCTCGCCGGCGTCGCCCCAACCCTTGACCTTGGTTTCCTTGTTCTTCTCCAGGTCCTTGTAGCGGGTGAAGAAGTGCTGGATCTGCTCGACCATAATGTTGGGCAACTGCCGGTAGCTGGCGATGTCGGTGTAATAGGGGTGCAGCGCGTCGACCGGGACAGCGAGGATTTTCTCGTCCATGCCCTTTTCGTCTTCCATGATCAGCACGCCGATCGGGCGCGAGCGGATGACGCAGCCGGGCACGACCGGGGTCGGGTTCAGCACGATCACGTCGCAGGGGTCGCCATCATCCGACAGGGTGTGCGGCACAAAGCCGTAGTTGCCCGGATAATACATGGCGGTGTGCAGGAAGCGGTCGACGAACAGCGCGCCCGACTCCTTGTCCATCTCATATTTGACCGGGAGACCGCCTTGCGGGATCTCAATGATCACATTCAGGTCCCAAGGCGGATTGGGGCCGACGGGGATGGCGTCGATGTTCATGGTTGAACCGTATTGTGCAACTGCGAAAGAGAGGCGGGCGTGATAGTCCGGGTCGAGCCGGGGAGCAAGGCTGACTTGCTCCTGAACGCATCGAGCGGCAGGACAATGGCGAAGCGCGACGCAAGGTGTGGACGATGACGATTCCGGATATCGCGGCCCTGAGCCTCTTCATGGTGTGCTGGCTCGGTTACGGGCCGCTGCTCAATGTGCTGGCGCGACGCAGCGGGACACTGAACGACGACATGGTTCTGGTCCGGCGCGCCTGGATGCGGGTCATGGTCCACCGCGAGGTGCGGATCGTCGACAGCCAGCTGATGGGCCATACGATCAATTCGGCCTCGTTCTTCGCCTCGACCAACCTGCTGCTGATCGCGGCGGTCGGCGGCATATTGTTCGGCGGGGAAGGCGCTCTGCGGGGCGTGGCCGCTGTCGGGGCGGAGGCGGTGCCCCTGCCTCTGCTGGAGGGCAAGCTGGCGCTGATTCTGGTCTGTCTGGCGCGGGGCCTGCTGGATTTCATCTGGTCGATCCGGCAGCTCAACTACACCCTGGCCTTGATCGGCGCGGCCCCGGAGCTTGGGGACGAAGGCGATCGCCTCGCCCTGGGCGAGGCAGCGGCGGCCCTGCTCAACCCGGCCCTGAGCGCCTTCAGCCAGGGGGTGCGCGGCTATTATTTCGCCCTCGCCTCGGCGGCCTGGCTGTTCGGGCCATGGTGGCTGGCGGCGGGGGTGGCATCAGCCTTCGCCCTGCTGATCTGGCGCCAGGCCGGTTCCCCGGCGGCGCGGGCAGTGCGCACCGCCCGGCGGCTGTTGGAGTTGAAATAAGCCTTGCCGGGCGGGCTGACGTCGAGCGGTCAAGACCGGGCGCGCGAGTCGTAACCTGCTGTGATCGCAGGTGCGAGAAGTCCTCTTGACGTATTGTGCGCTGCAACCTAACTTTCTTGACGACGCCTCCGGGCGTCATGCCCTTTCTGGGCGTTTCCTCCCTATAGACTTCAATGCCGCGCCCTCGGGTGCGGCATTTTTTTATGCGATGTCGGCACACAGACCGGCGATGACCCGTTGCAGGCCGCTGACGCAGCGCGACCAGCCCGGCCCCGGTTCACGGGTCGATTCGTTGAAATAGAGACCACGGTTCAGTTCGATCTGGATGGCGTGGTAGCCGTCGTCAGGCCGACCCCAGATCCGGGTTGAATAGCCGCCGGGATAGGGCTGGTTCAGTGCCACCCGCCAGCCCAGTCGCTCGAAAGCGGAGCGCAGATCCCGGGTCAGGCTGGTGGTGCAACTGGTGCCGTAGCGGTCGCCCAGCACCACGTCAGGGCCTGTCGCGCCGCCGTTGACCCGCGCCGGCATCGAATGCCAGTCGATCAGGACGGCGCGGCCGTGACGGGCGTGGGCCGCCTGCATCAGGTCCGCCAGGGCCGCGTGATAGGGCGTGTGAATGCGCGCGATCCGGTCCCGGGCCTCGTGCAGCGGCAGGATGCGGTCATACAGGGGCAGGCCATCGCCGCCGAGGCGTGGCAGGACACCGAAACCCGCCGAGACCTTGGCCGACAAGGGGCCGTCAGGGACATCGGCGATCAGCCGAGGGTCCAATTCGGCCGGGTCGCGGTTCAGGTCCAGATAGGCGCGGCCGATCTGGCCGGCGATGATCACGGCCCCATGGTCAGATCCGGCCTCAATCAGGCGGTCCACGAGGGCGTCCTCGGTGCCATGGAGGGCGTCAGGTGCCAGCGCCGCCCGGGCCCGGAGGTCCGCCGGGCAGAACCGGCCGGAGTGGGGTGAGGCGAAGACGAAGGGGCCGGGCGCGGTACCGGGCGGCGTGATGCGAAAGCCGCCGGCCAGGTTCGATTCGACGGCATCGCCGGCCGCGGCTGTCATCTCTGGGTTCATTGACGGCATGTGTGCATCATTCCCCGGACCGTACACAGATGGCATTCAGGGATATTGCTGTTTTTCATGGCCGGTTTACCGTTCGGGGCCTAGCGTCCGGGTTAAAGATCAAGGGACGACCGGGGTATGGCGCGAATTCTGCTGGCTGAAGACGATGGTTCGCTGCGGGGTTTCCTGACGCGGGCGCTGGAACGAGCCGGCCATTCGGTGGTCGATTGCGAGAACGGCGACGACGCCATCGACGCGCTGGACCAGGGGCCGTGGGACCTGTTGCTGACTGATATCGTCATGCCGGGAGCCGACGGGATCGAGGTCGCGCGTGTTGCCGCCGCCCGCCAGCCCGGCATCCGCATCATGTTCATCACCGGCTTTGCCGCCGTGGCCCTGACGGCCGCCCAGGCCTCGCCCCAGGCCAAGGTTCTGTCCAAGCCCGTGCATCTGCGGGACCTGGTGACCGAAGTCGAACGGATGGTCGCCGCCTAGATCTGTCCGGGGTTGGGTCCGGCGGACGCTCAAATTCTTTTGTAGGCGGATGCGGCGTGTTGGCTCTTGCAGTGCGCGAGGCGACCGGGTTATAGACCGCTCCTTCCCGTTCCGGACCTGTCCGGAACCGCTTTGGCGGATGCGTAGCTCAGCGGGAGAGCACCTCGTTGACATCGAGGGGGTCACAGGTTCAATCCCTGTCGCGTCCACCATTCCTTCCCTTCACATTGCAAGCGTTGAAGATGTGGCGTCCCCTGCCGGATGCTGGCCAGCCCGCGCCTGACGCACGCTCGCGACGTGCTGGCTAGTAGACCGGGGCCATGGTCCGGGGGATCAGGGCCGTAGCGGCACGCATGGTGCTGGCGACCAGGTGGCGACGATCCAGAAATTTGGTGTCCATTATCCGGCAGCGCTCGTGGGCAATCGGGTCGTCGCTGACGAAGATCGTATAACTCTGCTTGCTCCGCACGGCGTTGAAGGCGGCAGCGATCCGGTCCAGTTCGTCCGGCGTTGCCTTGGCGTGTGGAACACGAATATCGAATATCCAGTCCCAGGCCCCCACCTCGGCGCGTTGTTCGAGGAGGCTGATGACCGTGTCGGCGACCGTTGTGGTCCGGGGCTGCGGCAGGACGGTTACGATAATTCGTTTCCGCCCCTCGTCTAATTTGAATCTTGTGGACATGGGAACGGATTGCCATTGCGGCAGGCAAGAAAGGCTTAAGGCCGACGTACGCAATTTCCTGAACGGGCGATCTGGTCGGTACTTCAGAGAAGGACGTCGGTCGCCTGTTCCGTGTCGCCTTCCAATGGGCCCGGAGACAGCCCTGCTGGACCCTGGGATCCAGACAGGGACTCAGCGAGGCGCTCGTATTCCTGCGCCAGTCGAAGGTCGGCCGCCCGGGCCCCGGCATCGTGCCGTTCGGCGGCACGCTGTCTCCAGACGGCGGCCCGATCCCTGTATTCGTCCGCGTTCACTCGAAACCTCACGACGACGGCAAAGCTGCCTTCGGAGGTCCAACGACTCAACGGAACGGATTCATCCCACGGGCGGCGTCAGGGCTCGCTCCAACCGGCGGCCAGCAGGTCCGCTTCGGCGGCGGCGTCGAGGGTCTGGCCGCTGATCAGGGCGTCGACCTCGGCCAGGATGGCCGCAGGGGTTTCGGCCGAGGCCGTGCGCAGGGCGGTGTCGGGCGCGACCCAGGGGGTGATCACCCGGGCCTGCCAGTGGCCATTCTTGCGACAGGCCAGACCCGCGACGCCGTCGGCGTCGGCGGCAAAGGTCCGGCACCATTCGCCGTCGACGGTTCTGAAGGTCAGATTCACCCGGCGACCGGAGGCATCGACGCCGTCGCCGGCCATGCGTGTGTCCAGTACCCGGGTCAGGGCCCCGTCGGCGATCTGCGCGCCGGGTTGCAGGACGAGCCCGTCGGGCGCTGGGCCGGGGGCGAGCCAGCCGACGCCGATGCCGGCCGCGAAACCGGCTACGGCCAGACCGGCCCACAGGGCCGGGCGGCGCAGTCGCGGGGCGAACAGGTGCGCCGGCGTGAACCGTCGGGTCGCCGTCCCCGTCTTGCTGGAGCGGATGTGGGCCGCGAGGGCAGTATCGAGGGGGTCAACGACGATCGGAAAGGCTTCGCGTGCCACGCAACGGGCCCCGCGCAGGGCTTCGGCCCGGGCCTGCAGGGCGGGGTCCAGTGCCAGGGCGGTCGTGACCCGTTCGTGCTCGGCAGCGGTCAGTTCGCCGTCGACAAAGGCCATCAGGGTCAGGTCATCGACGGTCATGGGTTCACTCCCTGGGCGGCGAGGGTCTGGATCAGGGTCTGGCGGGCCCTGACCAGTCGGCTGGTCAGGGTTCCGGCGGGGACGCCCGCGACGTCTGCCGCCTCGGCGTAGGACAGGCCGTCGATCAGCACGAGGGCCACCGCCAGTTGCTGGTCGCGCGGCAGGGCGTGGATGGCGGTGCGTACGGCCATGGCATCGGCGCGCAGCGTTTCGCCGGCCATGCTGGCGTCGGCCACGGCTTCGGTCGCCTCGGTGGCCGGTGTGACCACCCGGCCCCAACGGGTGCGCGATCGCCCCTGATCGATGAACAGGCGTCTCATGATAGTGAAGGTCCAGCTGTCGAGACGCGTGCCGGGGCGGAATCCCGACCGTTTCGCCAGGGCGCGCTCGACAGTGTCCTGAACCAGATCATTGGCATCGACCTCGGAGCGGGCCAGGGCGCGGGCAAGCCGGCGCAGGCGCGGCAGCAGTGCAACAAGGCCTTCCTGAAACTCATCCAATGGCGATCCCGGGTCATAATGGATAGAACGGCGTCGGCCGGACGTTTCATCCATATCGGCCGTGCGACCAAGATTTTTCTGACACGGCCCGGCCGAACGGAGGCGCAAATGATCCGAACAGTCATGGTGGTGATCGCCCTGGTATTGTTGGGAACGGGCTCGCCCGCCCTGGCCCAGATCGGCCTGCCGTCGATGCCGGGACCCACACTGCCGACGGGTCGGATCGAGACCCTGCCCGGACGAGTGGTCGGACGCGTGGACGCCCTCGAGCGACAGGTTGACGCCGTGGTCGAGACGGTCCCGTCCCACCTGACCCGCCTGATCCGTCAGTCACGTGGGGCGCTGGAGGCCGATCCCCAGGGCTGGCCGGTCGTGCGCGGCGAGATCCTCGCCACCGATCCAGCGCCGGCCGTGCTTGAGCGGGCCCGGGCGAATGGCTTCTTTGTGCTGCGGGAAACCCGGCTGGAGGGGCTGGATCTGACGGTCGTGGTCCTGACCCCGCCGCGGGGTATGGCGCTGCGGGACGGGGTCGAACGCCTGGCGGACATGGATCCGCAGGGCAGCTACACCTTCAATCACATTCACGGCCCGGCCGGGGGTGTCGTCGCGGTCGCCGGGCGCGCGGCGGTGCCGAATCCGGGGCCGCCGTCCGGCCGACGGGTCGGGTTGATTGATACCGGCGTGGAGGGGGGCCATCCCAGCCTGTCGTCGGTGACCCTGACCCAGCAGGGCTTCGCCGGGCCCGTGCGGCCCGCGGCCCACGGTACCGCTGTCGCCTCGCTGCTCGCAGGTCGGGGGGCGGGGTTCGCCGGGGCGGCACCCGGCGCGGACCTGTTTGCCGCCGACGTCTACGGCGGGGCGGTGACCGGCGGTTCGGCCGAGGCCCTGGCCCGGGCGCTGGCCTGGATGGCGGTCCGCGACGTCAGGGTAATCAACATCAGTCTGGTCGGCCCCCGAAACCCGTTGGTCGAGGTGGTGGTTGGTCGACTGGTCGGACGCGGCTATCTGCTGGTCGCGGCGGTCGGTAATGACGGTCCGGCCGCGCCGCCGCTTTATCCGGCCGCCTATTCCGGCGTGATCGGTGTCACGGCGGTGAGCGGCCGCGATCGGGTGCTGCCCGAGGCCGGGCGCGGCGCGCAGGTGGATTTTGCCGCCCCTGGGGCAGACATGGCCGCCGCAACGCTCGGTGGGGGCTATGCCACGGTGCGCGGGGCCTCGTTCGCCGCACCGATCGTCGCCGGCCTGCTGGCAGAGCGTATGGAGGCCGGTGGTGCCGACCGGGCTGTGGCGGCGCTGACGCGCGAGGCCCGCGATCTGGGGACCGCCGGGGACGATCCGGTCTACGGCCGGGGACTGGTCGGGGCTGATCTCCGCGTCGCCCCCCGTGCTGTCGGTGCGCGCGGACGACTGACGCGCTGAAAGACATTCAAGCGACGGATGAAAACCGCATGGCCCGTCGTTGGGCTCAGTGAGGGCAACGTCTGCCTTCATTGAGTTTCAGGAGAATGCACCATGCGTAAGATCCTATTGCTGACGGCGAGCGCGACGTTTGCCTTGGTTATGGCCGGCGGAGTCCAGGCCCAGGTGGTCGGCGGCGCGACCGGCGGAATCACCGGAAGTGGCGGCGGTAGCCTCGGCGGTCTGGGCAGCATAACCGGGCAGGCCGCCGGTTCCGGCAGCGGCGCGTTCGGCGGCTCGATCGATCGTGGCATCGTCAGCGACCGTCTGGGCGACACCACCAGCCTGGCCGAACGGGCCCGCGCCCGGGCCGAGGCCCGGGCTGAACGGACCCGCGCGCGGGCCTCAGCCGCCGCGGCGCGCGCTGAACGGGCGGCTGCCGCTACTCGTGACCAGGCCCGCGACACCACATCCTCGGCCGCTGCCCGCGGGCAGGCGGCCGGTGCCGGGGCGCTGAATCGTGCCCGTTCGACCGATCTGTCGGGTGCCGTCGCAGGCTCGGGCTCGGGTCAGGTCGGCTCGGATACCGGTGTCGAAGCCGACGGTGGCCTGATGTCGGGTGTCGGGTCGGACACGGGCAACAGCTCGGCGCGCGGTGGCGCTTCGTCCTCCGGTTCGGCCTCGGCCAATCGTGGTGGCGTCTCAGTGTCGGCCAGCGGCAACGCTAATGCCTCGGGATCGACCGGCCCGGAATAGTCGACCGCCTCCCTTAAGGCGGATAGGCCCCGTCGCGCGAGCGGCGGGGCCTTTCCGTGCGCGGACTGCGGACGGCCCGGACTGGACGCACGGCGGGTGCGCGCGCCATAGAGGCGCAGGTTTTTCGCTGGAGTCCCCATGTCCGAACTGTTCGTCCGGCCGACCCGTGCCCAATGGGAGGCCCAGGCCGGCAAGGCCCTGAAGGGGCGTGCGCTGTCCGAGCTGACGCGAACGGATGCCGACGGCCTGGGGGTCGCCCCCCTGTATGCAGCCGACGATGCGGTCACCCCGGTGTTCGCGCCGCGCGCTGTGGATGCCGACGGCCGGGCCTGGGACTTGCGCACCCTGATCGAGGGGGACGCTCCCGAGTCGGTGAATGCCGCCGTGCTGGCGGATCTGGAGGGCGGAGCGGCCTCGGTGATCCTGTCGGGGGCCATTCTGTCGGACAGCGATCCGCTGGCGCGGGCGCTGGACGGTGTGGCGCTGGAGCTGGCGGCCGTCGGGCTGGACGCCGGACTGGACGGCCCGGTCGCGGCCGACGCGCTGGCGGTGGTGGGCAAGGGCTCGCCGCGGGCGAAGCTGCGCTTTCATCTGGATCCGGTTTCGGCCTTTGCCGCCGCCGGGGCCGCGCCGCGACCGATCGATGAACATCTGACCCTGGCGGCCAATACGGCGGCCCGGCACGCGGGGGCCTATCCCGAGGCCAGCTTCTTTCTGGCCAGCGGTCGGGTGGTGCATGAGGCCGGTGGCTCGGCCGGGCAGGAACTGGGCTTTGCCGCAGCCTCGGCCGTGGCCAGCCTCAAGGCCGGGGTCGCGGCGGGACTCAGCCTGGAGCGGGCGGCGCGGGGCACGGTTCTGGGCGTGTCGGTCGACGCTGAATATTTTGACGCCCTGGCCCGGGTGCGAGCGCTGCGGTTGATCTGGGGTTCGCTGGTCAAGGCTCTGGGGCTGGACGTGCCGGCGACGATCGAGGCGCGCTCGTCGCGGCGCATGCTGTCGGCGCGTGATCCCTGGCCCAATCTGCTGCGTCTGACGTCGGCGGGGTTCGCGGGGGCAGTCGGCGGGGCGGATGCGGTGGTGCTGGACGGATTCAGCCGCGCCTCGGGACGCCCGGATGCCCTTGCCCGGCGACTGGCGCGCAATACCCAGCTGGTGCTGATGGAGGAGGCCAACCTGGGGCGGGTCGACGATCCGGCCGCGGGGTCATGGTTCCTCGACGCCCGTACGCGCGATCTGGCCGAGGCAGGTTGGGCCGAATTCCAGCGGATTGAGGCCGAGGGCGGGGTGATCGCGGCCCTGAAGGCCGGTACGATACAGGCGCGGGTGGCCAGGGCGCGGGCCCTGCGCGAGGCCGATCTGGCCGAGGGTCGGGCCCAGCTGATCGGGGTCACGAAATTCGTCAATGCGGAGACGCGCGCGGCCCCGGTCGAGGCGGAGCCGGAGGCGACAGTGTCCAGGGGCGGTGACACTTGTTCGGCCCTGACCCCGGTGCGGTTCGCCGCGCCCTTTGAGACCACGCTCGCGGAGGCAGCCCGATGAGCGGCTTTCCCGACTTCACCCGCATCGATCTTGACCCCGGCACCGTCGGGCCGACACCGACCCGTGTGGACTGGGAGACCCCCGAGGGGATCGTCGTCGCGCCGGCCTATGGCCCGGACGCGGTCGAGGGACTGGACTTCACCGACGGTCTGCCCGGCTTCGCCCCCTATGTGCGCGGCCCCTATCCGACCATGTATGCGTCCAACCCCTGGACCATCCGGCAATACGCCGGCTTCTCGACCGCCGAGGAATCCAACGCCTTCTACCGGCGCAATCTGGCGGCGGGGCAGAAGGGGCTGTCGATCGCCTTCGATCTGGCGACGCACCGGGGCTATGACTCAGACCATCCGCGGGTCGCAGGCGATGTCGGCATGGCTGGGGTGGCGATCGATTCCATCCTCGACATGCGCACCCTGTTCGACGGCATTCCGCTGGACACGATGAGCGTGTCGATGACGATGAACGGGGCGGTGCTGCCGATTCTGGCCCTCTATGTCGTGGCGGCGGAGGAGCAGGGCGTGCCGCACAGCGCCCTGACCGGGACCATCCAGAACGACATCCTCAAGGAGTTCATGGTCCGCAACACCTACATCTATCCGCCCGGGCCCTCGATGCGGATCGTGTCGGACATCTTCGCCTGGACCGCGGCGGAAGCGCCCCGGTTCAACTCGATCTCGATCAGCGGCTATCACATGCAGGAGGCCGGGGCCTCGGCCGATCTGGAGCTGGCCTATACGCTGGCCGACGGCATCGACTATATCCGCGCCGGGGTGGCGTCGGGCATGGATGTCGACACCTTCGCGCCGCGGCTCAGCTTCTTCTGGGCCATCGGCATGAACTATTTCATGGAGGTGGCCAAGATGCGCGCGGCCCGCCTGCTGTGGGCCGAGCTGGTGCAGGCCGAGTTTGCGCCGAAGGACCCGAAATCTCTTTCGCTGCGGGCCCATTGCCAGACCTCCGGGTGGTCGCTGGCGGCGCAGGACGTGTTCAACAATGTGCCGCGCACCGTGATCGAGGCCATGGCCGCCGCCGGGGGACAGACCCAGAGCCTGCACACCAATTCGCTGGACGAGGCTCTGGCCCTGCCGACCGATTTTTCGGCCCGGATCGCGCGCAACACCCAGCTGTTCCTGCAGATGGAGACCGGCCTGACCGGGACCATCGACCCGTGGGGCGGCAGTTTCTACGTCGAACGGCTGACGGCCGATCTGGTCACCCGGGCCCGGGCCCACATCGCCGAGATCGCCGCCCTGGGCGGCATGGCCAAGGCCATTGAGGCCGGGGTGCCCAAGCTGCGTATCGAGGAGGCCTCGGCCCGGACCCAGGCGCGCATCGACACCGGCCAGCAGACGCTGGTGGGGGTCAATCGCTATCTAAACGCCGTTGCCGACGACATTCCGGTTCTGAAGGTCGACAATGCCGAGGTGCGGGCGCGTCAGATCGAGAAGCTGCAGAAGCTGCGGGCAGAACGCGACGAACCGGCGGTGCAGACGGCGCTGGCGGCCCTGACCGAGGGGGCCCGCGGCGACGGCAACCTGCTGGAACTGTCCGTGCGCGCGGCCCGGGCCTATGCCACGGTCGGCGAGATTTCCGACGCCCTGGAGGCGGCCTTCGGGCGGCATGTGGCCACGGTGAAGACCGTCACCGGCGTCTATGCCAAGGCCGCAGGCAAGGACCCGAAGATCAGCCGGGCCCGCGACATGGTCGCCACCTTCATCGAGAACGACGGCGGGCCACCGCGCATCCTGATCGCCAAGCTCGGTCAGGACGGTCATGACCGGGGCCAGAAGGTTATCGCTACCGGCTATGGCGATCTGGGACTGGAGGCCACGGCCGGATCCCTGTTCCAGACCCCGGCCGAGGCAGCGCGGGACGCGGTCGAGAAGAACGTGCACGCGGTCGGGGCCTCCTCATTGGCGGCCGGACATCTGACGTTGGTGCCCGAACTGAAGGCCGAGCTGGAGCGGCTGGGTCGGTCGGACATCATGATCGTAGTCGGCGGAGTGATCCCGCCATCCGACGTCCAGACCCTGATCGACATGGGCGCGGCGGCGGTCTACCCGCCCGGCTCGGTCATCGCTGACACGGCCATCGACCTGATCGACCGCCTTAACGTCCGGCTGGGGTATGCCCAGAAGTCCTGACGACGGATCGTCAGGGACGCTGCGACCCTAGGGGCGGTAGCGGTCCGGCAGGGCGGCGGCCTCTTCGGCCGTCAGCCGGCGCACAATCTCGACCCGACACGGTGCCGTGGGCGAAATCGAGGCCGAGACTGAAATCTGCGCATGGTCCCCGACGCACAGGCGCTGTGCCGGTCCGGGCATGGGGGTGAAAGCCAAGGCGTCTGCGGTGTCCAGATCCCTGCAATGGGCCGACGCTCTCAGTTCGAAGATGTCAGCACCGACCGCCCGGACATACAGCGACTGACTTTCGCCGGGGCGGAAGCTGATGACCTCATCCTGATAGAAGCACACCCGGTTGGAGGCCGCGTCCGGCAGGCGTGTGCCCGGTCCCGGGGCACAGGCCGACGGGACGACGATCAGGATGGCGGTGGTGATCGCGAGTATCAGGCGGGCCATGGGACTCTCCGGAGATCAGGGTCGCTGGTTGTCGGGCAGGGCGGCGATCTCGTCCGCAGTCAGGCGGCGATCCACGCGGGCGCGGCAGCTGGCCGGTTCGCCGCCCAGGCCGCGCATGGTGATGCGGGCGTTATCGCCGACACAGAGGCGACCGACACTGCTGTATTCGGACTGGATGGCCACGCTGCTGGCAAGATCGAGCTCCTGGCAGCGTTCGCGCGTACTGACCTCGAACACCTGATCAGAGCGGTCGCGGACGTAGAGGCTGCCGTGGTCGCCCTGGCGGAAATTGGACAGGGACGAGGCCCAGAAACACTGGCGCTGGCTGGCGGCTCCCGATGGATCGGTGCTCTGCTGGCCGGGCGCGCAGGTCGCCAGCGACGTCAGGGCGAAGGCCAGGGCCAGGGTCCGGGCCATGGGGATCGAGACGGTGGGCATGCACGTTCCTCGCAGCGGGTGTCGGAATTCAAACAAGCGCGTCCGGGCGGGGTTCTGCAAGGGGCTGGGTGCGGACCAGTCGTGCGGGGTCCACCTGTGTGGCCAGGGCCGCGGGCAGGGGCGAGGGCTGGGCGAGGACAAGGGCCGCGACATGTTCGGCCAGAAGCGGCGCGAAGGTGAAGGCGCGCGACCCCATACCTGTCAGCAGAAACAGGCCCTCGCGCCCGGGCAGGGCCCCGGCCAGGGGCAGGCGGTCCGGCGTGGTGGCTCGAACGGCGGCGTGTGCCTGAACGGGCCCTGCCGCCGCGATCCGTGTGGCGAGGCCGGGCAGACGCGCGCGCAGGGTTTCAAGATTGCGATGGTTGTCGTCATCACGAACGTCGGTGCCGGTGTCTCCGCGATCATGGGTGGCCCCGTACAGGACACCGTCGTTCGTCGGGATGGCATAGCCGCCCCAGGCGACCGCCGGGGTCGTCGGGCCGTCGGTCCAGTTCGCCTGACCCCGAACCGGCGCAAGCACAGGATGGTTCGGGCCCAGCAGCGCCGCCGATCCCCAGCCCGCCGCGATGATCACCGTGTCCACCGTCATTATCGGGCGTCCGTCAGCGGCCATCAGGCGCCAGCCGCCTGCGACGGGTTCGATGTGGTCGACGGCGGTGCCGGTCTGGACGGTATCGGCCAGCCAGGCGTTGAGAACACGCGCCGGGGCCACGGCCATGGCCGTGCGCATGTCCAGCCCCCCGGCAGGCACGGCCTCGCCCAGTCGGACGGTCGCGGTCGCCGCGGACAGGAGAGTCATCGCACCGTCCGGCCATAAAGGCTGCGCGGCGACCTTGGCAAAGCGCCGGGCATCCTTGGGGCCCTGTTCCAGTTGCAGCACGCCGCGGGTCAGAACGGCCCCGGGAATTGTGGCGTAGAGACTGGTGGCACGATGGAGGGCCTGGGCCCCCAGGGCGGCAATTACCGGATCACCGGCGTCGAGGCGGGGGGTGACCAGTGCGGCTGGAAAGCCGGACCCGCCGGCTCCGGGAGCGGATGTTTCGACCACCGTGGCGGCGACCCCCAGCACGGCCAGGGCCCGGACGAGGGCCGCCCCGCCGATGCCGGCTCCGATGACGGCGATGGAAGGCGGGGCTGGATCGGGCAGCGGGGCCGTCGGCAGGGTCGCTTCCAGCCGTTCGCGCTTGCGGCCGTGTCCCGGGCATTTGGCGACCGCGAAACCACGTTCGGACAGACCGCGCCGCACCGCGCCGGCGACGGTGAAGGTCGCCAGACGGGCTCCGGGCGCGGACCGGGCGACGATCGCGTCGAGCACGGCCGGTGACCACATGTCGGGATTGGTGGCCGGAGAGAAGCCGTCGAGGAACCAGGCATCGGCGCGCCCGCTCCAGGCGTCCAGCGCCCAGTCGACCTCACCCACGGCCAGATCCAGAGTAGCGCGACAGGCGGGCAGGTCGATGCGGTGAAAGCCGGGCGTGGCATCGGGCCAGGTCTCCAGCAGAGGCATGGTCACGCTCTCGAGTTCAGGCCAGGTGGCCAGGGCGCGTCGGGCTTCATCCGCCCGGAGCGGATAGCCCTCGATCGAGAAGATGTGCAGGTGGGCAGTCGGCGGGGCGGTGCGCTGCCACAGATCGAGCAGGGCGGCGATGTTCAGTCCGGTGCCGAAGCCGAGTTCGCCAACCGTGAACCGGGTCCGCCCGGCCCAGGCCTCCGGCAGACCACAACCGGCCAGAAAGACCGCCCGGCTTTCGGCGAGACCGTCCTGCTGCGAAAAATAGACATCGTCGAAGCGGCCGGATCGCGGCGACCCGTCTTCGGCCCAGATCAGACGGGGCGACAGGTCCGGGGTCGGGTCGTCATGCGGCATGGTCGCGCCTTACACCGCGGGGCAGGTCGCGCGCACGAAAAAAGGGGCCGCCGAGGCGACCCCTTTTCCGTTCCGGGCCCGAAGACCCGAAATGATTGCCTGTAAGCGTAAAGCTTAGTGGGCAGCCGGAGCCATGGCGGCGTCGGCCGCCGGAGCAGCTTCGGTCGTGGCAGCAGCTTCGCCGGCGGCGACAGCGGCGTCGGTGGCGGCGGCGTCGGCGGTGACGGCGGCGTCGGCGGCGGTGTCGGCAGCGGCCGTGGCGTCGGCAGCGGCGTCTTCAGCCTTGTCGGCGGCGGCCGGCTGGCAAGCCGAGACGGTGAAAGCGAAAGCGGCGGCGGCCGAAACGGCCAGCAGTTGACGGATGGTCATGTGGAATTCCTTCAGGACAGGGTCAAGCGAGGGCATGAATCCCCGCAGGAGGGAGATAACGGGTTTGTGAGCAGCTCCGCAAGCGAAATCTCACGCGTTCGTGATCACTTCTGGTCGGGCAAGAAAAAAGGGGCCGCCTGATGGGCGACCCCTTAAATCCGGTCCGGAGGTTGCCCTCCGAAATCGAGCAGAAAGCTTAGTGAGCAGCTTCAGCCGGGGCAGCTTCGGTCGGAGCGGCTTCGGTGGCGGCGGCAGCAGCAGCAGCGGAATCCGTGGCGGCAGCGGCGTCCATGGCGGCCGAATCGGCGGCAACGGCGGCGGTGTCGGCGGCGGCGGCGGCGGCGGTGTCAGCCGATTCAGCGGCCGGCTCGGCGGCAGGCTGGCAGGCGGCGACGGTCAGAGCGAAGGTGGCGGCAGCCGAAACGGCCAGCAGTTGACGGATGGTCATGATGTTACCCCTGAGTTGGAATCAAACGGGGGCAATCCCCGCTGTCCTTTCGGTAACGCGTTTGTGAGGTCGTACGCAAGCCCCCATTCAGCTCAGGGACTCTCCAGCGGCGCGGGCCACCGTGGTCGGATGAACAGCCGGAATCGGGCCGACGTCGGATCAGGCCGCGTCGGCGGGCATGTTGGACAGGGTCTCTTCCATCTCGAGGAACGACGGCTGTGACGGGGACGGAATATCGCCCCGGCCGATCTCCACCGAGATCTGGGCGGCATTGCCGTGCAGGTGGGCGAC
Source organism: uncultured Brevundimonas sp. (assembly GCF_963977465.1). GTDB lineage: Bacteria > Pseudomonadota > Alphaproteobacteria > Caulobacterales > Caulobacteraceae > Brevundimonas. The sequence goes on along the minus strand of NZ_CAXBOQ010000006.1, from coordinate 175,761 downwards.
GAGGACCGAGCGGATGATCTTGTAGTAGCTGGAGTCTTCTTCGACGATCGATTGCAGACGCGCTGCGAATGGCCCGACCAGACCGTAGGCCAGGAAGACGCCGAGGAAGGTGCCGACCAGGGCCCCGCCGATCATCCCGCCCAGAACCTCGGGCGGCTCGGTGATCGAGCCCATGGTCTTGATGACGCCCAGCACGGCGGCGACGATCCCCAGAGCCGGCAAGGCGTCGGCCAGGCCCTGCAAGGCATGGGGGGCGTTGAGCGCCTCGTGGTGATGCTTTTCGAGCTGTTTTTCCATGGCGTCCTCGATCTGGTGAGGATCCTCGAGGTTCATGGTCATCATGCGCAGGGTGTCGCAGATGAAGTCCGTGGCGAAATGGTCCTTCAGGACCTTCGGATATTTCTGGAAAATCGGGCTCTCGGCCGGCTTTTCGATGTGACTTTCGAGGGCAATGACGCCCTTGGACTTCATCGTCTTGGTCAGCTGGAACAGCAGGCTCAGCAGGTCCTTGTAGTCCTGCCTCTTCCATTTCGGGCCGGCGAACGCCTTGCCCAGTCCCGACAGGGAGCTCTTGATCGTGGGGACGCTGTTGGAGATCATGAAGGCGGCGATACCGGCACCGCCGATCGCCATCATCTCGTGAGGCAGGGCGTGCAGGATCACGCCGAACTTGCCACCCGAAATAATGTAGCTGCCGAACACAAGGCCGAACAGCAGCACGATGCCGATAATCTGGAACATGGGGCGGTCCGGACGTCCTGGGACGGAAAGACCTGCACAATCGCCGTTAATGCTTAAGGGGCGGTTTCGATTCCCGGTAGATCAGAGCCGGGTTTCACCGCGCATGATCGCCGCATAGCCGTCGGCGGTCAGCTTGGTGTAGCCGGCCTTACCGCCACGCACATAGAGCTGGGCCGAGACCCTGGACGGGTCGAAGCCCTCCTCGACCAGATCAATCTTGCGATATTTGAAGGTTCCTGTGGTTTCGGCGCTCTTGAGCAGACGCACGAACACAGGGCGGGCGTAGGACGGCAGTTCCGCGTCGACCCATTCGGCAAAGGCGCGGGCGCTGAACCGACCCTCGACAATCAGGGCGACCATGCCGGCCTTGCCGTCCTGATCCGGCACAGAAACGCCATAGGCGATGACTTCCTGGACACCGGCGGCCTCGGACAGACGTTCCTCGATCTCGGTGGTGGAAACGTTCTCGCCCTTCCAGCGGAAGGTGTCCCCGATCCGGTCGACGAAATAGTAGTATCCGTCCGAGTCCCGACGCATCAGGTCGCCGGTCCGGAACCAGCGATCGCCGCGCTGGAAGACATCGGTCAGAACCTTCTTTTCCGAGGCGGCCTTGTCGGCATAGCCCGAGAAATTGTGCTGGATATCGTTGCCGATCATGCCAATGGCCTCGCCGGCCTCGCCCGGGCCGGTGAGCTGACAGAAGCCGTCGGCACCGCGCATCGGTTCCTCGGTCTCGATGTCGAAACGCACCAGACGGATGTTGATCCGGTTTTTCACGAAATTGGGGACCCGGCCGATCGCACCGGGCTTGCCGTCGAAATTGAACAGGGAGACGTTGCCTTCGGTCGAGCCGTAGAACTCCAGGATGTCCGGGATGGCGAACCGTTGCTGGAACTCTTCCCAGACATCGGGGCGCAGGCCGTTGCCGTACGCGAGCCGGAGCTTGTGGTCGCGCTCGTCCGGATGCTCGGGACAGTTGACCAGATAGCGGCACAGCTCGCCGATATAGACGAAGATTGTCGCGCCGGACGCCTTCACGTCGGGCCAGAAGGTCGTGGCGGAGAATTTCCGGCGCAGGATCAACCGACCGCCGTTCAGCAGGGCCGGCCCCACCCCGACCAGGCCGCCGGTCGAATGATACAGGGGCAGCACGTTGAAGGTGCGGTCCGAGGCGGTTGCTGCGGTAGCACCGGCGAAGGCACGCATATAGGTCCGGGCGCGCGAGTGGGGCATACGTGCGGCCTTGGGCAGGCCGGTGGTTCCCGAGGTGTAGATGTACAGGGCCGTGTCCCGATTGGTCAGGCCGGCGCGGATAGATCGGTTGGGTCGGACCGACGAACCCCCGCGCAACGGCTTGTCGAGACCACGCCGGTTGTCGGCCTCGGCCTCATCCTTCAGATCGATTACCCAGAGCATCAGGTTACGGTTGACGAAGGGCCGGGCCTCCTCGACCTGGGGCCAGCTTTCATTGTCGGTGACGATCTGGGACGCCCCGGAAATCTCCAGACAATGCGCCAGGGCGTGACCGGTCAGATTGGTATTGATCAGCGCCGTGGCCACGCCGATCTTGGAAAAGCCGATCCAGGCCGCCAGATATTCGGCACGGTTCAGCATCATCAGGGCGACGACGTCGCCCCGGTGCAGGCGGCGGCTCTGACCCCAGTGCCCGAAGCGGTTGGCGAGGGCGTCCAGCTCCCGATAGGTCAGGGTGCGGTAGTCGTCCTCGACGGCGATATTGTCCGGGAACCTGTCCACCGCCTCCTCGAAATCGTCACAGACGAGATCGGGACTGTCGAGCTGTATCGGCTTGATGCGCTGAAGCAGGCGACGCAAACCCTTTGCGAACTTCAGGTCGCGCCGGATGTTGGCCATCAGCTTCATGGTCGCGTCTGCCTCTTTGAATTGGATCGTCAGACGCCCGTGATGGACACCCGACCTGCTCGGGTCAACTGCGGGGGGAATTCCGTCGGTGATTCCCTGTGGCCCGGCACAAGATTATTGCGCGCCGTGGCGCCGTTGCGCCGGTGACGTCGGGTCAATCCGGTCCCTCGGGGGCTGCCGGTCCTGCAAACGGGAGGCGGTGGTGCGGCGCGTCGCAGATCGGTCGCCGCCGGCAGGCTGACGCCCGATCATCGGAGACATGAAGCCAGTCTGCTGAACCTCAGCAGCTTTCGGGCTCTCCAAGACATGGGCACGTAATCGTCAAGTTGATGGCCTGCCTTAACTGTGTCCGCAACGGTATTTCTTTGTGTCATCGGCAAAAAATCGGAACTCATGCCCGAGGTTCCGGTTCTTCATAGCGTACTATGGAGAATAACCATGTCAATTACATACCCTGATCACATCGTCGCCGACCGGCCTGTCGCAGGTAACGCTACCGCTGGTACGGCCCCCGTCGCCGAGAGCGCCCCCTACACGCCGGTCTACGCCCGCAGCGGCAAGGCCCGGAATGGACGCAAGGCAGTTAAAACCTGGATGATCCTGGCCCCGGTCGGTGCCTTGGTGCTGATCGGCGGTGGCGTGGCCATGGCCATCGGCGGCAACACTTCCGAACCGCTCGTCGCGCCTGTGCCGATTGAATCGATGCCTGCCGCTGCGCCGGTGGTGGCTGAAACCGCGCCGTCGGCCGTTGCGACCCCCGCTCCGGCCCAGGCTATTGCGCAGACTGCGCCGGCACCGGTCGCCAGACAGGCCGCCGAGCCGCGTAACCGTGCGCCAGCGGTTCGTCCGCGGGTCGAGGCTGCCCCCGTCGTGGCTCCGGTCGAGACCGTTGCGCCGCCCGCTGGTCCGCAGCCCTATCTGAGCGCCGCGGAGCCCGCCGCCGCTGCGCCGGCACCACCGACGCCGGTGCTGCCGCCGGAAACGGTGACCGGTCCGCCGATCGACTGAATGACCGGCAACTGAACAGCTTGAAGGCCCCGTCGATTCGCATCGACGGGGCCTTTGTCGTTTGGACGATGTCAGGGGCGGGCGGGAGACACGCGCCAGATCACATTGCCGACGTCATCGGCCACCAGCAGAGCTCCGGTTGCATCGGTCTGGACGCCGACCGGGCGCCCCATGGCCTCGCCGTCAGTATTGAGAAAACCGGTCAATATGTCCCGGGGCAGGCCGACCGGGCGGCCATCGACGAAGGTGACCGAAACCACCTTGTAGCCGCTGCGGGGTTCGCGGTTCCATGATCCGTGCTGGCCGATGATCGCCGCGTTGCGCCATGCCGGTACCAGCGCGCCTTCGTAGAAGGTCAGGCCGAGCGAGGCTGTATGGGCACCCAGGGCATAGTCGGGCTTGAGGGCGCGGGCGACCCTGTCGGGATTGCGCGGCTCGACGCGACTATCGACAATCTGGCCGTAATAGCTCCACGGCCAGCCGTAGAAGCCGCCGGGGGTGACCGAGGTCATATAGTCGGGCACCAGGTCGTCCCCCAGCTCGTCGCGTTCATTGACGGCCACCCAGAGTTTGCCGCTCTCGGGGTTCCAGGCCATGCCGACCGGATTGCGCAGGCCCGAGGCAAAGACCCGCCGCGTGCCGGTGGCGGGGTCGATCTCGAGGATGGCGGCGCGGTCGACCTCTTCATTGAGGCCATTCTCGCCAATGTTGGAGTTGGAGCCGACCCCGACGTACAGGCGCGAACCGTCGGCGCTGGCGACCAGACTCTTGGTCCAGTGATGGTTGCGACCGGCCGGCAGTTCGGCGACCGTCACCGGAGCCGTGGTGATCGACGTCTCGCCGGTACGGTAGGGGAAGGCGACGACAGAATCGGCATTGGCGACATAGAGCCGGTCACCGACCAGGGCCATGCCGAAGGGAGAGCTCAGGTTCTCGAGGAAGACGGTCCTGAGCTCGGCCGTGCCGTCACCGTCGGCGTCGCGCAGCAGGGTAATCCGGTTGGCGCTCGGCACCCGGGCTCCCGCCCGCTTCATCACCAGACCCTGGATCCAGTCGCGCAGGCCGCGGGTCTTTTTGGCCATCCGGGCAGGGGCGTTGGTTTCGGCGACCAGAATGTCACCATTGGGCAGTCGGTAGAGCCAGCGCGGGTGATCCAGGTCGTCGGCGAAGGGCGTGACCTGGAATCCACTGGCCGCGATCGGGGTCTGTCCGGCGGGCCAGCCTGTGGCCGGGGCGATGTTGACGGTCGGTAGCAGGGTGGTGCGGGGTGCCGGGAGGGTCGGGTTCGGACCGAACTGTTCCGCCTCAGGCACCCGGGCGCTGTCGGCGCAGGCTCCGGTCGCGAGGACGAGGGCTGCCACGATGACAAGGGGATAGCGGGACATGGAGGAACTCCTGCGGCGCTGCCGATACGGTGGGGTTCTACCCCGACGGCCGATGTTCCGCACGGTTCTTTCGCGCAACGGGTTGAGCCGGCGGTGATTGACGCCATATTCGACGCGGGAGCGGACAGGTGCCGCGAGGGGACGCTCAGACAGATGCAGCCGGTCATTGCCATCGAAGGTCTGACCAAGACCTATGCCTCGGGCCTGCAGGCTCTGAAACGCATCGACCTGGAGATAAGCAAGGGCGAGATTTTCGCCCTGCTGGGTCCGAACGGGGCCGGCAAGACCACGCTGATCAGCGTGGTCTGCGGCATCGTCACGCCGTCGACCGGCACCGTCCTGGCCGAAGGGTTCGATATCCAGAAGGACTACCGCAAAGCCCGGTCCAGGATCGGCCTGGTTCCCCAGGAACTGACCACTGACGCCTTTGAAACCGTGCTGGCGACCGTCACCTTCAGCCGCGGCCTGTTCGGCAAGGCCCCCAACCCAGCCTTTATCGAACAGGTGCTGCGCGACCTCAGCCTGTGGGACAAGAAGGACGCCAAGCTGCGCACCCTGTCCGGCGGGATGAAGCGGCGGGTGATGATCGCCAAGGCGCTCAGCCACGAGCCCGACATCCTGTTCCTCGATGAGCCGACGGCCGGGGTCGATGTCGAACTGCGCCGCGATATGTGGAACCTGGTACGAGGGCTTCGTGATCGTGGCGTCACCATCATCCTGACGACCCACTACATCGAGGAGGCCGAGGAGATGGCCGATCGGGTCGGGGTCATCCTCGCCGGTGAGCTGATCCTGGTCGAGGACAAGACGGCGCTGATGAAAAAGCTCGGCAAGAAAACGCTGACGCTGAATCTGCAGGAACCGATGACGGTAGTCCCGGTCGAGCTGGCGGACTGGTCGCCGACGCTGAAGGCGGACGGGCATGAGCTGGAATATGTGTTCGACTCCAACGCCGAGCGGACCGGTGTCCCCTCGTTGTTGCGCCGGCTCAGCGAACTGGGCGTGGCCTTCAAGGACCTGAACACCAGCCAGAGCTCGCTGGAGGACATCTTTGTCACCCTTGTCCATCAGGACCGGACGGAGACCGCGGCATGACCATCAACGGTTACGGCATCTGGGCCATCTACCGGTTTGAAATGGCGCGGGCCCTGCGCACCGTGTGGCAGTCGATCGTCACGCCGGTGATCACGACGGCGCTCTATTTCGTGGTGTTCGGATCGGCGATCGGCAGCCGCATGACCGAGATCGACGGCGTGCCCTACGGGGCCTTCATAGTGCCCGGGTTGATCATGCTGAGCCTGTTCACTCAATCGATCTTCAACGCCAGTTTCGGCATCTATTTCCCGAAATTCACAGGCACTATCTACGAAATCCTGTCCGCACCGGTGTCGCCGCTGGAGATCGTCGCGGCCTATGTCGGGGCGGCGGCGACCAAGTCCGCCATTCTGGGCCTGATCATCCTGGCGACGGCGACCCTGTTCGTGCCGCTGCACATATTGCACCCGGTGTGGATGCTGGCCTTTCTGGTGCTGATCTCGGTGACCTTCAGCCTGTTCGGTTTCATCATCGGCATCTGGGCCGACGGCTTCGAACAGTTGCAGATGATCCCGATGCTGGTGGTCACCCCTCTTACCTTCCTGGGCGGGTCCTTTTATTCGATCGACATGCTACCCCCGATGTGGCGCACGGTGACCCTGTTCAATCCGGTCGTCTATCTGATCTCGGGTTTCCGCTGGGCCTTCTTCGGCACCAGTGACGTGGGGGTGGTGATCAGCATGTCAGCGACGCTGGGGTTCTTTTTCACCTGCCTGGCGGTGGTCGGCTGGATGTTCAAGACCGGCTACCGGCTCAAGAGCTGACCGTTCTGCGGACACGTCCGGGTCACGAAACCGACCAACTCCGACGGCACCGTCAAGGGTGACTGTATTCATGACGCGCGCCGGTTGCTGGCGCGGGAGTAATCATGCCGACCCCAACCGATGACAAGGCCAGACCGACCGGGCGCCATTTCGTCCAGTGGGGAAGACCCCCGCAGACGGTGTTTCGGGTGGGACCCCTGCCGGGGCAGGGCCCGTCCGCGCGGCCGCCGGTCGATCCGGTTGCCGCCAGACCCCCGGCCAGCATCCTCAACGGATCATTGATCCCGCAACGTCGACCCGCCACCGACATGGCCTTGCCTCCGGTGGCCGCGAGGGTGGAGCCGCGTATCGATCCCGCGCCGCCCGTTCCCCCGTCGGTCGCGCCCGTCGAAGCGGGTCCGGTTGCGGCGACGGTCGCCACGTCCCCGCGCCGGTCAACCGGCCGTAGAGGAGTTTATCTGGCACTCGGGGCGGTCGCCGTTTCGGCCGTAACGATTTCCGCGGCGACCTGGCTGTTCACGCGGCCGGATCTGGCCCCTGAAGCCCCGCGACCGGAGAGCCGGGAGGCGGTCGTTATTTCGGTGCCGTCAGCGGTTGCGCCCGAGGTGCCGACGGTGATTGTGCCGGTACCGGACGCCAGTCCCGCCCCGGTCGCCCGGGCCCCGGAACCGGCAGGATCGGCGGAACCTGCGCGGCCTGCGCCGGAGGTCACGACGAGCCGGCCCTCGGCGGCAGGCACGGAGCCGTTGACGCCCGCCGCTGCGAGTCCGGCGCCGGTCGGCCCGCCGACCAGTCCGCCCGTGATAATTGCCGAGCCCATCGTTCCACCCCCGACGGTAGCGCAACGGCCATCGAACGATCCGGACGGACCGATCATCACCCGGCCGCAGACATTGGATTCAGTGGAGCCGCCGGTCAGCGAATAGTCAGATAGCCGCGCTCGACCATGCGGCGCATGGCTTCATAGGCCTCGGCCAGTTCCTCGTAGGCGGTGCGGTGCGCGGTCAGGCGGGCGGTCTGGTCCGGTGTCACCGGCGAACCGGATTCGGACAGACGCAGCGCCTCGGCGGCCCATTTCCCGCGCGCGGTGGCCGTCATCACCGCGAGGCGCTGGAAGGTGCCGGCGTCGACGCCGACCAACATCTGGCCGATGACCTCGCGATTGGAGACGAAGGCGGCATAGTCGATCTTCTCCAGCAGCCCGCGAACGCGGCGCTGTTCCTGGGGATCGGCATCCTGGGGCTCGAAATGATCGCGAGCCCGGCGATAACTGGTCGTTTGAACGGTCGACATGGCCCTACTCCTGGACGTCAGGAAGCAGGCTGCGCCACACGGGTTAACGGGTGGTTGCGGTTCCGGTCGGGGCCAGACGGATTTTTCGGCGGTCGGACGGGCCCGTGCCCCGCGGGCAGGCTATGGGGGCGTAGATCGTAGAATAGCAGAGGCGAACCTCGCGCAGCCAGTCGTCGTCGGCCAGGACCACGGTAACGGCGCTGCGCGGCAGGCCGGGGTTGGACCGGGCGAAGGCGTCACGGACGCTGCCGGCGGTCAGCCGTCCGGCCGGGATGGCTTCCAGATCGGGACGGTTCAGGCCGTTCCAGAGCGTCGCCGCCTGATCGAAATAAGCCTCGGGACTGGACCAGCCGCAGGTGCCGTGGGCGGCCCATTCATGCTGCATCAGGCGTGGCGACGGGGTCATGCAGAAATTGGCGCGCACGGTCGCGGGCTGCAGAGCCGGGGCAGGTCCGCAGTAGCGCGGATGACGGCGGGCCGGACCGTTGGGCCACAGGCCGTGCAGGGTCAGGCCGAAGCGATTGTCGCGGCACTGCAGGTCCGGGTCGGGATAGTCCTTGCCGCTGCGACAGGCCTGGGCCGACCAGCTGATGGCCAGCAGATAGTAGGCGGTGGCGACGTCGCGGACGATCTCGTCGGCGGGCGGCGCATAGGGGCGGGCCGGGGTCAGGCCGGGTGGAATTTCGCACCGGTCATCGCCGACGGTGACGGGGGCGGCCGGGGGCAGCGGGACCGCCCGCTCGCAGGCGGCGAGTCCCAGCAGCAGGGCGAGGGCGGCGGCGCGGGACAGCAGACGGATCATGGCTGTCCCGCGCGACCGGTCAGGCGGTGGGCTTGGGTCCGCGCGCCTCGGCCAGGCCGGCGACGACGCGGTCGAAGGTCTCGGCCACCTCGCCGGTCGGGGCCTTGCCCATCAGGCTGACCACGACGATGGCGATGAAGCTGAGCACGAAGCCGGGCACGATCTCGTAGATCAGGCTGCCGAGCACGGCCCCGTCGACCAGCACCGGCGCATAGGTCCAGAACAGAACCGTGGCGGCACCGACGATCATGCCGGCCAGCGCCCCGTTGCGGGTCATTCGCTTCCACGTCAGCGACAGGATCACCAGCGGCCCGAAGGCGGCACCGAATCCGGCCCAGGCCTGGGACACCAGTCCCAGAACGCTGTTGGAGGGGTTCCAGGCGAGGATGCCGGCGGCCACGGCCACGGCCAGCACGGTCAGTCGCCCGACCAGAACCAGCTCCTTCTGCGAGGCGTTCTTGCGCAGGAAAATGCCGTAGAAGTCTTCGGTCAGGGAGCTGGACGAGACCAGCAGTTGCGACGAGATGGTGCTCATGATGGCGGCGAGGATGGCGGCCAGCAGGAAGCCGGTGATCAGCGGGTTGAACAGCACGTCGGACAGCAGGATGAAGATGGTCTCGGGGTCGTCGACCACCAGGCCGGTGCGGCTGGCGTAGGCGAGGCCGGCCAGGCCGGTGCCCAGCGCACCGATCAGGGTGACCAGCATCCAGCTCATGCCGATATTACGCATGGTCGCGACCGAGCGCACCGAGCGGACGGCCATGAAGCGGACGATGATGTGCGGCTGGCCGAAATAGCCGAGGCCCCAGGCCATGGCCGAGATGACGCTGATCAGGGTGGCGTCCTTGAACAGATCCAGCAGACCGGGATCGATGCCGCGGATGGTCTCGGTCATGCCCTCGACGCCGCCGACATGGGTCAGGGCGACGAAGGGCACCAGGATCAGGGCCACGAACATGATGCAGCCCTGGACGAAGTCGGTCAGGCTGACGGCCATGAAGCCGCCCAGCAGGGTGTAGGCCATGACCACGCCGGCGGTGATGAACAGGCCCCAGCTGTAGTCGAGGCCGAAGGCGCTCTCGAACAGCTTGCCGCCGGCGACCAGGCCGGACGAGGTGTAGAGCGTGAAAAAGACGATGATGACGATCGACGAGATGACCCGCAGCAGGCGGGTGCGGTCGAGGAAGCGTTTGTCGAAATAGTCGGGGATGGTCAGGGCGTCGCGGGCCAGCTCGGTGTAGAGCCGCAGGCGCGGGGCGACGATCAGGTAGTTGGCGAAGGCGCCGATGAACAGGCCGATGGCGATCCACATCGACGAAAGGCCGCTGAGGTACATCGCGCCGGGCAGGCCGAGCAGCATCCAGCCGCTCATGTCCGAGGCTCCGGCCGAGAGCGCGGCCACGGCCGGGCCCAGCTTGCGTCCGCCGAGGATGTAGCCCGACACGTCGCTGGTCGATTCGCGATAGGCGTAGAGCCCGATCGCCAGCATCAGGACGAAATACAGGCCGAGGGTGATGAAGGTTCCGGTTTCCATGTACTAGGCGTAGCAGCGTTGCGGCAATGGGGACAACCCGGGGTGTTTCCTACCCCGCCGGCAGGCGCAGGGTGAAACAGGTCTCCCGCTCGTCGGAGGTGACCGACAGGCCAACGGGCCGCGCCGGGTCATGGCGGCGGTATGGAAGGGCGGGCGGAGCGCCGGGCCTTCGCCCGGAGAAATAAAAAAGTACCGTTTCGACGAAGTCCGACGCTCCGCGTGGAGAGTTTTCAGAAGCTTGCGTCGGGTGGCGATGTTTAGCGCCTTACCGCAGCGCCCCTGACGGGCGGGCCGTGCTCGCGACACGGTCCCCGGACCGGATGCGTATCCCCCGCATCCCTGACATCCAATCATCCCGATCAGACCCCGGGCGTCGCCTGCCTTGCGATGGCAGACCGGAACCGGGCCCCCGCTTCTCCACTCCCGCCGCACACCAGGTCGCAGGCCAGGCGGCCCTTCCTTGCGACGGGACACGGGGATTATGGCGCAGGTTGGAAGGGGGGCGGGAAATTTGCGGGTGGAATTCAGCAAAGGATTGATCGGGTTGAGGTTTGAGTAGCGTCGATAGGGGGATTCTTCGCCAACACCGCGCATCGCTTCCCTCTCCCGTCGGGAGAGGGCTTGAGCCTCCGCGAGCGCAGCGATCGGTCAGGCGAAAGGGTGAGGGGTTACGGTGCGCCGCCGGGACCACCGTACGCCCACACCCCAACCCCTCTCCCCCGGGAGAGGGGCTTGAGAAGGGCCGCACCGCTCGTGCCTGAACCGATCGCGCTATCGCGCGCCGCTGGGTCCCCCGGTCTGCGCCGCGAAGGCGCGGCTTGCCGGAGGATGACGACAGCACTGGGTCCCCGCCTTTGCGGGGATGAGCGGAAATTTGGGCGATGACCGGTGTCAGCCCCTACCGGAAGATGCAGGAGACGCCGGCCCAGAGGGCGGTGACGCGGGCAGAGGCGGTGGTGCCGGTCAGGATGCCGAAGATGTCGGTCGTGGCGAATTCGGGGCCGACGGTGTCGTTGATGACCTCGACGCCGGGCCAGGCGGCGCGGACCTCGGCCAGGGTCGAGCCGACGTGGATGTCGTGGACGGTGCTGAAGCCGGCCGGGGCGCGCTCGCCGGCCCACCAGCCGACGAATTTGCCGTTCTGGAAGGCCAGGGTGAAATCGTCGTCCCAGCGGGCGAATTTGAGGGGCCCGGCGCCGCATTCGTCATTGCCGTCGAGGGTGGGGGCGGTGCCGTCGTGCAGGCCGGTCATATAGCTGATCACCGTGTCCCGGGGCGCGCCGAAGCTGAGCTTGAGCCCGGTGCCGCCGCCGCCGGGATTGGCCGGCATGAAGCCGTTACCCTCGAGCAGGATGGCCGTCACGCCCGCGCCCGCCGGGTCGGCAGGGTCGGTGGCGGGGGCGGGGGCAGGATCGGCCAAGATCGGCGCGGCCGGAGCCTCGGCCGGGGCCTCGCCGCCGGGGCCGCAGGCTGTCAGGCCGAGGGCGAGCATCAGGGCGAGGGTGGACGTCGGGGCTGAAATGTTCATGGGGACGCAGCCTAGGCCGCCGGGGACGGTTTGTGAACCGGCGGTACGTGAGGGGTGCCTTCTCCCGGCGGGAGAGGGCTTGAGCGCACCCGAGCGTCAGCGAGGTTCTGGCACGAAAGGGTGAGGGGCTGGACCGGGGGCGATCCGCACCAGCCGACCCTCATCCGCCCCTTCGGGGCACCTTCTCCCAACGGGAGAAGGATGGAGGCGCGCACTGGCCTCTGCCCGTCCGGCACCTATATGCGGTCTCCCCCCAACGGAGCGCCGTCATGACCCAGACCCTGAAGATCGATTTTGTTTCGGACGTCGTCTGCCCCTGGTGTGTGGTCGGACTGGGCGGGCTGGAGGGGGCGCTGGAGACGTTGAAGGGCGAAGGAATTGAGGCGGAGGTGCGGATCCAGCCGTTCCTGCTGAACCCGGACATGGTCCCCGAGGGCGAGAACATCGTCGAGCATATCGGCAAGAAATACGGCTCGACCCCCGAACAGTCGGCCCAGTCGCGGCAGATGATCCATGAGCGGGCGGCCGAGGTCGGCTTCACCATGAACACCGGCCCCGACAGCCGCATCTGGAACACCTTCGACAGCCACCGGCTGCTGCACTGGGCCGGGGCCACGGCACCGGACAAACAGGGCGCGCTGAAGAAGGCGTTGTTCGAGACCCATTTCACCGACGGGCGCAATCTGACCGACCCGGAGGTGCTGGCCGATGCGGCGGCCAAGGCCGGGCTGGACCGGGCCGGGGCGGCGGCGGTGCTGGCCGAGGGGCGCTATGCCGACGAGGTGCGGGCCGAGACGGCGCTGTGGGTGTCGCGCGGCATCAATTCGGTGCCGGCGGTGGTGATCGAGGGGAAGTACCTGATTTCCGGGGGGCAGCCGGTGGCGGTGTTTGAAGAGGCGCTGCGGAAGATCGCGGGCGAGGTCGCGGCGGAAAGCTGATCCTTCTCCCCTTGTGGGAGAAGGTGCCCCCGTGAGGGGGCGGATGAGGGGTGAGACGCCGCTTCATCCGACAGGCTGCTGGTCGGCACGCACCGCAGATGCGGCACCAGCCCCCTCATCCGTCTCGCTCCGCGAGCCACCTTCTCCCACGAGGGGAGAAGGGCGCGGTGGCGCGGAGCCTTTGCCGTTCCGGGGGATTGAACGGGCCTGATTTCTCTGACCGGGACCGTCGATGTCGCACCACCGCCTGCACGATCTGTTTCGACGGCTGACGCGTCGGCCGAAGCTGTCGGACAAGGTGATCGAGGGGCTGGCGCGGGTCGGCTATGGGGCGCGGGGGTTTGTCTATCTGTCGGCTGGGGTGCTGACCCTGCTGGCGGCGACCGATGACGTCGACGAGGCGGCGGGATCGCGCGAGGCGATCGGCTGGCTGGCGCAGCAGCCGTTTGGAAAATTGTGGCTGGTGCTGCTGGGGCTGGGCCTGATGGCCTTCGTCGCCTGGAGTCTGGTGCAGTCGCTGTTGGACGCCGACCGGGAGGGCAACGACCTGCGCGGCCTGGCGGTGCGGCTGGGCCAGTTCAGCAACGCCGTGTTCCACGCCGTGCTGGCCTTCACCGTGTTCCAGTATCTGCACGCGTTCGGCGGGGCCGCCGCCGAGGCCGCCGAGCATGCGGCGCAGAACCGCGACAGGGTCGAGAGGCTGCTGGCCCTGCCGATGGGGCAATGGCTGCTGGTCGGGGCCGGGCTGACCATTCTGGCCGTGGGGGTGACCAATATGGTGCGGGCGGCGCGCGACGATTTCACCGGCTGCCTGGCCTGTTCCGACCGCCTGTGCCGCCGCCTGGCCCCGCTGGCGCGGGTCGGTTATGCGGCGCTGGGGTTCGCCTATCTGCCGCTGGCGGCGTTTGTGGTGCTGGCCGGACTGCGGGCCCGGCCCGGGGCCGTGACCAGTCTGGGCGAGGCGCTGGATGCGCTGGAAAAACAGCCCGGTGGCAGCTGGATGCTGGGCCTGACGGCGGTGGGGCTGATGGCGTTCGGGGCGTTCGCGTTCGTCGAGGCGCGGTGGCGGAAGATCAGGGCACCGAGGGGGTAGGTGGGCAGACCGGTCGCGCAGCGATGGGAAAGTGGCCGGGCGAGGCTGGGCTTCGCTTTGCATCTTAGTACAACCCAGGCCGCTCCATACAAAGTTCACGAATTCTGCGCTGTGCGCGATCGAGGCTTGGGGATTGTCTCGCTGCTACTTGGGCACGCCATCTAGTTCTAAGAAACTCATCCAAACGTTGGTTGTACGCAGGGCCAACCCGGGCAGCGGCGTGCGGAAGTGGGCACATATCGTCGCGAACTCGACTGCTACGGGAAAGACGCGCGAGGTTCACTAATGCTTCCTTGGCGTCCTGCAGTGTGTCTGGGTTCTGCGGAATGCGATTGACGGGAATCTCGAGAAATTCTGCGAGTCGATCTCGGTCGGCGATTATCCAAGCCTCGGTCTCCATTTCCGCCAATCGGACGACCAGATTGAGGTGCTGCGGTCCCCCGATCCATTCCTGGATCATTTGAATGGGACAGTTTTCCGCTCTGTCTCGGTCTGCAATTACGAGAATGCGCATACCTCGTGCGGCTTCATTCAATGCGCGGAGCCTATGCGCAATGAAACCGATTCCTTGTTTGCCAAGGCGGTTTGTAATCGTTGCTTCCGGATCGACATAACGGACGATCAGTTCGGCGAGTAATTCGGACGGAGCATCCTCAGAGACAATCGTCAGAGAGCCGGGCATTATTCGAGGCTGCTTAGAAGATCGAGTTGCTGCGGCCGAGTCCTTGGAAGTGCTACCTGTCCCACAGTTAGTCCGGCTCTAATCAATCGCGCCATATCGACATCGTCCGAAACCAACGTCGCAGATGTTCCTTCGTGACTCGCCTCTAGCAAGAGCACTTCAGATGCATCCACGCCTGGATCGGACAGTAGGTCCATGCTGTGCGTACTAATCAGGACTTGACGTTTTCGCTGCCTCTGCATGCGATAAATTAAGGGTGCCAACTTGGATACGATTGCCGAGTTTAATGACAACTCTGGTTCCTCCAATAGGAGGAGTGAATCGCCTTCAAGAAGAGACCAGAGAAGCCCAATCAGCCGCAGTGTTCCATCGGAAAACTGATCTTCCCTTTGCCATCCCGCATTATGCCTCCAGTGGGAATATAGAGCCGCCAAATGAGGTCGGCCTGTTTCCTCATCGCGTTCAAACTTGAGCTGCTGTAGCTGGGGAACCGCTATCTTGAGCGCAGATTCGATTCTCAAGAGTCGAGACTTTTGGCTGCGACCCGGCGTTCGAGCGACGCTTTCTAGAAAGCCTTGCCCAAATGGGTCCGATTCAATTCGCCCCTGAAGAAGCTCCGAATACCTGAGCAACTGGGGTACGAGGTGGAGATATGTGGTCCCCTCGAAGAACCTCACAATTTCTCGGAACGCGGCGTTCTCGTTGACTTGTTCGAGAAATGTTTGGGTGAGCCTTACCGGGTCCGCCACGTCCTTACGGTCAGGCCTTTCAAGAATAACCTTTCCATTCTTCCAGACTGTTTCCTCAGAGACGATTGGCTGCCGATATCCCCGGGTTTCCTGCCGGATAACCAAGCGATAGCGCCAAATGGTCGGAGCATCTGCCTCTTCAGCCAAGCTTACATCAATCGCGATTTCGGGGTCACGTCGTGCCGAAAGCGCGCGAAGTTTAGAAAGGCCGCCGCGATCCTTCACAGCCTTCTGTAAGCCGCCGCCTTCTGGCTTTGCGACATCTCTCAGAAAACGAAACGCATCAAGGAAGTTCGATTTTCCCGCAGCGTTTGGCCCGACTATGAATTGCCGGTCTCGGAGGGCTACATCCGCCTCCCGAAAGTTGCGCCAATTACGCAGTCTTATGCGATTTACGATCACGAACCCAGTTCCTAGCTTCACTCACCAATATGCTGGCGAGAGATCAGAAACCATAGCCAGTGATTGCGAGCGCTTCGCCATAACCTGTCGAGGTCCGATCTGCGTGAAAGAGTAGACGGCTCTAGGCTGTTGTCGCGAGATAACGCGGAAGGGAAAACTCGGTGTCTCCTCCGGCCAGTAATAAGTTCACTTGTCGGAGTCGAAACGACGATCCGTGACCTCGTTTATCGCAGTCGAAATGTCTCGCATTCTCGCAGGTCCTTCATGCGCAGCGATGTCGCGGGTGCGCCTTAGCTCTCCGAGCGACATTCTTGCCAACGCCATCAAGACCGGACGAAACGCAGAAGTTCGATCTTTGAATAATGACGGCCGAGCACCGTGCATAATCAAGAATTCCCGAGCGTCCGAGGGCGAACTAATGAATTGCTTCCTATCCATAAAGCCCGCGATTTCTCGCACCAGTATCGTGCGCTCGGGGTCAGAAATTTTTAGCTCTCCGAAAATTTCTGATGCGCTGCGTCGCACCCGACGCTTGGCCTGTGATTTGCGAAGCTCCTTCGGGTCGGGCGATTCCCCCAAAGCTGCGAGTTCATCCCTCACACGTGCAGAACCCCACCTTTCGATGAGAAGTGCGAGTGTGACGCGAAGAAGGTCCTCGTTAGTGCTGGGCATCACAAACCTAGAGAGTTCAGAATTTCCAGCGCTACCGCCGGAAAATATGAGGCGTTTCCAGCATAATTGTTGTCACCCCTCATCAGCTTCGGATAGCCCCTCGAATGCAGCATCTGGTTCGTATAAATCGGCCATCCGTTAGCACATGCCTCGGCATCAATCTCAGCCATTGCCCTTGCCTTTTCCGGTCCCCCATCATTACCGCCATCGTAAAATGCGTTGTTGATGACAACCCCACAGACGTTGATTTTGTGCCCTTTGTTTGATCGTTTGAAGTTGGAAATTGACTGCTTCAATAGCGGGAAACCGATGGTGGCAAAATATTCCGGCTTGACCGGTACAAGCACATTTCCACTAGCGTGATATGCTGCTGTCGTAAAAACAGATTCCGTCGGAGAGCAATCAATAATGACGAGATCTTTATGAGAGTAATTTGCGGATAGAAATTTTGCTAGGTTTTTAGGGTCTATCTTCACCGCACCAAGCAAATTGTCGGAAAAATCAAATCTGGAAGCGATCAATTCAAGCGATCGATTTGCCGCAGTTCCAATGATTTGAGTGACGCCGGTGGGAGGAAGGGGCGAAGGGCTGGAG
The DNA here is from genome assembly GCF_963977465.1 of uncultured Brevundimonas sp. Classification (GTDB taxonomy): domain Bacteria; phylum Pseudomonadota; class Alphaproteobacteria; order Caulobacterales; family Caulobacteraceae; genus Brevundimonas. Next base: position 158,600 of record NZ_CAXBOQ010000006.1, on the reverse strand, counting down.
GTAGTTGCGGACGGCGGCAGATAGCCAGCAAAAACCTCTACGATCGACGGCTTCTGTTGTTTGATGAAATCGGCGTACGTGTAGGGCATTAGTCCTTGACTAAGGTTGGCTTGTGGATCGAGGTCGATTGCTAAGACATCCAAGCCACGCCTTGAGTACGCAAAGCGGGCGAGAAGGGCCGATATCGTCGATTTTCCTACGCCCCCCTTGAGGTTGATCACACAAAGCGTTGTCGGCAGCTTAGACATCGTTTCCCTCCGCAAAAGTTCGCAACCATCATCACGAGGGCGGCGGGAAATACAACCTGTTATTGTGCCGTGTTCGACCTCTTCAGGACGGCGTCGCTTCTTCGCTTGCAGCTCTCGGATACGGACAGCTTTTACGTAACCCTCAAACCTTCACCTCCACCACACTCCCGCCCGCGCGGAATTTGGCGCTCATCTCCGCCATCCCCTTCTCCGCCTCATCCGCAAGCGACCCCCCCGCATCATTCTGCGCCTGGGCGTCCCTGCGGATGTCCTGGCTGATCTTCATGCTGCAGAATTTGGGGCCGCACATCGAGCAGAAATGGGCGGTCTTGTGCGCTTCCTTGGGCAGGGTGGCGTCGTGGTATTTGCGCGCCGTCTCGGGGTCGAGGCCGAGGTTGAACTGGTCTTCCCAGCGGAACTCGAAGCGGGCGCGGCTGAGGGCGTCGTCGTGCATCCGGGCGGCGGGGTGGCCCTTGGCCAGGTCGGCGGCATGGGCGGCGATCTTGTAGGTGATGACGCCGTCCTTGACGTCCTGACGGTCGGGCAGGCCGAGGTGTTCCTTGGGCGTGACGTAGCAGAGCATGGCCGTGCCGAACCAGCCGATCATGGCCGCGCCGATGGCGCTGGTGATGTGGTCATAGCCGGGGGCGATGTCGGTGGTCAGCGGGCCCAAGGTGTAGAAGGGGGCCTCGTGGCAGTGCTTGAGCTGCTCATCCATATTGGCCTTGATCTTGTGCATCGGCACATGGCCGGGACCCTCGATCATCACCTGGCAGCCCTTGGCCCAGGCGATTTTGGTCAGTTCACCGAGGGTGCGCAGCTCGGCGAATTGCGCCTCGTCATTGGCGTCGGCGATGCTGCCGGGGCGCAGGCCGTCGCCGAGGCTGAATGACACGTCATAGGCGCGCATGATGTCGCAGATGTCCTCGAAATGCTCATAGAGGAAGGACTCGCGGTGATGGCTGAGGCACCATTTGGCCATGATCGAGCCGCCGCGTGAGACGATGCCGGTGACGCGCTTGGCGGTCATCGGCACGAACGGCAGGCGCACGCCGGCGTGGATGGTGAAATAGTCGACGCCCTGTTCGGCCTGTTCGATCAGGGTGTCGCGATAGACCTCCCAGGTCAGGTCCTCGGCCACGCCGTTGACCTTCTCCAGCGCCTGATAGATCGGCACGGTACCGATCGGGACCGAGCTGTTGCGCACGATCCAGTCGCGGATGTTGTGGATGTTGCGGCCGGTCGACAGGTCCATGACGTTGTCGGCCCCCCAGCGGGTGGCCCAGACCAGTTTGTCGACCTCGTCATCGACGGAGGACAGGACGGCGCTGTTGCCGATGTTGGCGTTGATCTTCACCAGGAAGTTGCGGCCGATGATCATCGGCTCGACCTCGGGGTGGTTGATGTTGTGGGGAATAATCGCGCGGCCGCGGGCGATCTCCTGACGCACGAACTCCGGGGTCACGAAATCGGGGATCGAGGCGCCGAAGGATTCGCCGTCCCGGGTGTGGGGTGTGGGGGATGGGGTGTGGGCGACGGGGATGGTCGAACCGTCGGCGAGGGTGACGCTCTCACCGGGACCGCGGGCCGTCAGGCCCGCCTGTGCGTCAGGCGCGTCTGAAGACGCGCGGTCCTGACGGCGCAGATTCTCGCGGATGGCGACGTATTCCATCTCGGGCGTGATGATGCCGGCGTTGGCGTATTCATACTGGGTGACCGGGCGGCCCTCGACCCCCTTGAACACCTTGTGGTTGGAGGTGTCGAAGCGCGGGGCCAGGTTCTTGCCGCTGGCGTGGCCGTTGTCCTCGGGCTTGACCTCACGCGGGTTGAGCACGGGGGCGATGTCGCCGCGATCCAGCTGCCACGACGACTTGACCAGGGGCAGGCCCTTCTTGATGTCGATGGTCACCGTCGGGTCGGTATAGGGGCCGGACGGGTCATAAATGGTCAGCGGCGGCTCATTGGCCGACGGGTGCAGGGCCACCTCGCGGAACGGCACGCGGATGTCGGGGAACAGCTCGCCCGAGGCATAGACCTTGTGCGACCCGGCGCGCTCACCGGTCGGGATGGTGCCGGTCTCGCGCATGACTTCGTCACGGGCGTCTTTAAGCGGGAGGCTATCGCTCGCGACGCGGTCGCTCGCTGCTTGAGCCTCGTGAGCCTCGGACGATTTGGGGTGTGTGACGACGATGTTCATGGCGGCCTCTCTATGGAGGTCTGCCGGCGCCAGACGGGCCAGGCCGAAACCTGGGTCCCCGCCTGCGCGGGGATGAGCGGAATTTGGAGTCCGCCCGCGTTTCCCATCCCTTCGCCGGCATGACCCGGATCAGGTTCGACGGGTCAGGCGCATACGCCAATCTCAGCCGCTGACCTGCGACCCCCCGGAGAACTTCCCAGCCATACGCCGGAGCCGGGAGCAGTTCAACGGGGCCGGTTCATTCGCCGGGGCTGCCGGGGAAGCGCAGGGACTCGAACACGTCCCCGGATCCGGCCGGAGACGGGGTTCCGGCGAGGCGGCCCTTGGCGTCGTCATTGTAGCTGCCGAACGGCAGGCACAGCAGCCGGATCGCGAACACGGCGGCGGCCAGCAGGGCGAGGATGCCGAGACCCCAGGCGAGGGCACCCGATTCCAGCGCGGCCAGCATGACCCCCAGGGCCACCAGCAGGGCCCCGCCCATGAAGGCTAGATCCCTGAGCGCCACCCGCATCAGCTGTTTGCGCATGGTGGGGGTGACCGCCTTGCATTTGGGGCAGGGCACGATCAGGCCGCGGTCGAAGATGCGGTCCAGCTGGGCCTGGGCCAGCGCGCGCTGATCGCCGGAGCTGCGGTCCTTGCCGCTGAGGCTGAGGTCCTCGACCTCGGCGGTGGCCGTCTGGTCATAGTCATAGGCGGTGCCGCAGCGCCCGCAGGTCACGTGCTGGATGGCGCTCTCGTTCAGGGTGAATTTACTCATGGTCAGTCCCCTCCGGTCGAGGTCTGACACTGCCAACAACCGCGCGATCTGGCAAACCGCCGGTACGGCGGGTGTGGGGGCGGGTGAGGATTTCAGGGGAGAGAGAAGGGCGGCCCGGCCTGCGTCGGGGGGGCGTTGACAAAGCCGGGCCGCGGGGTCTCTCGGGAACAGGATCATCCGGGAGGTCCACCCCATAAACCGCCGTCGTCAGGATTGGTTCCCGAGCCGATATACAGGTTTTTTGACCCCTGACGGCCCGGCTGTGCGGGGCTCTCGGCCCCGTCGCCTACCTCCGCCCTTCATCGCCGGGCGGATCGGGTCTACGGACGGGGAACACCCCAGGAGCCCGCCATGCATCTCGCCCGTTTTCCCCGTATCCGTCTGGCCCATCTGCCGACCCCGCTGGAGCCGTTGCCGCGACTGAGTGAGGTGCTGGGCGTCGAACTGTGGATCAAGCGCGATGACTGCACCGGTCTGGCCGGGGGCGGCAACAAGACGCGCAAGCTGGAGTTCCTGCTGGGCGACGCCTTCGAGCAGGAGGCCGACACCCTGGTGACCCAGGGTGCGGTTCAGTCCAACCATGTGCGCCAGACGGCGGCGGCGGCGGCGGCCCAGGGGCTGAAATGCGAGGTCATCCTCGAGGCGCGCACCGGCTCGACGGCGTTGGACTATACCGGCAACGGCAATGTGCTGCTGGACCGGCTGTTCGGGGCCGGCATCCGCACCGTGCCGGGCGGATCGGACATGGTCGCCGAACTGGAAAAGACGGCGGCCGAGGTGCGGGCCCGCGGCGGCAAGCCCTATATCATCCCGGGCGGCGGCTCGAACCCGATCGGGGCGCTGGGCTATGTCGACTGCGCCCGCGAGATCGTGGTCCAGGCCGATGAGCTGGACATGCCGATCGACCGCATCATCACCGCGACCGGCAGTGCCGGGACCCACGCCGGACTGGTCGCCGGGCTGGCGGTGATGGGGGCCGACATCCCGGTGCTGGGCATCGGCGTGCGCGCACCCAGGGCGAAGCAGGAAGAGAATGTGCTGAAGCTGGCCCAGGCGACGGCGGCCCTGCTGGGGCGGCCCGACGCGGTGACGGCGGACATGGTGGTGGCCGACTGTGACTATGTCGGCGCGGGTTACGGCCTGATTGATGACGCGGTGATCGACGCGCTGAAACTGGCGGCGCGCACCGACGGCATCGTGCTGGACCCGGTCTATACCGGCAAGGCGATGAAGGGGCTGATCGCCCTGGCCGGGGCGGGCCGGTTCGAGAACGAGACCGTGGTCTTCCTGCACACCGGCGGGGCCCAGGGCCTGTTCGGCTATCAGGGCGAGATCGAAGGGGCGCTTTAATTCAGCGTCATTGGGCAGGGCCGAACGCAACCTGATTCCCGCTCATCCCCGCGAAGGCGGGGACCCAGGCTTTTGGGCGATCCGGTGCCGTCAGATTTCACCCGGCCGCTGACCTCGTCCATCCAGCCTCACGAAAGGACTGGGTCCCCGCCTTCGCGGGGATGAGCGGATTTTTTGGGCCCTACCCCGCCCCCGCCGCGATCTGCATCATCACCAGTCCGGTGAACCAGGCCGCGGCTGTGCCGACGATATAGCCGACCACGGCCAGCAGGACGCCGACCGGGGCCAGCGAGGGGTGGAAGGCGGCGGCGGCGACCGGGGCGCTGGCGGCCCCGCCGATATTGGCCATCGAGCCGACGCCGAGGAAGAAGCTGGGCGCGCGAATCAGGAAGGCCATGCCGACCATCAGCAGCACATGCACCAGCATCCACACCGCACCGATGACGAAATAGGCGGGCGAGTCGAGGATGGCCCCGATGTTCATGTTCAGACCGACGGTGGCGATCAGCACATAGACCAGCAGCGAACCGACCTTGGATGCGCCGGCTCCCTGCAGCTTGCGCGCGGCGGTGAAGGACAGGGCGACGCCGATGGCGGTGGCGGTCAGCACCAGCCAGAAGAAGCTGGAATCCAGCGACAGGCGTTTGGCGATCTCGAAATTGGCCCCGAACCAGCCGGACAGCGGGTCGGCCACGGCGTGGGCCAGGCCGACGGCGGCGAAACCGACGCCGAAGATGAAGACCAGATCCTTGAGCGCGGGGATGCGGGCGTGGGCCAGCTCATAGGCCTCGGCCTTGTCGCGGACCCGGTCGACGGCCGAGCTGTCGGCGCGCAACAGGCGGTCGACGCGGCGCTGATTGGCGGCGATCCACAGCACCACGGCCATCCAGATATTGGCGACGATGACGTCGACCGCGATCCAGATCGAGAAGGTGTCACGGCCCGCACCGTAGATTTCATACAGGGCGGTCTGGTTGGCGGAGCCGCCGATCCAGCTGCCGGCCACGGTGGCCATGCCGCGCCAGATGGCCTCGGGCCCGGCACCGCCCATCAGGTCGGGGGCGACCAGACTGGTCAGGAACAGGGCGATCGGGCCGCCGATCATCACGCCGATGGTGCCGGTGGCGAACATGATCAGCGCCTTGGGCCCGAGGCCGATGACGGCGGGCAGGTCGGCCGAGACGGTCAGCAGCACCAGGGCCGCGGGCAGCAGGAAGCGCGAGGCGATGAAATAGAGCCGCGAGGTCTCGGGATCGACCACGCCGAAGGTGGTCAGCAGCGAAGGCAGGAAATAGCACAGCAGAATGGGCGGAAAGATCGCGTAGAATCGCCGGACCGCACCGTTCTTCAGGTCGGCGCTCCAGAACACCAGGGCGAGGATGGCGGCCAGCAGGCCGAGCACGACAGCGTCGTTGGTGATCAGGGCTGTAGGCCCGGCGGGATCAATAGCCATACTTTTCTCCGGTCTTCTGGGGCATAAGGACAACCTCGCGGCATTTCGGCAAGTCGCGACGAGGAGAATTGACGATGCGGGTACTGGGTGTTCTGGGCGGTATGGGTCCGGCGGCGACCGTCGCCTTTCTGGCGCGGGTGCAGGCGCTGACTCCGGCCGAGGGCGATCTGGATCACATCCGCATGCTGGTCGACATCAACCCGCAGGTGCCCGATCGCAATCGTGCGCCCGAGGCGGCGGACCACATGCTGGGCGAGATGGCAGCGCGACTGCGCGAGGCCGGAGCCCAGATTCTGGCCATGCCGTGCAACACGGCCCACGCCCAGTCCACCAGTCTGCGGGCCATCGGCCTGCCGTTCATCGACATGATCGCCGAGACCACGGCGGCGGCCACCGCCGGCGGGGCCAAGAAGGTCGGCGTGCTGGCCACCCCGGGCGGCGAGGCCCTGTACACCACGGCCCTGGCCGGACAGGGTTCCAAGATCGTGCGTCTGGGCGGGGCCAACCGGCAGGCCTTCATGGCCTGTATTATGGCGGTCAAGCGCGGCGACACCGGCAAGGCCCCCAAGGCCGAGATGCGCCGGCTGGCCGCGGCCCTGGTGTCCGGGGGCGCGGAGGTGGTGATTTCCGGCTGTACCGAGGTGCCGCTGCTGCTGGGCCCCAAGGATGTGTCGGTGCCGCTGGTCGACTCCGCCGAGGTTCTGGCCAAGGCCTGTGTGAAGGCCTGCACCTGACCGTGCAGGTCGGTGCCCTGCTGGAACCGGGCGAGCATCTGGTGTGGTCAGGAGCCCCCGGAGCCCGGCTGTTCCTGTCGCGCCGTCAGGCCGTCACGATGGTCCTTCTCGGCCTGCACGGGATTCTCGCCCTTCTTTTGGTGCTGACGGTTCAGGGCCTGTTCGGTTTCGGGCCGGTTACGGTCGGGGCGCTGGCGCTGGCGGGCCTGTCGCTTCTCGTTCAGGGTTGGCGGTTCTGGAGCTGGTGGAGCCGACGCTACGGGGAACACTATGTGCTGACCGACAGCCGCCTTCTGGTGATCGACCGCGACGGTTCGCTGCGTTCGGAAACCAGCCTGCTGAAGGCCCATCTGTTTCGGCTGAGCGCTTCGTTCGGGGGCGGTTCGACCGTCGTCCTGGGCCAGGATGAGCCGCTGTGGACACCCACGTCGAGCCGGTCGCTGAACCTGAAGCCTTCCGCGGACGCGCCGCGACTGTCGGGCCTGGACGACGGCGGCAAGGTCTTCGCCCTGATCCGCAAGACGGCCGAGGCACGGGAAAAGATATGGACGGCGTCGGCGAATGTGGCCGACACCTGATTTCCCGGCTTGCGGCGTGTGACCGGTGCGCCCGATAAGGTTTGGGTGAAAACGCAAAGCCTGATCATCGATTGTGACCCCGGTGTCGACGACGCCCTGGGTCTGTTTCTGGCCTTCGGATCGCCCGGACTGGAGCTGCTGGCGGTGACCACTGTCGGCGGCAACGTTCCCGGGATTATCACCGCGCGCAACGCCCGGATCATGCGGCAGCTGGCCGGGCGCGAGGACGTACCGGTCCACGCCGGGGCCGACCGGCCGCTGGTGCGCGAGCCGGTGGCGGCGGCGGAGTTCCACGGCGAGGGCGGTATCGGCGACATGGTCCCGTTCGAGCCGCGTCTGGGCAATGCCCCCGGGGCGGCGGCGCAGGCCATCGTCGATCTGGTGATGGCGCGACCGGCGGGATCGGTGGCGCTGGCGGTGATGGGGCCGATGACCAATATCGCGCTGGCGCTGCGGCTGGAACCGAAGCTGGCGGCGCATCTGGGTCCGGTCTCGGTGATGGGCGGCGCACGGTCGGAGGGCGGCAACATCACCCCTTCGGCCGAGTTCAACATCTATGCCGATCCCGACGCGGCGGCCGAGGTGTTTGCCTCGGGCTGTGACCTGATCCTGTTCGGTCTGGACGCGACGCATCAGGTGCGGGCGACCGAGGCGCGGATCGCGGCGATCGAGGCGCTGGACGGCGCGGCGGCGCGGGCGGCGGGCGAGCTGCTGCGCTTCTCGCAGCGGGTCGAGCGCGAGATCGTCGGCTGGGACGCCGGGCCGCTGCATGATCCGTGCACCGTGGCCTGGCTGCTGGACCCCACGCTGTTCGAGCTGAAGCCGTGCCGGATCGATGTGGAGACGGTCAGCGACCTGACCCGCGGCCATACGGCGGTTGAGTTCCGGATCGACGCGGCCACGGCCCAGCATCGCTGGGCGGTCAGGGCCGACGGTCAGGGCGTGTTCGATCTGATCACCGAAAGTCTGGAGCGTCTGCCATGAGGATCACCGTCGTCGGCTCGATCAATCTGGACCATGTGGCCAGCGCCCCGCGCCTGCCGGGGCCGGGCGAGACGGTGACCGGGGCGACGCTGGCGCGGCATCCGGGCGGCAAGGGGGCCAACCAGGCGCTGGCCGCGGCGCGGCTGGGGGCCGAGGTGACGATGATCGGCCGGGTCGGCCGCGACGGTATGGCCGGTGAGGCGCTGGCCCTGCTGCTGGAGGCCGATATCGATGTGGCCGGGGTCATCACCGACGCTGAGGCCGCGACCGGGGTGGCGCTGATCGCGGTCGATCCGTCGGGCGAAAACCAGATTGTGGTGGCGGCGGGGGCCAACCATCGGGTGACGCCCGAACAGCTGCCGCAACGGATCGAGGGGCCGCTGATCCTGCAGCTGGAACTGCCGGTCGAGACGGTCGAGGCGGCGGTCGGGCGGGCGGTGGACTTCGTCTGCGTCAACCTGGCCCCGGCCGCGCCGGTGTCGGAGGCGCTTCTGCGGCGGGCTGATCTGATCGTCGTCAACGAGACCGAGGCGGCCTATTACGGCGATCTGCTGCACAGCGGCGGCGGCCGGGTGGTGGTGACCCTGGGGGCGCGCGGGGCCCGGCTGTTCCAGCGCGGCGGCCTGATCGCCGAGGCCAGCCCGCCCGAGGTCACGGCGGTCGACGCCACCGGGGCCGGCGACACCTTCGTCGGGGCCATCACCGTGGCCCTGCTGGAAGGGATGGAACCGGAGGCGGCGCTGAGGTTCGCGTGTGCCGCGGGGGCGATTGCGGCGACGCGGCCGGGGGCCCAGCCGTCGTTGCCGATGCGCGATGAGGTCGAGGCGATCCTGGAGGGTTGAGGGGGGTGACCGACACGCTGGACGTTACGCCCATCTACGGATGGGGTTGGGTTTTGGACGAGGCAACCTCGATCCCCGAGGTGCCCGCCCCGTTCACGATTCTTGCAGCCTCGTCCGGCGAGCGGATTTGGGAGGGTGTGGTCACGACTCCCGGTCACCCGTTCGAGGGCCATCAGGTCCTGCTGTCAAAGCGCCATGTCGAATGGGACGGTAACGTAAACGTCAAGGTCCGGGAGGTGCTTTCGGGTCGTGTTCTGGCCTCGGGATTTGCCCTTGTCGCGGAGTAGGACCCGCGATGAAGTCGAGGCGATTCCGGAGAGGCGAGGGTCCTCTTTTACTCACGTCATCCTCGGGCTTGTCCCGAGGACCCATCGTTGAGCGGGCTCCGGCCTTGGGTCAGTGGGTATTCTGGACGAGTGGCGAGGCTCCAACCGCCCGTGCGTCGGCGGAATGGGTCCTCGGGACAAGCCCGAGGATGACGGGGAGCGGGGTCGACAGTTGCTCGCCGTCGCGATTTGAATGTCTGGATTGCGGTGCCGATGCTGATGACCGGGCAAGACACGTTGGGACATTCCACCTTAAACCGAAGTGTATCGTTCGATTTCAGCCGGACAGGACCACGACAATGACCAGCATCGCCGAACTTACTCTCGACGCGGTCCGCGCTGATGGGGAAGCGTTCGATCTTCACATCTCGGTCGGCGCACCATTCGCAAGCGAACGGTTCGATGGCTGGGAATGCTCATTGACGTTGCACCCTCTTTTCGAGGCTCCGCTGGACGTCGCGGGCGAGGATTCGCTTCAGGCTTTAGCCCTTGCCCTGCGCACGGCCAGAGACTTGCTGGAGGACTTTACCGACAAGGGCGGAAGACTACTCATAGATGGCGAGGTTTTCCCGATAAACGCCTGGTTCGGCATGCCAGAGCGCACCGCCTGATAGCGGCGAGGTCTCGACCCTTCGTGCGTCGGAGGCATGGGTCCTCGGGACAGGCCCGAGGATGACGGGGGGAGGGGGCGGGTGGCTAGAACTCCACCACCAGCCGCACGACCTCGCCGTCGGCGAGACGGTCGAAGCCGGCGTTGATGTCGTCCAGCCCTATGGTGCCGCTCATCAGGCGGTCGACGGGCAGGCGGCCGGCGCGATAGAGGGCGAGGTAGCGGGGCAGGTCGCGGGACGGGACGCAGGTGCCGATATAGCTGCCCTTCAGGGTGCGTTCCCCGGCGACCAGATCGACGACATTGACGGCCAGGGCGGCTTCGGGCGGGGGCAGGCCGGCGGTGACGGTGGTACCGCCGCGGCGGGTCATCTGCCAGGCGGACTCCAGGGCCCGGACCGAACCGGCCATCTCGAACACGACATCCGCGCCGCCGTTCGTCAGGGCGCGGACCTGGTCGACGGCGTCGGGGTCGGCGGCATTGACCGTCAGGACCGGGCCGAGGCTGCGGGCCAGGGCCAGCTTGTCTTCCGACAGGTCGACGGCGACAACCGGGGAGGCCCCGCTGGCCAGCGCGCCGAGCACACTGGCCAGGCCGACGCCGCCGAGACCGACCACGGCGACCGACTGGCCGGCCCGGACGCCGGCGGTGTTCACCACGGCCCCGACCCCGGTCAGGACGGCGCAACCGAACAGGGCCGCCTCGGCGAAGGGCAGGTCGGCATCGACCTTGACCAGCGAGCGACGCGAGACCACGGCGCGTTCGGCGAAGGCCGAACAGCCGAGGTGGTGGTTGAGGTCGCCGTCGGTGCCGTGCAGCCGCGTGCCGCCGCCCAGCAACTCGCCCTTGCCGTTGGCGGCGGCGCCCGGTTCGCACAGGGCCGGACGGCCGCCGGCGCAGGGGGTGCAGTGGCCGCAGCTGGGCATGAAGACCATGACCACATGATCGCCGACGGCCAGGTCGGTGACGCCCTCGCCCAGGGCCTCGACCACCCCGGCGGCTTCATGGCCCAGCGCCATGGGCAGGGGGCGGGGGCGGTCGCCGTTGATGACACTGAGATCCGAATGGCACAGGCCCGCGGCCTTGATCGCCACCAGCACCTCGTCGCGGCCGGGCGGGTCCAGCGTCACGGTCTCGATCACCAGCGGTCGGCTGTCGGCATAGGGACGGGGCGCACCCAGGGTGCGGAGGACGGCGGCGCGGGTTTTCATGGACCGACGCTAGGCGCTTGACGCCGCCTTCGCCAAGCCCGAGCGTCTGGGCAATGAAGCGCGCCAATGCGCTCAGCCAGCGAGGCACCGCGTGCCGAGCGTTAGCGCACAAACATCAGGGGAGAATTCATGACGGGCACGATCGAGCGGACGAAGCGGAGCGACTACCGGCGTTTTCAGGCGATCTCGACGCGGTGGATGGACAATGACGTCTACGGCCACGTCAACAATGTCGTCTATTATTCGTGGTTCGACACGGCGGTGAACCGGCTGCTGGTGGTGGCCGGGCAGATCGACATTCACAAGGGCGAGGTCATCGGCCTGGTGGCCGAGACCGGCTGTCGCTATTTCGCGCCGACGGCCTTTCCCGACCAGATCGAGGCCGGGGTGCGGGTCGCCCATGTCGGTTCGTCGTCGGTGCGCTATGAGATCGGCCTGTTCCGCAACGCCGAGGACGAGGCCGCGGCGGTCGGCTATTTCGTCCATGTGTACGTCGACCGCGAGACCAAGAAGGCGGTGCCGCTGACGGAGGCGATGCGCGGGTTTCTGGAGAGTCTGAAGGTATGAGAGCGTCGGGTTGGGCTCTGTTGTTCGGCGTTTGCATGCTCAGCGTCGGCTGCGGCGAACTCGATCCGCGCGCCCGGGACGCGGCGCTGGCCGAGCAGTTTGAAATGGATCGAACCGGCTTTCAGGATGCCGTGGATCTGATGACAACCGAGCCGGTTATGCAGCGCGTGGATCGACGTTCGGACGGTTCCGTCTCCGCACAACCACTTGGCGCCGACCCGGCCCGCGTCGGAGCTCTGGCCGGTTTCATGGAGAAGCATGAAATCCTGACCGTCGAAGGGGGGCCGCCGAACACTTCAACCGTGGCATTCCGTATGTACAGTTCGGGTATTGCGGTCTCAGGCCAGCTCAAATCTATCCTGTACAGCCAGACCCCACCGGACGGACCCGTCGTGCAGGACACCGACGTGGAGATAGCCCAACCGAGCGACCAGTGGCGCGTCGTTTACCGCCGTTTGGCCGACGACTGGTACATTAAGAACAGCTGCTGCTGATCAGTCGTCCAGCCGGTCGCGCAGGGCCAGCACGGCGACCGTGGTCAGGACGCCGAGGGCGAAGGCGGCGAGCAGGCTGCCGCCGGCGACCTCGGCCCGGATGCTGAGGGCGCGGGCCACGGCGTGGTCGACGCGGTCGTCGCCATCGAGATCGTCATACTGGAAATTAGCGGCGTCGTAGAGAACGCCCTCGACCGTGCGGGTCTCGGCGGGATCGTCGATCGGGGGGACGGTCATTGGGCAACTCCGACAGGGGTAGACAGATAATCGATCGCAAGCTTGACGGTTCCCGGTAACGGGCCGTGGTGACAAATGGCCCGGTCCGGGCTAGATGCCCGCCTCACATTTTAGCCATATCAGACGACGGACTCATGGCCGGCCATTCCAAATACAAGAACATCATGCACCGCAAGGGGCGCGCTGACGCGGTGCGATCCAAGCTGTTCTCGAAATTGTCGCGCGACATCACCGTGGCGGCCAAGTCGGGCATGCCCGATATCGCCCTGAACCCGCGTCTGCGCCTGGCGGTCAACAACGCCAAGGCCGAGAGCCTGCCCAAGGACGTGATCGACCGGGCCATCAAGAAGGCGGCCGGTGGTGACATCGATACGATGGAGGAGGTCCGCTACGAGGGCCGCGGCCCCGGCGGGGTCGGTATCATCGTCGAGGCCCTGACCGACAACCGCAATCGCGCCAACTCCAACATCGGCACGGCGTTCAAGAAGAACGGCGGGGCGCTGAGCGAGATGAACTCGGTCGCCTTCATGTGGGACAAGGTCGGGCGGATCCACTATCCGGCCGAGGCCGGGACCGAGGACGCGGTGATGGAAGCCGCGATCGAGGCGGGGGCCCAGGACGTCGAGAGCGATCTGGTCAAGCCCGATATCTATGAGGACGCGCCGGGTCACGTCATCTGGACGGCCTTCGAGGATCTGAACGAGGTGGCGGAGGCCATGTCCAAGATCCTGGGTGACGCCAAGTCGACGGCCATCGTCTGGAAGCCGCAGTCCGAGGTGCCGGTCACCGGCGAGGCGGTCGGCACACTGATGAAGCTGCTCGACGCGCTGGACGCCGAGGACGACGTTTCGGTGGTGTTCTCGAACGAGGACATCTCCGACGAAGACATGGCGACCTACGGGGGCTAGGGGAACGGCCGCTACGGGGAGGGGTTAGGAAGCGAACTGCAACGCTTTCCCGGAGCCGTCCCCATGGACATCACCCAACTGATCCTCGACGACCACGCCGAGCAGCGGCGGTTGTTCTCGATCCTCGAACAGATCGACGCCGGGGATACGGCGGCGCTGACCGCGGTGTGGGGCCGGCTGTCGGCCTTCCTCGAGGCCCATGCCGAGGCCGAGGAGCGGTTCTTCTATCCGGAACTGCTGAAAGTCGGCGAGGCCGCCAACGATGCCGAGGGCGATGACGCCGGTCCCGAAACCGTCGATGCCATTGAGGATCACAACAAGCTGCGCGATGCAGTTCGGGCCGTGGCCGGCCACCGCGTCGGGACGAAGGCCTGGGTCGAGGCGGTCGGCAAGGCCAATGTGGTCAACTCGAAGCATATGGGTGAGGAGGAACGGCAGGGGCTGACCGACTTTCGCCGCAACGCCCCGCTGGAGACGCGTCACGCGCTGGGTGTGCGGTTCGCCGCCTTTGCCGCTGACCACATCACCGGGGTCAAGCCGGTCAACAAGGACCCCGAGACCTATGTCGAGAAACACGGCTGATCGCGGCTGCGGTCCCGGTTCGGTGCGGAAATCCAGCGGTGGATGAATCCCGTCCACTCTCGACAGAAGTCGCGAGTCTCATTAACCCTTGGTCAATGATTGGGAAGGCGCTGCCGGAGCATTGATGCCGGCACCTGCACTCGCTCGGGTCGACCCGGTCAGTTGGATGTCGAGGAGCGACCATGATGCTTTTGTCCAGAATTGATCGGGCCCTTTCAGGTGCAGCCGGCAAAGGCGACCGCGGTCGGCCGGCCCTGGTGTCAGAACAGCCGGGTCCCGCCGCGACCGAGGCCGCCTCGGGCATGATCGGTGAACGCTTTGAAACCATCCTCGGCAGTCTGGACCAGCTCGGCGAGCTGGCCGAACAGTTCCGGGCCTTTGAATCCCTTCTGGGCGAGGTGCGTGAGCCCCTGACCGAGGAATTCACCGCCCGACGCGACGCCCATATCGAATTGATCAACCTGCGCACGTCCCAGGTGGAAATGGCCGAGCGGGTTGAGGTCGTCACGGCCGAAAACCGTGCCCTGGTCACCGCGACGGCCGAGGCCGAGACCCGGATCGAGGAACTGCAGGCCTATGGCGACGAGCACGCCACCGGCCTGCAGGAGGCGCGGCTGGAGCTGGACCGCCTGCGGACCAACCTGTCGCAGTCGACGGCGCAGCTGGAGGCGCTGCAGGCGTCGGAGCGCAACAGCTCACAGCGGATCGTCGAACTGGAACATGATCAGGACGCCCTGCGCACGCAGCTGGCGACGGTCGATTCGGCGCGGGTCGAGGCCGATTCGGCCCGGGCCCTGGCCAGCCGCGATTACCGGCTGTCGGCGGATGAGAACGAAGCGCTGAAGCGGCGCATGGAAGAGGTCGTCGGCGAGGTGGCCAGCCTGGCGCGCGCCGCCGCGACCGTCGAGGCACAGCTGACGGCGGAACGTTCGCGTGCCGCCGCCGAACAGGCCGAGAGCGCCCGCGTGCTGCGGGCCATGGAAAACCAGGCCGAGAGCGCCCGGTCCGAATCGGCCGCCACCTTGGCGCGTCTGGACACGGCGACCGCCCGTTCGCTGCGGCTGGAGACGCTGAACGCCGACCAGGCCACGCGCCTGGCCGAGCTGCAGGCCACGTCGCAGACCGCAGAACGCCGCGGCGAGGAGCTGCAGACCAGTCTCGATCGGGCTCTTGAACGCATCCGCGGGCTGGAAGTCGTGGTCTATGAGGCGCGCGAGCGTCACGCCGCCATGGACAGCGCCCGCCACGCCGCCGTGGATCGCGCCGAATCCCTGACCAAGGCCGCCGCCGTCCACGAGAAGGCGCTGTCACGCAGCGAGGACCGGCTGACCAAGCTGCAGGCCAAGCTGAGCGCGGTCCAGTCGGCCAATGAGGCGGAGGTCGCGACCCTGAACGAACAGATCGCCACCCTGCGGGGTGAGCTTGAAGCCGCCCACGCCGATTCGGCCATGACCTCGGCCGCGCTGGACACCGCGCGCCGCGACCGCAGTGGCCGCGAGCGTGTGGGCCCGGACAGTGGTGGTTCAATCCAGGCCATCGCCAGCTAGGCGATGGCGTGGGTGCCCGAGCCTTAGGGGGAGGGCGGCGTGCGAGGCTGACTCAGACCACGCCGGGGCTTTCGTTCTGACGGGGGTTCCGGCGAGAGGCGGTAGCGTCGAGCCGCGAGGGCCGCCGCGTCTGAACCTGACGATCAAGGGCTTCAGTCAGATCGGAGAGTTGGGCGTCTGACAACTCTGTTCCTGTGCGCAGGATTTCGCTGCGCAGCGCATCATAGTGGCGCGGATGCAGGCCGTGGCCGGCCGGCCGAAATTCGGTCGTATTCGCCATAACGTCGATCTCCGATACGGTAGTCAATGCGCGGCCGTTGTGTCCGGTTCCGGACATAGGGAATTGTCCCTATCAAGCCTGCTGACGGCGGATGGCGTTGTTCGAGCCGCCGGGTCCGCGCCTGACGCAGGGGAACAGACCGCAGTCCTTGATCGATGCGCGCGGCCGGCGCTAGGCTGAAGATTCGTCAGCTGTCGGAGCGAATTCATGATCGATATGGGGCTGGTCTGGCCAGTGCTGGCGGCGATGACGGCCGGGGGGCTGATCGGGGTCGAGCGGACCTATCACGGCCATCCGGCCGGCTTTCGCACCCATATCCTGGTCTGTATGGCGTCGTGCCTGCTGATGCTGGCCGCGATGCACCAGAGCCAGTGGGCCTTTACCGCCCTGCCCGGACAGACGGTGGTCATCGATCCGACCCGGATGGCGCACGGCCTGCTGACCGGCATCGGCTTCCTGTGCGCGGGGGTGATCTTTCGCGAGGGGTTTTCGGTCAAGGGACTGACCACGGCGGCGTCGCTGTGGATGACCTCGGCCCTCGGCGTGCTGTTCGGCGTCGGCATGCTGCAGCTGGCCCTGATCGGGTCGGTGGCGACGCTGGCGGTGCTGGCCATCCTGCGCCTTCTGGATGCGCAGCTGCCGCATATCGGCGTGCTGGACGTGCATCTGCGCTGGAGCCGCGGCAGCGCGCCGGATGAGGTCGCCCTGCGGGCCATGTTGCGCGAGAACCAACTGAAATGCGTACAGATCGGCCATGTGCTGAGCCCTGACGGCCAGTTGCACGAGCAGCACATCAAGGCGCGTGGGCAGATGCCGCTGGACATCGATGCCCTGGTCCGGCGGCTGTCGGACACCGTGGGACTGGCCGGTTTCTCGGTGATTCCGCGCGACAATTGAGGCGGCGGCAGCGCTGGTCATTGTTCGGTAACCGCGTTTGGGGCATGAATGGAACGAATGACGAACGTTCCGATTCCTGCTGCGACCCGAATCCTGGGTCTGGACCCCGGTCTGCGCCGTACCGGCTGGGGCGTGGTGGTGGCCGAGGGGTCGCGGCTGCGCTGGGTGGCGCACGGGGTGGTCAGCCCGCCCGAGGGGGCACCGTTCAGCGAACGACTGCTGCATCTGCTGGAGGCGGTGGGTGAGGTCTGTGCCACGCACGGCTGTGACGAGGCGGCGATCGAGGAGGTGTTCGTCAACATGAATCCGGCCTCGACCCTGAAACTGGGCCATGCGCGGGCGGCGGTGATGCTGGCTCCGGCGCGGCACGGTCTGAGCGTGGCCGAATATGCGCCGAACCTGATCAAGAAGGCGGTGGTCGGGGCCGGTCACGCCGACAAGAGCCAGATCGCCTTCATGGTCAAACGCCTGTTGCCCGCTGCCGGAGACGTGAAGGCCGACGCGGCCGACGCCCTGGCCGTGGCCATCACCCATGCCCAGCTGCGGCGGATGAAGCTGCTGCCGATCCGGGGGGCGGCATGATCGGCCGTCTCAGAGGCATGCTGGCCGAGGTCGAGGAAGGGCATTGCCTGATCGACTGCGCCGGGGTGGGCTATGTCGTGGCCTGCGGGGCGCGGACGTTGCAGCGGCTGCCGGCCCCGGGCGACGAGGCGGTGCTGCATATCGAATCCAGCTGGTCGGCCGAGAACGGGCCGCGGCTGTACGGTTTCCTGACCCGCGACGAACGGCGCGCCTTCACGACGCTGACCGGCATCCAGGGGGTGGGGCCCAAGGCGGCCCTGAGCGTGCTGGACGTCCTGCCGCCCGCCGAGCTGGCGGCGGCGGTGGCCCGCGACGACAAGGCGGCGGTGGCCCGGGCAAACGGCGTCGGCCCCAAGCTGGCGCTACGCATCGTCCTTGAACTGAAGGGCAAGTCGCTGGGCGAGGTCAACTTCACGCCCGACAGCGCGGGTGGGCATGCCGAGGTCGTGGCCCCGGTGCCCAGCGTCACGGGCGAGGCGGTTTCGGCCCTGCTGGGTCTGGGCGTGGCCGAGGTCAATGCGCGCCGGTCTGTCGATCACGCCCTGACCCGTCTGGGCGAGGAGGCCGATCTGTCGGCGGTGATCCGCGCGGCCCTGCAGGAGCTGGGGCGGTGAGTTCCCTATTCCGTTCATCCCCGCGAAGGCGGGGACCCAGGTTTGAGCGGTGGCACCGTGCGTCGGGCTGCCATCCATCTGAAATCGGCACCGCTGATCACCCAAAGAACTGGGTCCCCGCCTGCGCGGGGATGAGCGGTTATTTGCATGACTGACGAGCGCATCATTTCGGCCGAACCGGCCCCCGGCGAGCCCCATGACCGGGCCATGCGGCCGCAGGTGCTGGCGGATTTCGTCGGTCAGGAACAGGCCAAGGGCAATCTGAAGGTGTTCATCGAGGCGGCGCGCGGGCGCGGCGAGGCGATGGATCATGTGCTGCTGTTCGGACCGCCGGGGCTGGGCAAGACCACCCTGGCCCAGATCGTGGCGCGCGAGCTGGGGGTCGGCTTCCGCACCACCTCGGGGCCGATCCTGGCCAAGGCCGGGGATCTGGCGGCGATCCTGACCAATCTGGAACCGCGCGACGTGCTGTTCATCGACGAGATTCACCGGCTGGCCCCGACGGTCGAGGAAATCCTCTATCCGGCGATGGAGGACCATGTGCTGGACCTGATCATCGGCGAGGGGCCGTCGGCGCGGTCGGTGCGGATCGACCTGGCCCCGTTCACGCTGGTCGGGGCGACGACGCGGGCCGGGCTGCTGGCCACGCCTTTGCGCGATCGGTTCGGCATTCCGTTGCGGCTGGAATTCTATACGGCCGAGGAACTGATGCGGGTCATCAGCGGGGCGGCGCGCAAGCTGGGCGTGGGCATGACCGATGACGGCGCGCGCGAGATCGCCGGTCGGTCACGTGGCACGCCGCGGGTGGCCGGGCGGCTGCTGCGGCGGGTGCGCGATTTCGCCGGGGCCGAGGGCGCGTCAATCATTGACGGGCTGGTGGCGGCGCGGGCCCTGGCGCGGCTGGAAGTCGACGAAGCGGGGCTGGATTCGCTGGACCGGCGCTTCCTGCGAGCCCTGATCGAGAACTATGGCGGCGGCCCGGTCGGCATGGACACGCTGGCCGCAGCCATCGCCGAGGCGCGTGACGCGGTCGAGGATGTGATCGAACCCTATCTGCTGCAGCAGGGCTTCATCCAGCGCACGCCACGCGGACGGATGGCCTGCGCCCGCGCCTATGAGCATCTGGGTCTGACCGCGCCGCCCAAGCCGCCCGTCGCAGGTGCAGGAGATTTGTTTGAATGACCCGCGCAGTCGTTGACCGGTTGAGGACACGGTCGGCCCTGATCGTTCAGGCCCTCGTGACCGCGGTCGTCAGCCTTGTGGCCATTCGCGTGGCGGGTGGGGCGGTACCGGCAATCACGGTGCAGGCCGCGTCGTTGGGTCTCGGTGCCCTGCTGGCGGCCGCGTTCGCCTTCACCTCCTGGCGACCCGGCCGGATCGGCACGCCCGCGATCCTGGCCCTGTCGTTGATTGCCCTTCTGGCGACCCTGAACGGCAGCGCCGGCGGAGAGGTCAGTCGCTGGCTCGTCCTCGGACCGGTGATGATCCAGCCGGCGTCGATCCTGCTGCCGCTGGTCGTCTGGATGATGGCGGAGCGGACCGCTGACTGGATGGCAGGCGGTTTGACCGCAGCTCTCGCCCTGATGCTGGCGGTCCAGCCCGACGCCGCCTCCGCCACCGGCCTGCTGCTGGCGCTCGTCGGCATCGTGGTTGCCCGGCGCAGGCTGTCCTCGCCTGAGGGGGCGGCCATCCTGTGCGCGTTCGGTGCCTGTGTCTGGGCGTGGACGCGGGTCGATCTCCTGCCGGCCGTCCCGACGGTCGAGCGGATCGTGGTCACTGCCCTTGTCGCCCAACCGGCCGTCGGGGTTCTGGCCGGGCTGTTGCTGGTCCTGCTGCCGCTGCCCTTCGCCGTGCGGGCTTTTGCCGGGGTTCACCCGAAGAGCGTGACGGCCATCGCCCTGTTCGGTCTGTGGATCGGTCTGGTCGGGGCCAATTTCGTCGGAAACTATCCGGCGCCGGTGATCGGGTATGGCGCATCGCTGGTGCTGGGCTGGCTGATGTCTCTGGGTATCGTGGCCCGACGGCAGCTCGCGCAGGCGATCCCCTCCTGACCCCTTCACCCGACCGGCAAAGCCGGTCATGCTGACGTTTCAGACGGAGGCGGCATGCGGCGAGGCGCGATACGGTTCGACAGGGTGATCGCGGTGCTGGGCGTCGCCGTTCTGGTGCTGGGTGGGGTATTGTTGTGGCTGGCCACCCATGGTCAGGTCCCCGGCGTTGTGCGTGAGCCGGTGTCGGAACGGGTGCTGCGTCAGGCGCGCGAGCAGCTGGGCCCCCAGGCCGAAGTTCAGTTGATCGAGGCCGGTAGCGGCCGGGTGGTGTGCGGCTACCTGGCGGCCGAACCGCGTGGCGCGGCGGTGGGCTTCGTCTCCCGGCCCAACCGGATGCTGCTGAGCCACGATCCGCTAAGTACGGAGTTCCGTGCCATGCTGGCCGCCGACTGCCCGAACTTTCCAAAACCGGCGAACCCGCGGGCCATCCCATGACCGACACCCCGACCGCCGGCCGTTTTGACGGACGCGATCATCTGCTGCCCGTGCGGGTCTATTACGAGGACACCGACTTCACCGGTCTGGTCTATCACGCCAACTATGTCCGCTATCTGGAGCGGGGGCGGTCGGACTGTCTGCGGCTGATGGGAATCGGTCACGCCGACCTGCTGGACGGCGACCAGCCGATGGCCTTCGTCGTCTCGACGCTGGAGCTGAAATTCCTCAAGCCTGCCCGCATCGATAACGCGCTGGTGGTGCGCACCACCTATCAGGCGATCAAGGGACCGCGGCTGCTGATCGCGCAGGCGGTGGAACGGGGCGGTGATGTCCTGTGCCGGGCCGAGGTGGTGGCGGTGTGTATTCATCTGGATGGACGGCCGTGCCGCCCGACCCGGGCCCTGGTCGAGAAGGTCCGGCCGTGGCTGTCGCCGCAAGCTTGACGGTTCATGAACGTGTCAGGTGTAAGCAGGTGACGGAATCGCCCGTCCCCGCTAGACCCCGGGGACGATGCCACACAAAGGTCACGCCAGCCCGCAGGATAGGGTCGCAGACCGTGCCGAGGATTGAACCATGACCGTGCCCGCCGACGCCTCGATGATCAATCCCGTGGCGCTGTTCATGACCGCCGACTGGGTGGTGAAGGTCGTGATGGTCGGCCTCGGCGTCGCCTCGCTGTGGTCGTGGACGGTCATCATCGACAAGGCGGTCCGGTTCGCCAGTCTGAACCGGCAGGCCGCGGCCTTCGAGCGTGAGGTGGCCTCGGGTCGCCCGCTGGAGGAGATCGCCAATCGCGCCGGTCCCGAGCCGGCCCACGCCCTGCCGCGCATGCTGGTGATCGCCATCACCGACTGGCGCGAGGCGCGCAAGGGCGGAACCCTGACCGAGAGTCAGGGCAATATGCTGATGGCCCGGATCGACCGGGCGCTGGATGCGACCATCGCCCGCGAAGGCCAGCGGATCGAGGAAGGTCTGGGCGTGCTGTCGGTGGTGGCGACCTCGTCGCCGTTCATCGGCCTGTTCGGCACGGTCTGGGGCATCATGAACGCCTTCGACGCCATCGCCACGGCCGGGAACACCAATCTCACCACCGTGGCCCCGGCCATCGCCGAGGCCCTGTTCGCCACGGCCATCGGTCTGGCGGCGGCCATTCCGGCCTATATCGCCTACAATAAATTCTCGATCGACGCGGGCAAGTTCACCGGCCGGCTGGAGAGTTTCGCCGACGATCTGCAGGCCGCCGTGGCCCGTCGTCTGGGCGGCCCCACCTCGCCTGCGCCGGCACCGACGCCCACCGTCGACACCAGCTTCAACCGGGGCGTCTGACCCATGGCGATGGGTGGAGCCGGCGGCGGCGGACATGTGCGGGGACGGCGACGGGCGCGCAAGCGGCCGCTGAGCGAGATCAACGTCACGCCGCTGGTCGATGTGATGCTGGTGCTGCTGATCATCTTCATGATCTCGGCCCCGCTGCTGACGGTCGGCGTGCCGGTCGACCTGCCCAAGACCGAGGCCGGGGCGGTGGAGCAGAGCCGCGATCCGGTCAGTATCTCGATCGACCGCAACGGCAACATCTTCGTCGGCGAGAGCGAGACCCGCTGGGAGCAGCTGATCCTGCGCGTCGCCGAATCGGCGGGTGAGGCGGGTCGCGAGACGCCGGTGTTCATCCGCGCCGACGGCGCGGCCCCCTATCAGGCCGTGGCCCGGGTGATGGCGCGGCTCAGCGCCTCGGGTTTTTCCAAGCTGAACCTGATTACCGACACGGCTCCCCAGGCCAGCGCCGCGACCGATCCGGAGGGCTGATCCCTTGCGCCGGCCCAGTCCCGCGATTCTCGGTTCCATCGCCCTGCACGCGGGGGTGGTCGCGCTTGCCTTCGTGACCTTCGAACATCGCGACGAGCTGAAGCCGATGATCACGTCGGTGCCGGTGACCATCGTGTCGGACATGGTCATCGCCGCCGCGGCCGCAGACAATCCGGCCGAGACCCCGAGTGACGAGGACGCCTCGACCGCCCCGGTCGCCGAGGTCGAGCCGCTGCCGACCCCGACCGAGCCGGTTCCGCCCGTGCCGACGCCCACTCCGACGCCGCGCCCGGCCGAGCGCACGCCACCGCGCGCAACCCCGACGCCGCCCCGGCCGACGCCAACGCCACCGCGTCCGGCACCGCGCCGGGAAGAGCCGACCCTCGACCTCGATGCGCTGGCCGGTGCGCCGCGCACCACGCCCAACCGTGGCCGGGCCCCGGCGACAGGCCAGCAGGGCAGCGGCTCCGCCTCGCAGGCGACCGGGCCGCAGTCGACGGCCTTCTTCAACCAGATCTACCCCAACTGGATCCTGCCCTGTGACATCCCGGGGGCCAATGAACTGCGGATCCAGATCGATGTGACCCTGTCCAGCGACGGACGGATCACCTCGGGCCCGACATTGGTGTCGCCGCGCTCCGATGCGGTCTATCGCGCCGCTGCCGACGGGGCGATCCGGGCGCTGCGCCAGACTGCGCCGTTCGATGTGCCGTCCGGCTTCGAGGGCGGGGCGTTCAGACCCATCTTCAACACCGAACGCGCCTGCCGCGGCCGCTAGCGGCGGGAATTCGGCCGGGTGGTGCCGCCGTCCTCAAAGTCGCCCCATTCGGGCCGATGACTGGTCATTCGGGCCCGGTCTGGCGATAAGGGCGGGTCGAACTGAATCTGCCGGAGTGAACCATGCGTCTCAATCGTCTTCTCGCAACGGTCGCGGTCCTGGCGATGGCGGTGCCGTGGGCAGCCCAGACCCAGGCCCAGACACCGGCACGGCCGGGCCAGCCCGTTGAGGTCGAGATCGATCAGGGCGTCCTGCGGCCGCTGCAGATCGCCATCGCGCCCTTCGCCGGCCAGAACGGGGCCGAGCTGGCGGGCGTGGTCCGGGGTGACCTGCGCCGGTCGGGCTATTTCGAACCGCTGGATCCGGCCAGTTTCGTCGAGACCGGCCTGACCCTGGCCAATGCCCCCAACTTCCCGCAGTGGACGGCGATCGGGGCCCAGGCCGTGCTGTACGGCAGCGTCACGGCCCGTCCGGACGGGCGCAACGACGTCGGCTTCCGGCTGTATGACCCGTACCGCCAGTGCCAGTTGGTCAGCTATCAGTTCACCGCCACGCCCGAGCAGTGGCGCCGGATTGCCCACAAGATCGCCGACGTCGTCTATCAGCGGATGACCGGGGAATCCGGCTTCTTCGACAGCCGGGTTATCTTCGTGGCCGAGAGCGGCACCCAGCTGAACAAGCTGAGCCGCCTGACCATCTCGGACCAGGACGGCTACAATCCGGTGTTCCTGACCCAGGGCGACGAGGTGATCATGTCGCCGCGCTTCTCGACCTCGAACCCGGACGAGATCACCTATGTGGCGCTGGGCCGGGACTACAGCCGGATCTATATCTACAACCTGTCGACCGGCCGGCGCGAAAGCCTGGGCGAGTTCGACGGCCAGGTGCTGGCCCCGCGCTTCTCCAACGACGGGACGCGCATCGCCTTCTCGATCATCAAGGGCGGCAATACCGACGTCTGGGTTATCAATCTGCGGACCCGGCAGTTGTCGCGCCTGACCTCGGACCCCGGCATCGACACCTCGCCCTCGTTCAGCCCGGACGGGTCGCAGATCGTGTTCAACTCTGACCGGACCGGCACGCCGCGCCTGTATGTGATGCGGTCGGACGGCTCGGGCCAGCGCCCGATCTCGCGCGGTGGTGGCCTCTATACCTCGCCGGCGTGGAGCCCGCGTGGTGACATGATCGCCTTTACCAAACAGTCAGGCGGACGGTTCTCGACCGGGGTGATGAATACCGACGGCTCGGGCGAGCGTCTGCTGTCGTCGAGCTATTTCGAGGAGGGGCCGTCCTGGGCCCCCAATGGCCGCTATGTGATGTTCGCGCGCTCGGCTCCCGGCGGTGACGCCCGGCTGTGGACCGTTGATCTGAGCGGGCGGGTCGTGTCCCAGGCGGGCTATTCCGGACGCGGTTCGGATCCGGCCTGGTCACCCCTGCTGGACGGTCCGCCCTCCAACATCGGCTTCAACCAGAGCCCGGACAGCTGTCCGAATTGATCAGGGTTGTCGGGGCGGAGCCCACGCCTGCTCAACAGTTCGTTATCGCGGGATCGCTGCGGGTGAATTGGCTGGATCGCCGTTCGTAGTCCACTATAGCCGAGCTTAAGTGCCAATTTTCAGAACCATGCCAGGAGACGACCGGATGAAAACCTCGACCCTTTTGCGGCTCGCCCTCGTCGGCGTCGCCGTCACCGCCATGGCCGCCTGTGCGCCGCGCCGTCCGGTTGAGGGCGCCGTTCCGGCGGCCCCGGCCGGTCCGCAATATCCGACCGCCCCGACCGGGCCGGTGACCGGTGCACCGGTCGGTTCCGTCATGCCCGGCTCGGAGCAGGACTTCGTCGTCAACATCGGCGACCGGGTCTATTTCGATCTGAACATGTACCAGATCCGCCCTGAGGCCTTCGCCCGTCTCGACGCCCAGGCCCAGTGGCTGCAGCGTTACCCGCAGGTGACGATCCGGATCGAGGGCAATGCCGACGAGCGCGGCACCCGCGAGTACAATCTGGCCCTGGCCGCCCGTCGCGCCGAGTCGGTCCGCAACTATCTGGTCGACCGCGGCATTCCCGCCGGCCGGATCGACACCATCAGCTACGGCAAGGAGCGTCCGATCGCCGAGGGATCGAACGAGGCCGCCTGGGCGCGCAACCGCAACGCCCACACCGCCATCGTCTCCGGCGCGCCGCGCTGACGCCAAACCTCCTCCCTGCCGCGGTGCGGCGGGGAGGAGTCGCCTTGCGGGTGCCGCAAAACGGTGGGACCGTTGATCCATGACGCTTAAACCTGACCTGTTCCGCTCGAAGAAGGCCGTGCTGACGGCCATCGGCCTGGCGCTGATTGCCGGGACGACCGTCGCCCAGACCGTGACCAACGAGCCGATCCAGTGGGACAAGCGCCGGCTGGAGCAGCTGGAACGCACCGTGCGTCGCGTCGACCGGGCCCTGAACCAGGCCAATGCGGCCGGTGAGCCCTTCATTCTGCAAACCGACCCCGAGGTTCTGGCCGTGCAGGGGCGGGTCTCGACCCTGGATCGCCGGGTCGATGACCTCGAGGCGACCCTGCAGCGGGTCAATGGCGACGTCGAGCGCCTGACCTTTCAGCTGGAAGAGGCGTCGCGAGACAATTCTGCCCTGCGGACGCGCCTGAACGATTTCGAGCGGCGGGTGAAGGCCATCGAGGATGCCGCCCGGGCCGACGCCGAGCTGAACGGGCCGGTTGTGGCCAATTCGCCGACCGGGAACGCCGCCGGAGATCTGGCTGCAGCCGTGCGTCTGGTCACCGCCGAGCCGGCCCGTGGCGGCCGTGCACTGGAGACGGTCGTGGTGACCTGGCCCGACACCCCCCAGGCGCGCGAAGCCAATGTGGCCCTGGGCGACATGCGGGTCGCGGCCCGTGATCAGGCCGGTGCGGTCCAGGCCTTTGCCGCCGCGCTGAGCGGCTGGCCGCGGACCCCCTGGGCCGCGGAGACGACCCTGAAACTGGCCTCGGCGCTGGAAGCCAGCGATCGCGACACCCAGGCCTGTGGCGCGCTGGGTGAGTTCACCCGTCGCTATGCCGAGGGCGCGACCCCGGCCCTGCGCACCCGTGCCACCCAGTTGAAAACCCGCGCCGGGTGCAGCTGACGCCGACCGGGGCCGACGCGACGACTCCGGCCGCGGGCCTGGCGTCGCGGGTCTTCGACCGGCTGGATGCCCGTCTCGAATTCAATGTTGAGCGGCCGGTGGTCCTGGCCCTGTCGGGCGGCGGTGACTCCATGGCGCTGCTGGACCTGGCGGCCCTGTGGGCGGCGCGACGCGGACGTCGCCTGCTGGCCGTCACCGTCGATCATGGACTGAACCCGGACAGCGGGCGCTGGAATGCCATCGCCGCCCGGGCCGCGGCCGCGGTCGGGGTCGAGTGGCGTGGCATCCGCTGGGAGGGCCCCCGGCCGTCGACCGGTCTGCCGGCGGCCGCGCGCGCCGCGCGGCATGCGCTGATCGCCGATGTCGCGCGCGAGGCCGGCGCGCGGGTCATGCTGTTTGCCCATACGTCGTCCGATGTGGCCGAGGCCGACTGGATGCGCGCCCGTGGCTCGAGCCTGGGCCGTATCCGCGCCTGGGCCCCGTCCCCGGCCTGGCCGCAGGGGCGGGGGCTGATGCTGCTGCGCCCCCTGCTGCCCGAGAGCCGCGAACGGGTGCGAACCTATCTGGCGGAGCGCGGGCTGGGCTGGGTCGAGGATCCCGGCAATGTCGATCCACGCTATGCCCGCAGCCGGGCCCGCCAGGATCTGGCGGCTGTCGGCGCGGTCCCGGTACCGCCCCCCCAACCCCGGGCCATTCGAGGACCGGCCCCGAAGGTTTCGGCGATCGGCATTGTCCAGCTGTCGCGGGCGGCCAGCGCCAGAACCCTGGCCACGGCCGCGGTCTGCGCCGGAGGCGGCAGCCGTCCGCCGCGCGGCGAACGATTGACCCGGCTGCTGGTACGGCTGGCGGCGGGTGAGGATTTCACCGCGGCGATGTGCGGCGCGCGGATCGAGGCGCTGGGGCCCCGGGTGACCCTGATGCGTGAGGCGGGGGAGTTCGTGCGGTTTCCGCCGACGCCACAGGTGGCCAAGGCGGGCGGCCGGCTGATCTGGGACGGACGGTTCGAACTGGCGACGCTGGCGGCGGGGACCCGGGTGGTGGCCGCCGCGGGTCGACTGGCGCAACTTTCGCCCCAGGATCGCCTGAGCCTGACCCGCCTGCCGGCCGCCGTCCGGCCGACCCTGCCTGTCCTGATCCGGGAAGGGTCGACTGCACCGGTTCTTGCAGGGCGGGCCGGTGACGCACGGTGTCTGGTCGGCGAGCGCCTGGCCCTGGCGTTGGACGAAACGACGCATGAGACGGGCCTTGGCGACGCGCTGCATGGCGCAAAGCCTCCGGACCCCCTATTTTCTCTCTGAACCATCCCAGACCGGCCCGGCACCTTCGCCGAACCGGCTTGCAAGACAAGCGACCGAGGACCGAATGAACCTTCGCAACATGGCCATTTTCAGCGCCATTCTCCTGATGCTGCTGGCCGCGACCCTGCTGTTCGACCGGGAAGGCGGCCTGACGCCCGGGGCCGGAGGCGCGGCCGCGGCCAAGCCGGAGGTCATCAACTATTCGCAGCTGGTCACCGCCGTGCAGGGCGAACAGATCACCGATGCGGTGGTCAAGGGTGACGAGATCACCGGCACGCTGAAGGACGACAGCAAATTTACCACCATCACCCCCTATCCCAATCTGGAACTGGTTGAGTCGATCCGGGCCTCCGGTGCGCAGGTCGACGTCAAGACGACCAAGTCGCCGTGGTGGATGGGCGCGCTCAGCCTGCTGCTGCCGGTCGGTCTGATCATCGTCTTCTGGCTTTTCATCATGAACCGGATGCAGGGCGGCGCACGCGGGGCCATGGGCTTCGGCAAGTCCAAGGCCAAGCTGCTGACCGAGCACAAGGGGCGCAAGACCTTTGAGGACGTCGCCGGGGTCGATGAGGCCAAGGAGGAGCTGTCCGAGGTCGTCGAATTCCTGAAGGACCCGGGCAAGTTCCAGCGTCTTGGCGGCAAGATTCCCAAGGGGGCGCTGCTGGTCGGACCTCCCGGTACCGGCAAGACCCTGCTGGCCCGTGCCGTGGCCGGGGAGGCGGGCGTGCCCTTCTTCTCGATCTCCGGCTCGGACTTCGTCGAGATGTTCGTCGGCGTCGGTGCCAGCCGCGTGCGTGACATGTTCGAACAGGCCAAGAAGAATGCGCCCTGCATCATCTTCATCGACGAGATCGATGCGGTCGGTCGTCATCGCGGCGCCGGTGTCGGTGGCGGCAATGACGAGCGCGAACAGACGCTGAACCAGCTGCTGGTCGAGATGGACGGCTTCGAAGCCAATGAAGGCATCATCCTGATCGCCGCCACCAACCGGCCTGACGTGCTGGACCCGGCTCTGCTGCGTCCCGGTCGCTTCGACCGCCAGGTGGTGGTGCCCAA
Source organism: uncultured Brevundimonas sp. (assembly GCF_963977465.1). Lineage (GTDB taxonomy): Bacteria > Pseudomonadota > Alphaproteobacteria > Caulobacterales > Caulobacteraceae > Brevundimonas. The sequence goes on along the minus strand of NZ_CAXBOQ010000006.1, from coordinate 130,060 downwards.
TCCCGACGTCGGCGGTCGCGAGAAGATCCTGCGCGTCCACATGAAGGATGTGCCGCTGGCCGCGGACGTCAACGTCAAGACCATCGCGCGCGGTACGCCCGGCTTCTCCGGGGCCGATCTGGCCAATCTGGTCAATGAGGCGGCGCTGATGGCGGCGCGCAAGGATCGCCGCATGGTCACCCATCGCGATTTCGAGGACGCCAAGGACCGGGTGCTGATGGGGGCCGAACGCAAATCCATGGCCATGAGCGACGAAGAGAAGCGGATGACCGCCTATCACGAGGGCGGCCACGCCATCGTCGCCATCAACGTCAAGATGGCCGACCCGGTGCACAAGGCCACCATCGTGCCGCGCGGTCAGGCCCTGGGCATGGTCATGCAGCTGCCGGAAGGTGATCGCTATTCGCTGAAATACCAGCAGATGATCGACACCATCGCCATTATGGCCGGCGGCCGGGTGGCCGAGGAGCTGATCTTCGGCAAGTCCAACATCACCTCGGGCGCCTCGTCCGACATCCGTCAGGCGACCAAGCTGGCGCGCCGGATGGTGACCCAGTGGGGCTTCTCCGACGTGCTGGGCACGGTGGCCTATGGCGACAATGAGCAGGAGGTCTTCCTCGGCCATTCCGTGGCCCGCAGTCAGAATGTCTCCGAGGAGACGGCACGGATCATCGACGCCGAGGTCAAGCGACTGGTCACCGACGGCTGGAACGAGGCGCGCAAGATCCTGAAGAAGAAGGCCGGCGATCTCGAGAAGCTGGCCCAGGCCCTGCTGGAATACGAGACCCTGTCGGGTGACGAGATCCGCGACCTGCTGGAGAAGGGCATCGCCCCCGAACGGGACGAGGCCAAATTCCCCGTCAGCGGCCCGTCGGTCTCGGTGCCGATCACGCCGGCCGCGGAACCGGCAGTGGAGACCGTGCCGACCGTTCACTGATACGGGGCGTTGTTCCCGGAGAGGCGCATGGTTCGACTATGCGCCTCTCATTTTGACGAACCAGTTTGTATTACAAACAGGTCTATGCAATATCCCAACCGTCGATGTACGGAGGGAGCGACATGACACAGGTTGAAATTCCGGCGGGAGACCGTCTGCACGGGCTCGATGCCCTGCGCGGCACGGCCCTGTTGCTGGGGGTCGTGCTGCACGCGGCCCTGGCCTATTTCCCGGTCACGATCTGGATCGTGCCGGACACGGACAACTCGCCGGTCGCCAGCGTCCTGTTCTTCGCCATCCATCTGTTCCGGATGACCAGCTTTTTCCTGATCGCCGGTCTGTTCGCCCATATGACGCTGCACCGGCGCGGGACCCTCGGTTTCATCAGAGATCGGCTGAGCCGAATCGCGGGGCCGCTGTTGGTCCTGTGGGCCCCGATCTTCGCGTCGTTTGTCGCGGTGCTGATCTGGATGGCGGCGATCCGCAACGGCGGGGTGATCCCGACCGACGGTCCGCCGCCGCCGGCGATGACGGTCGGTAACTTTCCCCTGACCCATCTGTGGTTCCTGTGGGTGCTGCTGATTTTCTACGGTGCGATGACGGTGCTGCGCGCGCCGTTCGCCGCTCTGGATCGTGGCGGCGGCTGGGGACGGGTCGTCGACCGCGTCACCGGAGCCCTGATCGGTCCGTGGACCCCGGCCCTGATGGCCGCGCCGCTGGCGGTTGCCTTCTGGCTGACACCGGACTGGATTCCATTCTTTGGCATTCCGACGCCGGACACCGGACTGGTTCCCAACCCTGTGGCGCTGACGGCCTTCGGCACCGCCTTTGGTCTCGGCATTCTGCTGGACCGCCGCCGCGATCTGCTGGGCCGCATCGAGCGGCTGTGGCCGGTGTTCACCGTGGTGGCGCTGGGAGTCGGAACCGGGGCTCTGGTGCTGGCGGGCGGACCGGTGCCGCAACTGGAGCCCGTGACCGATCCGGACCTTAAGGCCGGGCTGGCGGTGGTCATGGCCCTGGCCGTGTTCGCCTCGACCTTCGCCGTCCTGTCCCTGGCCCTGCGCTTCGCCTCGGGCCGCAGCGCCGTCCGCCGCTATCTGGCCGACGCCTCCTACTGGATCTATCTCATCCATCTGCCTCTGGTCATGGTCGGACAAGTGCTGCTGGTGAATGCGGTCCTGCCGTGGTTCGTCAAGTTCGGTCTGGTGATCGGCGGCACGATGGTCGTCAGCCTGCTGACCTACGAACTGCTGATCCGCCACAGCTTCATGGGCCGCTGGCTGAACGGTCGACGTGTCCCGTGGCGTCGGGTGCCCGAAGCCGCGCCCGTCCCCGCCGAATAGCTTGCCAATATCGGCTGGCTCGTTCACCTCCGGGTGGCGAGCCGGTCCCGGAGAATCGCCCATGCCGACCAAGTCCGCCAAACCCCGCCCGCATTCGCCCGAAGACGATCTGGCCTTCATGCGTTCGATTGTCGAAGGCGGCTGGCGTCCACCCCTGACCCTGGCCATCTGCTACCTGGCCGGCGGCCTGCTCTACGGCCTGCAGTGCCTGTTCCATATCGGTCAGGCGACCGGGTTGATCGACTGGCCCGATCTCGCCAATCTGGCCTTTGTCGTCGGGATCACTGTCAGCTTCCTGTTGGTCCTGACCTGGGCCATCCTCAGAGACCGCCGGGAGGGCCCCGCCAATCGCGGACCGCTGGCCGCCCGCACGCTCAGCGCGGCCTTCAGCGCCACCGGCATGGCCAACGCCGCCGTGCTCATCGTCTTCGGCGTGGGGGCTGTGCGGGATCAGGATTTCGCCATCTGGCTCTACTACGCCTCCATCGTCTTCGCCCTGCAGGCGGCGGCCTGGTACATGGCGTGGACGCTGAAGCGGAAGGGCTGGATGCTGGCCACGGCGCTGGGCGGCTGGGCCACGGCGGTGGCGCTGGGCGTGCTGGTGCGCGAGCCCTTGTGGTATCTCGGGGTCTGCACCGTCGCTCTGTTCCTGCTGTTCGCCCTGCCGGGCTGGATCATGTTCCGCGACGCCCGCGCCGCGTCGACGGCCGGCTGAATCCGCCATGGGAGTCGGCGACCTCGGCAAGATTGATGACGTCATCCACGGCCGCATGCGGCTGGGGGTCATGGTCTATCTGGCGGACGCCGAGAGCGCGGAATTCACCGAGCTGAAGACGGCGCTGGAGGCGACCCAGGGCAATCTGTCCGTCCATCTGAAGAAGCTGGAAGAGGCGGGCTATGTCGCCATCGACAAGAGTTTTCATAACAACAAGCCCCTGACCCGGGTGACGATCACCCGGGCCGGGCGGACCGCGTTCGGGGCCTATCTCGAAGCGCTGGCCGGGCTGATCGGCGGAGGCAGCACATGAGCCGGCCGCAGGTCATGGGCATCGTCAATGTCACGCCGGACAGCTTCTCGGACGGCGGGCGGCTAGCCACGGTCGAGGCGGCGGTGGCGCACGGCCTGCGGCTGGTGAAACAGGGGGCCGACAGTCTCGACATCGGCGGCGAGAGCACCCGTCCGGGGGCGGCACCTGTCAATGCCGCCGAGGAGATGGCCCGGGTCCTGCCGGTGATCGCCGGGCTGCGTGCTCGCTGGGCCGGAACGATCAGTATCGACACCATGAAGCCCGAGGTGGCGCGGGCGGCGATCGGGGCCGGGGCGTCGATCTGGAACGATGTGACGGCTCTGGGCGGCGCGCCGGACAGCGCCGCCGTGGCCGCCGAGCTCGGCTGCACGGTGGTGTTGATACATATGCAGGGCGAACCGCGCACCATGCAGGCCAACCCTCACTATACCGACGTGCTGACCGAGGTGACGGACTGGCTGACCGACCGGGCGGAGGCGGCGATGGCGGCCGGGGTGGCGCGCGGGCGGATATGGCTGGATCCGGGCATCGGCTTCGGCAAGACCGCGGCGCACAATCTGGCGCTGACGGCCGGGCTGGACCGGCTGGTCGCGACCGGGTTTCCGGTGCTGTACGGGGCCAGCCGCAAGCGGACGATCCAGTCGATTGATCCGTCGGCGGTCGAGGCCGGGGACCGGCTGGGCGGGTCACTGGCCCTGGCGCTGGAGGCGGCGCGGCGCGGCGCGGCGGTGATCCGGGTCCACGACGTGCGCGAGACGGTGCAGGCCCTCGCGGTTCAGGGGGCCGTCTGCGCGTCGATGAACTGATACAGCATGATCAGATTGCCGCAGGTATCGTTCAGTGTCGCCCCGCGGACCTCGCCCATGTCCTGCGGCGGACCGCGGAATTCGACACCCAAGCCGGTCAGGCGCCCATAGTCCGCGTCGATATCGGCGACTTCGAAGCCCGTCCACGGAATGCCCTGTTCGACCATCCAGGCCTGAAACGCCGCGAACTCGGGCCGCTGGCTGCCGGGCTCGATCGACAACTCGGTCCCGTCCGGTTCGGCGGGCGAGACCACGGTCAGATAGCGGACCGGTCCCATCGGGATGTTGCGCTTCACCTGGAAGCCCAGTTTGTCGACATAGAAGCGCTCGGCCGCATCCTGATCGGGCACGCCAATGCTGGTCAGTTTTATCCGGATCATGCGTCAGTCTCCCCCGTGCCCGGCCGATTGTCGAGGCGAACAGGGTCAATTACCAGGGCAGGGTCCGTCCAGATGTACCGCCGGGGAGGCGGGAAGTCCTTGCGGGCGCGCACAATCCATCTTGCCGAAACGGCGCGGATTGGCCATCCAGCCCGGATGACCCTGCCCCTCGGACGTGTCCTGATCATTGCCGGCTCCGATTCCGGCGGCGGGGCGGGCCTGCAGGCCGACATCAAGGCCGTGACCATGCTGGGCGGTTATGCGGCCACGGCCGTCACCGCCATCACCGTGCAGAACACCCTGGGGGTCCACGGCGTACATCCGTTGCCGCTGGACCTGATCGAGGCCCAGGCGCGGGCGGTTCTGGACGACATCGGGGCCGATGCGATCAAGACCGGCATGCTGGGCACGGTCGAGGTGGTCGAGCGGGTCGCGGCCATTCTCGACAGCTCGGACGCGCCGGTGGTGGTTGATCCGGTGATGATCGCCAAGGGCGGCGCGCCGCTGCTGCAGGCGGCGGGCATCGCCGCGGTCCGGTCGTTGATGGTGCCGCGCGCGGCCCTGCTGACGCCCAATGCGCCCGAGGCCGAGGCCCTGACCGGGATCACCGTCGCTGATCTGGACGGCCAGCGCCGGGCGGGCGCGGCCCTGCTGGCCCTCGGGGCGAGGGCGGTGCTGATGAAGGGTGGCCATGTGCCCGGCGACACGGTCATCGATCTGCTGCTGACGGCTGACGGCGAAACCCGGATGGAGGGGCCGCGGCTCGACACCCGCCACACCCACGGCACCGGCTGCACCCTGGCCAGCGCCTGCGCCGCCGGGATCGCGCGGGGTCTGCCGCTGGACACCGCCGTGGCCGAGGCCCGCGTCTATGTGTTCGAGGCCATCCGCCGCGCGCCCGGGCTCGGCGGCGGGCACGGGCCGCTGGATCACGGCTGGCCGCTGAGGGACCGGAAATGAGCGATCCTGAGACGAAGCTGGCGGCCATCGTCCGCAACAATCCGCAGCTGATGCAGGTGCTGACGACAGTGCGGGGGCTGGACCTGCCGGACTGGCGGGTGTTCTCCGGGGCGGTCTATCAGGCGGTCTGGAACGCGCAGACCGGTCGGCCGGTCGGCTATGGCATCAAGGACTATGACCTGGGCTATTTCGACCCGGACACCAGCTGGGACGCGGAGGACGTCGTGATCAAACGGGTCGCCGCCGCCTTCGAGTCGCCGCTGCGGGATCTGGTCGAGGTGCGCAATCAGGCGCGGGTGCATCTGTGGTTTGAGGAGAGGTTCGGCGAGTCCTACGAGCCGCTGACCGGCACCGACGAGGCCCTGTCGCGCTTCGTCGCCCCGGCCTTCGCCGTCGGGGTGCGGCTGGAGGCCGATGACACGGTCAGCGTCGCCGCCCCGTTCGGGCTGGAGGATGTGTTTTCGATGACCCTGCGGCCCAATCCGGTGCGAGGTGTGGCGCGCGGCTGGCAGCGCACGGTGGAGAATGCGCGGGGTCGCTGGCCGGAGTTGACGGTCGTCGAGCCGTAACGTTTCCCGTATTCCCGAACATCGGGAGGGAGGGGGTTGCCTATTCCTGGCGCGGTGCCAGCCGCAGATAGATCCCCCGATCGACCTTCTCCATATGCCTGAGTGGGTCGGCGGACTCGAATCCGTGTTGTTCGTAAAGCCCATGGGCGTCTGCCGTGGCCAGACCCCAACGGCGCAGGTCCCGCAGACGGGGTTCGGCCATGACGGCGTCCATCAGGGTCTTGCCCAGACCCCGACCGCGCGCCCCGGCGTCGATGAAAACATCGCACAGCCAGGCGAAGGTGGCCCCGTCGGTCACCACCCGGGCGAAGCCGATCAGTCGATCCGACTCAAACAGGCCGAAACAGATCGAACTCTGGCAGGCACGCTCGAATGTCGGCCACGGGATGGACGCGCCCCAATAGCTCTCCTCGGCAATCCAGCGCCAGGCGATGCGCAGGTCGTCTTCGGTCAGTTCGGTGCGCAGTTCGGGCATGGGTCCGCCTTTTCGGAGTGTCTGCCGTAGCGTATCTGAAGCGTCATGCGCCAGTGGACCGTCGATGCCTTCGCCTCCGCCCCGTTCCGGGGCAATCCGGCCTGTGTGGTCGAACCGTTCGAGGTCTGGCCCGAGGCCGGCTGGATGCAGGCGCTGGCGATGGAGAACAACCAGGCCGAGACTGCCTTCCTGCGACGCACGGCGGATCCGGCGCGGTTCGACCTGCGCTGGTTCACCCCGGCGACCGAGGTCGACCTGTGCGGTCACGCGACCCTGGGCGCAGCCCATGTGCTGGTGGCCGAGCTGGGATTGATGGCGGTGCGGCTGACCTTTGATACCCGTTCGGGACCGCTGCTCGTTCGCCGGTTGGACGACCGCTATGAGATGGATTTTCCCGCCGATCCGCCGCGCCGCACGCCGGTGCCCGAGGGACTGGTCGAGGCGTTGGGCGTCGTGCCGGTCGAGGTGCGGGCCGGGCGTTATCTGGTGGCGGTGCTGGCCGATGCCGCGGCCGTGCGGGCGGTGAGCCCGGACTTCCGGCGGCTGGCGACGATCCGGGGCGAGGCGGGCGAGGCCGGCCATGTGATCGTCTGTGCTCCGGCCGACGCGGCCGACGGAGTCGATGTGATCGACCGTTTCTTCGCTCCCGGCTGCGGGGTGGATGAAGACCCGGCCACCGGCTCGGCCCACTGTCTGCTGGGACCGATGTACGGCGAGATCCTGGGGCGGTCGGTCGTTCGCTTCCTGCAGGCCTTCCCCGGGCGCGGTGGGGATATCGAGACAGAGGCCGCCGGCGAGCGCGTGCTGATCCGGGGGCAGGCCGTGACCGTGCTGGACAGCGTGATCCGGGCCTGACCACGGAAAAGGGCGCGACCCTTGCGGATCGCGCCCTCTACATCCGGGGAGGATGGTCGGCGTTTAGTGGCGGCGACCGTTCCGGTCGTTGCGGTCGTACCGGTCATGCCGGTCATGCCGGTCATTACGGTCGTAACGACTATTGCGGGTCTGACGGTCGTTACGCTCGATGCGGATCTGCCTCGACAGGCGATCGAAGCGGCGATCCAGGTCGGCCATTTCGCGACGGGTCAGGCCGTTACGACGGTACTGCGACTCGAGGCGAGCGATGTTGTTGAACTCGCGGCGCAGGCTGACAGCCTCGCGGCGGGTCAGCGACCCGTTGCGGACACCGAGGTCGATGCGACGGTCAAGGGTGGCCTGACGACGGTTGATCGCCTGCCAGCCCGACTGGTTGTAGCTGCGGTTGTAACCGGAGTTGTAACCGTAGGCGGGGCTCGTACCGAAGCTGATGGTCAGGCCGGACTGGCGCGCCGGGCCGTACGACTGGGCCATGGCGGGCACGGCGACCGAGGCGGCGGCCAGGACGAGGGCGGGGAGAAATACTGTCTTGATCATCGGGTCTGTCCTTCCGTAGGTCGCAGACCGGGGGGACTGCGTTGGATTGAACAGTACGCCCTGGCCGCTGAGCCTGGCCTGAACGGCGCGGGTCATCTGAAGTTCATGTTCCCGAGCCGGTACAGATGACGGTCGCCGTTTGCGTGAACGGACTGCCCATGACGATCAATTCTGCCTAGGGTGGACGTTCAGCCGCCGTTCAGAGGCTGAGGCCTAGACCCGTATTCATGACCCGCATCCGTGTTCTTATCCTCGCTGTCCTGATGACCGCCGCGCCAATGGCCGATGCGGTCGCGCGGGACTTTGACCAGTCGCGTGGCCAGCGCGAGGAGTCGCGACAGCGCCAGGCCGAGCCTGAACGCGAGCAGCGCATCAGCCTGGCGGAGGCGGAACGCAGTGTGCGCGCCGGCCGCCCCGGGCGGTATCTGAACGCCAGCGACCGCGGCAATGTCATTGTCGTGCGCTGGGCCTATCCGGACGGCCGGATCGCCGACATTACCGTGGACGCGCGCAGCGGCCGCATTATTGGAGAACGCTGAATGCGCGTGCTGCTCGTCGAAGATGACGTTGATCTGTCCCGTCAGCTGAAGGGCGCGCTGGGCGATGCCGGCTATGCGGTGGATCACGCCGCCGACGGCGAGGAGGCGCATTTTCTCGGCGATACCGAACCCTATGATGTGGTGGTGCTGGATCTCGGCCTGCCCAAGATCGACGGCGTGTCGGTGCTGGAGCGCTGGCGGCGCGACGGCAAGACCACGCCGGTGCTGATCCTGACCGCCCGTGGGGCCTGGTCCGACAAGGTGGCCGGCTTCGATGCCGGGGCCGACGATTATCTGACCAAGCCGTTCCATACGGAAGAGCTGCTGGCGCGACTGCGGGCCCTGCTGCGGCGCTCGGCCGGCATCGCCTCGGCCACCCTGGCCTGCGGTGACCTGAGACTGGATCCGCGCGCGGCCCGGGCCAGCGTCGGCGGCGAACCGCTGCGTCTGACCTCTCTCGAATACAGGCTGCTGCACTATCTGATGATGCATCAGGGCCGGGTCATCAGCCGGACGGAGCTGGTCGAGCACCTGTATGATCAGGATTTCGACCGCGATTCCAATACCATCGAGGTTTTCGTCGGTCGTCTGCGCAAGAAGATCGGGGCCGATCGCATCGAGACGGTGCGCGGGCTGGGCTACAGGTTGACGCCGCTGGCCGGCGAGTCGGTCGCGGACTGATCGCGTCGCCATGACCGGCAGCACGGACGTTGAACCGGACGCGCCGGCGGTAAAGGAGTCCTGGGGGCGTTGGTTTGGACGTCCGGGCCGGTCCCTGACCCGCCGCCTGATCTGGCTGGCGTCGGCCTGGATTGTGATCGCCCTGGTGGTGACGGGCCTTGTCCTGACCTCCCTGTTCCAGGAATCCGGCCTGCGCCGGTTGGGCAATACGCTCAGCGACACCATCGACGAGGTGGTGGTGGCCTCGAACGTCAGCGGCGACACGGTCGTCACCTCGGAAATCAAGGATGCACGTTCGCTGCGACCGCTGTCCGGGAAATACTGGGCCGTGGCCGAGCCTGTCGCCGACGGGCGGCTGCGGATGCTGGTCCGCTCGGACTCCCTGGCCGGGGCTGACCTGATCGTTCCGGTCGATCTGCCGCCGCGGCTGAGCGCCGCCTTCGGTCAGACCATCACCTATGACGCAGCCGGTCCGCGCGGAGAGCCGCTGCGGGTCGCGGCCAGTATGAAACAGATGCCCGGCCGAACCCGGCCGGTGGTGTTTATGGCCGGGATCGATCGGTCGGATGTCGAGAATGATACGCGGCAGTTCGCCACCGTAACCTGGGTGGTGCTGCTGGTGATGGGCTTCGGTCTGGCGGCCGCGGTGCTGATCCAGGTCCAGATCGGCCTGCGGCCGCTGTATTCATTGCGCAACGAGATCGCTGATGTCCGCAAGGGCAAGACGGCGCGGATCGTCAACCGCTACCCCCTCGAGATCCAGCCGCTGGCCGACCAGGTCAACCGGTTGCTGACCCACAACCAGGAGACGGTCGAACGCCAGCGCACCCATGTCGGCAATCTGGCTCATGCGCTGAAGACGCCGCTGTCGGTGATGCTGGCCGAGGCCGGAACCGCCGAGGGGGCGCTGCCCGACATGGTGCGTCGCCAGTCCGATATCATGAAGGCTCAGGTTGATCACCACCTGCGTCGGGCGCGTGCGGCGGCCCGGGCCCAGCTGATCGGCGAGCGGACCCCGATCGCCGGGGTTATCGACGAGATGGCGGTGATGCTGGAGCAGGTGTTCGAATCCAAGGGCGTCGAGATCGACTGGCGGGCCCCCGACGAACTGGATTTCCGCGGCGAGCGGCAGGACCTGCAGGAAATCCTCGGCAACCTGATCGAGAACGCCTGTAAATGGTCGACGCGGCGGGTGCGGGTCGTGGCGACGCCGTCCGGCCCGGGGCAGATGACGGTGGTGGTCGAGGACGACGGTCCGGGCCTGCCCGAGGACCAGCGTGACGAGGTGCTGAAGCGCGGCTCCCGGCTGGACGAGAGCGCGCCCGGCTCGGGTCTGGGTCTGTCGATCGTCGATGAACTGGTTCGGGCCTATGAGGGGCGGCTGACGCTGGCGTCCAGTGCCATGGGCGGGCTCAAGGTCATCGCCGAACTGCCCGCCGCCGAGACCTGAATTGGACGGTGCCGACCTCGGGATTTGGGAAGCAGATATTAACCCTATACCGGCAGATTGACGCACCCGGAGCTGATTCCGGTCCTGGGAAGTCGGCATGGCCGAACAGGCGTCCATCAATCGGATCATGGCCCCGCTGCTCGAGCGATGCGCTGACCCCATGCTCAAGCAGCTGCAGAAGGCTGTCTCGGCCATGCCGGGTGAGCGCGCCCGTCAGCTGGAAGGTCTGCTGATGGATGAAGTGGTCGACCGCCAGCGGCGCGCGTTGGTGCTCGGCCCCATAATGTCGATGTTCCGTCCCCGGTCCGACGGCATCGAGGGCGTCGTCTTTCCGGCCGGGGTCCTGCCACGACTGTGGAAGCTGGCCAGCGCCAGGGAACCGGCCCTGTTGCCGCGTCTGGACAAGGAGGGGCCTCATGCGATCCGGGTGGCTGACCGAATCTGCCTCGCCGCTGCCGCTGCCGTACGCGACCAGCCCGAGGCTGTCTGGCCCGAGTCGCTGTCGTCACCGGCGGAGCGAAGCCGTGGCCTGATTGATCTGGCAGCGAGTCTCGACCTGATCCATCTGGCCCGAAAGGGCCTGTCGTCCCTGGACACCTGGCTGAAGCGGCCGGACGGGGATCAGGTGGCGGAGCTGCGCCTGATGATCCGCGACAGCGCGGAAATCGTTACCGACGGGGCGCAACGGGTCCTTGAAATCCTGTTCTCCCATCTGGACGACGCCGTCCTGATCCTGAGAATTCTGACCCAGGCCTCGGGTTCGGCCGGGCGGGAATCCTTTCTGAGCGCATCGGAACTCGCCGGCTTCGTCGATCGCCTTATCGCCGGGGTGATCGGGCGCGTCGAACGGGTCGGGGCTTTCAAGTCGGGCGCGGCACCGATCGAGCCCGTGATCGAGGATATTGCCTGGTGTTCAGCGGTTCTCGCCGAACTGGAGGCGAACCTGCAGCTTCAGCCAGACAGCGCATGGGGCCGCTCGGCGCGGAGCGCCCGGGTGGCGATCTCCAAACGGCTTTGCACCCTGCTACGGACCAGTGAGAAACTGCTGGATGGTGCCCTGCCGCTGGTGCGCGTGCGCATTGCCGGCGGCATGAGCCGTGAGGCTCCGGATCTCGAGGCCCCGTCGGAAGGCGAAGAGGTCGACGCGGCCCGCGAACTGATGCGGCTGGTTGGAGCCGTGCGCGGCCCTGCCGGCGTGTTCGGTTGTGAGTCGGAGCGCAAGCAGGTCGTTGAAATTCTATCCCAGAAGCTGAGCCGCTACGCGGAGGAAGCGATCGGAGCCGTGAATACCGGCGAGCTCGCCAACCCTCGGCACGCGCTGGATCTGGTCAGCCTTTCGGCTGATTTCCTGACCCTGCTCGACGAGGAGGAGGCGGCCCGCACCATACGGCGGCGCGCGGCAATCGCGAGCCGACCCAAGAGGCCCTCGGGTGCCGCCAGGGCGGTCGCCTGACCGGCTGCGACCTTGTCACCCGGCCAATGTCGGGTGAAACACTTTCCCTCCTGCCCCCCGGCCTCTAGACCATCCGGCCATGACGGTATTCTGGATCCTGACCGGACTGCTCACCGCGCTCGCCGGCCTTCTTGTGCTGGGCGGTGCCCGTCGCGGTGTCGGCGGCGAGTCCACGGGCATGGCGGACCTTGCACGCCGCGAGTTGGACGAGCTGGACAGGCTCAAGACGCGCGGGCTGTTGAATCCCGAGGCCTGGGCGGCGGCGCGGGCCGAGGCCGGACGGCGCTGGCTGACCGGCCGGCCCGATGTCGTGTCCGCCAGCCCCCGATCTTCGGACCCCCGCGCGGTTCTGGTCGGACTGGTCGTGGCGGGCACCTGTGCGCTTGGTCTGTATGTGCTGACCGGTGCGCCGGGGCAGGCGGATCAACCCTTTCAACGGCGCGTCGATCAGTGGGCCGCCAACCTCGAGTCGCTGGAACCGCCGCAACTGGCTGCCGTCGTGGCCCGGGTGGTTCGGGATCATCCTGATGACCATCAGGCCCTGGTCATGCTGGGCACGGCCCGTTTCGAGGCGGGCGACCCGATCGGTGCGGCCTCGGCCTTTCGCCGGGCGCTGGAGATCCGGCCTGAGGATGCTCAAAGCTGGGCACGACTGGGCGAGAGCCTGGTGCGGGCCCAGGAGGGGGTGGTCGGCGGTGACGCCGAAGCCGCCTTCCGAGAGGCGCTGAAGCGCGATCCCGGACAGCTGGGCGCGCGGTATTTCCTGGGTGAGGCGGCGCTGGCCCGGGGCGACCGTGAGGCTGTCCGGACCCTGTGGGAACCGTTGATCGCCGCGCTCGACCCGGCCGATCCGCGCCGGATCGACCTGGAGGCCCGTCTGCCGCTGGCCGGTGCCGGAGCGGCCCGATGACGCGTTGGACCCGGCCGGACCGGACGCTATACGTCGGCGGCTGTTTCCCCCGACACGGGCCCTTCCGACCATGAGCTGGCTTCCCAAGTCCCCGAAGGCGCGGCGTCGCCTCTGGGTGGTCGCTACTGTCGCGCCGATCCTCGCCCTGGCCGTCGGCCTGTCGCTGTGGGCCATGCGCGACACGGTGACCTTCTTCTTCTCGCCGTCCGAGGCCACGCCCGAAAAGGCCCCGGCCGGGCGGGTGGTGCGTCTGGGCGGGTTGGTGGTCATCGACAGCGTCCGCCACGAGCCGGACGGGGCCGTGGTGTTCGTGGTCACCGACAACGCGGCTGATACCCGGGTGACCTATCACGGCAATCTGCCGGACCTGTTCCGTGAGGGGCAGGGCATCGTCGCCCAGGGGGCTTTCGCACCCGATCGCAGCTTCCGCGCCACCCAGGTGCTGGCCAAGCATGACGAGACCTATATGCCGCGCGAAGTGGCCGACAGCCTGAAGGCCAACGGTGAATGGCGTCCCGCGCCCGGAGCCGCCACGCAATGATCGTTGAATTCGGGGCCTTTGCCCTGATCCTTGCCCTGTGCCTTGCCGCCCTGCAGACGGGATTGTCTATCGCCGGGCGGATCCGGCGCAGTCCGGTGCTGGCCGGCGCGGCGCAGGGCGCGGCGCTGGCGTGCGCAGGCACAGTCGCCGTGGCGTTTGCCGTGCTGATCCACGCCTTTGTCGTCAGCGATTTCTCGGTAGCCAATGTCGCGGCCAACAGCCACACCGACAAGCCGATGCTCTACAAGGTCGCCGCCGCCTGGGGCAGCCACGAGAGCTCGCTGGTGCTGTGGTGTCTGGTGATGACCGGGTTCGGCGGAGCCCTGGCCCGGGCGCGCGGTCTGCCGTTCGGCCTGAAGACCTCGGCGGTCGGGGTGCAGGGCGCGTTGGGCACCTTGTTTCTGGCCTTTGCCGTATTCACCTCCAATCCCTTCGCGCGCCTCGACCCGGCTCCGTTTCAGGGGGCCTCCCTGAACCCGCTGCTGCAGGACCCGGCGCTCGCCTTCCATCCGCCGCTGCTCTACGCGGGCTATGTCGGTTTTTCGGTCTGCTTTTCCCTCGCGGTCGCCGCCCTGATCGAGGGGCGCGGGCAGGCCAGTTTCTGGCCCGCCTGGGGGCGCTGGGTCCGGCCCTGGGCCTTGGCCAGCTGGGGTCTGCTGACCGTCGGCATCACGCTCGGGGCCTTCTGGGCCTATTACGAGCTGGGCTGGGGCGGCTGGTGGTTCTGGGACCCGGTCGAGAACGCCTCCTTCATGCCGTGGCTGGCGGGTACGGCCCTGCTGCATTCGGCGGTGGTGACCGAGCGTCGGGGGGCTCTGGCCGGGTGGACCGTATTCCTCGCCCTGCTGGCCTTCACCTTCTCGATGCTGGGGGCCTTCCTCGTACGATCCGGCGTTCTGACCAGCGTTCATGCCTTCGCCGTCGATCCGGAGCGGGGCATGATGCTGCTGGCCATCCTCGGCCTGACAGCGGGGCTGGCCTTCGCCCTGTTCGCCTGGCGCGCGCCGCAGTTAAAGGGCGGCGGTCTGTTCGCCCCGATCAGCCGCGAGGGGGCGCTGGTCCTCAACAACCTGTTCCTGACGGCGGCGGCGGTGACCGTCCTGCTGGGGACCCTGTATCCGCTGATCCTCGAGGCGGCGACGGGGGCGACGATCTCGGTGGGGCCGCCGTGGTTCGCCATCACCTTCACGCCGCTGATGGTCATCGCCTTTCTGATCCTGCCGGCCGGGCCGTTGCTGGCGTGGAAGCGCGGCGATGCCCGGGGCGCGCTGCAGCGACTGGCGCTGGCGGCGGGGCTGGCCCTGCTGGCCGGTCTGGCGGGCTGGACCGCGTTCGAGCCGCGCAAGGCGCTGGCCGCCGCGGGTCTGGGCCTCGGGGCCTGGCTGATTCTGGGGTCACTGGCCGAGGTGGTCGAGCGGGTGCGCCTGTTCCGGGCCCCGCTGGCCGAGGTAGGTCGTCGCGCGCGGGGTCTGCCGCTGGGGGCCTGGGGCATGACCCTGGCCCATGCCGGTCTGGGGGTCTTCGTTATGGGGGCGGTGGTCGAGACCGGCTACCGGGTCGAGGCGGCGGCGGTCGTGGCTGTGGGCGGCGAGGTCGGGGCCGGCCCGTGGCGCGTCCGGTTGAACGGTGTCGAGGTGATCGAGGGTCCCAACTATCTGGCTGAACAGGGTCGACTGACCGTGACGCGACCCGACGGGTCCGCTGCCCGGAAAATCGTGGCCGAGCGGCGCTTCTTCCCGGCCGGCGGGCAGACCACGACCGAGGTCGGGCTGGATTTCCGCGGGCTGGACGACGTCTATGTGGTGATGGGTGAACGTCGGGCCACCCCCGCCGGGGAACCGGCCTGGACCGTGCGGGTCTGGTGGAATCCGTGGGCGCGGCTGATCTTCCTGGGGCCGGCGATCATGGCGCTGGGGGCGCTGTTGTCCTTGCTGGACCGGCGTTTGCGGGTCGGGATCGGCTCGCGGAGCAAAGGCCGATGAGGCGCGCGCTGCTGATCGCGCTAGCCGCGGTGGGTCTGATGGCCGCTGAACCGGCGGCGGCACCCGACCGGCCCTTGCCCGACGCCCGGCAGGAGGCCAGGGCCCGTGCCCTGTTCGCTGATATTCGCTGCGTCGTCTGCCAGCACGAGTCGATCGCCGACAGCCCTGCGGGCATCGCCGGGGATATGCGCCGGCTGGTGCGCGAGGAGATTGCCGAAGGTCACAGCGACGCGGCCATTCGCGAGGATCTGGTGCGGCGCTACGGCGATTTCGTCCTGTTCCAGCCGCCGGTGCGGCCGGGCACCTGGCTGTTGTGGTTCGGCCCCCTGACACTGCTGTTGCTGGCCGGCGTGGGCCTGATTTTCGCGGGGCGACGGCGACGTCCCGAGGTGACCGCGCTGTCCGCTGACGAAGAGCGGCGATTGGCCGAACTGATGCAGGATCAGGCTGTTTGCCCTGATCCTGACGCATCTTCGCCCAATGACGGGCACCAGGGCGGCCCAACCATCCAGCCTTGACGGTTTGGTTACAGGCCAGTCCGTCCTATATTCACCGATGAACGGGTGCGCGGCACCCGCCTGAAAGGATCCACGCCCGAGATGATGAAGCGTAAGGAGTTCATTCTGGGGGCCGCCGTCGGCCTGACCTTTGCTGCCGTTGCCACGGCCGGTGGTGTCATTCAGTGGCCTGGTGCCCATGCCGAGCCGGCCCGGATCGCCGGCCAGCTGGTCCCGTCCGCCGGTGCCGCGGGTCTGGCCTTCGCGCCGCCGCAGGGGGCACCGCTCAGTTTTGCCGACATTTTCCAGCAGGTCGCCCCGGCGGTCGTGCAGATCGACGTGAAGACGCGGGTGCCAAGCGGGCGTCGGGGGACGATCACCATTCCCGGCTTTGGCTCCGTGCCGATCCCCGGTGCCCCGCGCGGCAGCCAGGATCCGGACGCCGAAGACGAGGGCGCGACGGCTATGGGGGCCGGGTCCGGCTTCCTGATCTCGGCCGACGGTTTCATCGTCACCAACAACCACGTCATCGAAAATGCCGAAGAAATCACGGTCAAGCTGAGCGACGGCCGTGAGCTGCCGGCGCGTCTGATCGGGCGGGACGAAGCGACGGACCTGGCCGTGATCAAGGTGTCCGGCGGGGATCTGCCGTTCGTCACCTTCGAGGAAGAGGCCGAACCGCGCGTTGGTGACTGGGTTGTCGCCGTCGGCAATCCGTTCGGTCTGGGCGGCACGGCCACAGCCGGCATCGTCTCGGCCAAGTCGCGCGACATCGGTGGTACGGACAATCCCTATACCGACTTCCTGCAGATCGACGCCGCCATCAACCGTGGCAATTCCGGCGGCCCGACCTTCGACATCTACGGCCGCGTCATCGGCGTGAACTCGGCGATCTTTTCACCCACGGGCGGGTCGGTGGGTATCGGCTTCGCCATCCCGGCGTCGCTCGCCAAGCCGATCACCGACCGGTTGATGCGCGGCGAAACGATCGAGCGCGGCTATCTGGGCGTCGAGATCGGTGATCTGGATCCGTGGCGCGAGTCCATGGGTCTGCCCGACACCGCCCGCGGGGCCTTCGTCAACAGTGTTACGGCCGGCGGTCCGGCCGCCCGGGCCGGCCTGCAGGCCGGGGATATTGTCGTCGGCCTGAACGGCACGCCGATTGTCAGCTCCAGCGACCTGACCCGTCGTGTGGGTCGGGCCAAGGCCGGTGACACGCTGCGCATCGAAATCCTGCGCAACGATCGTCGCCAGACGCTGAATGTCCGCTCGGGCACGCGCCCGTCCGCGGCGGAACTGCGCGCCGGCAACGGTGCGGCCGAACCTGACGCACCGCCCGCGGCCGCGACCCCCAGTGGTCAGGTCGTGGCCGGTCTGACCCTGGCCCCGATGACCGCGGCCTTGCGCCAGCGCTACAATATCCCGGAGGCGGTCGACGGTGTCGTCGTGACCGGTGTGGCCGCCGGGGGTGACCGCCGCTTCGAGCCGGGCTTCGTCATCATGCGGGCCGGTACCGCACCGGTGCAGAGCGTCGCCGATGTTCAGGCCGCGGTGACCGCGTCGCGGCAAGCGGGCCGCGACAATGTCTTCCTGTTGATCCGCACGCCGCAGAGCAATGTTCCGGTCGCGCTTGAGCTACCGAAATCTGACTAAGCCGTAACTGACCAGATCGCCGCCGATGCGCTAGTGTCGGCGGCGAATCTGAATTCCGGGGGCTGATCGATGCGTATTCTGGTGGTTGAAGACGACGCCGAGGCGGCCACGGCGATGGTGCGCGGCCTGACCGAGGCCGGCAATGACGTGGTCCACGCGGTGGACGGGGCTTTCGGCCTGCTGGAAGCGCAGAAGGGCGGTTACGATGTCTATGTCGTCGACCGGATGATGCCTCGCCTCGACGGTATCGGCATGGTCGAGACCCTGCGCAAGGACGGCGACCAGACACCGGTGCTGTTCCTGTCGGCCATGGGCGAGGTTGAGGACCGCGTCGTCGGGCTCAAGGCCGGCGGCGACGACTATCTGGTCAAACCCTATGCCTTTGCCGAACTGATCGCCCGGGTCGACGCCCTGGCGCGACGGCGCGAGACCGGCGGGGTCCAGACCGTGCTCAAGGTCGGCGATCTGGAGATGAACCTGATCGCCCGCACCGTGCATCGCGGCGAGACCGAGATCGACCTGCAGCCGCGTGAGTTCCAGCTGCTGGAATTCCTGATGCGTCACGCCGGTCAGTCGGTCACCCGCACCATGTTGCTGGAGAAGGTCTGGGAATATCATTTCGACCCACAGACCAATGTCATCGATGTTCACATCAGCCGGCTGCGGGCAAAGATCGACAAGGGCTTCGACCGGGCGATGCTGCAGACCGTCCGTGGCGCGGGTTACCGGCTGGAAGCCTGACGGCCGGTGAAGGTCCCGTCGCTCTTTCGGCGGACGCCGTTCCGGCTGACGCTGCTGTTTCTGGCCCTGTTCGCGGCAGCGGCCAGCGCGGTGCTGGCCTATGTCTATTTCGCCTCGGCCGCCGAGGCCCAGGCCCGGGCCGAGGCCGATGTGCGGGCCGAGACCTCGGTGCTGACCGCCCTGTACCGGACCCGTGGCGTCGACGTGCTGAACCAGGCGCTGGTCGAGCGCGTCACCAAACGCAGCGCCTATCTGTATCTGCTGATGCGGGCCGACGGCAGCAAGATCACCGGCGACCTCAGCGTGACCGAACGCACCCCCGCCGGGAGCACGAACGCGCAGCCGACCAATGTCTCGCCGATCGAGAACTACCGCGGTGGCGAGCAGTGGGCGACCTTCCGCTTCACCGACACCGATGCGGCGGGCAATGTGGTGCGCAATCAGGCCCTGGGCGTCCAGGTGACCCTGTCGGGCGGTGAGATGCTGCTGGTTGCCCAGGATCTGGGCGACACCGAGAAATACCTGTCACGCCTGACCCAGGCCCTGTGGGCGGCGATGGGCATGGTGCTGCTGCTGGGTGCCGGTGGCGGACTGATCCTGAGCCGCAACGTCGAACAGGCCATGGGCCGATTGAACCGGGTCGTCACCGCCGTACAGGAGGGCGATCTCAAGGCCCGGGTCGAGGTCCGTCGCAGCGGCGACGAACTGGACGAACTGGGGGCCGGACTCAACGCCATGCTGGACCGGTTGCAGGCCTCGATGGCCTCGATCCGTCACGCCGGGGACGCGATCGCCCATGACCTGCGCTCGCCGCTGACCCGGATGCGGGCCAAGCTGGAGGTCGCCCTGATCGACGCCGAGGCCGGCAAGATCGACGGCGTCGACGCGCTGCAGCTGTCGCTGAGCGAGGCCGACGAACTGCTGAAGACCTTCAACACGGTGCTGGCCATCGCCCGGCTGCAGGCCGCGGCCGGACGCACGCCGGATCCCGAGAAATTTGACGCCGGATCCCTGGCGGCCGACATGGCCGAGCTGTACGAGCCGGCGGCCGAGGACAAGGGACTGGAGTTTTCGGCCGAGATCGAGACCGGGCTGATGATCGAGGCCAACCGGCCGTTCCTGGCCCAGGCCCTGGCCAATGTCATCGACAATGCCATCAAATACACTCCGGCCGGCGGGGCGGTCATGCTGCGGGCGCGCAGGCGCTCTTCCGGGGACATCGAATTCTCGATCACCGACACCGGCCCGGGCGTGCCGGACGTCGATCGTGACCGGGTGGTTGAGCGGTTCGTGCGTCTGGACAACAGCCGTTCCGAGCCGGGCTCGGGACTGGGTCTGTCACTGGTGGCGGCGGTGCTGGAGGCCCACGGTGGCCGCGTCCAGCTGGACGAGGGACCCGGTGAATACGGCGGCTTCGGCCCCGGCCTCCGCGTGGCGCTGATCCTGCCGGCAGCGGCGGCGTGACCGGACCCCTGGGACCGCGGCTGAAGCCCTGCGGTCCGGTGCGTGATGTCGAGGCGACGGCGCGCGTCCACGAGCGGCTGACAGAGGCCGCCGTCGCGGACGGCTGGAGCGGGACGCTGGAGGCGGCCTGGCCGGCGCTGGCCCCGGTGTTCGCGGCCTCACCCTATCTGCTGGGGCTCGCCCGACGCTGGCCGGCCCGGTTGCGCACCATTCTGGAGATCGATCCGGCCGCGCGGCTGGAGGCCATTCTGGCGGAGACGGTCGCGCTGGACGGGCCACCCGAGGGGCTAAAAGCTCCGCTGCGCCGGCTGAAGGCTGAACTGCATCTGCTGACCGCCCTCGCTGACCTCGGTGGGGTCTGGGATCTGGATCAGGTGACCGGTGCTGTGTCGCATTTCGCCGACGCTGCGGCGCAGGCAGCCCTGACCGCAGTGGCGTTCGAACAGCGCGAGGCGGGAAAGCTGCTCGCCGCGGCCGACGACCCGTGTGGTCCGGTCCCCGGCCTGTTCGGTCTGGCCATGGGCAAGCATGGGGCGTTCGAGCTCAACTATTCCAGCGATATCGACCTGTCGTTGTTTTACGAACCGACGGCGCTGGAAGCGGCCCTGGCCCCGGGTGTCGAGGCGCAGAAATTCGTCAACCGCGCGGCCCAGGTCCTGGCCGGCCTGCTGTCGGAGCGGACAGCGGACGGCTATGTGTTCCGCGTCGATCTGAGGTTGAGGCCGGACCCGTCCTCGACCCCGCCGGTGGTCGCCGCGCCGATGGCGCTGGCCTACTACGAGTCCGTCGGCCAGAACTGGGAGCGGGCGGCCTTTATCAAGGCCCGCGCCGTTCTGGGAGACGCCGGCGCAGCGGCCGAATTCCTGCAGGCTCTGACGCCGTTCGTCTGGCGCCGCAGTCTCGACTTTCCGGCCATTCTCGACATCCAGTCGATCAAGCGCCAGATCCACGTCCACAAGACCGGCGACGGTCTGGAAGCGGCCGGTGCCAATCTGAAACTGGGACGTGGCGGCATTCGTGAGATCGAGTTCTTCGTCCAGACCCAGCAGTTGATCCTGGGCGGGCGCGATCCTGTCCTGCGCGCGCCGCGCACCGTCGATGCCCTGAAGGCCCTGAGCGAGGCCGGACACATTGCCGCTGACGTCGCGGCCGAGCTGACGCAATCCTATGTCGAGTTGCGGGGCCTGGAGCATCGCGTGCAGATGCTGGAAGACGAGCAGACCCACAGTCTGCCGCAGGAATCTGCCGGTCGTACAGCTGTGGCGGCCTTGGCGGGTGAAGGCGATCTGGCTCGTTTCGATGCTGGCGTCGAACGTCTGTTGTTGGGGGTCAACCAGCGCTACGGCCAGTTGTTCGAGGGCGGCGAAGATCTGTCGTCGCCCTACGGCAGTCTGGTCTTCACCGGGATCGAAAACGACCCCGGCACGCTGGAGACCCTGGCCCGTATGGGGTTCAGCGAGCCGGTCATGGTGGCCGACACCATCCGCAGCTGGCACCACGGGCGGATTCCGGCGACCCGCAGCGCCCGGGGTCGCGAGCTGTTCACCCGTCTGGCCCCGCAACTGCTGACCGCCGTGGCGCGAACCGGAGCGGCCGACGCCGCCTTCCGGCGTTTCGCCGTCTTCTTTGCGGGTCTGAGCGCCGGGGTTCAGGTTCAGGCCCTGTTTCTGGCTCAGCCGCAGCTGTTCGAAATGGTGCTGGGCGTGCTGGCCTTCGCCCCGCGGCTGGCCCGGACCCTGGGCCGGTATCCGGCGGCGCTGGACAGTATTCTGGACGCCCGCTTCCTGCAGGACCTCGACGCCGAGTCCGGCCTGATGACGCATCTGATCGCCGAGGTCGCGGTCGCCGAGGATTTCGAGGCGGCGATGAATGTCGTGCGACGGGTCCATCGCGAGCAGATGTTCCGGATCGGTGTCCAGACCCTGACGGGCCGGGCCGGAGCGGCGGCGGCCGGGCGCGCCTATACGGCCCTGGCTGACGGGGCGATGCAGGCACTGGGTCCGGTGGCCATGGCCGAGGCGGTACGGATGGGCGGTGCGATGGCGGGAGGCGTGGCTGTCGTGGCCATGGGCAAGGCGGGCTCGCGCGAAATGACCGCGGCGTCGGACCTGGACCTGATCACCGTCTATGAGTCACCGCCCGAAGCGACCTCATCGGGTCGGGGCTGGAGCCCGGAGGTCTTCTACTCGAGGTTTACCCAGCGGCTGATCGCGGCCCTGTCGTCGCATACGGCCGAGGGCGGCCTGTATGAGGTCGACATGCGGCTGCGGCCGGGCGGCTCCAAGGGGCCGGTCTCGGTCCGTCTGGGCACGCTGGCGGACTACTACGCCAAGGACGCCGATACCTGGGAGTTCATGACCCTGACCCGGGCGCGGGTGGTCTGGGCCAGTGACGCGGCCTTTGGTGAGCAGGTCGCGGCGGCGATCGAGGCGGCCCTGCGCCGCGCTCGCCCCGACGCGGATGTGGCCGGTGATGTGCGGCGCATGCGTGACCGGATGGATCAGGGACGACCCGCGCGTGGGGAATGGGACCTCAAACTGGCGCGCGGCGGTCAGGTCGACGCTGAATTCGTGGCCCAGTACCGTCAGCTGATCCGCGCGGCGACCGGAGAGCCGCTAACCGTTTCGACGCTGGAGGCCCTCGCCGACGACCCGCAGTTGGCGGATGCCTGGCGCATGCAGCAACGTCTGGCCCAGGTGATCAGCTGCGCCTTCGAGGACCGGCCGGACCCGGAAACCGAGCCCGAAGGCTTCCGCCAACGCCTGGCCGAGGCGGCCGCGGAACCGGATTTCGAGACGCTGAAACACCGTCTGACCGAGGTTAGAGAGGCAGCGCGGGCGGCCTTTGAGACAGTTCTTCCGACTCCCGGCGACGGAACCTGAGCTGCGCAGCGTTAGACACTTCAGACGGGGAAAACTGCGACCGCCAGTTCTGCGGTCTCTGGAGACTGATCGTTATGAAGAAGACTTACATGCTGGGTGGCTTTGCTGCTCTGACTCTCGCGGCCGCCGGTGGTGTGGCCTTGGCGCAGCAGGCCCCGGCCGCTTCGCCGCAACGCCATGCCCGTGCCGACACCAACGCCGATGGCCGCATCAGCCAGGCTGAGTTCGTGCAACAGCGCGTCCAGCGCCTGACCGCGAGCGACGCCAACCGGGATGGCACGGTGACGGTCGAAGAACGCCAGGCCGCCATGCAGGCGCATCGCGCCGAACGGAACGGTGCGCGCTTTGCCCGCCTGGATTCCGACAGCAACGGTTCCATCAGCCGCAGTGAGTTCGACGGTGCCCATGCCGCGCGCGGCGAAGGGGCCCGGGACGGCGCACGCGGCGATCGCAGCCGCGGTCATCGGGGTGGGCGACAGGCCAACCGCGGTGGCGACATGGCGCACCAGGGTGGGCGTCACGGAGCGGACCGTGGTCCGGTCGTGATCGCCGAGGCGCAGGCCAAGGCAACCGAAGCCTTTGCCCGCCTCGACGCTAACAGCGACGGCTATGTCACGGCCGAAGAAGGCCGGGCCGGACGCCAGCAGATGCGCGAGCAGCGGCGCGAACGGATGGGCGAGCGGCGGGCGAACAGACAGGCATCGCCTGCGCCGTCCGCTTCGGAGTAGGATGATGTCGGGGAAGGCGGTTATCGACCGACCGGCCCTTTCGGTCAGAAACGAAAGAGTCCGGATTGGCTGGTATCGACGACCCCGACGAGGATCTGGTGCGCCGCGTGGGTCAGGGCGACCCCGCGGCCATTCAGACGATGGTGGCGCGCAAGCTGCCGCGTATGCTGGCGCTGGCGCAGCGCATGCTGGGCGACCCGGTCGAGGCCGAGGATGTGGCCCAGGAGGCGATGCTGCGGGCCTGGCGACAGGCCCCGCGCTGGACGCCGGGCAAGGCCAAATTCGATACCTGGTTGCACCGGGTGGCGCTCAACCTCTGCTACGACCGGCTGAGGCGACGGCGCGAGATTCCGACGGATACCCTGCCCGAGCGCGCCGACGATTCGGCATCGGCGGACCGGGGGCTGATGGCCGTGGAAACGGGCTTGAGGGTCGACGCTGCCCTCGCCCGGCTGCCCGAGCGGCAGCGCGAGGCCATTGTGCTGTGTCACTATCAGGAACTGACCAATATCGAGGCTGCGGCCTTGATGAAGGTCAGTGTGGATGCGCTCGAAAGCCTGCTTGCCCGCGGGCGACGGGCCTTGCGGGTGGCTCTGGCCGACCTGGCACCCGAGGGTGCCCAGGGCCGGATTGAGGGAGGACGATGATGACCCTGGACCGTTTGACTGTCCTGGCCGACGCCTGGGGCGGGGACCTGCGTCGCTGGCCTGTGGCTGAGCAGGCCGCGGCCGAGCGTCTGCTGGCTGTCGACCCGGCTGCGCGCGCCCTACTGGATGAGGCGACGGCATTCGACGGCCTGCTGTCGACCTCGCCGCAGCCTCGCGCCTCGGCCGTGCTGCGCGACCGGGTGATCGCCGCTGCAACCCATGCCGGTCTCAAGCCGCGTCCAGCCCGGCGGTTCTGGCTGGACCGGCTGGTGCTGGCATCCGGAGCCGGCTGGGCGGCGGCGGCCTGTGCCGGTGTCGTCGCCGGTCTGAGCCTGACAACCCACATCACGGCCGATGTTCAGGCCGATGCGGTCCTGTACCAGGCGACCCTGGCCGGGATCGATGACACGGAGTTTCTGGGGTGAGCCCGAAAGCATTGAAGATTGCCCTGGCCGCATCGGTCGCGCTGAACCTGTTCGCGGTTGCGGCCGGTGTGACGGTGATTGTCGGTCAGGCCCGGATCGAGAGCCGGGTCGAATCCCAGCACCGGGGAACGCGCGTTCCGTTCCGGACGATGCTCGAGTCGATGGACCCGAGCGTCCGTGACCGGGTCCGTCAGGAGCTGCGCGCGACGGCCATGGCCTCGCGTCCCGATTTCAACGAGGCCCGGACGGCCCGGCGTGCGGCCATAGCCGCTGCGGAGGCCGAGCGCTTTGACGCCGATGAGGTCAGCACCCTGCTGGAGCAATCGCGCACTGCAGAGCTGCGTGGTCGGTCCCGGCTGGAGGCCGGAGCCGTCACGGTGCTGGGCACGCTGGATATCGATGACCGGCGAGCGCTGTCGTCCATCCTGGCTCGCAACGGCGGACGAAGCGGGCGGCATGGCGGGGATCGCGGGGATCGACGCGAACCGCCGGCGGCACCGGTCGCGCCCTGAGGCGACGATCAGGCCGCGCGGGCCTGCGGGGCCTGCTGATGGTCCGGACGTTCGACCGGCAGGGCGAAGCTGACCGTTGTGCCCTTGCCCGGCTCGCTCTCGATCAGCAGTTCGCCGTGATGCAGCTCGATCAGTGACTTGGTCAGGGCCAGGCCGAGGCCGGTGCCCTGGGTGGTCTTGGAGTGCTGGCCCTCGACCTGTTCGAACGGGCGGGCCAGTCGGGCGACGTCCTCGGGGGCGATGCCGATGCCGGTGTCGGTCACGGCGACGCGGATACGGTTCCCCTCACTGCGCAGGGCCACGGTGATGTCGCCGCCCTCCGGGGTGAATTTCACGGCATTGGAAATCAGATTGAGCAGTACCTGTTTCAGCCCGCGGTGATCGGCATCGATCTCGGGCAGGTCGGGCGCGTCCAGATGGACGGTCAGGCCGCATTCCTGGACCTTGCCGCGCATCAGCCGGATGGCGTCCTCGCAGATCTCCTTCAGCGCCACCTTCTCATAGTGAAGCGTCAGCTTGCCGGCCTCGATCTTGGCCATGTCGAGAATGTCGTTGATCAGGCTCAGCAGGTGTTGGCCGGATTTGAGGATGTCCGTCGCATAGCCCTTGTAGCGCTGGTCCCCCAGCGGGCCGAACATCTCGGCCTCCATGATCTCCGAGAAGCCGTTGATCGCGTTCAGCGGCGTACGCAGCTCATGGCTCATATTGGCGAGGAACTCGGACTTGGCCAGGTTGGCGGCCTCGGCCCGGGTCATGGCGACTTCGTATTTGCGCGCCAGCTGCGACAGCTTTTCCTGGCTGGTCTCCAGCTCATCGACGGTCGCCTGCAGTTCGTCAGCGGCCTTCTTGCGTTCGGCTTCCTGGCGCTTGATCGCGGTGATGTCGGCGGCCGTGACGACAGAGCCGCCTTCGGAGGTGAACCGCTCTGAAAGCTGTAGCCAGCGCCCGTCGTGCAATTCGACTTCACGGGCACCGGCCCGGCCGCCGGGCGCGGGATGGTCGCCCTTGATGGCGAGCGCGGCGATACGGTTGAGATCGTCCTTCAGCGCGCCGCGCCGCACCACACCGGCCTCGAAGCCGAAGGCGTCCTGGAAAGCTTCGTTCCACAGGATCAGCCGGTTGTGCTTGTCGAACAGGACGAAAGCGTCCGAGACGCTCTCGATGCCGTCACGCAACCGGCTCTCGGCAGCCTGGGCCTGGGCCTTGGCGCGGCGGGCCTCGGTGATGTCGAGGGCGACGCCGAGGATGCTGGAGAAGCCGGCTTCGCCGCGCATGCCGCGCGACTGGCCACGGGCATCGATCCAGCGTGCGCGGCCCTGTTCGTCAGCGACGGGGAAGGTGACCTCGAAGGCCCCGAAGGTGGCGGCCTGGCGCAGGGCGTGGTCGACCGCCTCGCGGTAGCGGGGGTGGATGCGCTCGCGAACCGCCACCCCCGGGACAGGACCGGCCGTTTCGAAGCCCAGCAGCACGGCCATGAAGTCCGACAGATTGACCTCGTCCTCTTCCAGATCCCACTCCCAGACGCCGCAGCGGGCACCCTCGACGGCGACGCGGAAACGGCGTTCGGAGGCGGCCCATTCGCGGCTTGCCCGCGCCTGTCGACGCTGCATCATCAAGACCAGGCCGAGCACGGCCACGCCGAGGGCCAGGGGCGCGATCAGGATCCAGGCATCGCTGAGCAGGATATTGGCCCCGATGTCGACGGGGGCCGAGGCGACAGCGATCAGTCCGGTATCGCCGACCGCGGCGGCGGCGCGGATCACACTGCCGTCGTCAAGGCCGACGGGCACGACCTGACCGTCCGCCTGGATCGGTGCTGCGGTCAGACCGAGCCGGTCCTGGCCGGCGGCGGCCGCGGGATTGCCGGCGATCATGACGGACTCCGCGTTCGTCAGCAGCCACAGATCGACACCCATCCGGCTGGTCAGCGGCGGCAGGCTGACCCGGCCGACGATGGCCGAGCTGTTCGGACCGGGGGTCTGGATCAGCAGGGACTGGCCGTCCGCGGACAGCCGTGGCGTGTCGGACTCGTCGGTGGTGGTGCTGAAGGCGGCCGAGTCGGCGCCGGTCGCGGCCAGGACCCGTCCGTCAATATCGATGACGGCAAAGGCCGTGTCGGGCGCGATGGCGCGGGCCTGTTCGACGGCGTCGACGGGACGGTCGGGGCGCAGGTCGAGGACCTCGGCCGCAGACTCGATCCCGGTGCGGGCGGGACCCAGCCTCGCGTCGAGGTCATAGGCCAGCAGGCGGGCCTCATGAGTCACGGCCTGGGTCCGCAGGGTGTCGATTTCCTCGCCCGGGCGGGCGATCTCGCGGGCGAACAGCAGGACATAGGCCGCGACCGCCAGGGTCAGGGAGAGGATCAGCACACGGACCCACGCCGGCGCGCTGTCGCGTCCGTCAGAGGCCCTTCGCCCCTGATTGGTTATGCGGCGCTCATTGCCCCGCAAGGCGCTCTCCCGGACGATTCGACGACGAAGGCCCGAATCTAGGCTGCGTCGCGGATTCGTGTCGAGCCTTGGTTAACGCGGATCAGGCCGCTTGCGACGTCGCCGCCTCGTTTCCCTGGGGGGAGATCAGGGTATCGGTCACCGATTTGAGCAGATCGCGGGCCGTCTGGGCCAGGTTCCGGGACTCCGGCGGGGCGTCCTCGGGGGACTCATCGACGGCGGCCACCAGCTGTTCGGCCAGGGCCATCAGGGCGGGGGCCGCGGCGATCAGGCGAGCCTGGTACTCGATACGCTGGGGGTCACGGTCATACTCGGCCCCGGGCACGCGCCAGCCACCCCAGTCGGCAGAGTCCGTGACCACGACGGGATAGGTACCGGGGTGAGGGTGGTGAAGGCATTCATCGGCCTGCTGCCACTTGTTGCGCGCGCGCAACAGCCGCCAGTGTTCGTCGGCCTGGCCGGCAGCGGAGTCCTCAACCGGCAACATCAGCTCATGACCGAGGAATTCGCGGCCGAGCCCGACGTCATACGTGACCCGGACCGGTTCCTCGAAACCCTTGGCCCAGACAGGCTGAACCTGCTCGACCTGCGCCCATGCGCCGACACATTCGACCCAGACCTTCTGGCCCTTCTGGAATTGCGCGCGTGCCATGACCACTCCCTAATTCACCGCCGCACTATGCGTGCGGGCAGTGAACAGGGGGTTCCGGCGAATGGTGAATCGTCGGTGAAGGCCGGATCTTGCCAGCGTGCCTTACTGGCGCGAGATTTCTTCCAGGGCTTCGCCGGCGTATTTCTCCTTCACCCGGATCGACAGGTCGCCCAGCGACACCACACCGGCGATGCGACCGTTGTCGTCGACGACCGGAAGCCGGCGAATCTGTTTCGAGCCCATGGCCTCGAGCACCGACTTGGCGTCATCGTCCTCGCGCACCGTTTGCGGATCGCGACTGATGAACTGGAGGACCGGAGCGCTCGCAGATGCGCCGGTGGCAATGGCCCGGACCGCCATGTCACGGTCGGTGATCGTGCCAATCAGCTGATCGCCGTCGACGACCGGCATAAAGCCGAAATCGCCTGCCGCCATGCGGGAGGACACGGACTGGAGACTGTCGTCGGGACGGGCGATCTGGACGTCCCGGCTCATGAGGTCACGGATTTTCATCGGGGGCTCCTGTAATGGGTTCGGGGACAAAACCCTCCGGACTGGCACCGGTTCCGCTTTCGTCCGTCGGCCTGGAGCGTTAAGCGGGGCGGCAGAGACGGAGTATTTTCATGACCACCACCGCCAATGCCGCCAGCACCATTCTGACCCGGTTGGGCGTCCCGTCGTCTGTCTGGGATGGCACTCTGGCGGTGCGGTCGCCGATAGACGGCCTCGCGGCCGGGGCTGTGGTCGAGGCCGATGAGGCGGCGGTCGAGGCGGCCGTGGTGCGCGCCGGTCAGGCGTTCGACGCGTGGAAGCGGGTGCCGGCTCCGCGTCGCGGCGAGCTCGTCCGGTTGCTGGGCGAGGAACTGCGGGCGGCCAAGGACGATCTGGGGATGCTGGTCACGCTCGAAGCCGGCAAGGTGGTGTCGGAGGGTCTCGGTGAGGTCCAGGAGATGATCGACATCTGCGAATTCGCGGTCGGCCTGTCGCGACAACTGTACGGCCTGACCATGCCGTCCGAGCGCCCCGGTCACCATATGCGCGAGACCTGGCAGCCGATGGGCCCCGTGGTCGTGATCACCGCCTTCAACTTCCCGGTTGCGGTCTGGGCGTGGAATTCGGCGCTGGCGCTGGTGTGCGGTGACCCCGTTATCTGGAAACCGTCTGAGAAGACGCCGCTGACGGCTTTGGGGGTCCAGGCCGTGTTCGAACGCGCCGTGGCCCGTTTCGGCGATGCGCCCGAGGGGCTGGCGCAACTGCTGATCGGCGGCCGGGAGGTCGGTCAGGCGCTCGCGGGTGACGCCCGGGTCGCGCTGGTCTCGGCCACCGGCTCAACGCGGATGGGCAAGGCCGTGGCCCAGACCGTGGCCGGGCGGCTGGGTCGGTCGCTGCTGGAGCTGGGCGGCAACAACGCCATGATCCTGACGGCCAGTGCTGATCTGGAGCTGGCCGTGCGGGCCATCGCCTTCTCGGCGGTCGGCACCTGTGGCCAGCGCTGCACCAGCCTGCGCCGCCTGCTGGTGCATGAAGATGTGGCGGATGCCCTGATCGCCCGCCTCGCGAAAGCCTATGACACCTTGCCGGTCGGCGACCCACGCGACGACGGGGTGCTGGTCGGGCCGATGATCGACGAAGCGGCGGTGCAGGGTTTTGAGGCGGCCCTGGCCCAGGCCGTGGCCCAGGGCGGCGAAGTCGTCGCCGGCGGCACCCGGGTCGAGCGCGACGGCTTCTATGTGCGGCCCGCCATCGTGCGCATGCCGGCCCAGACCGAGATCGTGCGCCACGAGACCTTCGCCCCGATCCTCTATGTGATGACCTGGCGCGAATTCGACGAGGCGGTGGCGATGCAGAACGACGTGCCCCAGGGCCTGTCCAGCTGCGTCTTCACCGACAGCGTGCGCGAGGCCGAGCAATTCCTGTCGGCTTGGGGCTCAGACTGCGGCATCGCCAACGTCAACATCGGCCCGTCGGGTGCCGAGATCGGCGGGGCCTTCGGCGGCGAGAAGGAGACCGGCGGCGGGCGCGAGAGCGGTTCGGACGCGTGGAAAGCCTATATGCGCCGCCAGACCCAGACGGTGAATTTCTCCAGCGAACTGCCGCTCGCCCAGGGGGTCAAATTCGAGGTCTGACCCGCACGGCGGATGCGGTTTCTGCATTGCGAATGATAATGCGATTGACTCGCAATGACGGGTCTGCTGAAAGCGGCGTCTTGTTTCACCGACAGATCGCAGATCCCCGATGTTCAGACGTTTCGCCTGCGCCACCAGCGCCCTTGCCCTGTGTTCGGCCGCCTCCGGCACCGCCCTGGCCCAGTCCGCCCCGCAGGCGACCGCACTCGATGACGTCGTCGTCACCGCCGCCCGCACGGCCCTGCCGCGTTCCGCCCTGCCGGCCACCGTCGAGCTGATCGACCGAGCTGCGGTCGAGCAGCAGTCGGCGCTGGGCGCGTCGGCGGTGGAAACGGTGGCGGCGCTGATCCCGTCCTTCTCGCCGACGCGACAGAAGCTGTCCGGTTTTGGCGAAACGCTGCGCGGCCGGTCGCCGCTGTTCCTGGTTGACGGCATTCCGCAATCGACCCCGTTGCGCGACGACAGCCGGGACGGCTTCACCATCGACTCCTTCTTCATCGACCGGGTCGAGGTGATCTTCGGCTCCAATGCCATCCAGGGCATCGGCGCGACCGGTGGGGTGATCAACTATGTCACCGCCGCCACGCCGCGTGAGGCGGCCGGCTTCAGCGGTCGGGTCCAGGCGCTGACCACGTTTGATGCCGACACGTTCGGCGACAGTGCCGGCTACAAAGTGGCGGCCATCGGCGGTCAGGATTTCGGGCGTTTCGACCTGACCGTCGGCGCGGCCTATGAGGCACGCGGCGTGTACTACGACGGCGAGGGACGACGGATCGGTTTCGACGGTACCCAGGGTGAACTGCAGGACAGTGTCAGCTGGTCCCTGTTCGCCAAGGGCGGCGTCGATCTGGGCCCGAACCGCCGGCTCGAGGCGATGGTCAATCATTTCACGCTCGAGGGCGACGGCGACTATGTCACCGTGGCCGGCACCCGCGCCACCGGCCTGCCGACCTCGGCGGTGCGCGGGACCCCGCCGGGACTGCAGCCGTCCAACGAGGTCACGTCGGCGGTCCTGGCCTACAGCGACGCGGGTGTATTCGGCGGAACCCTGCGGGCCCAGCTGTTCGCGCATGACTACGCCGGTGTGTTCGGTGGCGGCACCTTCGGCACCTTCCAGGACCCGGCGATCGCGCCGGTCGGCACCTTGTTCGACCAGTCGGGCAACAACTCCGAAAAGCTGGGATTCAAGGTCGAGTGGGAGGGGCCGGTCGCGCCGGTCACCGGTTTGCGGGCCCTGGTCGGGCTCGACGGCCTGCGCGACACCACCAATCAGGAACTGGTCCTGACCGGCCGCGACTGGGTGCCGTTGACGCAGTACGAGAGCCTCGCGCCGTTCCTGCAGCTGAACCAGCGACTGGCCGACGGTCGGCTGCATCTTTCGGGCGGGCTGCGCTTCGAGAGCGTGACCCTGAGCGTCGATGACTTCCAGACCCTGTGGACCTACGGGCCGCAGCAGGTGGCCGGGGGATCGCCCGGCTTCGAAGAGCTGCTGGCCAACCTCGGCGCTACCTATGAACTGACGCCCGGCCTGCTGGTCTATGGGTCCTGGGCCCAGGGCTTCAATATGGCCGACGTCGGCCGGGTGCTGCGCGGCATCAACACGCCGGGACAGGACGTCGACACCTTCCTCGACATCGCTCCGGTGGTGACCGACAATTTCGAAGCGGGATTGGAATACACCCGCGGCGGCTTCGAGGGCTCGGCGGCAGTGTTCCGCTCGAACACGGACAAGGGCTCGCGGCTTGTGCTGGTCGGCGGCGTCTATGAGGTGGCGCGCGAGGCGACCGAGATCCAGGGGCTGGAACTGACGGCCCGCTATACGGTCAACGCCGACCTGCGCTTCGGGGGTGCCTATTCGCACCTTGAGGGACGCAGCGACACGGACGGGGACGGGGTGGTGGATCGGGATCTGGACGGAGCCAATATCTCGCCGGACCGGATGCTGCTTTGGGCCGAGGCCGATCATGGCGACCTGTCCCTGCGGGTCCAGGCCCAGCGGCTGTTCGCCCGTGATTTCGAAGGCCAGGTCGCCGAGAACAGCTTTGAGGGCTACGGCCTGATCGACGCCATCGGCGTCTGGCACGCCGGGTTCGGTGACGTCAGTGTCGGCGTGCAGAACCTGCTCGGCGAACAGTATGTGACCTATTATTCCGACGTGCAGAGGCCGGGCGACAACCTGTCCTACTACGCCGGCCGGGGGCGTACGGTGACGCTCGGCCTGACCCGGCGGTTCTGACCATGATGGGGGTGCTGCGCACGGTCCACGCCTGGGCGGGAGCGATCCTGTCGCTGCTGCTTCTGGTGCTGGGCCTGACCGGTACCCTGCTGGTGTTCGAGGACGACTGGCTGCGGCTGACCGTGCCGGAAGCCCGGGCCGAAGTCCTGCCCACGGCCGCCCGGCTCGGGGCCGTGGCCGAGCGGCTGGAGGCCGAGCACAGCGATCTGCGGTCCGTCAATTTCGCCGGGGCCGGGGTCGGTATCCAGCGCCTGTATATGCAGGAGCACCGCTATGGCTATGCGGATGAGTCAGGTGGAACCCTTGTCACGTGGCACGGCGCGGCCCGGCCCGAAGCCTTTGTGTTCGACCTGCATCATGAGCTGATGGCGGGCGAGACCGGTGAGCTGATCGGCGGCATCGCGGCGCTGGCGGCCGTGCTGCTGGTGCTGACCGGTCTGGTGGTCTGGGCCCCGGCCTGGCGGGCGACGCGGCTCAGGGTCTGGCCGCGGTCCAAACGGCGCGCGGACATGGTCTCCAGCCATCGCAATCTCGGCCTGATCACGGCGTTGCCGGCCCTGATCTTCTGCCTGACCGGGGCGGGACTGATCTTTTATGATCAGGCGCGCGCCATCCTGGCACCCGGTGCCCCGCCACCACCCGAGGCTCCGGTCGTCGGCAGCGGAGACATCGACTGGCCCGTCGCGCTGGCCGCGGCCCAGGCGCGGTTTCCCGCGGCCAAACTGCGCATGGCCGGCTGGCCGTCGGCCCCGGGCAAGCCGGCCTCGATCCGGCTGAAACAACCCGGGGAGTGGCATCCCAACGGCCGGACCACGATCCTGATCGATCCCGCCACCAGCCGGGTGGTGCAGGTCACCGACGCCCAGCAGCTTCAGTCCGGGCTGCGCGCGACCAATGCCCTGTATCCCATCCACGCCGCCTCGATCGGCGGCTGGCCCTATCGCATCGTGACGGCGCTCAGCGGCCTGGCCCTGGCCCTGTTGGGCGGGGTCGGGACCTGGTCATTTCTGGTCAAGCCGCGTCGCAAGCGGCGCGCGCCCCGGACGGATGTGACCTAGGGCCGGTTGCGTTCAGGCAGGCTCTCCGCCGCCCGCACCAGCCCGACGAATTCGGCCCGCTCGCCATAGGGGTCGTCACCCCGCGCGCCCAGCGCCTGTTCGACGATCGCGCTCCAGTCGTAGCCGGGAGCCATCCACGGGTCGTCACGCAACTTCTGGCCGAAGGCCGCCACGGCGATGGCCCAGCGGGTACTTTCAGGCGGCTGGGCACTGACGCGACCTGTCGCGTCGGCGTTGGAGATGACCCGCTGCATCAGACGGGACCCCGTTTCCCCCGGCAATTTGTAGCGCACCTGGACGAAGCCGACCTCGCCGTCCGGATCCCCGCCGCCGACGCTGATCGACCGGTTAGCGTCATAGCGGCGCTCGGGAATCTGGCTGGGCCCGCCGACCGGGGTGATCTCGTACAGGGCAGTGACGGCGGCCCCGGAGCCGACCTCGCCCGCGTCAACGCGATCGTTGGCGAAGTCTTCCTCGTTCAGAAGTCGGGTCTCATAGCCGATCAGCCGGTACTCGCTGACGCGGGCCGGGTTGAACTCGACCTGGATCTTGACGTCATCGGCGATGGGGAAGGCCCCCTGGTCGAAGCGCGGGCCGAACAGCCGGCGGGCCTCGTTCAGATCGTCAACATAGGCGGCGATGCCGTTGCCGGCCTGGGCGATGGCCTGCATCCGCGCGTCCTGATAGTTGCCGCGCCCGAAGCCGTAGACCGATAGATAGATGCCGTCGCCGCGGCGGTCGGCGACATAGTCCTCCAGCCGCTTGTCGTCGGTGACGCCGACGTTGAAATCGCCGTCGGTGAACATCAGGATGCGGTTGACCCGGTCTTCGGCGAAACCGGCCCGGGCCTGGTCATAGGCGTTGGTCATGCCGGTGGCCCCGGCGGTGCCGCCCGAGGCGAAAAGGCTGGCCACCGCACAGCGCAGCTTCAGCTGCCGGTCTCCCGGCGTCGGGGCCAGGGTCGTGCCCGCGCCCTCGGCATAATAGGTGACGGCGACACTGTCCTGGGGCCGCAGCCGGTCGATGACCAGATTCATCGATTTCTGCGCCAGCGCCAGCTTGTCAGCACTGCCCATCGAGCCGGACACGTCGACCAGGAAGGTCAGGTTCAGCGGACGACGCTCGCCTTCGGGCAGCTCATAGCCCTGCAGGCCGATGTGGATGATCTGGCGGCCCGGTGACCAGGGCGAGGCGGCGACGGCCGTGCTGATGGCAAAAGGCGTCGTCGCCGAGTCCGGCCGGGCGTAGCCATAGTCGAAATAGTTGACCAGTTCCTCGACCCGGACCGCGTCGCGGGGCGGGGCCACGCCGTCGTCGATGAAGCGGCGGACATTGGCATAGGCGGCGGTATCGACGTCGATCGAGAAGGTTGAGACCGGGGCGTCGGCGACGCGCTGCACCGGGTTGGGCGTGGCGTCCGGATAGCGTTCGGTGTCGACCGGTCGGGGCAGCGTGATCGGGGCGGGCGAGGTGACAGCGGCCGTCGCGCCGGGGGCGACCCGGGATCCGGTCACCACCACAACCTCCCTGGCTGAAGCGGCAGGTAGCGGTGGTGGCGGCGGCGGTGGTGGCGGTGGCGTTGCCATCGCGGCGGTCCCGGTGAACCCGCGAACCGGTCGTGCCGGCCCGCTTGTCGGCAGGGTGAAGCCGAAGGCGGCACAGGCCGCCGGGGACACGACGCCGTCGCCGGGCTTGTCGGCACCCGGCTCCGGGACCTGGGCGGTGACGGGCAGGGCGGGAACGGCGAGGCCGAGGCTGAGGGCGACGGCAAGAACCGGCTTGAGCGGGCGGGTGGTCATCGGGGCACTCCTGCAGCGTTCGTGCCCATGAGACACGGTTGGATCGGGCAAAACTGTGGCGCTTGGCCCGCCTTCGGTGGCGTTGGGCTGGCAGATCGGCGCAGACCGCCCCACTATTGGAACCAGCAAGGGACACGTGATGGAAGAGACGACGGGAATGGGACTGGGCCATGCGGTGGCCCTGCTGGCTGCGATGGTGGTGGCCGCCACCCTGTTCCGGCGTCTGGGGCTGGGGGCCGTGCTGGGCTATCTGGCCGCCGGGGTGCTGATCGGACCGTCGATGCTGGGCGTCGTGCGTGACCCCGAGTCCGTCCTCCATGTCGCCGAGTTTGGTGTCGTCATGTTCCTGTTCATCATCGGCCTGGAGATGCGACCGGCGCGTCTCTGGAACATGCGACGCGAGATTTTCGGAACCGGTGCGGTGCAGGTCGGCCTGTGCGCCCTGCTGCTGACCGGCGTGGCCATGGCGGCGGGTCTGGCCTGGTATGCGGCGTTGATCGCCGGCTTCGGCTTCGCCCTGTCCTCGACCGCGATCGTCATGCAGATGCTGGAAGAGCGGGGCGAGAATGCCGACCCCGCCGGGCAGCGGGTCGTCTCGGTCCTGTTGTTCGAGGACCTGGCCATC
Organism: uncultured Brevundimonas sp.; assembly: GCF_963977465.1. Classification (GTDB taxonomy): domain Bacteria; phylum Pseudomonadota; class Alphaproteobacteria; order Caulobacterales; family Caulobacteraceae; genus Brevundimonas. The sequence continues at coordinate 94,098 of NZ_CAXBOQ010000006.1, read as the reverse complement.
GTGCCGCTGCTGGCCATGGTGGCGGTGCTGGCGGGCGCGTTCGGCCGGACGGTCGAGACCGGCAATCCTGTCTGGTTGACGATTGCCCTGGCCTTCGGTGCTGTGGCCGTGGTGATCGTGGCGGGGCGATGGGTGGTCAATCCCTTCTTCCGTCTGCTGGCGCGCTACGGCGGTCGTGAAATCATGACCATGGGTGCGTTGTTCGTGGTGTTGGGGGCCGCCTACGCCATGCATCTGGGTGGGTTGTCGATGGCCATGGGGGCTTTCCTGGCCGGGGTGTTGCTGTCGGAATCGACCTTCCGGCACCAGCTGGAGGCCGATGTCGAGCCGTTCCGCGGCCTGCTGCTGGGCCTGTTCTTCCTCAGCGTCGGCATGTCGCTGGACCTGGGTGTGGTGATCGCCGACTGGCCACTGGTTCTGGGTGGTCTGGTCGCCTTCATGGGGGCCAAGGTGATCGCGGTCTATGTGGTGGCCCGGTGGCGTTCGGGTCACGGCGAGGGCCTGCTGCGTGCCGCCCTGATGGGCGAGGGGGGCGAGTTCGCCTTTGTCCTCTATGCCGCGGCCCTGGCGGCCGGCCTGTTCGATCCACGCACGGCGTCGATCCTGTCGGCTGTGGTCATCCTGTCGATGGCGGTGACGCCGCTGCGGGTGCTGATCGCCGACCGGCTGAGACCGCGGGACGCGGTCTCGACCGACGGGATCGACCATGCCGAGGACCTGCGCGAGCGCGTGTTGATCATCGGCTTCGGCCGCTTCGCCCAGGTCGTGTCACAGCCGTTGTTGGCCCGGGATGTCGATGTCTCGATCATTGAGATCGACGTCGAGATGATCCGGGCGGCCGGCAATTTCGGATTCAAGGTCTTCTATGGTGACGGCGCGCGGCTGGATGTACTGCGGGCCTCGGGGGCCGGGCAGGCCGAGACCATCCTGGTCTGTGTCGACAAGCCCGATGTGGCCGACCGGATCGTCGAACTGGTCAAGGCCGAGTTCCCGCTGACCAAACTGTTCGTGCGCGCCTATGACCGGGGCCATTCGCTGCGTCTGATCGAGGCCGGTGTCGACTTCCATATTCGCGAAATGTTCGAGTCCGCCCTCATCTTCGGCGAGCAGGTGCTGATTGATCTGGGGTTTTCGGACGAGGAGGTCAGCGAGACCATCGAGGACGTCCGCCGTCGCGATCAGGAACGGCTGGCGCTGCAGGTTGCAGGCGGGCTGACGGCGGGGCGGGCGCTGATGCGGGGCAATATGCCGACGCCGCAACCGGCCCCCTATGTCACCCCCCGCCGCGAGGGGCAGTTGCTCAACGAGCCCCCGGCGATCACGACCGAAGAGGCCGGGACCGAAGCCCAATGACAAAAGGGGCGGCCCCTTGCGGAGCCGCCCCTCAGGTCGATCAACAGATCAGGGCTTACTGGGTGCCCTGATTCCGCGCGTTGATCAGGGCGATGCGCGCCTGCAGGCTCTCGTCCTGCGACACCGCCGTCGAAATGGCGTTGAAGCGTTCAATGTCGAGGCCGGAGTTCTGGACGGCGGACGCCATCTCGGCCTGCTGCTCGGTCGTGGGGGCTCCGCCCTCGACCTGGGCGGCGACGGTCTGGACCACGGTCATGGCCGCGGCGAACTGGCCCAGCTCCTGATCATTGACGCCGGCGGCCACCGAACCCGGTGCGGGGGCGGGGGCCGTCACCACGGCGATACGCGCGCGCAGGGCCGGGTCCTGGGACACGGCGGTGGCGATGGTGTTGAACCGGTCGATGGCCAGGCCGGAGTTCTGCACCGCGGCGGCCATGGTGGCCTGCTGCTCGGCGGTGGGCGTTCCCTCGACAGCGGCGGCGACGGTCTGGACCTCGCCCATGGCGGCGGCGAAGGCGCGCAGATCGGCGTCGCTGATGCCGTCGGCAGCTTCCTGGGTCATGACGGCGGAGGCCGGAAGGGCCGGGGCCGCGACGGATTGGCCGGCGGCGGCGAGGGCGACGAACGAGACGGCGACGAGAAGGGTGTTACGCATGGAAATCCTGACTGTTGCTCACGAACCGACGGGGCTGACGTCCGACTTGCCGAACGGCGTTTCCATCGGCCTCTGATAGAATGTGATTTGAATACAAAGGTTAGTGGGGAGGTCCTTAGGGTAGCGGCAGCCCGCTTCAAGCGCAAATCAGGCCGAAGCTGGGCGCGGCGCGGCTGGAAAACCGTCACGATTTCGGGTCACTAGGGCCGCCGATAGTCGCACCGCCATGTTCCCGCCCTCGCTGAATCAGCTGCAGATCGCCGCGACGGAATCGGCCGGTCGCCCCGTTACAGATTGGACCTGGCAGTGCCGGGCTCGCCCCTCTCGCCGACACCGACCATGGAAAACCCGCCGCGATGATAGTCTCCTCCCTGTTGATGTACGGCGTCACTGCCGGTGCCTTGGCCGAAGCCGCCGCAGATCGGGATCAGGTGGTTCAGCCGCAGACCCCCCCCACCGCGACGGCTCCGGTAGATCCGGAAACCTATAATCTGAGTGATGTGGTCATCACGGGTCAACGGCAACGGGGGACCGTCCTCGGCGATATCGAGCCGGAACTGGTTCTGGATGCCCGCGACATCCGGGCTTACGGGGCCAATAACATCACCGATCTGCTGGACGCCCTGGCTCCGCAGACGGGCAGCGCCCGGGGGCGTGGCGGCGGTCGGCCGGTTGTCCTGCTGAACGGCAAGCGGATCTCCGGTTTCCGGGAAATTCGTGCCATTCCGACCGAGGCGATCGAACGCGTCGAAATCCTGCCGGAGGAGGTGGCCCTCACCTATGGCTATCCGGCCGATCAGCGGGTGGTGAATTTCGTTCTGCGTGAACGTTTCCGCGCCCTGACCACCGAGGCGGGCGTGTCTGCGGCCACCGCCGGTGACCGCACCACCAGCCAGATCGCCAGCAATGCCCTGCGTATCCGTGGCGACGAACGCTGGACCCTGGACATCCAGTACCAGCACGCCACGCCGCTGTACGAGAGCGACCGCGACATCGACCGGCCGCTGGGGAACACGCCCTATGACCGGATCGGCAATGTCGGCGGCATACCGGCGGGCGGCGAGATCGATCCGGCCCTGTCAGGTCTGGCGGGATCGCTGGTGACCGTGGCCGGGGTTCCCGGGGCGGCGACCACGGGCATCCCCACGCTGGCGGATTTCGCGGCCACGGCCAATACGCCGAACACCAATGATGACCAGGCCTTCCGCACCCTGTTGGCTCGCTCGGATTCCGGGTCGATCAACGGGGCAGTGACGCGCACCTTCGGTGACGTGATGGCCACGGTGAACGCCACGGTGGAGGCCAGTGACAGCCGCAGCTATCTGGGCCTGCCGACGGCGACCTTCGCCCTGCAGGCCGCCAATCCCTATTCGCCGTTCAGCAACGACGTCAGCCTCTATCGCTATATCGACACCCTCGGGGCGAAGGCGCGGGATTCCGAAAGCCTGTCGGGTCATCTGGGCGGCTCGGCCAACGGCAATCTGGGCGGCTGGCGCTGGACCGTCACCGGCAATCTGGATCAGACCCGCAGCGAAACCGTCACCCAGCGCGGGCTGGATGTCACCGCCCTTCAGAGCCGCATCACGGCGGGCGACCCCGGCTTCAATCCCTATGCCGCGCTGGCCGCGGCCGATCTGGTCCGGCTTCCGGACGACCTTTCGCGGTCAACGTCACGTACCGTTGATGCCGAGGCGGTGTTCAACGGAACCCTGTATGAGCTCGCCGCCGGGGATGTGAGCGCCACTTTCACGGGCGGCGTCGAGAGTATCTCCCTGGACTCGCGCAGCGAGCGTTCGGGCCTGGTTCAGGAGAGCGATGTCTCGCGTCAGACCGGCAATCTGCAGACCAGTCTCAACCTGCCGATCGCCAGCCGTCGCAATGAGGTGCTGGCCGCCCTGGGCGATCTGTCGGCCAATTTGAACCTGCAATACGAGGACCTGTCGGACTTCGGAGGCCTGACCACGATCGGCTATGGCGTGACCTGGTCGCCGGTCGAGCCGGTCCGCTTTATCGTCAGCTATACCGACGAGGACGGGGCCCCGACGGTGCAGCAGCTGAATGATCCGACGATCTTCACCCCGGGCATCGCCACCTATGACTATGCCACTGGCCAGACCGTCGACGTGATCCGGGTCACGGGCGGCAACAGCGCCCTGACTGCCGACAACCGCCGCGTCCTGAAGCTGGGCGTGAACTGGAAACCGCTCGAGGAGACCGACCTGCGGGTGTCGGCCGACTATGTGCGCAGCAACACCCGCGATCAGGTATCGGCCTTCCCGTCGCTGAACCCGGACATCGAGGCGGCCTTCCCCGATCGCTTCACCCGTGACATCGACGGCCGGCTGACGTCCATTGATGCTCGCGCGGTGAATTTCGCGCGCGCCGACCGTCAGGAAATCCGCTGGGGCTTCAACTATTCGCGGGCCATCCGCGACTCCAGCCCGCCGCCGGAGATCACGCCCGAAATGCGCGCCCGCTTCCAGGAGGAGCGGAGCCGTCGCATCGCCGCGCGAGACCGCGAGGAAGGCCGCCAACCCCAGGCTGCGGCCGGTGATCAGCCGGCCCGGCCGGCAGACGCGGCCGGTGCGGACGGCGCGCCGCCCGCGGGTGACGGCGGCCCGCGCGGTCGCGGCGAAGGCGGCCAGTTCCGCGGGCCCGGCGGCGGTGGGCCGGGTGGTGGTGGTGGTGGCGGCGGTGGCGGTGGCGGCTTCGGCGGTCGCGGTGGTGGTGCGCGCGAGGGGCGACTGCAGCTGGCCGTCTATCATACCTGGCGGTTCCAGGATGAGATCCTGATCCGTGACGGCCTGCCGGTCCTCGATCTGCTGGACGGCGCGGCCGTCGGCAGCCGCGGCGGCCAGCCCCGGCACGAGGTCGAGCTTCGGGCGGGCTATTCGCTGAACGGACTCGGCGCTCGCGTGAACGTCGACTGGAAGGCCGCGACTGACGTCAACGGCACCCTGTCGTCCGGCGACCTGCACTATTCGGACCAGGCGACGGTGGGCTTGAGATTCTTCGCCGACCTGTCGGCCCGACCCGAGCTGATCAACCGCTTCTTCTGGCTGCGCGGTTCGCGGATCAGCCTGGACATCGACAATCTGTTCGACAGCCGTCTCGAGGTGCGGGACTCGCTCGGCAATACGCCGGTCGGCTATCAGCCCGACTATCTCGACCCGACCGGCCGGACGATCAAGATCAGCTTCCGCAAGCTGCTGTTCTAGGGCGTAAACGCTGGACGGCGAAATTCCTTCCATAGTTCGCTATGAGGGGGATAGCGCCGTCCCGCCCTGATCCTGAACACCCGAGACCATGTCGCCATTTCCCGCCCACAGACTGTCGGTTGCGCCGATGATGGACTGGACCGACCGGCATTGCCGGGCGTTCCATCGTGCCCTGACCGGCCGGGCCCTGCTCTATACCGAGATGGTCACGGCCCCGGCCATCCTGCATGGCGATGTCGAGCGGCTGCTGGGCTTTGACGCGGTCGAACATCCGGTGGCGCTGCAGCTGGGCGGGTCCGATCCGGCGCAACTGGCCGAGGCGGCCCGCATCGGCGCGACGTATGGCTATGACGAGATCAATCTGAATGTCGGCTGCCCGTCGGACCGGGTCCAGTCGGGCCGGTTCGGGGCCTGTCTGATGCGCGAGCCGTCGCTGGTGGCCGAGTGCATGACGGCGATCCGCGAGGCGGTCGACGTTCCGGCCACGGTCAAATGCCGCATCGGCGTCGATGATCAGGACCCCGCCGTCAGCCTGTTCGAGACCGTCGACGCCTGTGCCGCCGTGGGTATCACCACCTTCATCGTCCATGCGCGCATGGCCTGGCTGAAGGGCTTGTCACCCAAGGAGAACCGCGATGTGCCGCCGCTGGACTATGATCTGGTGCGGCGACTGAAGCGCGAACGGCCGTCCCTGACCGTCTGCATCAACGGCGGCATCCCGTCGCTGGATGCGGCCGAGGCCCATCTGGATTCCAGTGATGGCGTGGCTCTGGACGGGGTCATGCTGGGCCGAGCCGCCTATCACGAGCCGGCCATTCTGGGCCAGGTCGACCGCCGCCTGTTCGGCGAGGCCGTCACCGACGTCGACGCCTTCGCCGCCATCGACCGCTATCGCCCCTATCTGGCGGCGCGGCTGGACGAGGGCGTGCATCTGGCCGCCATGGCGCGCCACATGCTGGGGGTGATGCACGGCCGGCCCGGTGCGCGGGCGTTCCGGCGCATCCTGACGGTCGAGGCGATCGCACCGGGGGCCGGGCTCGAAGTTGTCGATCGCGCGGTCGAGGCTGTACGCGAGGCCGAGGCCCGGCGTGATCGCGCCGACGAGGCCGCGTGACGACCCTGCCGCTCAATGACATTCTGATGCTGCTGGCGGCCCTGACCGGGGCCGGTCTGGTCGGCGGACTGATCGCCGGCCTGTTCGGCGTCGGTGGCGGCACGGTGATCGTGCCCGCCCTCTTCTATGCCTTCTCGATGCTGGGTCTGGGCGGCGAGGCCAACCTGCATACCGCCATCGGCACCTCCCTGCTGACCATCGTCGCCACCTCGTGGCGGTCGCTGCGGGCCCATCGCAGCCACGGCGCGGTGGACGAGGTCGTGCTGCGCACCTGGACGCCCTGGGTGGCGGCCGGCGGACTGGTCGGGGCCGCCATCGCCGGGATCACCTCGATGGAGGGGCTGGCCATTGTCTATGGCGTCTGCGTGCTGGTGGTGGCGGTCCAGATGGGGCTGCTGCCGGAGCGGTTCGTGCTGCGCCCGGACCTGCCGACCGGCTGGGGGCGACGCATCGTCGCCACCGTGATCGGCCTGCTGTCCGCCATGATGGGCATCGGCGGCGGCAGCTTCGGCGGCATGACCATGGCGCTGTGCGGGCGGCCCATCCACCAGGCAGTGGCGACGGCCTCGGGCTTCGGCCTGGCCATCGGGGCGGCGGCCAGTGTGGGCTTTGTCGTGTTCGGCTGGGACGCGCCGGGGCGACCGCCCTGGTCACTGGGCTACGTCAATGTGCCGGCGGCGCTGGTGATGGGGCTGCTGACTACGCTCGTGGCCCCCTATGGGGCGCGACTGGCGCACCGGCTCGACAAAGGCGTGCTGCGCAGGGCCTTTGCCGTCTACCTGCTGGTGACCGCCGCCTCGGTGATGCTCAAGGCGCTTTAAGGCTGCAGGGTCAGGGTCGCGGGCGTGGCCTGGAAGCCCGACAGGCGGCCCAGATAGCTCATGCCCAGCAGCGAGTTGGGAAGACCGGACTCGACGACGAGGGCGGCGACCCGTTCGACCCGCGCACCGGCGACCGAAACGCTCTTGAGCTCGACGGCGGCAGCGCGCGCCGGACCCGAGGCGGTGGTGACCGTGGTGCTGAAATCCGCAGGTTTCAGGCTCAGACCCAGGCGCAGCGCGTCCTCACGGGTCAGGGCCACGACGCTGGCTCCGGTATCGACCAGGACGCGGATGGCATGCCCGTCGATATTGGCCTGGGTCCAGTAATGACCGTCGGCGGCCCGCACGATCTGGGCGGCGTCTCCGGAGGCCGACGGGGCTAGGGCGACATAGGCCGAGGCGGCCTGGGCCTCGCCGTTGTCATCGAGATGATTCAGCCAGAAGGCCGCGCTCAGGGACGAGGCGACTGCCAGGGCGACGACGGCGACAGAGGAGAAATCGAAGCGGACCATGCAGAACTCACGCGACAGAACCGCTTCTGCGGCCGTCCTCACCATGGAGACGGCGGGTTGGGATGGCGTGAATCGATGTGGCTGATCATTGGTTAAGATCGGCCGGAACCAGCGCTCAGGACGGAATCAGCTTGGCCGGGTCGATTCGGGCGCGGCGTTCGGGCAGTTCGGCGGTGACGGCGGCGCGCTGTTCGTCGCTCATCGCGCTCCAGCCCCCGATCTCGCCCAGGGTCCGGAAGCAGCCGAGGCAGAGGCTGGACGCCCCGTCAACGATGCAGACCTTGATGCACGGGGTGGCGATGGAGGGGGGCGGTTGGGTCACGTTAGATGACGGCCTTGCGAATATTGCTCTGGAGACGGAACATAAAACTTGAAATTTACGCCGTTCCTGCTACGGTTGTCGTGACGCGAAACGACTATGACGGTGAGATTCCCGATCAGCACGACGCGTCTCTTTTCATCTTACTGCGAAAGGAGACGCCAAGATGAACAATAAGGAGCGCAACCTCCAGCACGCCTTGATGTCCTTTGCCCTGATGGGCGGGATGCTGGTGAACACGAAGAACAACAACGGTGCCGGCGACCGCGTGGTCAGCCATCCGTCCAACTTCGTACCGATCAAACTCAAGGGTGCGCGCAGCTAGCTGCGACGAACCTTCGATTGACAGAGCCCCGGACCGCAAGGCCGGGGCTTTGCAATTGGGGCTCTGACCGCTAGCCCTGCGCGTCAGCGCAAGGAGCGGACATGGGCGATCTGATCAGACAGGAACGACACGGACCGGTGATGGTCTGGACCCTGAACCGCGCGGACCGGCTCAATTCCCTGCCGGACCTCGGTGACGGTGAAGCCTTCGCCTCGGCCTGTGAGGCGGTTAATGCCGATCTGTCGGTGCGCTGTGTCGTGCTGACAGGGGCAGGGCGGGCCTTTTCGGCGGGCGGTGACCTGAAGGCGATGCGCGACCGGCGCGACATGTTCGCCGGCTCAGGCGCTGAGATACGCGAGCGCTATCGTCGGGTGGTGCACCGTATCGTGCGCTCGCTGTACGGACTGGAGGTCCCCCTGATCGCGGCCGTGAACGGACCGGCCATGGGGCTGGGCTGCGACATCGCCGGTCTGGCGGACATCCGCATCGCTTCGGACGCGGCCAGTTTCGGTGTGCCCTTCCTTAAGCTGGGCATCCTGCCCGGTGACGGCGGTGCGTGGCTGATGCCGCGCAACATCGGCTATGCCCGGGCGGCCGAGATGCTGTTCACCAGCCGGGTGCTGGACGCGGCGACCGCGCGGGAGTGGGGGCTGATTAACCGTGTCGTTCCGTCCGGCCGCCTGATGGATGAGGCGATGGCGACGGCCGGCGAGGTCGCGGCCCAGGCCCCCCAGGCGTTGCGTATGACCAAGGCCCTGCTGCGCCAGGGCCGCGACGCGACCTTCGATCAGATTCTGGAAATGACGGCAGCCATGCAGGCCCTGGCCCATTTGACCGATGACCATCTGGAAGGCGTCAACGCCGTGCTGGAAAGGCGCCCGGGGGCGTTTACCGGGGGCTAGGATTTAGGCCAAACGTCAGGGCGAACATGGCAATGCATACAAGGCTGGACAGGGTCAGGGCGGTACCCAGGGATGCGTCGAGCGCCAGAGCGTAACCTGCCGGCGCAACGGCCTGGAGATAGCGTGCGGGCGTCAGCAGCAGCGCCTGCCGGACCGCATAGCGCTCGGGTCCAAATACTTGCAGCGGCAGGACGCCCGATGCAACGGACAGCAAACCGTTCCCCGCGCCCTGTCCCACCGCCAGCAGCGGAGCCAGACGTACGCCGCCCAGCACGGCCAGTACCGCACCAGTCGGATGAAACATGCAGGCCCATCGTACGGTTGCGACCGGATGTGTCCGGTGCAGGACGATGAGATCAACCAGGCGCGCGCCGATGGCGCTGGCGGCCATTAATCCGGCGGCCCAGGCGGCCTGTTCGACTCCGAGTCCGAGTTGACCCAGCAGACGCGGCAGGTGTGCACCCATGGCGGTCGAGACCATCCAGCCGCCAGCGAAGACACCGGCGATCTGGACCATGCGGCGATCCCAGCGGATCGGGTCCGTCGATGCGGCGATCGACGCCTTGAAGGGACGAGCGCGAGGTAACCCAAAATAGGTCAGGGGCAGACACAGGACGAGGTGGCCGAGCGCCCACACGATGCAGGCAGCACGCCAGTCCCACGCTTCAGTTATAAGCCGGCTGAGCGGCCAGCCGAGACCGCCACCAAGTGCGCCGAGCAGGGAGACCGCAGTAATCGGCTTGCGTGCTGCCGTTCCGTGCAACTCCACCAGAAAGGCGAAGGCCGTGCCGTAAAGGCCCGTCGCCATACCCACGCCCAGGGCCGCGACACCGGTGAGAAGCACACTCGACGTACCGGCGACTGCCATCGTCAATAGCGCAGCCGGGAAGAACACATGCGCCCAGCACAGCACACGCCGCCCGCCATGACGCTCTATCAAGCGACCCGCACGGGGTGTCAGGACGGCCGAAATCAGGAAGGCAACTGACAGGGCGGTAAACAGACTCGTCGGGCGTAGACTAAGGTCCTGCGCCATAGGGTCGGCGAGGACGCCGAGCAAATAGTAGCTGGAAGCGAAGGCCACGATCTGGCCGAGGCCGAGAATGAGGACGATGAGATTCGCGCGAAGGAACATGCGCCGCAATGGGCGGATTGCCCTTGGGCCGAAAGCGACATATCGACCGCTGTATGTTCGGAAACCTCACACCGTCAACGGCGCTTCCGTCGCTGAATGCGTTGCGTGCATTTGAGGCTATGGGACGGACCGGCTCGGCGACGCTGGCGGCAGCCGAGCTGAATGTAACGCACAGCGCAATCAGCCGACAGGTGAAGGCTCTGGAGGCGGCGCTCGGCACACGATTGTTCGAGGGACCCCGGCACCAGTTGCGTCTGACAGAAAAGGGCAAGGCGCTGAGCTTGGGCCTGGGGACGGGCTTCGACGCACTGACCGAAGCCGTCCGCATCGTGCGCGACGTGGACGAGGTCCACGTCGCGATCCATCCCAGCCTGGCGGTCAAATGGTTGATCCCCCGTCTGGCGAGGTTCGAACAGGAATGCCCCGGCGTGACGCTTCATCTGTCAGATCTCGCGTCGGCGGCAACCCGGCAACGGGGAGCTGATCTGGTGGTGCGCTATCTGGACGGCCCGGCGTTGGAAGGAGAGACCGTTGAACACCTGACAGACAACCGGGTCGGACTGGTCTGCGCGCCCGCCGTGGCGGTCGGCGACCTTGGGGCTGCGCCCCGGTTAGCGGCGAGAACCCATATTCGAGGTTGGTCAGACTGGACGGTCGCAACGGGCCGGCTTGAACACAGCGGGCCTGTGCGCACCCTGACGCATCTGCATTTCGTTCAGGATGCAGCGTTGGCGGGCCTTGGCTTGGCCGTTCTGCCTGAAGTCGTCGTTGCAGACGATCTGGCAGCAGGCCGACTGGTCGCGCCGTACGGCTTCGCGCCGGATGGTGGGGCATTGGTCGCAATTCGGATGGATGCCGAAAGTCGCCGCGCGGCCCGACGAACGGTCCACTGGCTAAGAGAGCAGGTGCGCGCCACGGTGGCGCCGGCGCGGTGATCGGGCGATTTCACCGGGCGCTGACCCTGCTGGCAACAAAAGGGCCGGTCGGACGATATCCGGCCGGCCCTGATTGTCTCGCCGTGATCAACTGATCCTAGCGCGTCGGAGCCCGCATGGCGCGGTCGGCGGGCACGCCGATGCTCGGGGCGCGGGCCGCACCGGCGGTCTCGCCGGGCTTCATGAATTTGACCAGCACCCGTTGACCGATCAGCAGGGGAGCCTCCCCGGCGCTGACCACGACCTCGATCACCCGCTCATCGCTTCGCTGCGACGGATCGTCCGAAGCCAGCTTGCGGGCACCGAAGACTGCCGAGCGGCGCATCACCTCACCGATATAAATCTTGGTCGGATCACCCTCGGGGGTGATCTCGACGGCCTGGCCGACGGCGATGTTGGGGATGTCGCTCTCGACGATTTCGGCGCGGGCAATGCGCGGCGCGTCGGGTTCGAGATCGAACATGTTCGACACGTTCAACGTCGAGGCCCCCGCACCGGGATTGGCATAGCGGCGCACGATGCGGCCGCTCATCGGCGCGCGAATGATCGTCAGCTCCAGATTATAGGCAGCCTGGTCGCGACGGGCGCGGGCGGTCTGGACCGCGGCCTGCTGGCTGGCCAGTCGCGCCTGCGCCGTGGCGATGGCGTCCCGGGCCTGGTCCATGCGTGACGCCGCGACAAAATTGGATGCCACCAATTGTTGCAGGCGGTCGTGTTCGCGCTGGGCGGTCCGGATGTCGACCTGGATAAGGCGCAGCTGGCTCTCCGCCTGGGCGACATCAGCATTGGCGCTGCGCAGGGCCAGACGGGGCTCGTCGTCCTCTTGCCGGGCGAGAATCTGACCGGCGGCAACGCGGTCGCCCTCCTGGACCAACACGTCACGAACCACGCCGCCGCGGCGGGCCGCAATCTGGATGATGCCGCCCTCGACATCGACCTTGCCATTGGCGATGGCCGCATAGGGGCTTTCGACCTTGGTCGCCGCAGCCTGTTCTTCCTCGGCCTTCTTCGCCTTGCCGGCGCTCTGCATGAACAGGAAGCCGACGACGATGATGACGATCAGCACCAGGCCGATCCAGAGCCATTTTTTCTTCAGAAAGGCGGGCATGACGAAGTGTCCTTGAAGTCGGGATTCAGTGCGACGCCAGGGTGGCGTCGGGATTGGGGGTGCGGCGCTGGTCGTCGAGGATCTTGCCGTCTTCGATGTGAATGACCCGGTCCGCCCAGGCCTCGAGACGCGGGTCGTGGGTCACGCAGATGACGGCTGCGCCGTGGGCGGTGGCAGCACGGCGGAGCAGCTTGATAACCACCTGGCCGTTTTCGCCGTCGAGGGCCGATGTCGGTTCGTCGGCGAACAGAATCTGGGGGTCCTTGGCGAGCGCGCGGGCGATCGCCACGCGCTGCTTCTCGCCGCCGGACAGGGACGAGGGGCGTTGGTGCAGGCGCGGGCCCAGACCGACCTCCTCGAGTGCCTCCCTGGCCCGCTTGCGGGCAGCGCCGGGCGTCAGGCCCTGGTATTTCAGTACCACCTCAACCTGCTGCAGGGCCGTCAGGGCCGGGAACAGGTTGAAGCCCTGGAAGATGAAGCCGCAGTTATCGAGGCGGAATTTGTCGATCTTGCCGGCGTTCAGCTTCCACAGGTCGTCGACCCCGAGGGTGGCGACCTTGCCTTCCTCCGGCCGCAACAGCCCCGACAGGGCGGCAACCAGGGTCGACTTGCCGGAACCCGAGGGGCCCATGACCATGGTCAGGTCGCCGTGGCGGGCATCGAAATCCAGACCCTTCAACACCTCGACATAGGTGCGACCGGTCTTGAAGCGTTTGATCAGGCCCTTGGCCTCTATGGCAAAGTCGCCGTGCTTGCCGTGGGATTTGGTCGGGCTCATCGCAGCAAATCCGCCGGTTGGCTGTTTTTAAGAACGCCCATCGACAGCAGGCCGGAGCCCATGGCGATCAGGATCAGGCCGCCGCCGACGACCAGCAACAGGCCCATGGGCAGGGCGATGATGACGGCATTGGAGGCGGCGAACATCGCGACCAGCCACGTCAGGCCGATCGCCGCGGTGACGCCGAGAATGCCGACCCAGAAGCTCAGTTCGACGACGATCCGGCGCAGCGAGCCCATGCTGACGCCCAGGGCGCGCAGTGAGGCAAACTCCTTGATGTTGGCCATGATGGCCCCCTGCAGGGTCTGCCAGGTGATGGCCACGCCGATGATGGTGCCCAGCACCACACAGCCGCCGATGATGATGACAAGGATGCCTTCCTCGAACATCGCTCCGGCGTTGGCGTCGGCCAGTTCCTGGCGCGTCCACGCCTTCCACTGGCCGTTGCCCATGGTGTTGAGTTGGGCCGCGACGGATACGGCCCGGGCCGGGTCGCGCAGCTTGACCATCAGGGGGCCGACCCGCGGGCCGGTGTCGGCCTGACCCAGCATCCGCAGGGTGTCGCGCGACATGACGACGGTGGACTGCATCATGTTGGGATAGCCGCGCAGCACGGCGATCACGGTGACCGTCTGGCCATTGTAGAGGGCCTTGTCGCCCAGTTTGACGCCCAGTGGCTTCAGCGCGGTCTCATCGATCGCGACCGTATAGGGCTGGCGCAGGGCGTCGATCAGTTCCTGGGAATAGTCGGTCGGAATGGTCACCGCGTTCGGGGTGGTGTCGATGATGCTGGCCTGCACGAACTGTTGTTTGGGCGCGCCGCGACGGGCCCGCTCGGCCTGACTCATGGTCGGGTCGACGTTCTTGATCGACTGGAACGACCCGCCGGCCCCGTCGAGAGGCTGAACCTCGACCACATCGGGGTGATTGTAGGCGAGAGGGATGAAGCGGCGCGGCACACCCGAAGGGCCGCCGATCAGGCTCTTGGCACCCGGCTGCATGATGATGATGTCGGCGCTGGATCGTTCGATCGTGGCCGTGAATCCCTTACCGATGCCGATGAAGACACCGGTCATGGCCAGGACCAGCAGGCCGGACAGGGCCAGGGCCATGACGGCAGCCATGTAGCGGCGCCATTCGTACAGGAGCGTGGAAAGTGCAAGCGACATCGAACTGGATAAACCCCCGAGGTAGCCCGCTATGTGCAGGGGGACAGACCATGGGCCAAGTTAAATCGGGGTAACGCTCAGGTCGCACCCGCCCATGGTGAGGAAGGGTTGACCGTAGACGACCCGCATTCATCCGGCGTAATCAGGAGCGATGGTGCCGCGATACGACGCGCATCCAACGGGAGTCCGGATTCTGATGTCATTGCCCTCATTTCGCCTGACCGCTTCGCTTGCCGCCATCGGCGTCGCGTCGGCGATGGTTTCGACCCTGCCCACGTCTGCGCGGGCCGACGAGGGCATGTGGACCTTCGACAATTTCCCGATTCAGGTCGTCAACGACAAATACGGCACGCATATCGACCAGGCTTGGCTGGACCGGGTGCGCGGCGCGGCGGTGCGCATCCGCGGCTGTTCGGCCTCGTTCGTCTCGGGTGAAGGCCTGATCCTGACCAACTGGCACTGCGTGGTCGGCTGCGTGCAAGAATTGTCGAGCGCCGAAAACGACTACGTCAAGAATGGCTGGATGCCGGCGACCCGCGAGGAAGAGGTGACCTGCCCGGGTCAGACGGCCGAGGTTCTGACCGACATCATCGATGTGACCGACCGGGTGCTGGGCTCGGGCGAGGGCCTTGAGGGCGCGGAGTTCAACACCGCGCGCGCCGCCGAGACCCGGGCGATCCAGCAGGAAAACTGCGCCGAAGACGCCAAACTGACCTGTCAGGTGATCAGCTTCTACCGCGGCGGGCGCTACGCCCTGTACAAGTTCCGCAAGTATGACGATGTGCGTCTGGTGTTCGCACCCGAGAATCAGGCGGCCTTCTTCGGCGGCGATCCCGATAATTTCAACTTCCCGCGCTACGCCCTCGATGCCGGTTTCCTGCGCGCCTACGAAGACGGCAAGCCGGTCGAAACGCCCAACCATCTGGTCTGGAACCCGAACCCGCCGGCCGAGGGTGACGTCACCTTCGTGGCCGGCAATCCGGGCTCGACCTCGCGCCTGCTGACCCAGTCCCAGCTGGAACGCCTGCGTGACCAGCAGCTGCCGCTGCAACTGATCCAGACCTCCGAGCTGCGTGGCCGTTTGCTGCAGTATGCCGGCACCAGCGAGGAGGCTGGTCGGGTCTCGTTCGATCCGGTTTTCGGTCTCGAGAACCGCTTCAAGGTCTATTTCGGCCAGCAAGGCGCCCTGACCGATCCGGTCTTCATGGGCAAGAAGCGGGACGAAGAGGCCGAACTGCGCGAGATCGTCGCGGCCGACCCGGCCCTGCAACAACGGATCGGCGATCCGTGGGCCGAGCTGCAACAGGTCCAGAGCGTCGCCCGCGATCTGTTCGTTCCCTACTATCAGCTTGAGGCCCGCGCCGGCGGCGGTTCGACCCTCTACGACTATGCGCGCACCCTGGTGCGGGCGGCCAAGGATCAGGCCAAACCCGCCGACCAGCGCCGCATGAACGCCGCGGCCCTGGCCTCGCTCGGCAATCGCCTGGCGACCGAGGTGCCCATCTCGGCCGATCTGGAACAGATCTATCTGACCTTCTGGCTGTCCAAGACCCGCGAATACCTGACGGTCGACAATGCCCAGGTGAAGTCGCTGCTGGGCCGCGAAAGCCCCGAGGCCCTGGCCGAGCGGCTGGTGTCCGGTACGCGGCTGGGCGATCCGGACTATCGTCGCTGGGCGCTGAACCTGACCCCGGCCCAGATGGCCGAGGCCGATCCGCTGCTGGCCCTCGTCGTTGCCAATGATGACGCGGCCCAGGCGGTCGGTGACCAATGGGCCGCCGCCGTCAACGCCCCGACCGCCCGTGCCGCCGAACGCGTCGCCCAGGCCCGGTTCGCGGCCTATGGCTCCAACCAGTACCCGGACGCCACCTTCAGCCTGCGCCTCAGCTATGGTCAGGTGAAGGGCTGGACCTATCGCGGCGTGACCGTGCCGGCCTTCACCTACATGGGCGGCCTGTATGAGCGGGCCACCGGTGCGGTGCCGTTCAATGCGGCCCAGGCCTTTCTCGACAACAAGGCCGATGTGAACATGGACACCGTCTATGACTTCGTCTCGACCAATGACATCATCGGCGGCAACTCGGGCTCGCCGGTGATCAACGCCGACGGCGAGGTGATCGGTGCCGCTTTCGACGGCAACATCCACTCCCTTGGTGGTTCCTACGGCTACGACGGCGAGCTGAACCGTACCGTCACCGTTTCGACTGCGGCCATCACCGAGGCGCTGCGCAACATCTATCGCCAGCCGCACCTGCTGGAAGAGCTGGGCGTACGCTGACCTGTCTCCTCCCTGTTGGCGAAGCCAATGGGGAGGGGGACCGCGAAGTGGTGGAGGGGCTGGTTCCCCATCCACACTTCGTGGGCTAGCGTTAAATCCTGAACCAACCGGAGGGGCCCCGCCCGGCGTCGACCCCTCCACCCCTTCGTGGTCCCCCTCCCCGTCGCGGGCGATGGGGAGGAGACAAATCCATGCGTTACCTCGCCCCCTCCCTTGCCGTCCTCGCCCTGTCCCTCGCCGCCGCTGCGCCGGCGCAGGCCGAGGAAGGCATGTGGACCTTCGACAACTTCCCGATCGCTCGGGCCAATGCGACGCTGGGCACCAATATCGATCAGGCATGGCTGGACCGGGTCCGGCTGTCGTCTGCCAAGTTCGGCGGCTGTTCGGCGGGCATCGTCTCGGCCGAAGGCCTTGTGATGACCAACAACCACTGCGTCGCCAGCTGTGTCGCCAATCTGTCGACCCAGGCCATCAACTACGCCGAGACCGGCTTCACCCCGCGCTCGCGTGAGGAGGAACTCAAATGCCCCGGCGGCACGGCCGAGATCCTGACCGACATCGCCGATGTGACAGAGCGGATGCACAAGGCGGGCGAGGGCCTGTCGGGTCAGGCCTTCACCCAGGCGCGCGACGCCGAGAGCGGACGGATCGAACAGGAGGCCTGCGCCAGCGACACCGGTAAGCGTTGCCAGGTGGTCAGCCTGTACCGCGGCGGCCAGTTCAAGCTCTACACCTACAAGAAATACACCGACGTCCGTCTGGCCTTCGCGCCCGAGGACCGCGCCGCGACCTTCGGCGGTGACCTCGACAATTTCAGCTTCCCGCGTTTCGCCATCGATGCCGCCTTCATCCGTCTCTACGAAAACGGCCAGCCGGCGGTGACACCGACCCATTTCACCTGGAACGCCGCGACCCCGGTCGAGGGCACGCCGGTGTTCGTCTCGGGCAGCCCCGGCTCGACCCAGCGCCTGCTGACCCAGGACCAGCTGATGACCATCCGCGACGTGGTCCTGCCGATGGACCAGCTGCTGGCGTCGGAGCTGCGCGGCCGGATGATCCGGTTCTCCGAGGAGAGCGAGGAGAACGCCTTCATCGCCATGGACCCGATCTCCAGCGTCGAGAACAGCTACAAGCGTGGCCTCGGCCGCATGCGGGCCCTGATCGATCCGGCCTTCATGGCCGGACGGGCCGAGGCGGAGGCTGATTTCCGGGGCCGAGCTGCGGCCGGAGCTACGGCGGACGACCCCTGGGCCGATCTGGCGACGGTACAGCCGATCCAGCGCCAGCTCTACCCGGCCTACAGCCTGCTGGAAGCGCGCGCGGGCGGTGGCTCCAGCCTGTACGGCTATGCCGAGACCCTGGTCCGGGCCGCGGCGGAACGGGCCAAGCCGTCCGACCAGCGCCTGCCCGAGTTCGCCGACTCCCGTCTGTCGAGCGTCGAGTCCCGGCTGATGGCCGAACGCCCGGTCTATCCGTCGCTGGATCAGGTGCGGCTGGAATGGTGGCTGTCCAAGACGCGCGAATGGCTGACCGTCGATGACCCCCGCGTCCGCGTCCTGCTGGGGCAGGAGTCGCCCGAGGGGCTGTCGGCCCGGCTGGTCGAGGGGACGACCCTTGCCGACCCTGCGGTGCGCCGGGCGTTGTGGGACGGCGGGCTCGCCGCCGTGCGCGCCTCAAACGATCCTCTGATCCAGTACGCGCTCAAGGTCGATGATCAGGCCCGCGCCGTTCGCTCGGACTGGGAAACCCGGGTCGAGGCCCCGACCGCGCGCGCTTCGGAGCAACTGGCCGCGGCGCGGTTCGCCGCCTATGGCGACGCCGTCTATCCGGACGCCACCGGCACCCTGCGCCTGACCTACGGCCGGATCGAGGGTACGGACGTACCGGGCCAGCGCTTCGGGGCCTTCACCACCTTCAACGGCCTGTGGGACCGGGCCACCGGCGCGGCCCCGTTCGACGTGGCGCCGAAACTGCTCGCGGCGAAGGACCGGATCGACGGCGATACCGTGCTGAACATGGCGGTGTCGTCCGACACCATCGGTGGGTCGTCCGGCTCACCGGTCGTTAATGAAGCGGGCGAGATCGTCGGAGCCAATTTCGACTCGACCGTGCTGAGCCAGCGCAACGCCTATGGCTATGACCGCAACGTCAACCGCTCGGTCATTGTGACCACCGGCGCGGTGACCACGGCCCTGCGCGATGTCTACGGCATGCAGCGGTTGGTGGCGGAGCTGGGGGCCGACTGAGTAGGTAGGTTGTAGGGCTTAGGGCTTAGGGAGAACGTCTAAGCCTCAAGCCCTAATTCCTGCGACCTAGAGCTCAGCCATCTGCCGCTTGGCCGTGTCGAAATACTGCCAGCCGGTCCACAGGGTGACGATGGCGGCGGCCCAGATCAGCACATAGGCGAAGGTCTGGAAATGCGGTTGCCACTCGAGCGGGAAGCCGAAGCCGTCCCAGAGCAGGATCAACTGTTGCGCGCCCAGGGCCACCATCTGCAGGGTGGTCTTCCACTTGGCCAGCAGGGTCACCGGCAGATGGACCTTGCCGGCCATGGTCTCGCGCAGGGCCGAGACGGCAAATTCGCGAAACAGGATCAAACCGCAGGGAATGGCGATGAAGGTCAGGGAGCCCGAGGTCAGCAGGCCGAGGATCGCGCCCGTGACCAGGATCTTGTCGGCGATCGGGTCGAGAATCGCGCCCCAGCGGGTCGTCGAATTCCAGCGCCGGGCCAAATAGCCGTCGACCCAGTCGGTCGAGGCGGCGATCACGAAGATCCAGAACGCGGCCCGATAGAGCGCGAACTGGTCGTCCGGGCTCAGATAGGCTGACAGCACCGGAATACCGGTGGCCCCCGCCAGGATCAGGAACATGATCACCCCGGCAAACAGACGGATGCCCGTCAGGATGTTGGGGATCGGGTTGGCGTGGGTGCGGGTCATCTGCGTTTCCGGTCGGCTTGCGTCCGGTTTGCCATGCTTCGCGAAGACTGGCGAGGGTCGACTCAACCCAGCGGTTCGAACCGCGGCTGGTCCGTCAGGGCCGTGAGCACGCCGTCGGCGATGCCGAAATGCAGGCCCGTCAATTCCAGTTCTCCGGCCGCCTCGCGCTCGGCGATCCATGGGAAGGTGCGCAGATTGTCCAGCGACAGCCGGACCACCGCTTCTTCGGCAATCCGTTCAGCCTCAGCCGGGGTAGCGGATTTGGTCGCAGCGCGTACCGTATCGGCTCCCTGAGCGACCCAGGGGGCGACAAAGTCCTGGCAGTTGTCGGGTGCCCCGGTCCGCATCGCGTTGACGCCGCCGCAGTGGGCGTGGCCCATGACCACGATCCGCTTGACCTTCAATACCTTGACGCCGAACTCCAGCGCGGCCGAGACACCGTGTAGCTGGCCATCGGGCTCATAGGGCGGCACCAGGTTGGCGACGTTGCGAACCACGAACAATTCGCCCGGGGTTGCGTCGAAGATGGCGGCGGGATCGGCGCGGCTGTCGGAACAGGCGACGATCAGGGTGTGCGGTTCCTGACCTTCCTCGGCGAGGGCGATGAAGCGGGCCCGCTGCTCGGGCCAGGTCGTGTCGCGGAACCGGCGATAGCCGGCGGTCAGTTCGTCGGATGCTGCGGTCATGAATCGGCTTCTAGGGCAGCTTCAGGGTTTGCGGAAGTAGGCATGAATACGTTCGGCGAGCGGCTGGTTGATGCCGGGAATCTTTACAAGGTCGACGACAGCCGCCCGGGACACCCCCTTGGCAGAGCCGAACGCATGCAGCAGCGCCTTTTTGCGCCCGGGCCCGACCCCTTCGATGTCGTCGAGCGGGTTCTTCTTGATGTCCATCGAGCGACGGGTGCGATGGGCCCCGTTGGCAAAGCGGTGGGCCTCGTCGCGTAGCCGCTGAACATAATAGAGGGCCGGTGATTTCAGCGGCAGCATGAAGGGCGGCTTGCCCGGCATGAAGAACCGCTCCATCCCGGCGTCGCGATCCGGTCCCTTGGCGATACCGACCACGGCGATGTCCTCGACCCCCAGATCGGCCAGCACCGCCAGAACCTCGGCCAGTTGGCCCGCTCCGCCGTCGATCAGCAGCAGGTCGGGGCGGATCACGTCCTCGCCCGACGCCTCGTCCTTGACCAGTCGGCCGAACCGACGGCGCATCACCTCGCGCATCATGCCGTAGTCATCCCCGGGGGTCAGGTCCTCGCCGCGGATGTTGAACTTCCGGTATTGCGACTTCAGGAAGCCGTCGGGCCCGGCAACGATCATGCCGCCGACGGCGTTGGTCCCCTGGATATGGGCGTTGTCATAGACCTCGATCCGTTCCGGCCGGACCTCCAGGCCCAGAACTTCGCAAATCTCGTCAAGAATCTTGCCCTGGGCCGAGCTCTCGGCCATCCGCCGGCCCAGCGCCTCGCGGGCATTGGTCAGGGCGTGGTCGACCAAACCCAGCTTGTCGCCGCGCTGGGGGCGGGCGATTTCGACCTTGTGATCGGACTTGAGGCTGAAGGCCTCCTCCAGCAGCTCCAGTTCGTGCGGCCGGACATTGGACAGGATCAGGCGCGGGACCGGCTTGTCCTCGTAGAACTGACCCAGAAAGGCGGCGAGGATTTCCGGATCGGTGTCGCTGCGGTCAACGCGCGGGAAATAGGCGCGCCCGCCCCAGTTCTGACCGGCGCGGTAGAAGAAGACCTGGACGCAGGCCTGACCGCCCTCGCTGAACAGGGCGAAGACGTCGGCCTCGGCGATGCCGTCGGCGCTGACCGAATTCTCCATGGCGATGGTCGACAGCGCCCGGATACGGTCGCGGACACGGGCGGCCTGTTCGTAGTCCTGCACCTCGGCCGCCGCCGTCATCTCGTCCGACAGGCGCGTGATGACGGCGCGGGACCGCCCCTTCAGAAAGGCCGAGGCCTCGTCGACCAGCGCCCGATAGTCTTCCAGCGAGATCAGGCCGGTACAGGGGGCCGAACAGCGCTTGATCTGGTGCAGCATGCAGGGACGGGTGCGGCTCTCGTAGACGCTGTCGGAACAGGTGCGCAGCAGGAAGGCCCGCTGCAGGGTGGTCAGGGTGCGGTTGACCGCCCAGGTCGAGGCGAACGGGCCGAAATAATCGCCGGGCGTGGTGTGGGCCCCGCGATGCTTTTTCACCTGGGGCGCGCGGTGGTCCTTGCGGATCATCAGCTCGGCAAAGGATTTGTCGTCGCGCAGCAGCACGTTGAAGCGAGGCTTCAACCGTTTGATGAAGTTGGATTCGAGCAGCAGGGCCTCGGTCTCGGAGGCCGTGACCACCAGCTCCATCGACCGGGTCAGCGACACCATCAACCCAATGCGTTGGGTGTGGAACCGGCCCTGGGCGTACTGAAGAATGCGCTTCTTCAGACTGGCGGCCTTGCCGACATAAAGGCAGGTGCCGTCCTCGCCATACATCCGGTAGACGCCCGGCTTGTCCGGCGCGCGTCGAGCCTCGTCCCGGATCAGGTCGGCGGCGGTCAGCGCGGGCGCTTCGGCAGGCACATCGGTGATCGTCGGCTCGGTCATCCCGTCCGATATAGGCTCAGGAACGCCGCACCAGAAGGACACCGGCCAGAACCAGGGCGACTCCGGCGATACGGCTCAGGTTCAGCGGCTGTTTTGGCACCCCCATGACGCCGAAATGATCGAGCACGAGGCTGAGCAGCAACTGACCGGCGACCATCAGGGTGATGGTGGTGGCCACGCCCAGTCTGGGCACGCCCCAGGTCGCGGCAACGACGAAGATGGCCCCGTACAGGCCGCCGACCCAGGCATACCAGGGCAGGGCCCGCGAGGCGGCCATGTCCGGCCGGCTCTGCAGCATTACGGCCAGTATGCCCAGCGCGGCCGTGCCGACGGCGAAGGAGACGAAGGCTGCGTTCACCGGCGAACCGACGGCAGTCATCATCTTGGCGTTGGTCGGAGCCTGAAGGGCCGTGGCGGCCCCGCCGAAGACGACGGCGAGCATGGCGAAGAGCGTGGGGTTCATGGGTTTCGCTAGCGTTGAAAAGGGAAGGTTACCAGTCCGGATCGCTGGTTTCGCCGTTCAGCACCTCGGAGAGCCGGGTCCGACTGGCGCGATGCGTGTCGGCGGGCAGGGCGTCGGGGGCGAACCAGCCGGTCTCGGCGATCTCACCGTCGGGGGCGCGGTCGGTCAGACTGAAGCTGTCGATACGGTAGACCAGCACGTGGTCGCCGGGAAAGAACCGTTCGTTGGAATGGGCCGATATCAGCCGTGGGCGGCCCTCGACGATCAGGCCTGTCTCCTCGCGCATCTCGCGGATGACCGCCTGTTCCACGGTCTCGCCGCGGTCGACGCCCCCGCCGGGCAACCACCAGCCGTGCAGATAGGTGTGCCGCACCAGCAGGACCCGGCCCTCGCCGTCGACGGCCACGCCACGCACGCCCAGCGTCATACCCCGGCTGATCCGCGACCAGGCGAAGAACAGCGGACGGGTGAAGGGTTCGACGTGGGTTCGCCAATTGCTCATGCTGCCGCGAGGATAGGCCGCGCCGGTTGCGCTTGAACAGGCGGGCGGGGGGCTTTATTGCGGCGCACGAACAGGAGTGTTTTCATGCTGGCTCTCGGAATCATCTTCGGCTTCATCGCCGTCATCGCCATCATCAATTTCGTCGAGTTCGGCCGGATTGACTGACACTCGCGCCAGTCGCGGCGCGGCGCTGGTCACCGGCGGATCGAAACGGATCGGCCGGGCGATCTGCCTTGCGCTGGCCGCGGCCGGCTATGACGTGGCGATTCATCATCGCGATTCCGCGGCCGATGCTGAGACGGTGGCGGCCGCCGTGCGTGATCTGGGCCGGCGTGCGGTGCTTCTGGCCGCCGACCTGACCGACGAGACGGCGACCCGGGCCCTGGTGCCGGCAGCGGTCGCGGCGCTGGGACCGCTGACGGCGCTGGTCAACAATGCCTCGGTGTTCGAGGACGACCGGGTCGGGTCGCTGGACCGCGCCACCTGGGACCGTCATCTCGACACCAATCTGCGCGCCCCGATCGTGCTGGCCGAGGCCTTTGCCGCCCAGGCCCCGGACGGATCGGCCATCGTCAACCTGCTGGATCAGCGGGTGCTGAAGCCCGATCCGCGCTTCTTCTCCTACAGCCTGTCGCGCAATGCCCTGTGGTGGGCGACGCAGACCCTGGCCCAGGCCCTGGCCCCGACCATCCGCGTCAATGGCGTCGGCCCCGGTCCGACCCTGCCGTCGGTGCATCAGACCGCCGCCGATTTCGCGGCCGAGGCGGGGGCGACCCTGCTGCAGCGGCCGGGCAGCCCGGAAGCGGTGGCCGCCGCCGTGCGCTGGCTGCTGGACGCCGACATGGTCACCGGCCAGATGATCGCCGTGGACGGGGGGCAGCACCTGGCGTGGCGCACCCCCGACATTCTGGAGTAGCGTCGCATGAGCTCGTCCCCCACGGTCACGCCGTTTCCGCTCGGCGACGCCTTCCAGCGCGAGGGGCTGAGCGTGTTCGTGCGCGGCCTGCGTCTCGACGTCGGCATCGGCGTCTATGATCATGAACAGGGCCGGCTGCAGACCCTGGTCATTGACGTGACCCTGGAGATGGGCCCCGTCGTGGTCGAGCATCTGGCCGACACCATCAACTACGAGACCGTGGCGGCGGCGGCCCGAGCCATCGCGGCCGCGGGCCATGTCGGCCTGGTCGAGACCTTCGCCGAACGGCTGGCCGTGGCCTGCCTCGAGGATGCCCGGGTGCGGCGCGTGGCCGTCCGGATCGAGAAGCCCGGGGCCCTCGACGGGGCCGAGGCCGCCGGCTGCGCGCTCGCCTTCAGCCGCTGACGGTTGCGCGGCGCAGGCCGGAGCGGCATTGTCGGCCCCAGACCAGAGGACCAAGCCTTGGCCGAACCCGGCGACCCCCACCAGCCCGACCCAGACCCCGTCGTCACCCCCGAGCCGGAGCCGCAGGCCACGCCGCCGGTCGACGTCGAGATCACGGCCGGGTCAGACCCCGAACCGGCTCCCGAGCCGACCCCCGAGCCGGAACCCGAGCCCGAGCCCGAGCCCGAGCCCGAGCCCGAGCCCGAGCCTGTGAGCCCGCGCGCCGCGCTGCACGACGACGACGCCCATGTCGGCTTCGCCTCGGCGGCGTCGCTGGTCGGGCAGACCCGGCCGGCAGAGCCGCAGCCCGAGCCCGACCCCATGCCCGAACCTGAGCCTGAGCCTGAGCCCGAACCCGTCGTGGTCGCCCCGGCGGTCGACACCGGCTCGACCTTCGCCCTGTCCGAGTCGTTCACCCGACGGCGTCGGACGCCGGCGGACGTGCCCGGGAGCACAGGGCTGTTCACCATCTACGCCCTGATCCTGTTCGCCGTCCCGACCTTCGGCGTTGCCGCCCTGATCGGCCTGCTGGCGGTGACCGGGCGGCCGCTGCCGGACGACGCCGTGGCGCGCAGCCATCTGATCTTCCAGCAGCGCACCCTGTGGGCGGCGGCGGTGATCGCCGTGCTGGGGGCGATTCTGATCGTGGTCGGCGTCGGCGTCTTCATTCTGTTCGCCCTGGCGGTCTGGCTGCCGGTGCGTGGCGCGGTCGGCCTGTGGGATCTGAAAGCCGGCCGGGCCGTTTCCAATCCTCGCAGCTGGCTGATCTAGGAGCGACCATGTCCGCCGTCCCCCCCGAATCGCGTTTCACCGCCGATACCGCCAACGGCTCCGAGGGCAAGGTCGCCGCCCTGGCCGCCTGGGTGCTGTTCATCCTGTCGATCCCCAGCGCCAACATCCTGGTGCTGGTCGGTCTGGTCGTTGCCTATGCCGGGCGGGACAGCGCCACCGGCATCGGCCGCGCCCATATCGAGGCCCAGATCCAGCTGTTCTGGTCGGTGTTCTGGTGGACCATCGCCTGCTGGATCGCCATCGCCGTCAGCGCCGTGGCCTCGCTGGCCCTGATCGGCATCCCCTTCCTGTTCCTGTTCTTCCTGCTGTGGTTCCTGATCACCGTCTGGTTCACGGTCAAGAGCGTGTTCGGCCTGCTGCGCCTGCTGCAGGACAAGGCCCCCTGATGGCGGGCTCCAGCCTGATCGACCGGCCCGAGGCCATGCGCTTTGAACAGGCCGTCACCATGCCCGACGGCGGCACGGCGCTGGTCTGGGCCGACTATGCGGTGCAGGGCACGACGCGGTCCCTGCTGCATGTCGAGGCCGATGCGGCCCTGCGCGGCACCGGCGCGGCCGGGCGCTTCATGCAGGCCGTGGCCGATCACGCCCGGGCCGAAGGGCTGACCCTGGCCCCGCGCTGCAGCTATGCGGTCGCCTGGTTCAAACGCAACCCGGATCAGGGCGACGTGCTGGCGCAATAGCGCTCACTCCCTAGTGCAGCCGTTTCACAATGGCACGGATGGCCTCGGCCTTGGCCGGGAGGTCCGAGGCCAGACGCGAGGCCATTTCGCGGGTCCCGACCGGATAGGCGTCGCCGCCGTCGGCGATCTCGCGCGCCAGATCAGCCGCGTCCTGCAGGGCGGTTTCCAGCGCATGCACCTGATCCAGCGCCAGGGCGCGCGCTTCCTGTAACAGGCTGCGCACCCGGGCCGAGGTGCTCTGCTGAGCCCCGCCGGCACGGGATTTCAGGGCCGGAGGGGCCTCGACCGGGGCCGACGCCAGCACCGCGGCCTCGACGGCGGCGGCGCGATCGGCGCTGGCCTCGACGAGACGCAGGTCCGGCTTGGTCGACGCGATCTTGCGGGGCGTCGTGACCCGGGATGAGGCCGACTTGGCCATGGGAAGCTCCGTTCCTGACCGAGCCGGGGATCCGGCGGTCACCCCGGGTTCTGCAAGGGGTGTGCCGGACGGGGCGAATGTCCCCGCAAGGCCCGGTGCGCGGGGGAAAATAGTGTGGCGCGCGGTCGTCAGGGCGGCGCGAACCGGCCGGGAGGGGCGGTCACGGGCATTATAAATCAGGTTTGAGGGGTGCGAGGTTTTTGGGGGTGAAGTACGGATCCGGGCCCCGTTGTCCTTCTCCCACGAGGGGAGAAGGGAGGGTCTTGGACGCCGCTACTTCGTCCGGTTGACCACCGCCCGCAAGCTATCAGCGCGTTTGGGCAGGTCGTCGGCGAGGCGGGCGGCCATGTCGCGGGCCCCGACCGGATAGGCGTCGCCGCCGTCGGCGATGTCGCGGGCCAGGGCGGCGTCCAGCGCCTCGACCTGTTCCAGCGCCAGGGCGCGGGCCTCGGCCTGCAGACGCCGCACGCGCTCGGACGGCGTGGCGGCCGGCCGCATCAGGTCATAGACCTCGGACTCGGCCCCGACGAGGCGCAGGTCGGGCTTGGTGTCATTGGCAGTGCGGGGCAGGGGCATGGGTCTCTCCGTTGGAGATCATAACGGGACAGGTCCGGGGGCGTTCCCGGGGCGCAAACGCAGACCGGGGAGTGTGGCGGGGGAGTCACTGTGGGCGGTTGGTTCCGTCTTCTCTCTCGCCCGTCTTCCTTCTCCCCTCGTGGGAGAAGGTGGGCGGCGCAGCCGCTCGGATGAGGGGGTGTTTGAGATCGCTCACTGTCCGCCGTCGCGTTCCGGTCCGGCAGCCCCCTCATCCGTCTCGCTCCGCGAGCCACCTTCTCCCACGAGGGGAGAAGGGCGCGGTGGGTCGGGAGAAGGATCACAGGGACTACGGCCAGTCCGCCGCCACCCCGTCCGGCAGGCCGACATCGTCGCGCCAGGCGTCGCTGTTGGCCTCCAGCGTCACCGCGTCCAGCACATCCAGCTCGCGCAACCACCCCGCCGAATTCCAGAACCGCCCGGTCCAGCCATACCGGCGCGCCCAGTCGCGGTCGCGCGCCGCGGTCTCGTCGCCCAGATGCTCGGCCCGCCACGCCAGCACAAACCCCACATGCCACAGCGGCACCCCGTCCAGCGGCCGCCCCCGCATCGCCTCGGCCAGTTTCACCGCCACCGCCCGCGCCTCGTCCCGCCGCAGCTGAAAGGCCTCCATCCGCCCGCGCGCATACCGGTCCCAGCCCTCGGGCGGTTCCGGCACCGGGTCCGGCCCCCTGCGCCGTTCCCACCCCTCCGAGGCCCGCCGCCGCCACAGATTGGCCAGCCCCACATCAAACCGCCGCGCCAGCGAGGCCCCGGTCTCGCCCCGCTCCCACGCCCGCCGCACCTCATCCCAGGTGTCCCGGTCCCTGATTTTGGCCTGATACCATCTGCCCATATCGCCAGATTAGACCCCCGCTCCGTCAAGGTCGGACGCAGGGGTAGCGGGTAGAGCGTAGGGCTTAGGGCTTAGGCTTGGGGCACAGGGCGCGCGCGCGCCCACCGTCTCCTCCCCACGCAGTGGGGAGGGGGACCCCGAAGGGGTGGAGGGGAGATGACGCCGCACTGCCTCCCTCTCCCGGCGGGAGAGGGCTTGAGCGCACGACGGCGCGCGCCGTCGTCCTGGCGCTCAAGGGTGAGGGGCTCCCCCGCGCCCCATCCGCACGACCCGACCCTCATCCGACCCTTCGGGCCACCTTCTCCCACCGGGAGAAGGGACAGGGAGTCGGCCCCGAAAGCCCGGCCAGATCGTCGGCCCGGATCTTTGCCCGGACGGCGGGGGCGGTGCGGCACCAGGGGGAGGAAACGGCGGTGAGTTGTGGTCAGGCGGGAATCCAGCGCATCGTGCATCCCATGAGCGATGATGACGACGAGTTCGAAGAAGAAGTGTCCCGCGACGAGGTCGCGACCGGTCCCGGCGAAGCGGCAGACCCGGCTTGGCTGGTCGAGGCCAAGATGCCTGCTGACCTGCGTGCCAAGTATGAAATCTATAGCTATCGCAGTGCGGCGACCATTCTGGCGGAGAGCCACCCGACCGAGTTCCAGGAATTGTGTGAGGCGCTGCGCGAGTTTGAGATCACAAAGACCATGATCCGTACCGCCGGAGGCAATGAGTCCGACATTCCCAAGCTGCTGTCAGCAGCCCTGCGGCCAAAAGGCTGGCACGAAACGATCATCCGCGGCGATCTGCTGGTTAAGCTGATTTCGCGAGTCCAGGTCGGCGTTCAAAAGAACGGAAAGCCAAAGACCGAACAGCGGACGCGAACCATCCGTCGGGAGAAATATCTCGACGGCCACAAGGTCGATTATGTGAAGGGCCGTGTGGCCTTCGATCTTGAATGGAACAGCAAGGACCAGACGTTCGACCGTGATCTCTATGCCTTCAGCGCCTTTGCGCAGACCGGCGTGATTGACGTTGGCGTGTTGGTCACGCGCGGGGGCCAGGAAATGACCGAGTTTATCAAAAGCTTGGGCCAATCGCTCACCAAGGAAGGCGAACCGGAATTCACCAAACGGGGCGTGCCGCGCATGGTCGGGGCCAAGTATGGTGCCAGCACCACATGGATGGGCAAGCTGCTCTATCGCATGAATGCAGGCCGCAACGGTGCTTGTCCGGTCTTGGTGATCGGCATAACGCCCGCGTGTGTGGTCGACTAGGTTCCTATCCAAGGGTGCAGCCTCTGGAACAATACCAGAACTGTGCATAGGTTTGCCGTGGGTGATTCCGGGGCGTGGGGTTACCCTTAGGTACGTGGCGCCTGATTCGATCCGGGGCGCGGAGTCATCGATGGCCTACGACGCAGAACAACCCGATCCGAACGAAAACCTGCGGGCCTTCGCCAACGGTCGGAAATTTCGGACCATCCTCGCCGACCCGCCGTGGCAGTTCCAGAACCGCACCGGCAAGGTCGCGCCCGAGCACAAGCGGCTGAACCGCTATTCGACCATGGACCTGAAGGCGATCTGCGACCTGCCGGTGGGCGAGGTCGCGGCCGATACGGCGCATCTGTACATGTGGGTGCCGAATGCCCTGCTGCCCGAGGGATTGGAGGTCCTGAAGGCCTGGGGCTTCAACTACAAATCCAACCTGATCTGGCACAAGATCCGCAAGGACGGTGGCTCTGACGGGCGCGGCGTCGGCTTCTATTTCCGCAATGTCACCGAAATCCTGCTGTTCGGGACGCGCGGCAAGAATGCCCGAACCGAGGCCCCCGGCCGCAGCCAGGTCAACATGATCCAGACCCGCAAGCGCGAGCACAGCCGCAAGCCCGACGAACAGTATGAACTGATCGAGGCCTGCAGTGCGCCGGACTATCTGGAACTGTTCGCGCGCGGCGAGCGCCCGGGCTGGACCGTCTGGGGCAACCAGGCGGACGAGACCTATGCGCCGACGTGGAAGACGTATTCGTACAACTCGTCAGTGGCGGCGGAGTAGCTACTTTGTCGTCATCTGACCGGCCAGCTTTTTGTACGCGGCGCTGTGAGCAGGTGCTGTCGCTTCCACCAAGGAGCGAAACCGCGCGATAGCAGCCCGCACACGTTCCTGATTCTGGAGCCCGTATGTGAAGGCATCATCTAGATGGATGGAAAGGGGGGCGTTCTTGTCAACCACATCTTTCCAGAACTGCTGGGCCTTCGCGGGTGACGTCTTAAGCCCATAAGAAAGCTTAAACAAATTTGGTACGCGTTTTCCGTAGAATACTTCAACACTTGCTGCCAAAGCCGCCACAAACAGAAACGTTGACCCTCGGCGCCTGAAGAATGTCAGTTGAGCTTCCTCACCCTGGGTCAAGCCGCCGGCATCGTCGCGAGATTTCTGAACGAGCTCTAGTTTTTTGACCTCTACCGCCTTTAGAAGTGAGTAAGCAAAGACAATGTGCTGGGCTGTCGTCTGTTCATTGAAATAGCGCGCATAGAGAGTGTCGCTGCTCCAGATATCGCTTCTTTGATTATAGGCTACGGTTGCATCCCCGTGAACGGCTGCGAGGGCTTGGCCGACTGTGTACGAGGACAGCAAATTTGGACGTCGACGGATAGCATCGCTTGCCCCGCCGCGGCGACCTCCCTCATATTCTGCTTGAGGGATGTGTTGCATGTTTTCTTTTAGGCGTCTCTGAATCGGATCAGTACTTCGAAAGTCGGAGGCAGAGACCTTATTCTGGCTGTTGTTGAACCTGATGACGTCATAGACGAGCTCTTGATCGTCAGTTTTGATGAACCTTACGGCTACTTTTGCAGTCGGAGGCGGGGCCTTATCCAATGACGCCACCGCGCCAGTTGTCTGCGCGCCATTAACAATGGACATGCCAGAAAATTTAAATCGAACCTTACTATTTCTGAGTTTTACTCCTTGCTCGTAAGAATTGACTAGAATAGTCAGTCCATTGTTGAACACCCAAAAATTTTCAGGGTCATGCTCAGCGGTTTTTTTAATGCCGTGATTAATATTGGCATCCGATGTTATGGAGCCTAGGTAGTCTCTGACATTTGCCGAAAATAATTTAACGCCGTGTTGTTGATAGGCTCGCCGAACGAATTGCAGGGGCATGGCGGTAACGAACGCTGACCAGGAGTCTTCACGAATCTCAAAGCCGTTATCGACGACGATTGAAAAGTCATCATTCACCAGAATCGGTGATTTGGTGTC
Source organism: uncultured Brevundimonas sp. (assembly GCF_963977465.1). Lineage (GTDB taxonomy): Bacteria > Pseudomonadota > Alphaproteobacteria > Caulobacterales > Caulobacteraceae > Brevundimonas. The sequence continues at coordinate 63,051 of NZ_CAXBOQ010000006.1, read as the reverse complement.
ATTGTACCATTCCAGAAATTGATCTGATCCAACCTCTAAGACAGATACGTCTACTTTCTTGTGTGGGAACTGATGCCTGAGTGCTGCAGTAGCAGACGCTTCAACCGTACGAAGTTCATTAGCCACATTCGTAGACTGAGGTAGGTTATGAATGTACCAGAAATGTACCCTTCTAATCCCGCCATCTTCGATGCCCTTTCTTAAGTCCTCGGCAGACGGTTTGAGACGTTCGGGTAGTTCTTCCAAGTCTCTTTGAAGCAGCCAATTGGCCGCGGTATTCAGATCGCTGGCCTTGTTGGCCGGAGCCTCAGATTTCGGTCTACTTGACACATAGCACTGCGCAACAACCGCGTACTCGTTATCACGGTCGATAAAAACAATATCACATTTTTTATCGTCGCTTCCGTCGGTTATTGCATCTGCGGCTACGCTCAACAAATCTTCGATGTTAAATCGTAATCCCAACGCAAAGAGCCCCAATGCATTGTCGCCAAAAGCGGCCAGATCGCTCCGCGCCTGAAAAGCTGACAGCCAAGGCGGGGAATCTGTTGCTGCAGGTGTTCCCGATTTGGAAGCGGGCTTGGCGGGTTGTACCGGAGGTTTCGATCGCCGAAGAGTGAGCTTTGCCATGACGCTACTTTAGCGATAGTCGATGGGTTGTCACCCCTCCATATCCGCCCCCCGTAACCCCTCACCCTTGCGCGCCAGGACGACGGCTGAGCCGTCGTGCGCGCAAGCCCTCTCCCGCCGGGAGGGGGTGGGGCGGACGATGCCCCTCCACCCCTTCGGGGTCCCCCTCCCCATCGCGGGCGATGGGGAGGAGACGGGTCTCCCCCCTACAACCGTCCCTTCCGGAACCGCTCCTGCGCCTCGGCCTGCGCCTTCTTCCGCCACTTCTTCGGCGCCGACCGATCCACCGCTTCCCCGGCCCCGGTCATCACCTCATTGGCGAACTCCAGGTCGAGCATCTTCATGCGCTTGATCTCGTCGCGCAGGCGGGCGGCCTCCTCGAACTCGAGGTTTGAGGCGGCCTCGCGCATGCGGCCCTCGAGGTCGCGCAGGGCGGTCTGGAAATTGGCGCCGGTGAAGGGGCGGGCCTCTTCGGCCACCACGGTCGAGACCAGCACGCGGTCCTTCTCATAGGGGCTGGCCAGGATCTCCTTGATGTCGCGCTTGACGCTCTCGGGCGTGATGCCGTGTTCCAGATTGTAGGCGCTCTGGCGTTCGCGGCGGCGGTCGGTCTCGGCGATGGCGCGTTCCATACTGCCGGTGACGCGGTCGGCATAGAGGATGACGCGGCCGTCGATGTTGCGGGCGGCCCGGCCGATGGTCTGGATCAGGGCGGTCTCGGAGCGCAGGAAGCCCTCCTTGTCGGCGTCGAGGATGGCGACCAGGCCGCACTCGGGGATGTCGAGGCCCTCGCGCAGCAGGTTGATGCCGATCAGCACGTCGAAGGCCCCCAGCCGCAGGTCGCGGATGATCTCGATCCGCTCCAGGGTGTCGACGTCGGAGTGCATGTAGCGGACCCGCACCCCCTGTTCGTGCATGTATTCGGTCAGGTCCTCGGCCATCTTCTTGGTCAGGACGGTGACCAGGCTGCGATAGCCGGCGCGGGCCACGGCCTTGACCTCATCGATCACGTCATCGACCTGGTTGCGGGTCGCGCCCGTCACCGGGCGGATTTCCACGGGCGGGTCGATCAGGCCGGTGGGGCGGATCACCTGTTCGACGAAGACGCCGTCGGTGCGGTCCATCTCCCACGGGCCGGGGGTGGCGCTGACGAACACGCTCTGCGGGCGCATGGCGTCCCATTCCTCGAATTTGAGCGGCCGGTTGTCGATGCAGCTGGGCAGGCGGAAGCCGTATTCGGCCAGGGTCGATTTGCGGCGGTAGTCGCCGCGGAACATGCCGTTGATCTGGCCGATGGTGACATGGCTCTCGTCGACGAACAGCAGGGCGTCGTCGGGGATGTATTCGAAGAAGGTCGGCGGCGGCTCGCCCGGGGCGCGGCCTGTCAGCCAGCGGCTGTAGTTCTCGATGCCGGCGCACGAGCCGGTGGCCTCCATCATCTCCAGGTCGAAGCGGGTGCGCTGTTCCAGCCGCTGGGCCTCCAGCAGTTTGCCGTTCTCCAGCATCCAGTCGAGCGTCTCCTTCAGCTCGGCCTTGATGCCGTGGGTGGCCTGGTTCAGCGTCGGGCGCGGGGTGACATAGTGGCTGGCGGCATAGACGGTGATCTCGGTCAGGTCGGCGGTCTTGGCCCCGGTCAGGGGGTCGAACTCGTGGATCGACTCGATCTCGTCGCCGAACAGGCTGACGCGCCAGGCGCGGTCCTCCTGGTGGACGGGGAAGATCTCGATGGTGTCGCCGCGCTTGCGGAACATGCCGCGGTCGAAATTCAGGTCGTTGCGCTTGTACTGAAGGGCGATCAGGTCGGCGCGCAGCTTGGCCTCGTCGATCTGGCCGCCGACCTTGAGGCTGAAGGTCATGGCCGTATAGGTCTCGACCGAGCCGATGCCGTAGATGCAGCTGACGCTGGCCACCACGATCACGTCGTCCCGCTCCAGTATCGACCGCGTCGCCGAATGGCGCATGCGGTCGATCTGCTCGTTTATCGAGCTGTCCTTTTCGATGTAAGTATCTGTTCTGGGTACATAAGCTTCCGGTTGATAGTAGTCGTAGTAGCTGACGAAATACTCGACCGCATTGTCGGGGAAGAAGCTCTTGAACTCGGAATAGAGCTGGGCCGCCAAGGTCTTGTTGGGGGCCAGGATAAGCGCCGGGCGCTGGGTCGCCTCGATCACCTTGGCCATGGTGAAGGTCTTGCCCGAGCCGGTCACGCCCAGCAGCACCTGATCGCGGTCGCCGGCCTCGGCCTGGGCCACCAGTTCGGCGATGGCGGCGGGCTGGTCACCGGCGGGGGTGTACTGCGTCGCCAGCCGGAACGGGGTGCGGACGCGGGCCTCGGGCCGGGCCGGGCGGTGCGGGGCCCAGTCGCCGGGGCTGGACGGAGCCTCTTCCGGCGTCAGGCGCGGGCCGGTGACCGGGGCGAACATCGGCGCGGCCGCGGACTTTCTGGCCGGGGTGTGGACCGGCTTCTTCAGCGGCGCATCGCCGGAGCCGGGTCGGGGGCCGCCAGCCTTGGGGGTCGAGGAACGGTTCATGAACAGAACCTAGTGTCCCGCACGCGCCGGTGCCAGTGGGGGCGGTGGATCAGGCGGCGTCGGGCGTGTCGCCGTCCTCGCTCTCGGGCGGCAGCAGGTCGGACGGGTGCGACAGTTCTTCGGCCGCATCATTGGCGGAGGGATCGGCAGCGGCAGCCGGGCGCGGGGCGGCGCGCGGGCGTTTCAGCCCCATCGCCTCCAGCCCGTCGTCGCCGGACTGGCCGAACAGGCTGCGCACGCGCAGGTCGGTCTGGGGGAAGGGGATCTCGATGCCGGCCCCGTCCAGCGCGTCGGCGATGGCCCAGGTATAGGCCGCGTGCATGGCCGCCGGGCGTTTGACCGCGTCCAGTGTCGGCCAGACCAGCAGCTCGAAATTGAGGCTGGAGTCGCCGAAGCCGGTTAGCCAGACCTGACTCTTGCGGGTGTCGGTCTCAGGCAGGGTGAAGGGGCTGGCCCGGGCCGCGGCCAGCACGGCGTCGCGCACCGCCGCGCGGTCGGACTCATAGGCGACGCCGAACGGGATGTGGATGCGGCGGGTGTCGCCCTTCAGTGTCCAGTTGGTGACCGTGCCCTCGATCAGTTTCGAATTGGGCACGACCACGTCGATATTGTCGTTGTTGCGGATGCGGGTGGCGCGCGGGCCGATCTCGGCGATGATGCCGCGCACCCCCTCCAGTTCGACATAGTCACCGACCGAGACCATGCCGTCGAAGATGATGAACAGGCCCGAGACGAACTCCTTGACCACCCCCTGCAGGCCGAGGCCGATGCCGATGCCGATGGCCCCGGCGAACACCGCCAGCGACGACAGGTTCAGCCCCGCCGCCGACAGGCCGAACAGCACGCCGCTGACGACGATGCCGTAGCCGGCCAGCTTTTCCAGCAGATACAGGGCCCCGGTGGCGCGATGGGCCCGGACCCGCAGCCGGCGGATGCCGCGCGTCACCGCCCAGGCCAGCACCACGGCGGCCCCGATCATCACCGCGCCGGTGATCACACCGCCGAGGGTCAGCGAAATGTTGCCCAGCTTGAACAGCGGGGTCGCATCGAGGGCGGTCAGGTCAGGCAGCATCGCGCCACTGTGAGGCCCGCAGCGGGGGCGTCAAGGGCGGGCGGATACGCCCGGCGGCCGCCGGATCAGCGGCGCGCGCGATCGACCCGCACCTCCAGCTCGACCCAGCGGCGGCTCAGGTCGCGCAGCTCGTCGCGCAGGCGGTTGGCCTCGGTACGGCTGAGGCTGCCGTTGCGTTCGCCGGCGCTGATGCGGGCCTCGATCTGGGCCGCGCGCGGGTCGTTGCCGTAGCTGTCGCCATAGCCGCCGTCATAGCCGCCGCCGTCACCGACGCGGCGGTTCAGCTCGGCCAGGCGGGTGGTCAGGTCCTGTTGTTCGCGGTCGCTGAGGCCGTCGCGGCGATAGCCGTCCTCGACCCGCACCAGGGCGTCGAAATCGGCGCGCAGCCGCACCGCCTCATAGCGGCTCAGGCGGCGGTTGCGCTCGGCGGTGTCGACGCGGGCATGGAAGGCGCTGCGCTGCTCGACCAGCGGTTGCCAGCCCCAGGTCTGGCCGTCGCCGCGCTGATCGGCCACCCGCTGCGACAGGGCCTCATAGCGGCTGCGCAGGTCGTTGCGTTCGTTGGCGGTCAGGCGACCGTCGGCGGCATAGCGGTCTTCCAGCCGCACCAGCGCCTGATAGTCGGCCCGCAGCCGCGTCGCCTCGCCGCGATCCAGCGAGCCGTCGCGCACCCCGGCGTCGATGCGGGCGTCCAGCGCGGCGCTGCGCTCGGCCATCGGCCGGCGACCGCGGTTCCAGTCATCCTCCAGCCCCGGGCTCTGACCATAGTTGTCGCCGAACACCGCGCCCAGCAGCGCACCCAGCACGCCGCCCGAAGCGGTTGTCCCGCTGCTGTAGCCGTCCTGGGTATCGTCGGGATACAGCGGGCCGGTGCGCGCCGTCGCGCCGTAGCAGGTCAGCACCCCGTCGCGATTGGTGATGTCGCCGCGGCAGTCATCGGCGCGGATCGTGCTCCAGCGCCAGCCGCCGTCGGTGCGGCACTGGGCCGAGATATAGCCGTTCTCCAGGGGCTGCACATCGCGGCACGAACTGGTGAAACTGCCCGAGGGCGTGCCGTAGCGGGTGCTGCCGTAGGGGGTCTGGGCCGCGGCCGCGCCGGCGGCCGACAGGGCCAGGGCGCTGACGGCCAAGGTGGTCAGGGTGCGGGCGTAAACGGTCATGGCAAGGGTCTCCGGTGAACGGGGTTACCGGGAGAACGGGATGCGGCGGGGAAGGTTGCGGTGGGGGCGGACGCCCTTCCCCGGCGGGAGAGGGTGTCCCGTCGCTTTTCCGGTTCCCGTCTGGCCCGTGCCCCGCTAGCGTCGCGCCATGACCCAGACTCCTGTTCCGGTGCCGCCGCCGAACCGTATGCGCGCCCTGCTGTCGTCGCTGAGTGTGCGGGTGCTGGCGGCGCTGGCCCTGGGCCTTGCGGCGGGCGCGGCGGTGCAGGTCTGGGGCGTTCCGGGCGGGGCCGGGACCACGGGGATGATCGACGCGGTGGGGCAGCTGTGGCTGAACGCCCTGCGCATGACCATCGTGCCGTTGGTGTTCTCGCTGCTGGTGGTCGGCATCGCCACCATTTCCGACGCGGCCCATACCGGGCGGCTGGCGCGGCGGGCGCTGGTCTGGTTCGGCGTGCTGATCGCGGCGGCCAGTGTCTATGCGGTGCTGGCGGCCTACGGGCTGCTGGCGCTGTGGCCGATCGATGCCGAGGGCGGGGCGCGGCTGCTGGCGGGGATCCCGCCGGCCCCGGACAATATCGGCGCGGTCGCGCCGTTCTCGGAATTCGTCAAGACCATCGCCCCGGCCAATGTGGTGCGGGCCGCGGCCGAGGACGCCATCCTGGGGCTGGTCGTGTTCGCGGTGTTCTTCGGCTTTGCCCTGACGCGCCTGCCGGCGCGGCTGAAGGTGCCGCTGGTGACGCTGTTCGAGGCGGTCAGCGAGGCGATGATCATCGTCGTGCGCTGGGTGCTGCTGGCCGCGCCGGTCGGGGTGTTCGCCCTGGCCATGGGGGTGGGATTGAGCGCCGGGGTCTCGGCCGCCGGGACCCTGGCCCACTATGTGTCGATCGTGTCGCTGAGCGTGATCGGCATGATCCTGCTCTGCTATCCGCTGGCGGTGGTGGCCGGTCGGGTCGGCCTGGCCAAATTCGCCCGCGCCGTGGCCCCGGCCCAGGTGGTGGCGGTGTCGACCCAGTCGTCGCTGGCCAGCCTGCCGGTCATGGTCGAGCGCGCCGTCGATGAGCTGGACGTCAGCCGCCAGACCGCCGGTCTGGTGCTGCCGCTGGCCGTGGCCCTGTTCCGCATGACCAGCCCGGTCGCCAACCTGGCCGTGGTCATCTATTGCGCCCACCTGTTCGGGCTGGAGCCGTCGCTGGGCCAGATCGGCGCGGCCATGCTGACGGCCATATTGATCAGCATCGGCTCGGTCGGCCTGCCCGGCCAGATCAGCTTCTTCGCCAGTGTCGCCCCGATCTGCATCGCCATGGGGGTGCCGCTGGAGATGCTGCCGCTGCTGCTGGCGGTCGAGGTCATCCCCGACATCTTCCGCACTGTCGGCAATGTCACCGCCGACCTGACGGTGGCGCGCATCGTCAGCCAGGGCGAGGGGGTGGCGGTTTCGGTTGAGTGACGTCGCATTCGCCACTTGACCGCGTGTAACCTCTAGGTGATATGTAACCTCAGGGTGACACGGGGGCGCAGATGGCTGAACAGAGCGAAATGACACGGCGTGATCGGGCGCAGCGGTCGCGAGCGCGACAGTTGACCGGCCTGTCGGTCGGCATGGTGGGGATGGTGATGGTCGCGACGCTGGGCGTCTGGCGGTTGATGCACGGCACCGGCGACCGCTACGACCTGATGTTCCCTGCCATTGCGGCGCTGATGGCGTGGATGGTGCCGGCGGTCGTCATGGGCTGGGACGGCGGGTCGCGACGGGAGCGAAAATGGCTGGAAGACGAGCTGACCCGTGAGTGGCGCGGGCGGGCCATGGCGCTGGGCTTTCTGGTGCTGCTGGCCGGGATGAGCGGCCTGTATCTGGTCGGACTGTGGCGGCCCGATCTGGCGATGGTCGGCTTTCCCGCCGTGCTGATGGGCAGCGGCATGATCGTGGGCCTGCGTTTCGCCTGGCTGGACCATCAGGCGGAGGCGGACGATGCGTGAAGAAGCCGATCCGCTGGACGACCGGGCACTGGTCGGGGCCGAGCACGATCGCCAGCGGCGCTATGTTCTGGGCGTCGCCGGCCTGACGCTGGGGGCGGGTTTGGCGCTGGCGAGCGGTCTGGTGCTGGCGTTCGTCCCGGCGACGGAGGTGCCTTTGCCGCTCTGGGGCGTCTGGACGGGGCTGGTGCTGTCGGCGATCGCGCTGGCGGTGTCGATCCGGACGCTGCGCCGCGCGCAACCCGACGGGACGACCGACCGGCTCAGGGCCGGCGAAGCGCATGGCGACCGGCTGCAACGCGGGCGCAATCACGGCCTGCTGTACATGCTGTTGCCGATGGCACTGATGTTGATCATCGGGATGCCCGCCGCGTGGACATTGACGACCGGGCAGGTCGCGCCGGGAAACTGGATCCTCTGGTTCACGGCCCCGATGGCCGGTCTGCTGCCGATCGTTCCGGGTCTTACGCTCGCCGGCATCGGCACCCGGCTCAGTCCGAAGATGCGGCGTCATCTGGATGATGAACAGACGCAGATTCATCGCCGCAGGGCCCTGTCGCTGGGCTATCTGATCGTTCTGGGTGGGGCCACGGGTCTGTATCTGATCGGACTGTGGCGGGTCGAGATCGCCGTCACCCTGGTGCCGTTGATGCTGGCGGTCGGCGTTCAGGCCGCAGCGGTTCGTTTTGTTCTGCTGGAACGCAAGGCCGAACGCCATGGGTGATGCGCGGCTGGGCACACACCTGAAGGCGGCGCGGACGGCGGCCGGGCTGACGCAGGTCGAGCTGGCCGGACTGGCCGGGGTGTCGCGCAAGACCATCAACACGGTCGAGAATGGCGTGTTCGTGCCCTCGACGACGCTGGCCCTGTCGTTGGCCCGGGCCTTGGGAACGACCGTTGAGGCCCTGTTCTTCCTGACCGACTGAGGCGGCCCGGCCTTGCCGGTTCAGCTCTGACTTGACTCCCTCATACAGTATGTCGCATACACTGTGCGTCACACACTATGTGACGTGAGTGGAGAGTGGCGTGGCTGTCGATCCTGAGCTGTTTGAATCCATGCGGCTGGAGCTGCGGCGCGGGTCGCTGGTGCTGGCCGTGCTGGCCTGCCTCAGGACCGAACGGTACGGCTATACGCTGCGCCAGGCGCTGGCCGCCGACGGGCTGGAGATGGAGGAATCGACCCTCTATCCGCTGCTGCGCCGGCTGGAGAGCCAGGGGCTGCTGAGCAGCGAATGGCGCGAGGAGGAGAGGCGCAGGAAGCGCTTCTACGTCCTGTCGCCGATGGGCACGGCCATGCTGGCCGCCCTGACCGACGAGTGGCGCGGCATCAATGCCTCGCTGGACCGAATTCTGTGATCGAGAGGAGGGCACGATGACCCTGGTCGAAACCTATCTGCGGGCCGTCGCGGCCCAACTTCCGGCCGATACCCGGGACGACATCGTCGCCGAGCTGCGCGACGAACTGCTGACCCGGATGGAGGCGCGCGAGGCCGAGCTGGGCCGTCCTCTGAGCGAGGCCGAGCAGGAGGCGGTGCTGCGCGAGCTGGGGCATCCGCTGGCGGTCGCGGCCCGCTTCGGCAGTGGACCCCAGCAACTGGTCGGTCCCGAGCTGTTCCCGTGGTGGATGTTCGGGGTCCGGGCGGCCCTGACGGTGTTGGTGGTGATCAGCGTGATCGGCGTGGTGGTGCGGGTGCTGATCGGCGACGCCGATGCCGGCCAGGCCACGGCGCAGGCCTTCCATGGCCTGTTCACGGGCGCGATCACCGTGGTCGGGGTGGCCACGATCGTCGCCTGGATCATCGAGCGTCAGAGTGAAAAGCCGCGCTTCCTGACCCAATGGCGGGTGCGCGATCTCGGCGTGTTTGAGGTGGGCCTGTTCGGGCGGGACTGGAACGCCCGGACCGGGACCACGACCGGTGCCATGACGGGCTCCGGCACGATCGGCCGTTCGACGATGTCGCCCACGGCGCGGGCCATCGCCAGCGCGGCGGCCTGGAGCGTCTTCCTGCTGTGGTGGACCGGCGTGCTGGGCGGCGAATTCCGGCCCCAGGATCTGGGTGGTCTGGTTGTCGCGGACGGCGTCGACTACGGCCGGCTGGTCGCCGATCTGGTCGGGCAGGTCTATCCCTTCGTGGTCGCCTGGGTGGCAGCGATGATCGTCTTCCATCTGGCCCGGGCTGCCTTGCATCCCGGTCCGCGCACCACGGCGGCGGGTGATCTGGTGTTCGCCTGCGTGGGCCTGGGCTTCACCCTGTGGATCTGGCTGTATTCGCCGCTGGGCTCCGTGGTGGCGGTCGACAGCTTCGCGGAGGTCGAGAGCCGCGTCCGCCAAATGTTCCATACACGCGAACTGGTTGTGCCGACCGTGGTGATGATTGGCGTGGCCACCAGCATCGTCGGTGAGGCCTTCAACGTTCTGGGCGCGGCGCGGCGACTGGCGCTTGGCCGGTAAGGCAACGTATGAGGACGGCAGCGATTCCCCGGTTCAGGCGTTGAGTCCCGGCGGCAGGATCCGCGACCGTGGGGCAGACGCGTGACACTTCAACAGGGACTGGCCTTCGGGCTGGTGGGACTGACCATCGCCGGCTTCGTCTGGGGGCGGTTCCGCTATGATCTGATCGCGTTGGCGGCTCTGGTCGTCGGCATGGTCGTGGGCGTCATTCCGGCCGAGGCGGCCTTTGACGGCTTCCGCAACGACATCACCATCATCATCGCCGCCGCCCTGGTGGTGTCGGCGGCCTTTTCGCGCTCGGGCATCGTCGAACTGGCCTTGCGGCGACTGCTGCCCCTGCTGAAGACGGAAAAGAGCCAGGTACCGGTGCTGACCGGGGCGGTGACCCTGCTGTCGATGGTGACCAAGAATGTCGGGGCGCTGGCGATCCTGCTGCCGGTGGCCCTGTCGGTCAGTCGCAAGACCGGAAGTTCGCCGTCGCGCCTGCTGATGCCGATGGCTTTTGGGGCCATGGCCGGCGGCATGGTGACCCTGGTCGGGACCTCGCCGAACATCATCGTCGCCGGCGTGCGCGCCGACATGCTGGGCGAGCCATTCGCCATGTTCGACTATGCGCCGGTCGGCCTGGCCCTGACCGGCATCGCTCTGGCGTTTCTGGCCTTCGGTTACCGGTTGCTGCCGAAGGACCGGCAGGGCGCGGTCAACCTGTCGGACTCGCTGGCGGCCAACGCCTATACCACCGACCTGAGGGTGCCTGACGACTGGGCCCCGGGCTCGATGACGGTGAAGGCCCTGACCGCGGCGGGCGGCGGGGCGGTGCGCATCCTCACGGTCATCCGCGACGGGCGGCGCATCAACAAGCCGCGGGGCAATGTCGTGGTCCGCGCCAGCGATCTGGTCGTGCTGGAAGGCCGGGCGAGTGCGCTGGACGATTTCGTCGAACGATCGCAACTGCGCCTCAGCGGCGATCATCGGGAGATCGTGCGGGCGGAGCCGACCGAGGATATCCGGGTCATTGAGGCGGTGGTGGGCATGAACTCCCCCCTGCTGGGCCAGACCCTCGCCGCCTCGGACCTGCACGGTCAGTACGGCATCAATATGCTGGGCGTGTCGCGAAGCGGCTACCCCGTGACCCAGCGCCTGCGCAACACCCAACTGCGACAGGGCGATATTGTCTTGCTGCAGGGCAGCGAGAACAGCCTGCCCGAGGCGTTGGCGGATCTCGACCTTCTGCCGCTGGCCGAACGGAGCCTGGCGCTTGGCAGCGGGCGCAAGCGGTTCATGCCGGCCATCGTGCTGACCATCGCCATGCTGCTGGTCGGCTTCCAGATCGTGCCGGTGGCCGCCGCCTTTTTCGGCGCTGCGGTGCTCATTCTGGCCCTGGGTGGGCTGAAGATGAAGGAGGCCTATCGGGCGCTGGACGGACCCCTGCTGGTGCTGATCGCCGCCATGATCCCGGTGTCTGCGGCCATCCAGACCACCGGCGGGGCCGATCTGATCGCTAATGCCCTGGGCGGACTGTTCGAGGGCATCCCCGGACTGGCGGCGGTGGCGGCGCTGATGTTCGCGGCCATGGCGGTGACGCCGTTCCTGAACAATGCCGCGACCGTGCTGATCCTCGCGCCCATCGGGGCCACGCTGGCGACGCGGCTGGGCTATGTGCCGGACGCCTTCCTGATGGCCGTGGCGGTCGGGGCGGCGTGCGACTTCCTGACTCCGGTCGGACACCAGTGCAATACGCTGGTGATGCGGCCGGGCGGCTATCGCTTCGGCGACTATGCCCGGCTGGGGACGCCGCTCAGTCTGCTGGTGTTGCTGGCCGGGCCGCCGCTGATTCTGCTGTTCTGGCCATTGTAGATTGGGCCGCGGTCACAAGGCTCCGCCTTGTCGATCCGACGCGGCCTGACCCATTGATGTCCGAAAACCGCGAGACATCGGCGGGGCGAAGGTTCAGTCTGAGGTCATGGAAACGTCGCTGGATCAGGAGGCCTGCTATCGCGCCGTCGTCACGCGCGACGCCCGTTTTGACGGGCGTTTCTTCGGCTGTGTGAAGACGACCGGGATCTATTGCCGTCCGGTCTGTCCGGCGCGGACCCCGAAGCGCGGCAACATGCGTTTTGTCGCTACGGCGGCGGCGGCCGAGGAAGCCGGGTTCCGGGCCTGCCTGCGCTGCCGGCCCGAGACGGCCCCGGATCTGGGCGCGTGGCGCGGCACTTCCAACACCGTCAGCCGGGCCCTGGCCCTGATCGAGGCGGGGGCGCTGGACGAGGCCGATGTCGATGCCCTGGCCGGACGGCTGGGCGTGGGCGAACGCCAGCTACGGCGGCTGTTCCGCCAGCATCTGGGCGCGGCCCCGGTCAGTGTGGCCCAGACCCGGCGTGTGCTGCTGGCCAAGGCCCTGCTGCACGAGACCGACCTGACCATGGCCGAGGTGGCCCATGCCGCCGGTTTCGGCAGTGTGCGGCGCTTCAATGAGACCTTCCAGACCCTGTACGGACGCCCGCCTTCGGCCCTGCGCCGACGGGCCGAGCGGCCCTCGGACGGCGGGGTGCGGCTGAGTCTGGCTTATCGCGAGCCCTGTGACCTCGGGGCGCTGCTCGCGGCCCTGACGGCGCGCGGGGACACGGTGGTCGACGGACGCTGGACACGAGATCTGACGATGGCGGTCGACGGCACGAGCGGGACGGTCAGCGTCAGCCCCGGTGCGCCCGGGCGGCTGACGGTGGCGGTCGAGGCCGGCGACCTGAAGGCCCTGCCCGGGGTGCTGGCGCGGGTGCGGCGGGTGTTCGACCTGTCGGCAGACCCGCAGGCCATTGCCCGCGATCTGTCGGCCGATCCGCTGCTGGCCCCGCTGCTGGCAGCCCGGCCCGGTTTGCGGCTGCCGGGGGACTGGATCGACACCGGCGAGGACGCGCCCAGCGACCGGCTGGACGGAGCCGGCCCGGCCTTGATGCGACGGGCCGAAACCTGGCGGCCGTGGCGGGCCTATGGCGCGCTGTATCTGCACATGGCCGGCATCACCGAGACTGAACTGACATCCCTGGAGAGCGATCATGGCCGCCAAGCTGCCTGAACAATTGACCCTCGACCGGATCACCACCCCGGTCGGCGAACTGCTGCTGGTCACCGATGGGGACGGGGCCGTGCGGGCGCTGGATTTCGACGATTTCGAGGGCCGGCTGATGCAGTTGCTGACGCGCCATTACGGGCCGGTGGTGCTGACGCCGGGACGGGCACCGGCGACGGTGCGGGCGGCGATCGACGCCTATTTCGCCGGCGACCGCTCGGCGCTGGACGGGGTCGCGGTGCGCACCGGCGGCACGGCGTTCCAGCGTCAGGTCTGGGCCGCCTTGCGCGCGATCCCGGCGGGCGAGACGCGCAGCTATGGCCAGCTGGCCGCGGCCATCGACCGGCCGAAGGCGGTGCGGGCCGTGGGTCTGGCCAACGGGGCCAATCCGGTCGGGATCATCGTCCCCTGCCACCGGGTGATCGGGGCCAACGGCACGCTGACCGGCTATGCGGGCGGGCTGGCGCGCAAGAAATGGCTGCTGGCCCATGAGGGCGCGACGCTGATCTGAACCGCCCCCTTGCATTCACCTCCTACAGGACTACATTGTACCTGCTTATGCTAACTTTGAGCATAAGCCCCGCAAGGAGGCGGATATGGCTGACGGCCACGACACCCGGATGTTCGGACTCTCGGATTCCACGGCGCGCGAAACCGCGCCGGTCTGGGACAAGGTCAAGGATTTCGTCACCCCGATGGAGTGGCCGGCCCAGGCCGAGTTGATCGTCGAGATCAACCGGCTCAAGCGCGAGCGCGACGCCGTCATCCTGGCCCACAACTATATGACGCCGGAAATCTTCCACGGGGTCGGCGACTATGTCGGCGACAGTCTGGGGCTGGCCAAGGAGGCGGCGCGGTCGAAGGCGAAGGTGATCGTCCAGGCGGGCGTGCATTTCATGGCCGAGACCTCGAAGATCCTGAGCCCCGAAAAGACGGTACTGATCCCCGACCTGCGCGCCGGCTGTTCGCTGGCGGCCTCGATCACCGGGGCTGATGTGCGGCTGATCAAGCAGCGCTATCCGGGCCTGCCGGTGGTCACCTATGTGAACACCACGGCCGATGTGAAGGCCGAGACCGATATCTGCTGCACCAGCGCCAATGCCGTGCAGGTGGTAGAGTGGGCGGCGAAGGAATGGGGTGTCGATCGCGTCATCCTGATCCCCGACGAATTTCTGGCCAGGAATGTCGCGGCGCAGACGAACATCGGCATCATCGCCTGGAAGGGCCGCTGCGAAGTGCATGAGCGTTTCACAGGGGCCGACATCGCCGAGATGCGGGCGGCCTATCCCGACGCCGAGATCCTGGCCCATCCGGAATGCCCGGAGGATGTGCTGGCCGCCTCGGACTTCGCCGGCTCGACCGCAGCCCTGATCGACCACGTCACGGCGCGCCGCCCCAGACAGGTGGTGTTGCTGACCGAATGTTCGATGGCCGCCAATGTCGCCGGCGAGGTCGAGGGCGTCCAGTTCATCGGCCCGTGCAACCTGTGCCCGCACATGAAGCGGATCACGCTGGAGAACATCCGCGACTGCCTGCTGAACATGCAGTTCGAGGTCACGGTGCCCGAGGCGATGATCGCTCCGGCTCGACAGGCAGTGCAGCGGATGGTCGACCTGCCGCCGCCGCTGGTTCCGGCGCGCTATGACATGATCAAGGCCCGTCACCATGTCGCTGTGGAGCTGATCTGATGCACTATGTGCCCCCCGTCAGCGCCGTGGCGTCGATCGACCCCCGCAGCCTGCGGCTTCTCGCCCTGCTGGCCTTGTGGCTGCGCTCGGAAAAGGCCACGTCCCCGGGATGACAGATAACAACACGCGCCGCCCCGGTCCCTGGGATCCCAAGCCGGAGCCCGCCGGTGCCGCGCCCGGCGCAACGACGACGGCCCGCACGCCTGCGGGCGTGGCGGGTCCGCCGGCGGTTCAGGGCCAGTCGCTGGTCTGGGCCCTGATCTCGACGGCCCTGCTGGCGGGCCTCCTCTGGTATTTCACCCGCAGCTGGGTGGTGGCCGTGGCCGCCATCTGGGGCCTGCTGGTGCATGAGTACGGCCATGTGCTGGCGATGAATCGCTACGGCATGGGGCCGGCCAAGATCTACATCATCCCCTTCCTCGGCGGCATGGCCCGGGGCCAGCGTATGCCCGAGAGTGAATGGGAAGGGGTCAAGGTGTCGCTGGCTGGCCCCCTCTTCGGTCTGTTGGCGGCCATCCCGTTCTTCATCCTGTTCCTCGTGCTGGGCGGCAAGGTCTGGCTGCTGGGTGCCGTGGTGATCGCGGCGATCAATCTGATCAATCTGGCTCCGGCCCCGCCGCTGGACGGGTCGCGAGCCCTGGGGCCGGTGCTGGCCCGCATCCATCCGATGGTCGAGAAGGGGGCGATGATCGCCATGGGCGCGCTGGTCGTGTTGTGGGGCATCTCCAACGGCAGCTATATCTTCGCCGCCTTCCTGGCCCTGGCGCTGTTCGGCCATCTGAGGCGCGGGGCCTGGCGTCCCGAGGGACGGCCGCTGAGCGGGGCCGAGGCCGGCTACAGCGTCGGCCTGTTCGTGCTGGCCGCGGTGGCCTGTGCCGGGGTGACGATGGCGGCCCTGATTCCGCTGACCGACGGCACGGTGACGGGGGCCCTGACCATCGCCGGCAACTATCTGGGTTTCGGCCGGTGAGCCGCATCCATCACGACGGTCCCGTGATCGTCGGCGGGGGACTGGCCGGGTTGTCGGCGGCGTTGGAGGCTGCCCCGCGCAAGGTGCTGGTGATCACACCCGCGCCCCTGCTGGAGGCCTGTTCCTCGGCCTGGGCCCAGGGCGGTGTGGCCGCGGCCCTGTCGGCTGATGACGCCCCGGCCCTGCATGCGGCCGATACCACGGCGGCGGGGGCGGGTTTGGTCGAGGCCGAGGCGACCCGGACCCTGACCGGCGACGGGCGGGCCACGGTGGAATGGCTGGCCCGGCTGGGCGCGCCGTTCGATCGCGATGCGGGCGGCGGGTTTGAGGTCAGTCTGGAAGCCGCGCATTCGCGGGCCCGGGTGGCCCGGGTCGGCGGCGACGGGGCCGGACGCGCCATCCTGTCGGCCCTGGTCACGGCGGTGCGTGCCGCCGACCATATCGAGGTCTGGGAGGACGGACACCTCCAGGCGTTGATCCAGGACGCCACCGGCCGGGTGCGGGGCGTGCTGATCGCGCGCGGCGACCGGTCGGTCGAGGTGCTGGCCCCGGCCGTGGTGTTGGCCACCGGCGGGTCGGGCGGGCTGTTTGCGGCCACGACCACCCCGGCTGCCCTGCTGGGTGAGGGTATGGCCCTGGCCTGGCGCGCGGGCGCCGAAATCCTCGACCCCGAGTTCGTGCAATTCCATCCGACGGCCATGGATGTCGGCCTTGATCCGATGCCGCTGGCCACCGAGGCCCTGCGCGGCGAGGGCGCGCGGCTGATCGATGGTGAGGGCCGGTTCCTGCTGGGCGATGACCCGGCGGCCGACCTGCAGTCGCGTGACATCGTGGCCCGGGCCGTCCATGCGGCGCGTGTGGCGGGGCGGGGGGCCTTTCTCGACTGCCGGACCGCGGTCGGTTCGAAATTCCCCCATGAATTCCCGGCCGTGTTCGCCGCCTGTATGCGATCCGGGCTGGACCCGCGCGAGACGCCGATCCCGGTCGCCGCGGCGGCCCATTATCATATGGGCGGGATCGCCGCCGGATCGGACGGACGCACCAGCCTGCCGGGTCTCTATGCCGTGGGTGAGTGCGCGGCGACGGGCGTGCACGGGGCCAACCGTCTGGCCTCCAACTCGCTGCTGGAGGCGGCCGCCTTTGGACGGCGCACCGGTCAGGCTGCGGCGAGCGAATTCGGCGGGCAGGGGGCACTGCTGCCGGTGCGGGCGGGAGCTGACCTGCCGGAATCGGCCCTGGCCGAGCTGCGCCGCGGCATGAGCGATTGGGCCGGGGTGGTGCGCGATACAGCGGGCCTTACCGCCCTGATCGCCCTGATCGACCGACTGGACGCCAAATGGCCCGGGGCCGCGCCGGTGACGGCGGCACGCCTGATCGCCGAGGCCGCCCTGGCCCGGCGCGAAAGCCGCGGCGGCCACTGGCGCTCGGACTATCCGCAGACCGAAACCCGGGCCCGCCATACGCGCGTCCAGCGTGAACAGGCGGCCATGGCTCCGCACCAGATCGAGCTCGTACAATGATCCGCCGGCTTCCCGACCTGTTGATCGAACCCGTCGTGCGCATGGCCCTGGCCGAGGACCTGGGCCGGGGTGGTGACGTCACCGCCCAGGCCTGTATTCCAGAGGATGCGCGGATGAAGGCCGTATTCGCCGCGCGCAAGCCAGGCGTGCTGGCCGGGATCGACTGTGTGCGGCTGGCGGTGCTGGCCATGGACCCGCAAGCGACGATCGTCCTGAAGATGCGCGACGGTGAGGCGTTCGCCGCCGGAGCGGTGCTGGCCGAGGTCGAGGCCGACGCCCGCGCCTTCCTGGCGGCCGAGCGCACGGCGTTGAACCTGCTGGGACGGCTGTGCGGCATCGCCACCCTGACCCGGGCCTATGTCGAGGCGATCAAGGGGACGCGCGCGCGCATCGTCGACACACGCAAGACCACGCCGGGGCTACGGGCGCTGGAGAAGCACGCCGTGGTCTGTGGCGGCGGAGCCAACCACCGCTTCGGTCTGGATGACGCCATCCTGATCAAGGACAACCACATCGCCGTGTGCGGCGGGGTGTCGGCGGCGGTGCGCCGGGCCCGGGCCGCGGTCGGCCATCTGATGAAGATCGAGGTCGAGGTCGACAGTCTGGACCAGCTGGATCAGGCCCTGGCCGAAACGCCCGACGTGATCATGCTGGACAACTTCAGTATCGAGGACCTGACCGAGGCGGTGCGGCGGCGCAAGACCAGCCCGTTCGGGGCAGTGATCCTCGAGGCCTCGGGTGGCGTCAATCTGGACACAGTGGCGGGGATCGCCCGCACCGGCGTCGATGTGATCTCGGTCGGGGCGCTGACCCACTCGGCTCCGGCACTGGATATCGGCCTGGACATCGGCTGACCGGCTGAAGGTGGCCCGAATCCGGGGCCCGAACGATCAGGCGGTGGGCTGAGCCGGGGTCGCGGTCGTTGCGGCCGGGGTGGTCGGCACGGTGGCGGCCGGGCGCGGGGCAGGGGTGTTCGCGGCCGAGGCACCGGTCTGGGCCGGGCGGGCGGCGGGTGTGGCGACCGGCGGCGTGGCGACGGCAACCGGTGCCGGCGTCGGACGGGTAGCCGGGGCGGCCTCGGCGCGCTCGGCGGCGGGTGCCAGACCTTCCTGGGCCAGGACCAGGGTGTAGGCCACGGCCTGACCGGCCTGACGGACCGACTCGGTCGGATCAATGCTGGCCTGGATCAGGCGCGGCTGGTCATCGTTGGACGACGGGCGGGTGGTGTAGTTGAAGGCCGCGCTGGAACCCGAACGCCCGCCGAAGCGATAGAACAGGTGGCTGCCGACCTGATTGACCCGGATCAACGAGTTGCGCCAGCCGGGCGAGACGCCGGTGGTGTGGAAATGGGTCGCGTTGCCGACGCTGGCGAAGACGCTGCCGGACAGGGCCTTGGAGGCGACGTCACGGGCCCTGTTCCACGCGACCGGATTGACGCCACGGCGCATCGAACCGTTGCAGGTGAAGCTGAACTGGCAACCCGAGCGGCGCGCGGCCCCCTGGAAGACGACGCCACAAACACTGTTGGGGAAGGCTTTATGGCGGGCCCGGTTGAGCACGACCTGGGCCACGGCCTTCATGCCGTCGCGGCCTTCGCCGCGGGCTTCATAATAGACGGCCTGGGTCAGGCACTCGAGATCACGCGATTCGTCGAGGGCATTGCCGAGGCGGAAAGGACGGGCGGCCGAGACGGCCGAGGTCAGGCTGACCTGGCGCAGGCCCGAGCCGGGCTGGGTGCGGAGCTGTTCGAGCCGGGCGGTGAGCAGTTGGGCCTGACGATCGCGCTGGGCCCCGCCGGCGACCGTATAGGGATCATGGCGACGCGCGATGGACAGGGCGCTGGCATCAAGGCCCCCGGCCGCGGCCGACAGGGCTTCTTCGGTGAATCCGGCGGCCGTGGCCCCCTCGATACGCTCCGCCTGGGCGCGTACCGTCGTCGCTCTGGCCGCCGAGCCGCCCACATAGGCGCCGCCGACTGTCAGTCCCACCAGTGCACCAAAGGCCACTGCTGCCGTCACGGGCCGAATACGGGCTGCGCGATCGGCGTGCAAGGACACACGCTGGTGCGAGGGATGCGACAAAGGCTCTATCCTGTTCCGCAGGGCGCAATGCCGCCCCTGAAATTCTCAATTCGGTACTGGTCGACCCACCTGAGCAAGTCGTGGTCCAGCGCCGGATACCGACAGTTATCGAAAGGTAAACCGTCGGGGACGCGCCTTAAGCCAGCCGTTTATGGCCTCAATGTGTTCGATTCGCAAGTTTTGGGTGCGGTGCAACATCGCGGCACTCCCCCGTGAGTTGAGTCGTGCAAATCTCCCCCCGGGCGGACTCCGGGGCGAAGTGAACGATACCAATACTGTATCAGGTTGAACGGATCTGCTCAGCTTGAGCTCAACGGAGCCCGCATGGAGATGCTGCGTTGCACGCTTTGTTGCCAAACGTGACTTTCATGTACGGCTGCGGCGCGATGAATTCTGTGGATTGGAACCCTGCGGGCCGCCGATACGTTGCAGCGGCACTGATTCACAGGAAGACCGTCATGATTCGACTGACCGCCGCCGCTGCCCCTCTCGTCGCGCTTGCCGCCCTTGGCTTGGCCGTGTCCGGCTGCGGGACCACGATGGAACAGAAGGCCGCCACCGGTGCCGTGGCCGGTGCCGTGGTCGCCGGGCCGGTCGGTGCCGCCGTCGGCGGCGTGGCCGGTGCCATCATGGCCAAGGACGACAAGTCGGAATAGCTCGCCTGCGCCGCCCCCTGGAATTGGCCCCGAATCGGCATCTCGAGTGGGCGAAACGGTACGGTGACGGGGTGGATTCTTTTGCCCCAACCTTGATTTTTGCTGTGGTTTCCGCTTAGGCACGCCGCCGGGCTGAGCATCGCTCGCCCGTTCGCGGCCATTTTGCCGCCTGTCACTATTTTGGGATTTACCGACCTCCGCATGAGAGATCTGAAACAGACCGCCTTCACCGACCGGATTGCCACCCAGCAGGAAGCCAAGAAGGCCCTGCTCGCTCGCTTCAAGCCCAAGGCGGCGGCTCCGGACCCTGAATTCGACAAGCTGGCCGCCAAACGTGCTGCCGAGAAGGAAGCCCTGCGCCAGCAGCACGAGCTGGAAAAGGCTGAGCAGCGACGCGAGCGCGCCGAAAAGGAGGCTGTCCGCCTGGCCACCGAGCGTGAAGCCGAAGAGGCAGTCGAGGCTGAGAAGCGCGGGGCCCGCAAGGAACGCAAGGCCGTGTCCAAGGCCGACCAGAAGGCCGCCCGCGACGCTCGCTACGCTGCCCGCAAGGCTCGTCAGCGCTAATCATCGTCCGGGGGCGCGTGCCCCCGCGACCGACTCAGCCGGTTGAGGCGGCGTCGACCGGTGTCAGGTCGCCGAGGATCCGCCCCAGCTGGTCGACCGAATAAGGTTTGCGCAGGAACGGCCAGGGCGCGTCCGTCAGGGCCGCGTCCACAGCTCCGCCGGCATAGCCCGAGGTCAGGACGATCCGCATGTCGGGATGGTTGCGGGTACAGGTCCGGGCCAGTTCGACCCCCGTCATGCCGCCCGGCATCACCACATCGCTGAGCATGATGTCGAACCGCTCGGTCTCAAGCACCGCCAGCGCCTCGGGCCCGGTCTCGACGGCCTGGACCTCCAGGCCCAGCCCTTTCAGCAGCTCCATCGCCACATCGGCCACGCCGACGTCGTCCTCGACCAGCAGCAGCCGGCGCCCGGCCGCCACCGGCCGGGTCGGGCTCATCATGGGTGCATCAACGGCAGGGCTGTCGACGGCCAGCGGCGGCAGGTAGATGCAGATTTCCGTACCCTCGCCGACGGTCGAGGTGATCCTGGCCCCGCCGCCACTCTGGCGAGCGAAACCATAGACCTGGCTCAGGCCGAGGCCGGTACCCTTGCCGACCGCCTTGGTGGTGAAGAAGGGTTCGAACACCCGGTCGATGACGTCGGGGGCCATGCCGGTGCCGGTGTCCGATACGGTGACACAGACGTATTCGCCGGGTGGCAGCTCATGGACCTCCCCGGCGGCAACCTTGCGGATCCGGGTCTGGATCACAACCTCGCCGCTATCGCCGAGAGCGTCGCGGGCGTTGACCACAAGATTGAGCAGGGCGGCCTCGAACTGGCCGGGGTCGACACTGACCCGGACGCCGCCGCGGCGCAGTTTCAGCTTGAACTCGATCGCCTCGCCGACGGCGCGGCGCAGCAGCGGGTCACTCTGGCGGATCAGGGCGTTGAGATCGGTCGGTTCCGGCCGCAGCGTCTGGCGGCGTGAAAAGGCCAGCAGCTGGTGGGTCAGGCCTTCGCCGCGTCGGGCGGCGGCCAGGGCGGCCTCGCCCAGCTTCTTGCGCTTGGCCGCATCGTCGGGCGAACGCAGGATGATGTCGAGCGCCCCGATCACCACGGTCAGCAGATTGTTGAAGTCGTGGGCCACACCGCCGGTCAGACGACCGACCGCCTCCATGCGCTGGGCGTGCATCAGATTGGCCTCGGCCTCAGCCTTTTCGGCCAGGGCCGCGCCGACGCGTTCTTCCAGCAGTTCATTGATGCGTTTCAGGTCGTCCTCGGCGCGTTTGGCGTCGGTGACGTCGAGGCTGGCCCCGACATAACCCTGGAACTCGCCGGTGGCGTCGAAACGGGGAATGCTCTCGCAGCGAAGCCAGCGCAGGCCGAGGTCGCCGTGATCGATACGCAGCAGGCCCTCGAACCGGGCGCGCGACTTCATGGCCTTGATGAAGGCCTCGGAGAAGGAATCGATATCGTCCGGATGCGCCAGCTTCTTCCAGCGGGCCCCCATCAGTTCGCCGGTATCGACGCCGAAGACCCTCCGGTAGTGGCGGTTGGCGAAGGTGATGCGGGTTTCCGGATCGGTCATCCAGATAAACACCGGGGCACTGTCGGCAACGGTGCGGAAACGGGCCTCGGACTCGGTCAGGCGGTTTTCAGCCTGAACCCGCGCCGTTTCGTCCCGGAGCGTCAGAACGGCCCCGATACGGGCACCGTCAAGGCCGGTCACGGGGCGGGCATTGCCGACGGCGACCACTTCGGTGCCGTCCGGACGGCGAATGCGCCAGCGGGCGTCGGTTACGGTCTCGCCGTCACGCACGGCCCGGGTCAGAGGCAGTTGCTCCGTTGGATAGGGGTGGCCGTCCTCGGTGAACAGCTGAAACGTCCGGGTGTAGTCGTCTGGACCGCTGCCCAGGACCTTGATCCCGTGCTGCCGCTGTGCCGCTTCGTTGATGAAGACGATCCGGCCCTCAGGGTCGGTGACGATGACGCCCTCGGCCAGCTGGCCCAGGATGGCGTCCCGTTCGGCGGCACTGGCGGCGAGCCGGGCGTTCGATTCGCGGATGTCGGTCACGTCGACATTGACCCCGATCATCCCCTGGAAGTCGCCGTTGCTGCGGTGGTAGGGGCGGGCCTCGGTCCGAAGGACGCGCCATTCGCCGTCATGACGGCGAATGCGGACCTCTACCTCGAACGGGATCTGGCGACGGTGGGCGTCACCCGCCACGCTCCGCAGCCGGTCGCGGTCATCAGGATGGGTGGCCTCCAGGACGTCGAAGTTCTCGACCTTGCCGGTGACGCCCCAGAACGCACGCTGCACGCGGTTCAGATGAGTGCAGCCGCCCGTCGGGTCGCTCATCCACAGCATCACCGGGGCGTGCTCATTGATCATTTCCAGCCGTCGTTCGCCGTCGTCGAGACGGGCGTCCGAGGCGCGCAGGGCTTCGATCGAGTGGTCGAGGCGCAGCAACGTCCGGCGCAGGGCCGCGGCGACCACCGTCGCGAAGATGCCGACGAGGATGAAATTGACGGTGGCGACCCGTGCCAGGGGGCTGGTCATGTCCACGCCGGCCCCGTTCGGACCGACCAGCAGCCAGCCGCCCGCCAGGGCTGTGGCCGTGGCAGCGAACCCCGCCGTGCGCCCGCCGGCCAGGGCCGCCAGGATGACGGCCGGCAACAGGATCATGAAGCCGGTGATGTTGCCGTAGAAGGCCGAGAAGGCCCAGCGCACCGCGAGCAACGCAAGCGCGGCGGCGATGCCGATCAGAATGTTGAGGCCGAACGATTTCGGGCGCACCCGGGCCAGCCACACCATGGCGGCGTCCGTGTCCGTTACGCGTTTGAACAACGCAACTGCGTTCATCCGGCCCCCGCCCGTCGCCCAAGCGACGCTATACAACGCCTGAGACAGCCCGGTGTTCCCGGGCCCGAAATTTGCCTTCAGACGCTTGGCGTTCAGCGCGTGAGACACCACCTGAAGGGCTGCAATATCGACTTATAAAGCCACGGGAGCAAAACATGGCGACGACCATCGACACGGGCCTGACCAAGACCGAGCGGACCGACGTGGCACGTGAGCTGACGAAGGTTCTGGCGGACAGCTATGCCGTCTATCTGAAGACGCACGGTTATCACTGGAACATTCGCGGCCCGGAATTCTTCGCCCTGCACACGCTGCTGGAAACCCAGTATCGCGAAATCTGGGAAGCCCTGGATATCATCGCCGAGCGCATCCGGGCGCTGGGCGAGTTCGCCCCCCAGGGCTATGCGACCTTCGCCAATCTGACCGCGATCAAGGACGGTGATCCCGAGAAGGACGCCCAGGCCATGCTCAAGGAGCTGATGGTCGACCACGAGACCCTGATCGCCACCACCCGCGCCGCGCTGAAATCGGCGGATTCGGACGGCGACGATGTGTCGGTCGACCTGCTCACGACCCGCCTCGCCGCCCATGAAAAGGCCGCCTGGATGTTGCGCTCGACACTCGGAAGTCGCTGACCGGGGGGCGGTCAGCCGGTGCCTTTCGCCCGAAAAGCGCCGTCAAATCCTGTCAGTCTGGTATCTTGCGCAGGACGACCCCTGTCACGGATTCCAACTTGGCTGACATCGACTGGACATCGACGTTGAAAGTGACGCGCCGCATGGCCGCGGCGATTCCGGCTGCCCTGGCCGTGTTCGGCGTGGCCATGGCCGCCGGCTCCACGCCCCGCCCCGATGACGTCCAACGCGCTGAAGCTCTGGCGAGGCTGGCCGGCGGCGGCCCGGGCGAGGCCGGGCTCGACCCGGCCACCCTCGCCGTCGCGATCCGCCACGATCCGAACAATCCCGATGGTCCGCCTCAGGATTTGCCCACCGCGACCCTGACCAGCAAGCTATCCCTGATGCTTGGTCCGGCAGAACTGCGGGCGCAGCAGATCAACGCCGCGATCCCGGCCGACGTCGGGCTGCTGCGGGCCGTGCGCCCCTTCCGGTTTCGGTCCGCCAGTGACGAGGACCGCAGCCGTGCCCTGCGTTGTCTTACCCAGGCAGTCTATTACGAGGCGGCGCTGGAGTCTGAGGTCGGACAGGCGGCTGTGGCCCAGGTGGTGCTGAACCGCGTGCGGGATCGCAACTATGCCAACACCGTTTGCGGTGTGGTGTACGAAGGGGCCGAGCGGGTGACCGGCTGCCAGTTCAGCTTCACCTGTGACGGCGCTCTGGCGCGAACGCCGATTGCCGGCATCTGGACCCGCGCGCGGGCTGTGGCCGAGCGGGCGCTGGATGGCCATGTCGCGACCAATGTCGGCACGGCGACCCACTATCATGCCAACTATGTCCACCCGTGGTGGGCCCCGTCGCTGAACAAGCTGGCCACGGTCGGGACGCACATCTTCTATCGCTGGAAGGGTTTTTCCGGCGAGCCGTCAGCCTTCCGTCAGGCCTATGCCGGGCGTGAACCGAAGATCGATGAGGCCCGGTTCGCCCGCCCGCGCCTGCTGACGGTGAGCGACGAGGCTGGCGAAGTTGCGATCCTGCCCGAAGCTCCGACCACGGTGATGGTTGACGGTCATCCCCGCGTCGTCGGCATTGCCTCGCTGGGGGGGCGACGTCAGCCGGACAAGGACGAGATCGCCGCCATTAATGCCCGGCTGGCCGCGTTCGAAGCCCCCGCCCCGGAGGTCACACCTCCGCCGCCCGGCGTGACGGCGATGGCCGTGGAAGAAGTGGGCCGACCCGTTCGCTGATTGATGTCCGGCCCGGTCTCGCTGCAACGGTTGGGGCCACTCTGCATTATCTCTCATCCCCTCGGCGCTGCGCGCCTCTTCAAGGCCCACCGGTGTCGACAGACAAAGTGACGATCAGACAGTCCTGGACCGAGGCGGCCCGCATGGCGGCGCTGCACGCCTATGACGTGCTGGACACCGAGGCCGAGGCTGAATTCGATGATCTCGCCACCCTGGCCGCGCGGATCTGTGACGCGCCGACGGCCCTGGTCAGTCTGGTCGCGGAGGGCCGGCAGTGGTTCAAGGCCCGCGTCGGGCTGGAGGCCCGCGAGACCGGACGTGACGTTTCCTTCTGTGCCCACGCCATGCTCGGGAACGAGGTCATGGTCGTCGCCGATACGGCGACCGATCCGGTGTTCAGCGACAATGACCTGGTCACCGGTCCGCCCCACATCCGCTTCTATGCCGGGGCACCGCTGGTTACCGCCGAGGGCCTGCCGCTGGGCACCCTGTGTGTGCTGGACAGCGAGCCCCGACCGCAGGGTCTGACGGCGTTCCAGACCCAGTCGCTGGAGGTGCTGGCGCGCCAGGTAATGAACCTGCTGGAGCTGCGCCGCGCCCTGAAGGCCCGCGACGAGAGCGAACAGACGACCCGCCGCGCCCTGGCGGCCTCGGAATATGTCGGGGCCTGGGACTGGGATGTGGCCTCAAACCGGATCGTGGCCGATGAACGCTTTTGCGAGATGTACGGCGTCGACCCGGTCGCCGGTCAAGCGGGAGTCCCGCTCGAGGTCTTCACCCGCGCCCTGCACGCCGACGACGCCGACCGGGTCGGTGCCGAAATCGAAGCCACGCTGGAGAGCGGCAATCTGTACGTCAGCGAATACCGGCTGACGGTGCCGGGACGGCCGCTGCGCTGGGTGATCGTGCGCGGACAGGTCTATCGCGACCATGACGGCACCCCGAACCGCTTTCCCGGCGTAGTGGTCGACATCACTGACCGAAAGGCGCGCGAGGCCGAGCTGGCCGATGCCGTGACGGCCCTGGCCCGAAGCGAGGCGCGCTTCCGGGCCATCGCCGACTCCATGCCCCAGATGGTGTGGTCGACCCGGCCGGACGGCTTCCACGATTATTATAATGCTCGTTGGTACGAGTTCACCGGCATGGAGTCCGGGTCGACCGACGGCGAGGCCTGGAACGGCATGTTCCATCCCGGGGACCAGGACCGCGCCTGGGAACTTTGGCGGCACTCGCTGGAGACTGGCGAGCCCTATGAGATCGAATACCGGCTGCGCCGCCACGATGGCGTCTATCGCTGGACGCTGGGCCGGGCCATGCCGATCCGCGACGAGGCGGGCGAGATTGTGCGCTGGTTCGGCACCTGCACCGACATCGACGACCTGAAGCGGATGGACCAGGCCAAGGAGCTGCTGAGCCAGGAGCTTAGCCACCGCATCAAGAACATCTTCGCCGTGGTCTCGGCCCTTGTCGCCCTGTCGGCGCGGCAGTTCCCCGAGGCCAGGGAATTTGCCGCCTCACTGCGGACGCGCATCAACGCCCTGGCCCGGGCCCATGAGTTCGTACGCCCGCATACCGAAACGTCGCGACCCACGGTCGGCAGCATGACCCTGCACGCCTTCCTGCAGTCGCTGTTCCAAGCCTACGCCGACGCTACCGGCGCAGCGCGCATCCGCATCTCGGGCGATGACGCGACCTTCGACGATCAAGCTGCAACCTCGGTGGCCCTGCTGTTCCACGAGCTGGCGACCAATGCCGCCAAATACGGGGCCCTGTCGCTTGAAGGCGGCCATGTCGACCTGGTGACGCGCGCCGCTGACGACCGGTTCATCCTGACCTGGACCGAGCACGGGGGGCCGCCGGTCAAGGGCGTGCCCGAGCGCGCCGGGTTCGGCTCGTCGCTGGCGACCCTGTCGGTCGAGGGACAGTTGGGCGGGCGGCTGGAACGGGACTGGGCTGCGGCCGGATTGCGAATGACCGTGGACCTGCCCGCCACGGCCCTGTCACGCCGACGTGCGGCACAGAATGTCGCATCCGCAACTTAACGCGAAACCCGGCATATGTTTCGGCGTTGATGAAGCAGTGAAAGTTTTTGAATCCCCGCAGAGTTTTAAAACCAGGCCCATGTCCGCCCGTATCCTGATCATTGAGGATGAAGCCCTTGTGGCCATGGAACTCCGCTTCGTGCTGGAGGATCTGGGTCATGAGGTCGTCGGCACGGCCGCAGACGCCGAAAGTGCCCGTGAGCTGGCGCAGGCCGTCGATATCGATCTGGCCCTGGTCGACATCCATCTGTCGGACGGGCCGACGGGCATGGCCCTGGGTCGCGAGCTGGCGCAGGCCATGGGCATCACCGTCCTGTTCGTCACCGCCAACCCGGGCATGGTGCGTGAGGGTGTGGCCGGGGCCATCGGCGTGCTGTCCAAGCCGGTCGACGAACGCGCGGTGCAGTCGGCCGTGTCCTATGCGCTGAGCCGCCGGGCCGGCCGTGTCGCCGAATACCTGCCGCCCGACCTGCGCCTGTTCGCCTGAGCCTCGCTACCAGACGCCGATCTTCTCGGCCTCGTGGTGGCTGATCGGTTTGTGGGCCGCCTTGTGATCCTCCTCGGCGAGGAAACGCACCGCCTCCAGTGCTGCCATACAGCCCATGCCCGCGGCCGTAACCGCCTGGCGATAGATGTCGTCAGTCACGTCGCCGGCGGCATAAACGCCTTCGATGGCCGTGGCCGTGCTGCCTGGCTTGACCACCAGATAGCCGCCGGTCTTGGTTTCCAGCTGGCCGGTGAACAGCTCCGATGACGGGGCATGACCGATGGCGATGAACACGCCGTCGGCGGCGACCTCGCGAGTTTCACCCGTCTTGGCGTGCTTCAGCCGGACGCCGGTGACATTGCTGCCGCCGTCGGCGGTGACTCCCAGAATTTCGTCGATCTGGTGGTCCCAGATAACCTCGACCTTGGGATTGGCGAACAGCCGGTCCTGCAGGATGCGTTCGGCCCGGAACTCGTTCTTGCGGTGGACCACGGTCACCTTGGCGGCGAAATTGGTCAGGAACAGCGCCTCCTCGACCGCGGTATTGCCACCGCCGACGACGATCACGTCCTTGCCGCGATAGAAGAAGCCGTCGCAGGTCGCGCAGGCCGAGACGCCGAAGCCCTGATAGGTCTGCTCGCTTTCCAGTCCCAGCCATTTGGCCTGGGCCCCGGTCGAGATAATCACGGTTTCGGCCAACATCTCGGTGCCGGAATCCAGCTTCAGCCGGAACGGGCGCGACGACAGGTCGGCCGAGACGACGATATCCTCGATCACCTCGGTGCCGACGTGTTCGGCCTGGGCCTTCATCTGCTCCATAAGCCACGGTCCCTGAATCACCTCGGCGAAGCCGGGATAGTTCTCGACATCGGTGGTGATGGTCAGCTGGCCGCCGGGCTGCAGGCCGGCGATGATCACCGGCTCCAGCATGGCGCGGGCGGCATAGATGGCGGCGGTCCAGCCGGCGGGGCCGGAACCGATGATGGCGACGCGGACGGTACGAGGAGTGTTCATGCCCTCCATTTAGGCGCTGATTCCCCCGCGCGCGATGGTATGGTGACAACGAAGTCGCATTCGAGCGGAGATTGTCATGCCGGAACGTAGTTTTCTCGGGGTCGCCCTGGCCATCGGCACCGGAGTCGGCGTCGCCCTCGGCTCGGTCCTCGGCAATATGGCGCTGGGGATCGGCGTCGGAATCGCCCTTGGTCTGCTGATCGGACTTGCGCTGGACTGGCGCGACGCGCGGCGTCGGAAAGGCGACGGCAGCCACTGACGCCAGCGCGACATTCATGACGAAGCCCGGCTCCCCCAAACCGACCAACAGCGATGCCGGGATGCGCGATATGCGCGGCCTGGTGCGCCGGGCGCTGGCCCTGTCGCGTCGCGGCGTCGATCACAAGGGTGTGGCCGCCAACGTCTATGAAAACGGCGGCATGAGTGGCCGCTATCTGATCATGACGGTGATCTCGGCGGCCATCGCCACCCTCGGCCTGATGCTGGGCTCTCCGGCCGTGGTCATCGGGGCCATGCTGGTGTCGCCGATGATGGGGCCGATCGTAGCCCTGGGATTTTCGCTGACCCTGCTGGACTGGGATGAGCTGAAACGGGCACTGTTCGCGGTCGGCATCGGCTTCTTCGTGGCGCTGGTGGTGGCCCTGCTGCTGACCTGGGTGTCGCCGCTGAAAGAGCCGACGGCCGAGATTCTGGCGCGCACCCGCCCCAATTTCTTCGACCTGCTGATCGCCGTGTTCTCGGGTGTGGCCGGAGCCTATGCCGTGGTGCGCCAGCGGGGCGAGACCATCATCGGCGTGGCCATCGCCACCGCCCTGATGCCGCCTATCGCCACCATCGGCTTCGGCCTGGGGACCGCCGACTGGCGCGTCGCCGGCGGGGCCTTCTTCCTGTTCATGACCAACCTGGTGGCGATCGCCCTGGCCGCGACCCTGACGGCGGGTTTCTTCGGCTTCCGGCCCCGGCTCGGGGAACGTCCAGCCCCGTGGCGGGGACTGGCCGTGCTGCTGGTTTTTGCTGTGCTGGCCGCCCCGCTGGTGGTGTCGCTGCGGTCGATCGGGCTGGAGAGCAAGGCCACGGCCGAGACCCGAATCGCGGTGGCTGAAATCTTCAGCGGCGCGGATTCGCGGGTCACCCTGCTGGACGTCCGCAGCGACCATAGCGAGACCACGGTCTCGGCCCTGATCAGCACCCGGACCCTGATCCCCGACGCCCAGTCACGCCTACAGGCGCGCCTGAATGCCGCGCTGCATACCCCGGTCAAGGTCACGCTGGACCAGATCGTCGTCGCCGACCCGCGGGCGGCGTCCCGGGCGGTCCAGGCCAGTCCGGTGTCGACCCCCACGGCCGCCCAGACGCTGCGAGCCCGGCTGACCGACGCGGTGCCCTTTGCCACCGATGCAGTGATGACCGACGATTCCGGTACCAAGGCCATCGTGCTTTTGCGGCCCGACGCGGGCCTCGACCTGGCCAGCGCCTATGCGCTGGAAAAGGGTCTTCAGGGGCGGTTCGACGGGGTTGCCGTTTGGGTCACGCCACCGCTGGCGGCGCTGGATACGGTCGATCTGGGCGATCCCGATGCCGTACAACTGGCCGCCTGGGCTCTCGGGCGCTGGCGGGCCCGGCCGCGGGTCAGCTTCTGCCGTCCCGAGCCGGCTCCCGAAGTGGACGAAGGGGCGATCGCCCCGCCGGGGGCCCAGGCCCGATTCGTCGCCGCCCTGACCACCATGGGGGTGGCCCTGGCCGAGGCCGACGGCCCGGCCTGTAACCGCAGTGACCGCAACCTGGCCCGGATCGCCCTGGGCTAGAGCGAAACCGGTTCAGTTGGACCAAGCCCCGTCCGGCTCGGATTTCGCTTCAGCTTGAGGCTGGGTCATTTGTTGGATTCGGGTCGCTTCGACCCGAAACACCAATGGTCTAGCGCGCCGCCATGGCATCGAGGACGGCGCGGGCGGCCAGATCGGTCTCGGCCAGCGGCTCATAGGTCCAGACCGGCAGGGTGGCCCCGAACGGCCGGGTCGCGCCCCGGTCTTCCAAATCGGCGTGCAGCCGGGCGAACTTGCCGCCCGGCTTGCGCGGCACCATCGGCAGGATGTGTACGGGTCGTCCGGTGGCGGCGGCCTCGGCGGCCATGTTGGCGCTGTCCTCGGTGACCAGCACATGATCGGCCGCGCCGAGGAAGGCGAAATAGGGGTTGGGGCCGTGCTCGTCCCAGATCAGGCCGGGCAGTTTGTCGAGCCGGTCGATCATCACCGCCCGGGCCGGGGTCGGGGTGCGGCGCGAGAAGGTCAGCAGCAGCGAGCCGCCGGCGGCGCGGATCGCGCGGGCAATCCGGTCGGCCAGATCGGCGGCGTGAGCCTCGGTCAGGTCAAAGGCGGCCGAACGCCCGCCGACCAGTACCGCGACGTGCGGGCGGGGCAGGGGGCTGAGAGTGTCGGCCATTTCGGCGGCGGCGGCGGCGACGCGGGCCGGGGTGACGCGGTGGGGCGAGCCGGTGATGCGGAAGACATTGTCCCCCGCCAGCTCATCATGCGCCGGGGCCACGACCATGTCGAAGCGTGACGGTGACAGGCGCGGGTCCTGAGTTTGGACCACGAAGGTGCGACCGCCGGAGCGGCGACGGACGGCGAGGCTGAGCGGCAGGGTGGCGCGGCCGGTGGCGATCCACAGATCGGGCCAGCTCTCGTCGGGGCCGGGAACGACGGAGTCCGACGACGGGTCCAGCAGGGCCGGGGTCTTCAGCAAGACCGGCAATTTGTCGGCCCGGGGCCGCCAGTGGATGCGTTTGATCGTGATGACGGCCGGGGTCAGGCGCTGGACGGCTTCCGCCAGTCCCAGCGCCTGATTCTCGATGCCGGCCCGGCCGTCGGAGACGACCCAGACCGTGAGCGGTCGCGCGGGTGCGCCTATTTCCACTCGACCTTGAGGATTTCGTAGGCCTTGACGCCGCCGGGGGTGTTGACCTCGACCACGTCGCCGACCTCTTTCGAGATCATGGCGCGGGCGATCGGCGAGGAGACGGAGATCCGGCCCTGTTTCACATCGGCCTCGTGTTCGCCGACGATCTGGTAGCGGCCCTCTTCCTCGGTGTCCTCGTCGACCACGGTGACCGTGGCGCCGAATTTCACCTGATCACCGGACAGTTTTGACACGTCGATGACCTGGGCGCGGCTGATCTTGTCCTCGATGTCGGCGATCTGCCCCTCGATCCACCCTTGCCGCTCCTTGGCGGCATGGTATTCGGCGTTTTCGGACAGGTCGCCGTGCGCACGCGCCTCGGAAATTGCCGCGATGACGCTCGGCCGTTCGACCGACTTCAATTGTCGGAGTTGATCGTCGAGGACACGGTAGCCCTCGCCCGTCATAGGCACTTTTTCCATAGTGTCGTGAGTTTCTTGTTTCGCCCGACTGAGAGACTTACTCGGCACAGATAGTCGCTGGGCGCTAGCGACCGGCCAAAGAGGGTAGGGCACCCCGCGCCAAGACTCAAGCCACCGGATTGCGGGTCCGCGACCGGACCTGACGAATCAGGCTCCAGGCCAGCCAGGCGATGGCCGCCAGCCCCAGCCCCATGAACAGGGTCGAGACGATCAGGATGCCCGCGGCCATGAAGGCCAGGCAGAAGGCGAGCGCGGCGAGCAGGGCCGCGACGATCTGTGGGATTTGCACGCGCATGGCCGGTTAACGCCGGGCCCGCTCCCCGGTTGCAGATCACCGGTCGGTCAGCCGTAGCTGTAGGGCCCGCCGCGCTCCAGCGCCCGCTGCCAGGCGGGGCGGGCGTGGATCGTCTTGAGGAAGGCCGTGATGCGCGGCTTGTCCGGCCCGAACGGCACCCGGCTGCCGGCGGCCTCCAGCGGGAAACTCATCATGATGTCGGCGGCGCTGAACGCGTCGCCGGCGAACCATTCAGACCGGCCCAGTTCCGCCTCCCAGTAGCCGATGTGGCTGACGATCTGCGGATCGATGAAGCTCTGTTGCACCTTGCCCGCCACGGCCTTGACCACGCCGCGGATCAGCAGGGGCGAACGCTTCGGCAGTTGGCTGAACACCAGTTTCAGCAACAGGGGCGTCATGGCCGAGCCCTCGGCATAGTGCAGCCAGTAGGTGAAGCGGCGCGCCGCGTCCGTGCCGGACGCCGGTTTCAGCCGCCCGTTGCCGTGGACCTCCAGCAGATAGTCGATGATCGCCCCGGTCTCGGCCACGCGAACGTCGCCATCCTCGATCACCGGCGACTTGCCCAGCGGATGGATGGCCTTCAGCGCCGCCGGGGCCAGGCTGGTCTTCGCATCGCGCTGGTAGCGTTTCACCTCATAGGGCAGGCCCAGCTCCTCGAGCAGCCACAGCACCCGCTGCGAGCGGGAGTCGTTCAGGTGATGGACGATGATCATGACGGCGCTCCGGAAGGTTGCGTCACCATGGGCGGGTGACGCAACGTCCGGCAAGCGTCTTCACCTCTTCGGCATAAGGCTTTCGGCCGCGACGACCATGGCCTCGACCCCGGCGGTGACCGACGGCTCGGGCACGATCCGGAACAGCGGCGAATGGTGGCCGGCGGCGGTGTCCAGTTCGGCTTCGGGCGTACCGCCGACGCTGAAATAGACCCCTTTCACCCCGCTCTCGGGCGTGACGAAATAGGCAAAGTCCTCGGCCCCCATGCCCTTGCGCGGCTCATCGATCATCCGGGCCTCGCCCATGGCCCCGGCGATGGCGGCGCGGACCCGGGTGGCGGTCGGGGTGTCGTTGATGGTCGGCGGGGTGGTCTCGGTGGTCGAGCGCACCACGACCGGCATCCGGTCCTCGGGTACGCCCAGGGCGACGGCCGTGCCGCGGGCGACGCGGTCGATGCCGTCCAGCAGCAGGGTGCGCACCTCGGGACTGTCGGCCCGGACGGTCAGCTGCATGTCGACCCGCTCGGAGATGATGTTGTGCTTGATGCCGCCGTGGATGGCCCCGACCGTGACAACGGCTCCCTCCAGCGGGTTGACGGTGCGGCTGCGCAGTGACTGCAGATTGACGACGATGGTCGAGGCGACCAGCACCGGATCGACGCCCAGATTGGGATAGGCCCCGTGGGTGCCGACGCCGTGCACGGCGATGTCGACGCTGTCCGAGCTGGACGCGGTGATGGCCAGCGGCACCGAGATGCGCCCGGCGGGCACACCGGCGGCGACGTGAAAGGCCAGGGCGTAGTCCGGCTTGGGAAAGCGGGTGTAGAGGCCGTCCTCAACCATGGCCCGGGCCCCGAAGATCCGCTCCTCGGCCGGCTGGGCGATCAGCACCAGGGTGCCGGACCAGTCGGTGCGACGGGCCATCAGCTGGCGGGCGGTGCCGATCAGGGCGGTGATGTGCACATCGTGGCCGCAGGCGCGCATGTGCTTCTCACCACGGGGTTGTCTTTTTGCCGAATTGCAAGTGAAAGCTGCTTTCGTCGCGCTGAGATTCCAGCGATATGTTTAGGCGAGCCCGGTTCGACGTCCGCTATTGGAAAAATACCCAAGGTCCGCTTTCGACCGAGGCTGTATAAAAATGCGGCGAACTGAATTTAGAGCAAGGGGTGTGAAATCTCTACGGTTGTACGATGATGAGTATTGGTCTGTGGGGGACGGAAAATGTGGATCGTAATCGCTGTCGTTGTGGCCGTCGTCGGGTGGATCGCCTTGACGATAGGGAAAACCGCATCGCTCAACAATGACCCCGTTCAGAAGGAACTGTGCCACCTCATTCTTGAGATGATGGCCAACGGCGCGACGTCCGACGCGCAGATGATTTTTGTGGTCAGTCAGGCACGTTGTCTCATGACGGCGTTCGTTGATCCGAGCCAGCATCAGACGCGCTTGGCTCACGCTCTCTCGATGGCGAAGCCCTTGCTGAATGAAGAAGGGTTCCAACTTGCGCGAAACATCGTGCGCGGCATTGCCTGACGGGCACGGCTCGAAAGTAGCAAGCAACCGAAACGGAGAGTGGCGGTGGGTGATGGTGGACCACGCGGATGCCTTTACGTCGTGATTGGCGTTGTGGTCGTTTTCGCCATCGCGAAATGTACGGCTGACCAACAAGGACCGGCAACGGGAGCCTCCTGTTTGGAACGTCTGGAAAAGATGGAGAGACGCTTCGACAGCGCGGAATTTGAGCGCATCCAGCGTGATTGCCGACCAGAACGAAACTACCCGCGATGACATAATCCGAAATGGCAACAGCCCGTGGCGACTGGAAAGACGTGTTAGGAAAGGCATCCATAATCATCACCGCACCCCACCCCTCGCGCGTACGCGGAAGCGTCAGCAGTTCTGCCATAGGCGATTGTTCGCTTCCCACGGTGGGTTCAGAAGTGAAAAGCACAAACAGTCACGTTACGCAGGCGTGCATGACCGGCTTCTCGACCCCGTCACTGTCGACCTGATGCACGGTCGAGGCATTGGCCAGGCCACTGGCCTCCTGTAGCGGCAGACCGTCCATGTCGGCGCGGATCATGACCGTGGGACCCTCGCCGTTGCGCAGCACCGCGACCACGCCGGTACCGCCGACGCCGGTGGTGACGTCATAGCCGAGGGCGCTCAGCTGGGCCGCCATGATGCCTGCGGTGCGGACCTCCATCCCGGACAGTTCGGGATGACGGTGGAAGTCGTCGAACAGGGCGGCGAGGTTGGCGGCGTAGTCCTGCTGCACCGCGGCCTTCAGCCTGCTGTCCTGGGCCGAGGCGGGCAGGGCGGTGGCCAGGGCAAACACGGCGGTCGCCGCCGCCAGAGTGGTCCGCAATCGCATGGTCTAAGCCCCCGCCAGTGAATGTCCGGCCACCGTTGCCCATCGCCGGGCGGGGGTCAAACCGCGTCGGGCTTTGGTGCCGGGCCCGGGTCGGCTATGGCTGCAGCCATGAGCACCCCCGAACCCCGACTGACCTCCTTGGCCCATGGTGGCGGCTGCGGCTGCAAGCTGGCCCCGGCCGTGCTGCGCGACATCCTGTCGGGCATGCCGCAGGCGGCGGTGTTCGCCAATCTGATGGTCGGGACCGAGACCAGCGACGACGCCGCGGTGTGGCGGCTGAATGACCAGCAAGCCCTGGTGGCGACCACGGACTTCTTCATGCCGGTGGTCGACGACCCGTTCGACTTCGGCCGCATCGCCGCCACCAATGCCCTGTCCGACGTCTATGCGATGGGGGCGACGCCGATCTTCGCCCTGGCCCTGGTCGGCATGCCGGTGGCCACCCTGTCGACGGCGACCATCGGGCAGATCCTCGCCGGCGGAGCCAGTGTCTGCGCCGCCGCGGGTATTCCGGTGGCGGGTGGCCATTCGATCGACAGTGTCGAGCCGATCTACGGCCTCGTCGCCCTGGGGCTGGTGCATCCCCATCAGGTCCTGACCAATCGCGGGGCCCGGGCCGGGGACGTACTGATCCTGACCAAGGGTCTGGGCGTCGGCATCCTCAGCGCCGCCTTCAAACAGGAAAAGCTGGCTGATGCCGGCTATGCCGCCCTGATCGGCTCGACCACGCAGCTGAACACCCCGGGCGCGAAGCTGGCCGGGAGGACCGGGGTTCATGCCGTCACCGACGTCACCGGCTTCGGTCTGCTGGGCCACGGGCTGGAGATGGCACGCGGCTCAAACCTGACGGTCGAGATCGAGGCCGCTGCCGCCCCGCTGCTGGACGGGGTCGAGGTCATGGCCCGCGACGGCATGCGCACCGGGGCCTCGGGCCGCAACTGGGCCAGCTATGGAGAGGGCGTGGTCCTGCCCGAGGGCTTTGACGCCTGGCAGCGCGACCTGCTGACTGACCCCCAGACCAGCGGCGGCCTGCTGATCGCCGTGGCGGCGGATCAGGCCGGGGCGGTGCTGGATCTGGTGCGGGCCGACGGCTTTGACCGGGCGGCGGTGGTCGGGCGCGTCATCGAAGGCCCGGCCGTGGTCCGGGTCATCGGCTGAATGATCCGGTGCACCACCGACCTGGGTCCGGCCGCGCGCGACGGCTTTGACGCCATCATCGATGTGCGCAGCCCGGCCGAGTTCGCTGAGGACCATGTGCCCGGCGCCATCAACCTGCCGGTGCTGGACGACGCCCAGCGGGCCATGGTCGGCACCACCTATGTCCAGACCTCGAAATTTCTTGCCCGACGCGCAGGCGCGGCCATTGTGGCGCGCAATATCGCCGACCATCTGGAAGGCGGGCTGGCCGACCGCGACGGCAGTTTCCAGCCGCTGGTCTATTGCTGGCGCGGCGGCCAGCGCTCGGGGGCCATGGTCACGGTGATGGATCAGGTCGGCTGGCCGGTGACCCTGCTGGAGGGCGGCTACCAGACCTGGCGACGGCAGGTCGTGGCGGACCTGTATGACGCCCCCCCGGCGCTGCGGATCGTGCTGATCGACGGCCCGACCGGCTGCGGCAAGACCGAGATTCTGAAGCGGCTGTCCGCCCATGGGGTCCAGACTCTTGATCTGGAGGGGCTGGCCAATCACCGCGGCTCGCTGTTCGGGGCCATGCCGGATGGCCAGCCGTCGCAGAAGGCCTTCGAGAGCCGGCTGTATGACGCCATCCAGCGGCTGGACCCCACCCGGCCGATCGTGGTCGAGGCCGAAAGCAGCCGCGTCGGCGAACGCACCGTGCCGCCCGGCCTGTGGGCCGCCATGGGCACCGGTCAGGTGATTACCCTGTCGGCCCCGCTGGCGGCGCGCGCCCGTCATATCGTCGAGACCTATGTCGAGATCGCCGCCGATCCCGAACGGCTGGACCGGGCCCTCAGCCGCCTGCCGCGTCATCACGCCAAGGCGACGATCACCGAATGGCGGGCTATGGCCGCGCGCGGCGAGATCGAGCCGCTGGCGGCGCAGTTGATGGAAGCCCACTACGACCCCGCCTATGCCCGCACCAGCGACCGCCGCGACCGCACCGTGCTGGGCACCGTCGCCCTGACCACCCTGGACGCCGAAGATCAGGCGCGAGCGGCGGGGGTGATTGCGGAGATGGTGGCCGGGCTGGAGTGAGGCGGCGCGCGGCAAGGGACACTCAAATCAGTGCGAAGCCGATACCGGCTGCGGCGGTCAGCACAACGACAATCCACGGTGGGCACTTCCACGCCGTGAGCAGGACAAAGCCAACGAGCGCCACAGCAAAGTCGGCCGGGCTCAGAATCGCGCCTGTCGCCACAGGATTATACAACGCCGCAGCCAGAATGCCGACGACAGCCGCGTTCGCGCCGCGCATCGCCGCCTGGGCCAAGGGGCGACCGCGCACAACATCCCAGAACGGCAGCGCGCCTGTCACCAGCAGAAGGCCCGGCGCAAAGATCGCCACAAGACAGATCGCGGCACCAGCTATGCCGTTGGGCGATGGCTCCATGGCGGCCCCGAGAAAGGCGGCGAATGCGAACAGGGGACCCGGCACGGCCTGCGCTGCGCCGTAGCCGGAGAGAAATTCGCCGGGACTGATCCAGCCGGGCCGCACCACCGCTTCGTCCAGCAGGGGCAGGACGGCATGACCGCCGCCGAACACCAGCGCACCGGCGCGGTAAAAGGCGTCGAACAGCGCCACCCCCTGCGACCCTGTCGCCATCGCGGCCAGCGGCAATCCGCCCAGAAGGACAAGGAACGACGCCAAGGCGATAAGGCCGGCTGGCCGGGAAATCGGGAAGGTCAAATGGCTTGCGGGTGAAACACCCGTCGCCCGGCAAAAACCGATTCCCGCCAGGCCACCCACCAGAATCGCCGAGATCTGGCCTGCTGCTCCGCCCAAAAAGACGACAATCAGAATAGCCACGAGCGCGATGGCCGCCCTCTGCTTGTCTGGCGTCAAGGAGCGGGTCATTCCCCATACCGCCTGGGCCACAACCGCCACCGCGACCAGCTTCAGCCCGTGAACCAGGCCCGCTCCGACACGCCCCTCAAAGTAGGCTGCGCCGATGGCGAACAAGACCAGCAGCACGGCGGACGGTAGCGTAAAGGCGCACCATGCTGCGAGCCCTCCCAGCGGTCCCGCCCGCAACAAACCCAGCGCAAACCCGACCTGACTGGACGCTGGCCCTGGCAGGAACTGACACATCGCGACAAGATCGGCATACCCGGTTTCGTCGATCCATTTGCGTCGTTCGACCAGTTCATTCCGGAAATAGCCGAGATGCGCCACAGGCCCCCGAACGACGTCAGGCCAAGCTTGAGAAACGTGCGGAAAACCTCACCTGGCGACCCCGCCCTTGGTGCTCGCGGTTGCTGGTGCGTCACGTCTGGCCCTTCACCGATTTCTGCAGCCACGACGTTTCTCGATCACTCGCCGGTGCATCTCCGGACAGGTGTGTGCTCATACCGTTTGAAGATGGAACTGTCTGCCATGGGTCGAAAGCGGTCTGGCTGCGAAGGGCGAAAAGCGGACGCCTGCGACGGCCAAGGAGGATCGAGCCAGGTTCAATCCACAGTCGACAAACGCCAGACACCTTGTCATCCTGGACGCCGCCAAAGCGGCGAACCGGGACGTCGTGATCCCCTTGTCCGGGGGTCGGGTTCCGCCACGCTGGATCCTGACCTGTCTCCCGGATAGGGGCTGACGCCGCTTCCGGGAGGATCAATTTCTTGCGGTCCAGCGTCCCGGATCACCGCTGCGCGGTGTCCGGGATGACAACGGCGCAACCCTGCAGCCCGAAGGATGATGACGCCTCCCCCGCAAACCCGTGGCATCCCCGACACCCTCACGACCGAACGCGCTGCTCCGACGTTCGCGATCCCGCCCCCTTCTGGCGATGCGGACAGCCGGGCCAGCAGCAGGGTCGGCGCTTGCCGGCCTTCAGGTCGGAACACGCCCGCTCGACATGCTGGCGGCGGGTCTCGAGCCGTTTCACCGACTCGATCCAGCAGATCCATTCATTGCGGGCCAGCGGGGTGATGTCCTCCCATGCCGCCCGCAACGCCGGGTCGGCGACGAGGCGGTCCCTCAGGTCCTCGGGCAGGGCGTGCACGACTCCGGCACTGATCGGCAATCCGGTCATGGGGGGCAGCTCCGTCCGGCCAACGGACCGCACCCTATCGGCCCCACCCGAACCGGCCAAGACCGTCGGGCCGGACCGGGTCAGCGCAGGACCAGGGCGGCCAGTCCCGTCACCGCCAGCAGTCCATGCAGGACCAGCATCAGACCCAGCCACGAGCGGAACGGTTGTTTGCGGGTCTTGTGGCGGAGCAACCGCTGGCCCAGCCAGGCGCCCGTGCCGCCGAACAGGGCCGCCCACAGCAGGGTGCGTTCGGGTACCCGGCGGCCGTGATTCCGCGCCCGCACCTTGTCGAACCAGAACAGGCCGAAACTGCCCAGGCTGGCGGCTGACAGCCCGGTCAGGACAAGGGTGAGAACCGGCGGGAACGTCATGGTCTGTGCTCTGTCCGTACCTCTGCCGCGCCCGGTAGGGGGGGTGGACGTCCCGGGTACCACGCCGCGCGTCCAGCGGCGTCACGCCTCCGCCACCCGGCCCTCGCTGATCAGCCCGGCGGCGCGTCGAACGGCGCGCGCTCTGTTCACCTCCGTACCGAACAATGTGCCGACCGTGTTTCGCTGTTCGCCGGATAACCGGGATCATTCAACGCGGGGCGGCGTTGTTCAAGCCAGGGCGGTCAGCCCCCGGGGAATAAACCGCCATGGAAAAGAACCTGCTGCGGCTGGTGTACAGAAGCGATTCCTGCATTGCCCACGAGGACGTGACAAGGCTCGACGCGATATTCAAAACGTCAATCCGTAACAACAAGCGTGACGGCATCACCGGCGCACTGGCGCTGCCGGATGGAACGTTCGTTCAGGTGATCGAGGGCGACAAAGACAAGGTGGATCTGCTGATGAAGCGCATCCGGCTCGACACCCGGCATGAGAGCGTCACCGTTCTGGGAGAGTGGGCAATTCAGGCCAGGTTGTTCAGGGGTTGGGACATGGCGCGCCCCGATCCGACGCCGCTGACCCAGCAATCCTTCCGGATCATCACTGAAGACGGAAGCGGCGCACAGGTGACGACCATCCTGCTGGACCTGATGAGTAAGGCCGAACATTTGTATCTCGCCCGATAGGCAGAACGATCAGGCCCGCCCGACAGGTCGAAATCGTCACCAACTGACCGGTTCGATTCCCGCTCTGGCCGGCGTCTTCCCTTCTGCAGTCGACCTGCGGTTCAGGATTCGATCATCGCCGCGATCAGGTCGGCGGCCCGCACCGCGCCGTCCTCAGAGCGGGCGGCGTCGCCGAGATCGGAGCATCGCGCCAGTATCGTCAGGTCGTTCAGCAGGGTTTCAAGCGCGGGGACGATCCGTTCCGGGCGATAGCCGGATCGCTTGAGCGTCGCGCCGCAGCCGATACGCACGACCCTCGCCCCGTTGTCGAACTGGTCGCCCAGATGCGGCACGATCAGCTGGGGTCGGCCCGCCCGCAGCGCCTGCTGGGTCGTGCCGACTCCGCCCTGATGAACCACGGCGGCGCAACGCGGGAACAGCAGGGAAAAGGGGGCGTAGGGCACCGCCACCACATCCGGGCCGTCGGCGATGGACAGGTCACCCTCGGGACCGACGAGGAACACGGCGCGACGGCCGAGCGTGCGGGCCGCCGCCAGACTCTGGACATAGAAGTCGCCGGGCATGTTCACCACCGCACTGCCCAGGGTGAACACGATTGGTGCCGGGCCCTGATCGAGAAAGGCGGTCAGCGCGGGCGAGAGCGTACCCGGTCCGCCCGCATCGTTGTCATAGGCGGCATAGCCCGTGACCTCGAAATGAGGCGGCGCATCCGGCTGGCGTGGGCTCAGCAGCGGCGAATACAGACCTAGCGACAATTGTCCGGCCCGGACGCCGTCGAACACCGGATTCAGGTCTGTGGGGCCGAGGCCGAGGCTGTGCCTCACCGCATTGATGGGGCGTTTCCACTGCGCCGTCGTCGTCCGACCCAGCGCCAGCGTCGCCCGGTTCAGCCACAGCCTCGGTCCGCTCCGGGCCGGTGCCAGCCACGGCGCGCGTGGCAGGAAGGGCGGGTCGAAGGCCGACATGACGACCGTCGGCTGCAGGGCGACCGCCACGAAAGGAACGTTCAAGCGCTGCGCGGCCATGGCGGCACCGGCGGCGAAGGTCGATCCGGCAATGGCTACACAGCCCTCAGCCGCCGCGAGCAGTTGGCGGGCACCCGATTCCAGATAGGGCAGCATGATCCACTCGAACAGGAAACGGTCGGAGCGGGCGACGGCGCGGGTCATCTCGGCCAGCGACAGGCCCAGATCCGCGCTCAGCCGGCCAAAGCCGGGCCCCACGGCATGAAAGCCCAGGCCCTCGGCCTCGACCTTGGCGCGATAGTCCTCCGACGCGGCGATCTCGGCCCGAAAGCCGCGCGCCTGCAGCGCCTTACCCACGGCGATGAAGGGATGAAGGTCACCAAGGGAGCCGGCGGTCGCCAGAACGATACGACCGCCGTCACCCATCAGCGGTAGTCTTGGATCGGCCGCACATCCAGCTCACCGGCCTTGATGGCCCCGATGGCCTGGGCGGCGGCCAGGGCCCCCGCGGCCGTGGTGTAGTAGGGGATCTTCATCATCAGGGCGGTGCGACGCAGGGAGAAACTGTCCTGCAGCGACTGCTTGCCCTCGGTGGTGTTGAACACCAGCTGGACCTCGCCGTTCTTCATCGCGTCGACGATGTGCGGCCGGCCTTCCAGCACCTTCTTGACGTGGCC
This sequence comes from uncultured Brevundimonas sp., assembly GCF_963977465.1. Lineage (GTDB taxonomy): Bacteria > Pseudomonadota > Alphaproteobacteria > Caulobacterales > Caulobacteraceae > Brevundimonas. The sequence goes on along the minus strand of NZ_CAXBOQ010000006.1, from coordinate 20,771 downwards.
GACCTCCAGCCCCTGCTCGACCAGATAGCTGTGGGTACCGCCGGTGGCGAGGATGGCGAAGCCCTCGGCGATCAGGGTCTTCACCGCCTCGATGATGAAGGGCTTGTCGGCGTCCTTGACCGACACGAAGGCGCAGCCGGAGACGGGCAGGGTGGTGCCGCCGCCGATCTGTGACTTGGCGAAGGCACGGGCGAAGGCGGGGGCCATGTCAGCCTCGCCGTCGCGCTTCCAGTCCAGACCCATGACCTCGCCGGTCGAGCGCATCTCGGGACCGAGGATGGTGTCGACCCCGGCGAAGCGGGCGAACGGGAAGACCGCTTCCTTGACCGCAATATGGTCATAGGGCCGGTCGACCAGGCCGAACGATTTCAGCGGCACCCCGGCCATGACCTTGGCGGCGATCGAGGCGACCGGGTGGCCGATGGTCTTGGCCACGAACGGCACGGTGCGGCTGGCGCGCGGATTGACCTCGAGCACGAAGATGCGCGGTTCGGCGCTGTGCGGCTCCTCGATGGCGAACTGGACGTTCATCAGGCCGCGCACCTTCAGGGCCCGGGCCATGGCCTCGGTCTGGCGCTTCAGCTCGTCGACGATTTCGGGCCGCAGCGAGAAAGGCGGCATCGAACAGGCGCTGTCGCCGGAGTGGACCCCGGCCTCCTCGATGTGTTCGAGAACACCCGCCACGAACACCGTCTCATCGTCGCACAGGGCGTCGACATCAACCTCGGTGGCGCGGTTCAGATAGTGGTCGATCAGCACCGGGTCCTTGCCCGAGACGCGCATGGCCTCGCCGACATAACGGTCCAGCTGCTCTCGGTCGTGGACGATGACCATGCCGCGCCCGCCCAGCACATAGGAAGGCCGCAGCACGACCGGATAGCCGACCTCATCCGCCTTCTGCGCGGCCTCTTCGGCGCTGCGGGCCAGGCCGTTGGGCGGCTGCATCAGGCCGATGTCGTGCAACATGACCTGGAAGCGTTCGCGGTCCTCGGCGAGGTCGATGGAGTCGACGCTGGTGCCGAGGATCGGCACCCCGTCCTCCTGCAGGGCATGGGCCAGTTTCAGTGGCGTCTGGCCGCCGAACTGGACGACCACCCCAATCAGATTGCCGTTCGAGCGTTCGACGTCGATCAACTCCAGCACGTCTTCGGCCGTCAGCGGCTCGAAATACAGCCGGTCCGAGGTGTCGTAGTCGGTCGAGACGGTCTCGGGGTTGCAGTTGACCATGATCGACTCGACGCCGATGTCGGCGAAGGCAAAGGCCGCGTGGCAGCAGCAGTAGTCGAACTCGATGCCCTGGCCGATGCGGTTCGGCCCGCCACCGAGGATGATCGCCTTCTTGCGGTCGGTCGGGTTGGATTCACACTCGGGCACCTGACCCAGGGACCCGGTCTCATAGGTCGAATACATATAGGCGGTGGCCGAGGCGAATTCGGCGGCGCAGGTGTCGATCCGCTTGAACACCGGACGGACGTTCAGGCCGCGCCGGGCCTTGCGGACGCCGGACTCGGTCGTGCCGGTCAGCTCGGCGAGGCGGGCGTCAGAGAACCCCTTGGCCTTCAGGCGGCGGAACTCGATGGGATCGGTCGGCAAACCCTTGACCCGCAGATGCCCCTCTTCTCGGACGATCTCGGCGATCTGGCGCAGGAACCACGGCTCATAGGCACAGGCGGCGTTGATCTCCTCGACCGACAGGCCGTGGCGGAAGGCCTGGGCGATAACCAGAATGCGATCCGGCGTGGGCTGGCCCAGGGCGCGCAGCACGGCGGCGCGGGCCCCGGCGTCGTCCTCGGCTCCGGCGACACCGTCGATCTCGATCTCGTTGAAGCCGGTCAGGCCGGTTTCCAGCCCGCGCAGGGCCTTCTGCATCGATTCCTGGAAGGTACGGCCGATGGCCATGACTTCGCCGACCGACTTCATCGAAGTGCTCAGCGTCGCCTCGGCCCCCGGGTATTTCTCGAAGGCGAAGCGCGGGATCTTGGTCACCACATAGTCGATCGAAGGCTCGAAGCTGGCCGGGGTGACCCTGGTGATGTCGTTGGTGAGCTCATCGAGCGTGTAGCCGACCGCCAGCCGCGCAGCGACCTTGGCGATGGGGAAGCCGGTGGCCTTGGAGGCGAGGGCCGAGGACCGCGACACGCGCGGGTTCATCTCGATCACCACCATCCGACCGTCGGCCGGGTTGATGGCCCACTGCACGTTCGAGCCGCCGGTCTCGACGCCGATCTCGCGCAGCACGTTGATCGAGCCGGTCCGCATGCGCTGATATTCCTTGTCGGTCAGGGTCAGGGCCGGAGCCACGGTGATGGAGTCGCCGGTGTGCACCCCCATCGGGTCGATGTTCTCGATCGAGCAGATGATGATGCAGTTGTCCGCCGTGTCGCGGACCACCTCCATCTCGTATTCCTTCCAGCCCAGCACCGACTCCTCGACCAGCACCTCGGTGGTCGGGGACAGGTCGAGGCCGTGAGCGACGATCTCGTAATATTCCTCGACATTGTAGGCGATGCCGCCGCCGGTGCCGGCTAGGGTGAAGCTGGGCCGGACGATGGCCGGCAGGCCGACGAAGGCCAGGGCGTCGTCAGCCTCGGCGATGTTGTGGATCGCCTTGGAGCGCGGGCTCTCGAGGCCCAGTTTGTCCATGGCGTTGCGGAATTTCTGGCGGTCCTCGGCCTTGTCGATGACGTCGGCCTTGGCCCCGATCATCTCGACGCCCCATTTCTTCAGCGCCCCCGAGGCATCCAGCGCCAGGGCCGTGTTCAGCGCCGTCTGCCCGCCCATGGTCGGCAGCAGGGCGTCGGGGCGCTCTTTGGCGATGATGCGCTCGACGAACTCCGGCGTGATCGGCTCGATATAGGTGGCGTCGGCCACCTCCGGGTCGGTCATGATGGTGGCGGGGTTGGAGTTGACCAGAATGACCCGGTAGCCCTCGGCCTTCAGCGCCTTGCAGGCCTGCACGCCCGAGTAATCAAACTCACACGCCTGCCCGATCACGATCGGCCCCGCGCCGATAATCAGTATGGATTTCAAATCTGTACGTTTGGGCATGGCAGTTCGATCAGTTCGTCACGACCGCGCACTCCCAGCCGTCATAGTCCAGCTGGAAGGCCGCGGCCCAGGATTGCATCATGGAAGAAACGGGCGCGAACGAGGCTTCGTCCACCGCCATCGTGGTTTCGAGGATCGTGCAGTCGCCGTCACCCCGGGTCAGGAAACCGGCCCGGCGCGCGACCTCGTTCAGGTCGTCGTGGTCACCCTCGCCGTAGAAATAGAACAGGGTGTGGCGCGGCGTGATCCCGGAATCCCCGTGCTCCGCCAACGTCGCGCGGATCATCGCATCCCGGTCTTCGTGGCTGGTCAGGGCGTCGGACAGGGCCTCGGATCCTCGCGCGCGGACGTCCGACGGCGCGCGGCGCGCACCGTTGGCGTACTGGTTGTCGGTTAAGCGGTCCGTTTAGAGACGCAGTCGCCGCGCGACAAGCGCTTATCCGTCCGGCAGGCCGTCGATCCACACGGGAAGGGCCGCGATGGTGTCCAGCATGGCAAAGCGCGGATGGCTCTCCGGTGCTTCGGCCAGTTCGTGGTCCCAGGTCACATGATAGGGGATGTGGACGGCGAAGGCCCCGGCCTCCAGCGCCGGCAGGACATCCGACTTCATCGAGTTGCCGGCCATCACTGCCTGGTCCGGCCCGGTTCCGTGGCGGGTGAAGGCGCGGTCGTAGGTGGTGCGATCCTTCTCGGAGACGATCTCGACCCCGCTGAACAGCTCGCCCAGACCCGAGGCCGCCAGCTTACGCTCCTGGTCCATCAGGTCGCCCTTGGTGATCAATACGAGGCGGTAGCGCTCGGCCAGGCCGGCCAGGGTTTCGGCCACTCCGGGCAGGGTTTCGACCGGATGGGCCAGCATCTCGCGTCCGGCGGCCAGAATTTCACGCAGGGCCCGCGGCGGCGGATCGCCGTCGCACAACTCCATCGCCGTCTCGATCATCGACAGGGTGAAGCCTTTCACCCCGTAGCCGTAAAGTCGCAGGTTCCGGCGCTCGACCTCGGCCAGACGCGCGGCGATGGCGTCGTTGTCGTGGTCGGTCAGCAGGTCGAGGAACCGCGCCTGGGTCAGGCGGAAGATGGTCTCGTTGTGCCAGAGGGTGTCGTCGGCATCGAGGCCGACCGTGGTGATGGTCATGGATGGTCATTCACCCGGGACGGTGGCGCGCGCAAGAGCGGAAAATCCCGTTCGCGCGTTACCAGAAAACCGGGCCCCGGCCGGACCGGGAAGCTGCCGGTCGAAGGTTCCCAAGCTTAACCATTGCAATCTCTGGATTCTGCAAGCTCAGCGGCACATAGATCGTGGAGGTCAGCCGTGGCGGGATTTTTCTGCATGGTAAAATGCCGTTGACCCCGTCTGTTGGTGATCTCTTGGTAAATGCAGCGCACCATCCATAGGTAGTATCGTGTGGTCCCAACACAGGAGGTCATCATGACCTATCCCCCGGGGGCCGGACCGAGAGAACCGGCCAAGGTTTCGTTTGACGAGTCCCAATCGGCCCCGGGTAACCCAGACCGTCGTGCCTACGGCTCCGCCTGCGAGAGTCTGACCTTTCCCTTCGTGACGCGAGCCCGACGGGAACTGTCCATCACCCTGGCAGCCCAGCCGGTCTATGAGCTGGACCGGTTTGTTCCGGTCGGTCGCCGGCTGAGGCGCATCGTCCGTCACCGGGGCGGTGAAGCGGCGCTGGTGGCCATGGGCAACCGGACCCTGGAGCAGGCTGATCTGAAGCGGATCGACCTGCAGACCATGGCCCACGGCCTCGATCTGCTGCATCCAACGCTCGACGAGACTGTCGTCCTGCCCGCCTTCTGGCGCACGGTGGCGACCACCCAGGGCCGGTTCGCCCTGGCCTATGCCGGACTGCAGTTCGACGGTCGACGCGGCACCCTGCTGGTCGAGGTGACAGGCGGGCCCGAGACGGCCTCGCCTGAGGCCCTGGCCGAGACCATCGCCCATTTCGAGACCCAGAAGCTGGGCGTGATCCTGCACATGGCTCCGGACATCGACCTGGCCCGACGCCTGGCCGATGCGCGTGCCGGCTGTCTGGCGATCGATTTCGCCGGTGTCGACCATGACAGCAGCCGGTCCTGGGCGGCGGCCGAGACCCTGATCACCACGGCACGGGAGTCAGCGCCGCGACTGCTGCTGTTGAATCTGCGGCCTGAATGGGCCCGCGCCGCAGCGGCGGTCGGGGCCACCCATGCCGTCTTCGCCCAGATGACGGCCCGAACCGTCTGAAGCGTTGACGCCGGCAGCCGCGGCGGGCCTTGTGGGGTATGCAGACGACCCTTCCCGCCCGGCTGTACGACGATTTGGATGCCTGGGCGCGCGAGCGCACGGGGGTGTTCGGACGCGCATGGTTGTTCATCGGCCATGAGGCCGAGGCGGCCACCCCCGGCGACTGGATTGCCAGCGACATCGCGGGCTACCGGCTGCTGGCGGTTCGGGGCAGGGACGGGGTCCTGCGCGCCTTTCACAACGTCTGCCGTCACCGGGCCGGACCGCTGGTGTCCGGCGCGCGCGGTCACTGCGACGGCGAACTGGTCTGTGGCTACCACGGCTGGCGTTACGCCCTCGACGGCCGGCTAAGGGCTGCCACGGGCTTTGGCACGGCAGAGGGGTTTGACCCGCGGGACTACGGCCTGTTCGCCGTGCGGCTGGAGATCTGGCGCGGTCTGGTCTTCGTCGTGCTGGACCCCGAGGCCGCGCCGCTGGCGGATTTCGTTGCGCCGCTGGAGCGGCTGCTGACGGCGCGCGGTCTGGACATCAGCCCGCCTCTGATCCGGCGCACGCATGACCTCGCCTGCGACTGGAAGGTCTATGCCGAGAACTATCTCGAGGGCTATCACATCGACGCCGTCCATCCTTTGCTGGCCGAGGAACTGGGGCCGCGCGCCGACTATCGGACCAGCATCGACGGTGATCTGGTGGTGCAGCAGGTCGTCGGCGTCAGCGACGGGCCGCAGGGCGGTGTGTGGGGCTGGCTGTGGCCCAATCTCGGGATCAACGTCTATCGCGACAGCGCCATGATCGAACGCATCACCCCGACCGGGCCGGGTCGCGTCAGGCTCGATTACCTGTTTCTCGGCGACAACGGACCCGAGGCGCTGACCGAGATCCTGGCGGCTTCGGATCGATTGACCGCCGAGGACGCCGCCATCTGCGAGGCCGTGCAGGCCAACCTCACGGCGGGGCAATACGAACAGGGCGTGTTAAGCGAGGAACACGAGCGCGCAGTCGGGTGGTTCCAGGATCGGATCGCGGCGCTGCATGTGACGCCCTGACGGGCGATCCGCCGGGGGGCGAATAATGGATAAGCAACGCAAGCTGGGCTGGGGCCTGGCCGCTCTTCTCGTAGCCGGGAATATGATCGGCTCGGGGATATATCTCCTGCCCGTCGCCCTCGCACCCTTCGGCAGTTCGAGCCTGATCGCCTGGGTATTGGTCGCCCTCGGGGCCCTGGCCCTGGCCGCCGTGTTCGGCGGGTTGAGCCGCATCCATCCGGGCGCGGACGGGCTGTCCGGCTATATCGAGAAGGGGCTGGGCCGGTTCGCCGGCTATGTCGCCATCATCGCCTACTGGCTGGCCAATGTCGCCGGCATCGTCGGCATCGCGGTCGCTGCTGTCGGCTATCTCGCAGTCTTCTTCCCGGAACTGAGGGGAACCTGGCCCGGTGCCTGGGCCAATGTCGCCCTGATCTGGATCATGACGCTGCTGGCCATGTTCGGTCCGCGGTTGATGGCGCAATTGGGTGGACTGGCGCTGCTGATCGGTCTGGTGCCGATCGCGGCGGCGATCGGTCCGGGGTTACTGGCCTTCGACCCCGCGATCTTCGCCGCCTCGTGGAATCCGTCGGGGCAGCCGCTGCTCTCCAGCCTGCCTGCGTCCCTGGTGCTGATCTTCTGGGCCTTCCTCGGGGTGGAATGCGCCGGTGTCATCTCGAAGCAATTGCGCGACCCGGCCCGCGATGTCGGTCGAGCCAGCCTGGCCGGCGTCGGTCTGGCCGCCATCGTCTATATTGCCGCGGTGGTGGCGGTGTTCGGCATCATCCCGGTCAATGAGCTGGCGGTTTCAACCAGCCCGTTCGCCGATCTGGCCGGGCGTCTCGTCGGTCCTGTCGCCGTCGCGATCATCGCAGCCTGCGCCGTGGTCAAGGCCTCTGGCACGGTCGGCGGCTGGATCACCATCAACGCTGAAACCGCGCGGTCGGCCGCCCGCAAGGGTTATCTGCCGCGCATTTTCGGCACTGGACTGATCGCACCCAGGGCCAATTTCGTCATCCATGGCGTGCTGATGAGTCTGATTGCCCTGGCCACCGCCCAGCCGACTCTCGGCGGACAGTTCGCCATCCTGGTTACGGTGACGACGGTTCTGGTCCTCGTGGTCTACATCCTGTGTTGTGCCGCCTTGATTGTTTTGACCCGCAGCGTCGGTTTGAGGATCGTCGCGCTCGTCGGAATGATCGTGCCGGCTTGGGCGACGGCGACCACCGAACCCTGGATGCTGCTGGTCGCCGTGGGCCTGGTGGCGGTCATCGGACTGGGCTGGCCGCTGGTTCGAGGATCGGTTGATCCAGATGCGCTTCCTCTCTAGCAGAACTGGCACCGGCGCAGGGCTGCCGTGCAATCTGGCACCGGGCCTCTATGATTGCGTCGTGCTGAGTCTGCGGCACGGGCCGCCGTGGTCTGGCTTCAGGTCTGGCTTGAGAAGGTAGATCCATGACGATCCCGACCCCGACCGTTTCCGGACGCCAGCTGGGCTGGGGCCTGGCCGCGCTGGTCGTGGCCGGGAACATGATTGGATCGGGCCTGTATCTGTTGCCCGCCACCCTGGCACCGACCGGAAGTTCCAGCGTCGTCGGCTGGGTCGTGGCCGCCATCGGCGCGGTGATCCTGGCCATGGTTTTCGCGGCCCTGGGCAGGCTGCAGCCGGACGCTGACGGTTTGTCGGGCTTCGCTGAACGGGGTCTGGGCCGGTTCTTCGCCTTCCAGACGGCGCTGGCCTTCTGGACCGCCTGCCTGGTCGGCAATGTCGCCATCGCCGTCGCCGCCACCGGCTATCTCGGCTATTTCTTTCCGGTGCTGGCCACACCGGTCGGGGCGGTGTTTTGCAATCTGTTCCTGATCTGGCTGACCACGGCGGCCTATATCATCGGCGCGCGCACGGCCGCCCGCTTCGCAGCCCTGGCCCTGATCATCGGCCTGGCCCCGATCGCGGTCGCAGTGGTGGCAGGGGCCATCGCCTTCGACCCGGCGATCTTCGCAGCGTCCTGGAGCCCGTCGGGCGCGCCCCTGGCCCGCAGCGTTCCGGCCTCGCTGGCGATCATCTTCTGGGCCTTCATCGGGATCGAGAGCGCCGCCGCCCTGTCGGCCCGGGTCAAGGACCCGGTGCGCGACGTCGGCCGGGCGACCATCGCCGGTGTGCTGCTGGCCGCAGGGGTCTATATCGCCGCCTCGGTGGCGGTGTTCGGGGTCATTCCGGCCGGCGTGCTCGCCCAGTCGTCCAGCCCCTATGCCGATCTGATCGCCCGGGTGTTCGGGGCCTCGATCGGCGGGGTGGCGGCGGCGGCCATGGTGATCAAGGCTACCGGCACGCTGAGCGGCTGGGTCATGCTGGGCGGCGAGACCGCGCGGGCCGCGGCCAAACAGGGATTCCTGCCGTCCGGCTTCGGCCAGGGTGACCGGACGCCGATCGCCAATCCGCTGCTGGGCGGGGCGATCATGTCGGCCGTCGCCGTGATCTCGAACCAGCCGACCCTGGGCGGACAGTTCGGAATCCTGGTCGGCCTGACATCGGTGCTGAGTTTGGTCATTTACGGTTTTTGCGCCGTCGCCCTGTTCCGTCTGGCCGGGCGGCCGCGCGACCGGGTCGTGGCGATCCTGGGACTGGTGTTCAGCGTGGCCGCGGTCGCAGCGGCGGCTCCGGGCTATATCCTGCCGACCCTGGCTTTCTTTGCCTTGACCAGCCTGGCCTGGTTGTGGGTACGCCGAAACCGGCGGGAGCCGGATCTCGAGGCCGGCGGAACGCCGCAGACCTGAAGTCGGACGTTGACCGCGCGTCCGGGCATCTTTAGTGACGCCGCCGTTTGTCCGCCCGGATTCGGTGTAAGGAACGCGCCATGACCAAGCTTCTCACAGGTGCCACTGGCGTCCTCGCCCTGGCCGACGGCACCATCCTGCAGGGGATCGGTGTCGGCGCGACCGGTACGGCGCTGGGCGAGGTGGTCTTCAACACCGCCATGACCGGCTATCAGGAAATCCTGACCGACCCGTCCTACATGAGCCAGATCCTGGCCTTCACCTTCCCGCACGTCGGCAATACCGGGGTGAATCTGGAGGATGTCGAGCAGATCGGCGGCGGGGCCGAGACCTCGGCCCGGGGCGCGATCTTCCGCGACCTGCCGACCGATCCGGCCAATTGGCGAGCGGAACTGCCCGGCGGCGGCGATCTGGACGGCTGGATGAAGCGGCGCGGCGTGGTCGGCCTGTCGGGAGTCGATACCCGGGCCCTGACGGCCCGCATCCGCGACGGCGGCGCGCCGCATGCAGTCATCGCCCACGATCCGGACGGCAAGTTCGATCTCGAGGCCCTGGTGGCCCGGGCGAAGGCCTGGACCGGCCTGGTCGGACTGGACCTCGCGAAAGACGCCTCGACCCTGCAGTCGTTCGACTGGGACGAGGGTCTGTGGGACTGGCCGGAAGGCTATGCCCGGGTCGACGCCTTCGGCAAGTCGGTGGTGGTCATCGACTACGGGGTCAAGCGCAACATCCTGCGGGCGCTGGCTTCCACAGGCGCGAAAATCACCGTGGTCCCCGCCACGACCTCGGCCGAAGAGGTTCTGGCGCGCAATCCCGACGGCATCGTCCTGTCCAACGGGCCCGGCGATCCGGCCGCGACCGGCGTCTACGCTGTGCCCGAAATCCTGAAACTGGTCGACAGCGGCAAGCCCCTCTTCGGCATCTGCCTCGGTCATCAGATGCTGGCCCTAGCGCTCGGGGCGAAGACCATCAAGATGGACCAGGGCCATCACGGAGCGAATCACCCGGTCAAGGACCTGACCACGGGCAAGGTCGAGATCGTGTCGATGAACCACGGCTTCACCGTCGATCGCGACAGCCTGCCGGACGCGGTAGTCGAGACCCATGTCAGCCTGTTCGACGGCACCAACTGCGGTATCGCCCTGAAGGACCGACCGGTGTTCAGCGTGCAGCATCATCCTGAAGCCTCGCCCGGCCCGACTGACAGCCTGTATCTGTTTGACCGGTTCCGCGACCTGATGGGGCCGCGCGGCTAGTCAAAGGCGAACCGGACGGCGACGCTGACGAGCGCGGAGTCCGCATCATGCGAACGCATTAGCACCGACACGTAACGCACGGACCCCAGTCGGCGGTTCGATGCCGCGGCTATGGCATTGGCCTGAGCGCGTGCGCGGGCGACGCCGTCTGCCGTGGCGGCATTCCAGACCGCCTCGCCGGGATCGCTGGCCGCATTGAGGCCCAGCATGGCCAACAGTGGTCCCATTGTTCCGAACTCCGGAGCATTCAGACTGTCTTGCAGGTTGGTGACGCCGGCCGCAATCAGGGCGTCGATGAAGGGTGCAAGTCGCGCTTCATCCGGACGAATCAGGGAGACGCGCACCGTCGAAGTCACGGTCGGGCCGGTTTCGTCTACGTCGGCTGGACCAGCGCCCGCAGGTTCCAGCGAGCGTGACCGCACAGCCATCAGGTAGTCGTTCGCGGCGACGTCCTCAGCCACGCGGTAGTTTGCCGCGGCGACGTCCAGTTGAACGTTGAAGCGGTTGGCGACCGCGCGCACCCGCTCCAAACTGGTGTTGCGCTCGGCCACGGCCTCGGTGGCCGTTGTCCCGGTGCCCATGATGGTCAGCGTCATCGGCGCGGCGCTCGCGGCTGGCAGGGACGCGCGTCCCTGGGCGGTGACGAACACACCAGGAGCTCCGGCCATCGATTCGGCGACACTCTGTCCGAATTGATCAACGGCGGCGGCTACAGGTCCCGCCAAATCCTGCGCTGTGGCGGGCATGGCGACAGCAAAGGCCGCGGCGATGCCGCAGAAAATGGTTTTCATGGATTTCCCCCCAAGGATGCATGTTTACACAACCATGGCTGGGCCACGCTGACCAGACGCCTATGGCGTCAGACAAGGCGCGTGTGTACGCGGACCGACATGTCTGAATACCTAGGATGGGCCCGGCTCAGGGCAGGGGCGCGAAGCTCCGGTCTTCGCAGCGCAGTTCACCCGCCTTGCGCACCGCCGTCAGGGTGGCGGCGAGCCAGTATCGGGCATCCTCGTCACGGTTCGCCAGGCGGCGTTCCCGGGCCCGCATCCGACGGGCGGCGGCATTGTCGAGCAGGCGCGCGTGCAAGGCGCGGGGCGTGAGCGGGGCAACGGTGGGGGAGCCGGGGACGGCGACGGCGTCGGGGCCGACGGGCTCCACCGCCGGGCGGGCGATGGCGATGAACATGACAGTCCGGTCTTTCTGGCTGGCGGGCCCTGCGCCTTCACGCCGACATCGCCGGGGCCCGCACTTTTCTGGCGCGGGACACTGAAAATAACCCACAGCGGTGTGGGTTGTTCCGTGTATAGATAAAAAATACGCTAAAAATCAGATGGTTATGGACACGATCCGGACAAAATGGTTAGCGAAACCTTAACGCAGCCAAGTCTGACGCCGCCGCCGTTTCCGCGCTATAGACACGCGGTGCGTTTCGATGACCGTTTCCTGGAAGAACTGAAGGCCCGCCTTCGCCCGTCCGATGTCATCGGCCGGTCGGTGAAGCTCAAGCGTCAGGGACGGGAGTTCGTGGGGCTGTCGCCGTTCACCAAGGAGAAGTCGCCGTCGTTTTTTGTCAATGACGACAAGGGCTTCTTCCACGACTTCAGCTCGGGCAAGCATGGCGACGTGATCACCTTTCTGCAGGAAACCGAGCGGCTGAGCTTTCCCGAGGCGGTCGAGCGGCTGGCCGCCGAGGCCGGGATGCAGATGCCCGCAGAGGACCCGCAGGCGGCCGAGCGTGAGCAGAAGCGCCAGGGGCTGACCGACTGGATGGATCTGGCCCAGAAATGGTTTGCCGCCAATCTGCGCCGCTCCGTCGGCAAGGCCGCGCGCGAGGTGCTGGAAAAGCGCGGCCTGCCCGAGGATCAGTGGGAACGCTTTGGCCTCGGCTATGCGCCGGAAACGCGCGGGGGACTGAAGGACGCCCTGGTCCAGCGCGGTGCCAAACCCGCCGAATTGGTCGAGGCGGGAATGCTGATCGCGCCCGAGGGCGGCGGTCAGCCCTATGACCGGTTCCGCGACCGGCTGATGTTCCCGATCCTCGACGCCCGCGGCCGCATCGTCAGCTTCGGCGGCCGGGCCATGAATCCCGACGACCGCGCCAAATACCTGAATGGCCCCGAAAGCCCGCTGTTTCACAAGGGGTCGACCCTGTACGGCCTGCCCGAAGCGCGCCGTATCCTCGGAGCGGAAAGCAAGTCTGACCGGGCCATCGTGGTGGTTGAGGGCTATATGGATGTGATCGCCTGCCAGCGAGCCGGCATCCCGGCCGTGGCCCCGATGGGTACGGCCCTGACCGAGGAACAGATGGACCGGTTGTGGCGGGTCTCGTCCGAGCCGGTGCTGTGTTTCGACGGCGACGGCGCGGGGCAGCGCGCCGCCTATCGCGTTATCGAGCGCGCGCTGCCGCTGTTGAAAGCCGGACGGTCGTTCCGCTTCGCCCTGCTGGAGGGAGGTCAGGACCCCGACGACATACTGCGTGACAAGGGCGCGCCGGCCCTGCGTCAGGCGCTGGATGAAACCCGGCCCTTTGCCGAAGTGCTGTTCAAGCGCGAGGTCGAGGTCGAGCCCCTCGACACGCCCGAGCGCCGCGCAGGCATGAAGGGGCGTCTGCGCCAGGCCGCCGCGGCCATTCAGGACAAGGATCTGGCCGAACAGTACCGCCGTGAACTGTTCGACCGGTTCGACGCCCTGTTTCCGGCCCGGGCCCAGCGGACCGCGTCGCGTGGTCAGACCATCAACGGCCGCTGGAAGCCGGGCCCGCCCCCCATGCTGGGTCAGACGGCGGAGGGGGCACAGGCCATGCATTCGCTGACGCGGTCGATTGAGCCCGTGGCCGCCGCCCTTGCCCATGGGGCCATCGATGATCCCGAGCGGATGGACGATTATCTGGAGGCCATCGCGGCCCACGGCTTCGGTGAACCGGCGCTGGACGGCCTGGCCCAGGAACTTGTGCGACTGCGGTTCGCCGACCAGGAAAACGGCCAATCCCTTGACAGTGCGGCCGTGCGACGCCATCTGGCCCTCTCGGGTCACGATGCTTTAGTGCGCGAGGTCGAGAAGGCGGCGGCAAAGTCCGGCGCGCCTTTCCTGGCCGCGAATGCGCCCCTCGCCGAAGCACGGACCCGGTGGTCGCAGGCGTTCGACGCTCTGACCCGCGTTGCGGCGTTGGAGGACGCCTTGGTTTCGGCACGCGCAGTGCCGGGACAGGATGAGGCTTTCCGCCGGCTAAAGGCCGAGCGCGATGCTTTGCGCCGTGCGATCAAAGCCGGGACGATATGGGAAGACGACGCGGGTTCGTAACCAACGAACTCGTGACGCGTTGTATTTTTGCCGACGGGATTGATCACCCCGGCTGGCGCGGAGACAGAATTTAATGACTACCCAGACCGAAACGCAGGAAACCGAAGCCGCCACCGACGGGCCGCTGCTCGATCTGACCGATGCCGGCGTCAAGAAATTCATCAAACAGGCCAAAACCAAGGGCTATGTGACGATGGAGGAGCTGAACAAGGTTCTTCCGTCCGACGAGGTGACTCCCGACGCGATCGAGGACACCCTGGCCATGCTGTCGGAGATGGGCGTCAACGTCGTTGAGGCCGAGGAGGACGCCGCCGAGCCGCAGAGCACGGATGTGGCCGCCGCCGCCGGCACCGCCGTGGCTGAGGCGCCGGCGAAATCCGCTTATGATCGGACGGATGATCCGGTGCGGATGTATCTGCGCGAGATGGGGTCGGTGGAGCTGCTGAGCCGCGAGGGCGAGATCGCGATTGCCAAGCGGATCGAGGCCGGGCGGGATGCGATGATCTCGGGCCTGTGCGAGAGCGCGCTGACGTTCGAGGCCATCATGGTCTGGCGCGACGAGCTGGCCAACAACCGCATCCTGCTGCGCGAGGTCATCGACCTCGACGCCACCTATGGCGTGATCAACCCCTCGTCCCTGCCCGGCGCCGCCCAGCCCGAGCCGGAAGAGAAGCCGGAGGCCGAGAAGGTCGAGGGTGAGGCGGACAAGCCCGAGAGCGATGACGAGGATGACGACGATTTCGACGACGGCGGTGGCCTGTCGATCTCGGCGCTGGAAGCCGAGCTGCGTGACGGCGTCATGGAGGTGCTGGACGCCGTGGCCGGTGATTTCGGCGGCTTCCGCAAGCTGCAGGACAAGCTGGTCGAGGCCCGGCTGAAGGGCGAGATCCTGTCGGCCAAGGACCAGAAGGCCTATGTCGGCCTGACCAAGGCCATCTCCGATCGTCTGAAGACGATGAAGCTGAACAACAACCGTATCGAGGCCCTGGTCGAGCAGCTGTATGCGATCAACAAGCGGCTGATGGGGCTGGAAGGCCGGCTGCTGCGCCTGGCCGACGGCTACGGCATCTCACGTCCGGAATTCCTCAAGGCCTATTTCGGGGCCGAGCTCGACCCCAACTGGGCCGACAACGTGCGCGACATGGGCGTGCGCTGGACCAAATTCGCCGACAAGGAAGCGGCCCAGATCGCCCGCATTCGCGGCGACATCGCCGCCGTGGCCAGCGAGGCCGGCCTGCCGATCGACGACTATCGCCGCATTGTCCAGACGGTGCAGAAGGGCGAGCGCGAGGCCCGTCAGGCCAAGAAGGAAATGGTCGAGGCCAATCTGCGCCTGGTCATCTCCATCGCCAAGAAATACACCAACCGCGGCCTGCAGTTCCTTGATCTCATTCAGGAAGGCAACATCGGTCTGATGAAGGCGGTCGACAAGTTCGAATACCGCCGCGGCTATAAATTCAGCACCTATGCGACCTGGTGGATCCGTCAGGCCATCACCCGCTCCATCGCCGACCAGGCCCGCACCATCCGCATCCCGGTGCATATGATCGAGACCATCAACAAGATCGTCCGCACCAGCCGCCAGATGCTGCACGAGATCGGCCGCGAGCCGACCCCGGAGGAGCTGTCGGAAAAACTGGCCATGCCGCTGGAGAAGGTGCGCAAGGTGCTGAAGATCGCCAAGGAGCCGATCAGCCTCGAGACCCCGATCGGCGACGAGGAAGACAGCCACCTGGGCGATTTCATCGAGGACAAGAACGCCATCCTGCCGATCGACGCGGCCATCCAGTCCAACCTGCGTGAGACCACGACCCGCGTGCTGGCGTCGCTGACCCCGCGCGAGGAGCGGGTGCTGCGCATGCGTTTCGGCATCGGCATGAACACCGACCACACGCTGGAAGAAGTCGGCCAGCAGTTCAGCGTCACCCGTGAACGCATCCGCCAGATCGAGGCCAAGGCGCTGCGGAAGCTGAAGCATCCGAGCCGGAGCCGGAAGCTGCGGAGCTTCCTGGATAGCTAGGGGGCCCTTTCCTTATGTGGCCCCTATCGCGTCATGCCTTCTCCCCTCGTGGGAGAAGGTGTCAGGCGAAGCCTGACGGATGAGGGGGCGGTCGGTCCGCATGGCGGCGGACGGCGTCGAACACGATGTTGGGGTTGGTCAACACAGCCTCGTTTCCGAATCTCAGAACCGTGAAGCCCCGCTGCTTCAGGTCGGCGTCGCGAAGCCGGTCGCGCGCCTCGCGCAGACGGTGAACGCCGCCGTCCAGCTCGATCACCAGCTTCAGCTCATAGCAGCAGAAGTCCGCGATCCACGGCCCGATCCTGACTTGCCGGCGAAACTTCAAGCCCTCGAAACGCCGATCCCGAAGGAACTTCCACATCGCCGTTTCAGCGAATGTCATCCTCGCCCGGAGGCGTCGCGTCTGGTCCGCCATACCCCTCATCCGTCTCGCTTCGCGAGCCACCTTCTCCCACAAGGGGAGAAGGGTAAACTACGGCGGCCGGCCCCGTGCGACCTGTCCCGGATAGCGCCTGCGGCGCTTCCGGGATGACAAGGACCGGCGCTCGCTGTTGAGGATTCTCCCGCCGCATCCGATGCAGCCTCGAAGACTCCGGCGTCTCAACGCGCCTCTCTGAGCATTGCGCCTCCACCCCCACCCAACCCTCCCCCCTCCGCCAACGGGAGGGCTTTTTGTGTTGTCCCGCCTCGCCCTGTACCGCCTCAGTCCCGGATCGTACCGGTCTCCGCGCGACAACCCGCGCCAAACCGGGACAGATGCGACCGTTGTCGACGTGGGCGCATGTCACACTGCGCCCATGACCGAAGACACTGTTCGCACCCGCAGAAACTTCCCCGCCGAGACCTGGGCGGTCGTCCGCGACGCCTATCTGGGCGGGGAAACGGCCGAGTCGATCGCCCGGCGCCTCAATATGTCGATCAACACGATCCGCAAACGCGCCGGCCGCTGCGGCTGGACCCACGCCGCCCACGCCCGGGCCATTCAGCGCGCCGTTGACGCGGGGCCGACGGCACCGATCGACCTGGCCCAGGCCCGGGACGCCGCCGTCGCCCATGCCGCCGCGCTGCTGACCGAGGGACGGGCCCTGGAGGCCAGCGCGATCCTGCGAGCCGCCGAGGCCCTGGGGCGGGCCGGCGGCAGCGAGGCCGGAGGGCTCGCGGCCGGGGCCGGGCCCGGGCCAGAGGTCGACGCGTCGGAATCGGACGCGGCGGTGGACGAGACGCTGCGGCAGATATCCGACCACATCGATCGGCTCGCCGTCGAACGCGCCAGTCAGCTGGCGCTGGATCTGCTGACCGACGAGGGCCCGCCCCAGGCCGTGTACGGGGCCTTCGCCTTCCGCTGGCGGGCGATGATGCTGGGACCGGCGGTCGCCCTGGCCGACTATGCGCAGGGTCTCCAGGGCGGCTGGGCCAGCCGCTACTGGGACGCCGAGGGCCGGCTGATCCCGCAGGACCCTGTCCCGCCGACGCCCGACCCGGGCATGGTCCGCCAGCATCTGCGCCTGTGCCGGGGGGCGGCGGGGGGCGATGAGGGGGGCGGTGACTGGGTATGGCCGCCGAGGGACTGGGAGCTGCGCGACGGGGAGGGGGCGTGATTATCGCCAAGTGCGGTCATACGGAGCCGCGGTTGTCGGATATTGTCTAACCCTCGTCAGCAATGGGGAGCTTGATTTCCCGCATGATTCGGTCGGTTTCGGCCAGGATTTTGATGATCTTTTGATAATGGCCGATGTCGTCCCACGACAGGGTGCGACCGCGCCGGTCCTTGAGCCATTTCTGGGCGGGCTGGTAGCCGCCGATGTAGAAGCTCCAGGCGACCTCGGGCACGCTGTCGAAATACTGGTCGGGATTGATGTGGACCTGACCACCCTCGAACTTCGGATAGCCCGCAGCGACCACGTCGTCGCCTTCGCCGTGATAGGGATAGGGCGTGTCGCCGACGGCGGCGGCCTCCATCAGGTGCAGGCGGCGAAGCGCCTCGCCTTTGTCGCTGACGTGGCGGAACACTTCGGGCGACGGCGGATAGGGGATGCGTGGGAAGTCGATCTTGAGGAATTCGGCGTAGGTCGAGCGATAGTCCGGCGAGTGCAGAACACCGTATATGTAATCGAACACCTTGACCTCGCTGGGCCGGGTGTCGCCGGTCGCTGCTCGGAAGTCGTCTTCAGCTCTGGCCTGATCGGCGGGGTCGATCCCGGCGGCCTTGCAAATGGCAACGTAGAGCTTGGGGTCGAAGTTGAGGCGAAGCGTTTGGTCGAGAGTGCCTTCTTGGGGATGAAGGTATAAAGGTGCGATCTGCGAAATGCCTTTGTTGCTGTAGAAGCCCCGGTTGTCGAACATGTGAGGCGTGACCAGCACGTGATTGTAACCAGCTTCACCGGCCACCGCCTGTCGCGAGTAAATCAGGCCAAGATTGGGTACGTCCGCGAAATGACGCATGTATCTCTCGCGGCCCCAATCGACCATATCAGGGCGATAGTAAATCTGCCTGACGTCGAATGGTCGGTAGAGGATGGGGCGCAGGTCGTCGGTCAGATCAAGGTTTGCGATGGTTTGACGAGCCGGTCCAAGTTTCCATCCTCGAGTGTCTCCTGCAGGATACTTTCCCGATTTTTTTGTTCCAAAGAACGCCGAGCGAACCTGATTGTCGGATTGGTCTCTGGCCCGAAATCGTTCGAGCTTGTTTACGAGTGACCGCTGATCGAAATCGATTACTAAGCTGTCGCGCGCCGTTACGATGCCCGTAACGTTGGTCGGAAGCAGTTCGTCGAGCCCGACGCCTAGATTATATGCAGCCTGACCAGGCCCAGCGTCCGCAGCAAACATGAAGAAGGGAGCATTGGGCTTGATGTTTTCCCAAGCAGAAGAATTTAGGCGCAGCGTCCAGAGACGGTCATACTTGCTTTCGCGGGAGCCCCAAAAGTCTGCGCGCCGGACTTTCGCAAAGCCATTTGTCGCTTTGGTACCGCCTTTCACGGCGATGACGACTGAGACGCCCTGTTGGATGTCGAACACGTTCTTGTCCGGGCCACCGTCTGGTGCGCGTTCTCTCTTCGGCGTGTTGCCGTGGAGGTCGAGCACAGAAATGCTGTCGAAAGTTTTGAGCAGATGCCAACGCATCGCTCGGAAGGTCGGGTTGTCGAGGTAGCCGTGGTTTGTAATGAAGCCCAGCACGCCGCCTGACGGATTCTGCGCGATGGTGTGTTCGGCCATGCGGATGAACTTGACATAGTCATCTTGAAGCCAGTGTTTGCGCTCACCGAAGTGCTGGCCATCGACGTACTTGTAGTTCTCGATCAGATTAGTGATCCAACTACCGTTATTCTGAGAAATGCCCGAGTAGGGCGGGTTTCCAATCACGCACATAATCGGCGTTTGGCGCTTGACCGCGCTGGCCCCGCGGGCTTCTTCCGCCAACGGCTGAAAGAACAGGTCGCGGACCTCGCGCTCGGCTGGCTCCAGCGAGTTGGTCAGCCAGACGGACAGACGTGGCGGCTTGGCGCTGGGTTTGTAGCCACTTTCGGTCAGCTGCATGTCGAGCTTCATGTGGCACATGGCGTAGCTGGCCATCAGCAGTTCGAAACCGTGCAGACGCGGCAGCAGATCCTGTTCGACGTAGCCGGACCATTTGCCGGGCGCGCGCTCCTTGACCCTGTCGGAGATCAGCTGAACCGCCTTGGCCAAGAAGGTGCCGGTGCCGGTGGCCGGGTCGAGAATCTGAACCTTGTGAACCTGTCGCTTTTCGGTGACCGGCTTGCCGGACTTGGGATGGTTCTGACCCGTGTCCCAATCGACCGTCACCTTTGAGGTATCCGCCAGTCCATCGGCGAGGCCGAACTCGGTCTTCAGCACATCGTCCACGGCGCGGACGATGAAATCGACCACGGGCTCGGGCGTGTACCAGACCCCCCGGCTCTTGCGCTTCTTCGGGTTATAGGCGGCGAGGAAGTCTTCGTAGAAATGGATGAAGGGGTCGTTGCGCGCGGTGAAATGACCGAAGTCGCGGAACAGGGATTGCGGGTCGCTGGCGCGCATGACCTGGACCAGATCATCGACGATGTAGGTCAGGCGCTTGGGCAGGGCGGGGCCGGCGACGTATTCGAACAGACCCTTCAGGAATGGATTGGAGGCCGGGAGCTTCTCCATCGCTTCCTGACGGCTGAAAGTCGCCAGGTCGTCATCATGAAAGCGGGCAGCGAACATGCCGTAGGTAATGGTTTCGGCGTAGAGGTCAGCGAACTCGTCCGGCTCCAATTTCGGAAGCAAATTGGCCTTGAAGCTCTTGAACTGGCCGCCGAGCCCCGAGCGGAATTCCGGGTCCTCCTTCAGCGCCAGCGCAACCTCGTCTTTGATAATCGCCGCCTTGGCCGCCATCATGTCCGCAAGCTTGGAGGCGGACCGGATGCTGATGGGTTTCTGTTCGGCGAACAGCCTGAGCTGGCGTTCCAGTTCGTCGAATTTTTCCGGGACAGGGCGAAGTCCCAAGACAAAGTCGGCAATCGAGACGAAGTGAACGGATACGCCTTCTCGGATGAACTCGAAGTCGACGCCGTTGGTGTAGATAAGGTTGGGGTAGGCGGCCTCGTAGCGCTTACGCTGCTCGACCGAGTAGCCCTTCAGCTTGATGACGTCCTTGTCGATGTCCTTGGCTTCGGCCCAGCCGATTGGAACGCCATCACGCTGAAACATGAAGTCGGGCACGCCGCCTTCGGACTGTTTCGGTTCATTGATGACTGTAAGCGTCGGATCGATGCCCTGGAACAGGTCGTTCAGCGCGGGACGGTAGCTGTGTTCAGTGGCCTGGCCGCTCTTGAACTGGGCGATGACCCTATCGAGATATTCAGAAATCAAGAACTCGCCCTCCGCTGTCACGAACAGGCTAGCTGCTCCCGGATCGTCCTGTCACTCGAAGAGTGCGCCGCGCGGCAGAGTGGACAGTCTTCAGGCCCGCTTAGACTCAAGAACGGGGTGGCGCGGCCTTTCCCCTCCACCGCTGCGCGGTCCCCCTCCCCATCGCGGATGGGGAGGAGACGGGGTGGGGCGGTGGGGCGGTTCCCCCTCCACCATGCTGCGCATGGTCCCCCTCCCCCTGTGGGGGAGGA
>NZ_CAXBOQ010000005.1:0-382620 GCF_963977465.1 uncultured Brevundimonas sp. | reverse complement strand
AGGCACCGAACGCATAGCGCAGACCCAGGGTCACCGAGTGATCGGTGTAGCGACCGCCGTATTCTGTCGTCGTCACCGGTGCGCTGGTGGTAGCATCGAACGCCATGTTCGAGACGAGGTAGCGGTAGGTCAGGTCGACGTGACCGCGGTCACCGAAGGCCCAGGCCACACCGGCCAAGGCTTGGGCGGCCAGTTCGGTCGAGGCGTCGTCGGCGGTGATGCCACGGGCGCGATTGGTGGCGAATGTCCCGCCAAAGCGGGTATCAACGCGGTTGACACCGGCACCGATGCCGACGAACGGCCGAAGGGCCGAGCTGGCGGAACCGAAGTCATAGATGGTGTTGACCATCAGGGTGACCGCTTCGATGTCGCCGTCCGGTGCGTTACACGCGCCGATCGCCGGCGTCGTGTTACAAACAAAGGCTGCTCCCGAGGTGGCGTTGGTTACTTCGCCCAGCGGACCCTTGCGCATGCCGCCCTCGAGCTCGACGCGCCAGTTCTGGTCGAACCGGTAGCCGAGACGGGCAAAGCCTGCCCAGTCATCTTCGACGGAGAAATCAACGTTCTGGTCAGTTTCAACGTCGGCGGAGTGCCAGCCGGCGTCAATCGCACCGTACCAGCCGTTCGGCTCAGCCGCCGCAGCACCGGCGGCGAAAAGCCCCGCTACCGCAACGCTTGCCAGGAGTTTCAGCTTCATTGTGTCCTCACAAAAAAATTTAGATGCCCGAATGCCTACGCTTACTACGTGGCGATCCCATCACCGAACGGGATTATACCCTAGCGGTTCCCCATTGCGACCATCAATGTGGCGACTGTGGCGCCATTTCAACACAAATGCCGGTTTTCCGGCTAGAAACGCCTGCTAGGAGAGTCCGGAACTCCATGGAGAAATACAAATGACGATGCGTTTCGACGGCCGAGTGGCGATCGTGACCGGGGCCGGCGGCGGTCTGGGGCGATCGCATGCCCTGGCCCTGGCCGCCCGGGGCGCACGGGTCGTCGTCAATGATCTGGGCGGGGCACGGGACGGATCGGGCGGTTCCAGCAGCGCTGCCGACTCGGTCGTGGCCGAAATCATGGCTCTTGGTGGCGAGGCCATGGCCAACGCCGCCTCGGTGACCGACGCTGCAGCCGTCCAGACGATGGTCGAGGCGACGATGGCCCGCTGGGGGCGGATCGATATCCTGGTCAACAACGCCGGCGTCCTGCGCGACAAGACCTTCGCCAAGATGGATCTGGACGATTTCCGCTTCGTCATGGACGTCCATCTGATGGGGGCGGTCCACTGCACCAAGGCGGTCTGGGACATCATGCGCGACGCCAACTATGGCCGCGTCGTCATGACCACCTCATCCTCCGGCCTGTACGGCAATTTCGGGCAGTCGAATTATGGCGCGGCTAAGATGGCGCTGGTCGGGCTGATGCAGACCCTGTCGATTGAGGGGGCCAGGAACGACATCCGGGTCAACTGCCTCGCCCCCACAGCCCATACTCGAATGACCGAGGATCTCGGGGCCAGACTGCCGCTGGAACTGCTGGAGCCGGAAATGGTCACCCCCGGGCTTCTGAATCTGGTCAGCGATGACGCTCCAAGCCGTTGCATCCTCGCTGCCGGGGCCGGAGGCTTCGAGCGGGCCTATATCACCCTGACCCAGGGGGCATGGATCGCCGGCCAGGATGCGCCGGAACAGGTCGCGGCCCGTTTCAAGGAGATCTCCGACCGCAGCGGCGAGATCGTGCCCGAAATGGGCGCCGCACAGGGCATGATCGAGTTGTCGAAAGCGCAAGCCGTACATAAGTAGGTTCTGAAACAAAACGCTCTCGGAGAATCCACCATGCGCGAAGCCGTCATCGTCTCCACCGCCCGCACCCCGATCGGTCGGGCCTATCGCGGGGCCTTCAACGACACCCAGGCCCAGCAGCTGGGGGCCCATGCCGTACGTCATGCCGTGGCGCGCTCGGGCGTCGATCCCGCCGAAATCGAGGACGTGGTCATGGGCGCGGCGCTGCAACAGGGCTCGACCGGCACCAATGTCGCCCGTCAGGTGGCGCTGGCGGCGGGTTTGCCGGTGACCACGGCGGGCATGAGCCTGGACCGCCAGTGCGCCTCGGGCCTGATGGCCATCGCCACGGCGGCCAAACAGGTCACCCACGACGGCCAGATCGTGGCGGTCGGGGGTGGGCTTGAGTCGATCTCACTGGTCCAGAACCAGCACATGAACCTGTACCGGATGAAGGACGAAGCGCTGCTGAAGCTTCAGCCGCACGTCTATATGTCGATGCTGGAGACGGCCGAGGTCGTCTCGGCCCGCTATGGGATCAGTCGCGAGGCCCAGGACGAATACGCCCTGCAATCCCAGCAGCGCACGGCCGCGGCCCAGGCCGCCGGTCACCTGAATGCCGAGATCGTGCCGATGACCACGATCATGCAGGTCATGGACAAGGCCACCGGCCAGGCGTCGGCGAAGGAAGTCACCATAGCCATGGACGAGGGCAACCGGCCCGAGACCACCCTGGAAGGCCTGTCGTCACTGAAGCCGGTGTTCGGCGGCGGCGAGGAGATCAAACAGGGTCTGTACATCACCGCCGGCAACGCCTCGCAGCTGTCGGACGGGGCCTCGGCCTCGGTGCTGATGGAGGCGAAGGAGGCGGAACGTCGCGGCCTGACCCCGCTCGGAGCCTATCGCGGCATGGCCGTCGCCGGCTGCGCGCCGGATGAAATGGGCATCGGCCCGGTGTTCGCGGTCCCCCGACTGCTGGAGCGCCACGGCCTGACGGTCGACGATATCGGCATCTGGGAATTGAACGAGGCCTTCGCGACCCAGGTCATCTACTGCCGCGACCGGCTGGGCATTCCCAATGACCGGATGAATGTGTCGGGCGGTGCCATCTCGATCGGCCACCCCTACGGCATGTCGGGGGCCCGGATGACCGGCCACGTCCTGATCGAAGGCAAGCGGCGCGGGGCCAAATACGGCGTCGTCACCATGTGCATCGGCGGCGGCATGGGTGCAGCCGGCCTGTTCGAGATCTATTGAGGGTGCCGTCGCTCAGGCGTTGAGGCCGTCGGTATGGGGGGGCGTCCGCCCCCCCATACCATCCCGACCGATCTCGACACTGCGCAGGGCACAAACATAGTCGTCGCGCCAGATACTCACGTCCGTATCGCGCACCACCTGCATCAGGGACTCCCATTTCCGCTTCCGTTCTTCCAGCGGCATGGTCAGGGCGCGCTGGATGGCGTCGGACAGTTCCTCGCGGCTGAACGGATTGACGATCAGGGCTTCACCCATATCCGCCGCCGCCCCGGCAAAGCGCGACAGGATCAGCACGCCGGGATCATCGGGATTCTGGGCACAGACGTATTCCTTGGCCACCAGATTCATCCCGTCCCGCAGCGGAGTCACCAGGCCGACGCGGGCCGCCCGATAGATGCCGGCCAGCTGGTCCCGGCGGTAGGTACGGTTGAGATAACGGATCGGCTGCCAGTCCATCTCGGCATAGGCCCCGTTGATACGGCCAGCCAGGGAATCGAGACGTCCACGAATATCCTGATAGGTGTCAACGTCGTCGCGGGAAATGGGCGTGATCTGCAGCAGCAGGACCTCGGACCGCATGTCGGGATTGTCCTCGAGAAACTGCTCATAGCCCAGCAGCCGCTCCTCCAGCCCCTTGGAATAGTCGAGCCGATCCACGCCGACGATCAACGAGCGAAAGGCGGTCGAGGACAGCATGCGATCATAGGTCCGGACACCCAGCGGCGATTTGCAGGCCTCCAGGAAGCCCTCGACGTCAATGCCAATCGGGAAGACCCCGCCCTGTAGCCGCCGTCCGAAGGCCTCCATGCCGTCGTTGCCGGTCAGGGTGCCTCCGACTTCCGCCGCAACATAGTCCCGAAACAGATCCAGCCATTCGCGCGTGTGAAAGCCGATCAGGTCGTAGTCGAACATCGACTCCACCAGCCGGCGGTGATGCGGCAGGGTCACCAGCAACTGCCGCACCGGCCACGGCGTATGCAGGAAAAAACCGATCCGGTTCTTCACGCCCAGCCGACGCAGGTCCCGGGCTAGCGGGATCAGATGATAGTCATGGACCCAGATGATGTCGTCAGGCTCGATCAGTGGGGCCAGAACCTCGGCGAACCGCTGGTTCACCCGCTCATAGCCCTCACCGTAGCTTCGCTCATAGGCGGTCAGATCGACCCGGTGATGGAACAGGGGCCACAGCGTCTTGTTGGCATAGCCATTGTAATATTCGTCGACGTCCTGGGCCTCGAGGTCGACCAGGCCGACGCTGACCCCGGCGCGATCCTCGACCTTCAGTTCACCAGTGAAAGTGTCGACCGTCTCACCGGACCAGCCGAACCACAGGCCGTGGTATTTCCTCAGAGCCGCAGACAGGGCCATGGCCAGTCCCCCGACGGAACCGGCGGCGGCGTCAGTCGGGGCCGAGACCCGGTTGGAGACGACGATCAACCGGCTCATCGGACGTCCGTCCACGAACGGCTCAGCAGCACCGCGCAATTGATGATGCCGACGAGCGAATAGGTTTGCGGGTAGTTGCCCCACAACTCATCGCTGCCCAGGGCGATGTCTTCGGACAACAGGCCGGCGTGAGTGCGCCGGCTCAGCATCTGTTCGAAAATCTCGCGCGCCTCGGCCGTGCGACCATTGAGGTGAAGGGCCTCGATGAACCAGAAGGTGCAGAAGTTGAACGCCGTCTCGGGCTCGCCGAAGTCGTCGGGCTCCACGTAGCGAAACAGATAGGGGCCCTTCTTCAGGTCCCGTTCGATGGCGTTGAAGGTCGCCACCTGGCGCGGATCCATCGGATCGAGAAAGCCGAGGTCGACCAGCTGCAGCAGGCTGGCGTCCAGTTCCTTACCGCCGAAACTGGCTCCGAAGCGCCCCTCCTCGGGGACAAACGCCTCGGCCTCGATCCGCGCGCGGATCGTGTCGGCCCGCTGGGCCCAGACCTTGGCGCGGTCTTCCAGCGCCAGAACGCGCGCGGCCTTGGCCAGCCGGTCGCAGGCCGCCCAGCACATGACCGACGAATAGGTATGCACCCGGGCGATGGTGCGAAACTCCCACAGGCCCGCGTCCGGTTGATCGTACAGGGCGAAGGCACGGTCGCCGACCGCCTCCAGCGCGCAAAAATCCTCAATCGACCCCGGTCGGATCAGGCGTTGATCATAGAAGGACTGAACCAGCGGCAGAACGATCTGGCCGTAGACGTCGTGCTGCAGATGCTCGTGCGCCTGATTGCCGACCCGGACCGGCTTCATGCCGCGATAGCCTTCGACGCTATCGACGATCCGCTCGCCCAGCCCGGCCTCCAGACCGACGCCATAGACCGGCTGGACATGGCCGCCGGCGGAGTTGTCAACGAGATTGCGCAGGTAGACGAGATAGTTCTCGAGAATGTCGACCGCACCCAGCCGGTTCAGCGCCCGGACCGTATAATAGGCGTCGCGGATCCAGCAGTAGCGGTAATCCCAGTTGCGCCCGCTCTCGGGAAACTCCGGAACCGAGGTGGTCATGGCCGCGACGATGGCCCCGGTCTCTTCATAGGCACAGAGCTTGAGGGTGATCGCCGCGCGGATCACCGCGTCCTGATAGTCGAGCGGGATGTAGAGGGTGCGTACCCAGTCCTTCCAGTAGACGACCGTGCGATCCAGCGTCGCCGCCACGCCGGGCCCGACTTCCTGGTCGTAGCCTTCGTCGGGACCGAGGAAGAAGGCCAGCGGGGTCTCCAGACGGAAGATCCGTTCCTCAAGAATGTGCGACACCGGGCAGTCCGTCGTCAGCCGCAGGGTCACGTCGGTGCAGTGATAGCGGATGTGGTTGGAGCCGGACGTAACCTCGGCACGACGCGCACCCCAATCGGCGGATGGGCGAAGTCGGACGGAGATTCGCGGCGCACCCACGAGCGGGCGGACTATCCGCCCGAAGGCGACGGGTCGATAGGTGCGGTGATGCTTGTGATGCCGGGGCGCGAAATCGATGATCTCGACCGCCGCTCCGTCCGCGGCGGTCAGCACGGTCCTAAGCACCGGCGTGTTCTTGATGTAGGCCTGCTCGACACTTTTCAGATCGGCGAGACACACTTCCCAGAAGCCATGGTCGGGATCGTCACCGTCCATCAGGGCCGAAAAGACCGGATCACCGTCCACGCGGGGCGCGCAGGCCCAGACAAAGCGACCGCACCGGTCGATCAGGGCGCTGACAGAACAGTTGCCGATCGGGGCCAGATCTAGGGATTGTTTCATTCCGGGTCCACGCTCAGCGAGTCCAGCCAGTCGAGCACTGCCGCCACGTCCTTCAGGCCAAAACGCGCTGCCGTCGGCCTGGGCGGGCCAACCAGCACGCCGAAACCGCCCAGGGCCGTGGCAGCCTCGAAGCCGTGCTCGTCGGTCAGGTCGTCGCCGACCATCACCGGCGTCGCCCCCTGGAACGGGGCTTCGGCCATGAAGGCTGTCAGGGCGGTACCCTTGTCGGTGCCGGGGGTCTTCAGCTCGGCCACCAGATTGCCGAACTGGAGCGAAAGGCCGGTGTCCTCGGCCAGGCGTCCGGCCAGGTCCCGGGCCGCACCGGCCTGATCCTGCGCGCCGCGGAAATGGAGCCCGGCCGATACGACCTTGTCCTCAACGATCATGCCGGGACGATCCGCGGCGAAGTCATGAAAGGCCGCGATCGCCGTCCGGACCGCCGGCGCGGCGTCACCCACGACAAGTGTGCCGTCGTCGCTGCGCCGTTCCAGACCATGGACGCCGGACGCCGAACGCACCGCGTCCTCACTGATCCGGTCGACCTCGGCCAGGGTGCGTCCACTGATGATGGCGACCCGTCCGTCGAGACGCTCGAGCACGGCCCGAAGGACCGCCGTGCGACGCGGGTCCGGCACAACGGCCTCAGGGGTGGGCGCGAGCGGGGCCAGCACGCCATCAAGGTCAAGGAACAGGGCGGGTCGAGACAGGCGCGCGGGCGGCGGCGGCAGGGGCCGCGCCAGCGTGGTTCGATCAGGCAGCGGTGCCGCCTGCGGGTCTTGTCCGGACATCCCCATAGGCCGAGGGTAACGCCACAGGCGGCGAAAGGTTGAGGCTTTTGTGAATTTCTGCGCGGCCCGACACCGACTGACTGACCGCGCGGCATTGTGAAAGGGAGCCGGATGCGGCAATTCCGGGCCATGACTGTCGCCAATACGCCCTCCTCGCCAGCCGAAGCTGCCGCCATGCTAACCCGGGCACACGAGGTCATCCGACTCAATATCGCGGCGTTGCAGGCCCTTGACGGGGCCATGGACGATAGTCTGGGCCGGGCCTGCGACATCATCCTGGGGCGCCCCGGCTATCTGGTGGTCACCGGGATGGGCAAGTCGGGGCACATCGGCGGCAAGCTCGCGGCGACGCTGGCCTCCACGGGCACCAATGCCTTCTTCGTCCACCCGGCGGAAATGAGCCACGGCGACCTCGGCATGCTGCGCCACGATACGACCCTGCTGGCCATCTCCAACTCAGGCGAGAGCCGGGAACTGCGGGATCCGCTGATCTTCTGCCAGCGTGAAGGGATTCCGGTGATCGGCATGACCCAGCGGCCGACCAGCTTCCTCGGCCGCAACTCGGCCGTCTGCCTGACCATGCCGAAGGTGGCCGAGGCCTGTCCCAACAATCTGGCACCGACGACCTCGACCCTGATGACCCTGGCGCTCGGCGATGCCCTGGCCATGGTGCTGATGGACCGACGCGGCTTCAGTGCCGAGGCCTTCGGTCTGCATCACCCCGGCGGCAAGCTGGGCATGAGCCTGCAGAGCGTCGGGGACTGGATGGGGGACCGTCCGGCCCCGCCGGCGACCGTGCCGCTCGACGCTCCCTTCAGTGAAGTTGTCTCGGCCATTACCGAAGGGCGCAAGGGCGCTGTTGCGGTGGTCGGTCCCGACGGCACCCTGGCGGGCATCATCACCGACGGCGACGTGCGCCGGGCCTTTACCCGGGACATTGCCGCCCTGGTCGCGGCGGACATCATGAGCCCCAACCCCAAGGTGGTCGGACCCGCGGCACGGATGAGCGATGTGGTAGACCTGATCGTCCAGAACAAGATTTCCAACCTGTTCGTGACCGTGCAGGACCGCCCGGTCGCCATCGTCCATATCGCTGAACTCATGCAGGCCGGTTACGTCTCCTGAGGAGACGAAGCCCGCGACGGAAGCCTTCCTCCATGCCCACGGTCTGTATTGACGGCTTCAACCTCGCCCTGCCCAAGGGCTCCGGCATCGCCACCTACGGGCGCAATCTGCTGTCGAACCTTAACGCCATCGGCATGGAAACCCAGGTTCTCTACGGGCCCCATGCCAACATCAGCAAACGCCCGATCCTGAACGAGATCGCCCTGACCGATGCCTATACGCCCGATGGAAACCGGGTTCGGCAGATGGTCGAGTCCGCGACCGCCCGGTTCGGGCGCACCGCCCACGCCGTGCCGGTGACCGACGACATTATCTGGCCCGCCCGCGGTGGCGGACGCCCGCCGGCTGCGGCCTTCTGGAGCGCGCCCCGGCTTTTTCATACTGCCAATCGGGCTTTCAGGAGCCACCAGACCTTCACGCCCGTCACCTTCGCCGGGCACCCACAGGTCTCGCGCCCCGACGTCGTGCATTGGACCACCGTCCTGCCCGTACATGCCCGAGGGGCCGCCAATGTGTACACGATCCACGACATGATCCCGCTGCGGCTGCCGCACACGACGCTGGACAACAAGCGCCAGTTCCTGGGGGTCTGCCGCGGCCTCGCCCGCAAGGCCGATCATATCGCCGTGGTCTCCGAGGCGACCCGCCGCGACGTCATCCAACTGCTGGGCGTGGCCGAGGAGCGGGTCACCACCACCTGGCAGTCGGTCTCCATTCCGGAACGCCTGCGCGCCGCGAGCGACGAGGCCGTGGCCACAGAGCTCGAAGGCGTCTTCAAGCTGGGCTGGAAGGGCTATTTCCTCTTTTTCGGCGCCATCGAGCCCAAGAAGAACCTGGCCCGCATCGTTGAGGCGTACCTGGCCTCGGGGTCCGAGCTGCCGCTGGTGGTGGTCGGCGGGCGGGCCTGGCTGGATGAGGAGGAAACGGCGCTGATGCATCAGGCGCGCCGGGACAAGAAGGTCCGGAAGAAGCGGATCAAACTCTATGACTATCTGCCGTTTTCGATGCTGGTCAGCCTGATCCGCGGGGCCCGGGCGACGGTGTTCCCGTCCCTCTATGAGGGCTTCGGCCTGCCGGTGCTGGAATCGATGCTGCTGGGTACGCCGGTGATAACCTCGACGGCCGCCTCCCTGCCGGAAGTCGCCGGCGACGCCGCCATCCTCGTCGACCCCTATGACGTCGCCGCCCTGGCCCGGGAAATCCGCCGTCTGGGATCCGACGACGATCTGGCCGCCGAACTCTCGGCGCGCGGGCCGCTGCAGGCCGCCAAATTCAGTCCCGAGGTCTGTCAGGCCCGGCTGGTCGACCTGTACGCTCGGCTCGGGGTGTGATGAAGCCCGTTGTCCTGTTTGACGCCGGCCGCCTGCTTGACCGGAGCGCCCGCGACGCCCCGACCGGGGTCGACCGGGTGTGCCTCGCCTACGCCGAATGGCTGGCGGCACGGCGGGACATCCGGGTGGTCCCGGTCGCGACGGTGCGCAACCGCCTGCGCGCTGTCGACGCAACGCATTACCGGCGAGAAATTCGGACGGTGCGAAAACGCTGGTCCGGCGACGAACCAGAGACCGCGAATGAACAGGCCCTCGTCCGGGCCCTGACCGGTCAAACGCGGGGACCGTCTATCCTCGATGTCGAGCCGGGCGCGCCGCCCCTGTCGCTTCGCCGCGTCCGGTCTGTCAGTCAGGCCCTGACATCCCGCCCGCTGCCGCCGCCGTCTCCCGGCCAGGCCTATATCAGCGTCGGCCATACCGCCCTGAACACCCCCGCCATCCTCGCCGACCTGGCCCGCCGGGGCGTGTCGTCGACAATCATGATCCACGATCTGATCCCCATCACCCACCCGGAGTTCTGCCGGCCCGGCGACCGGGCCCGCCACCATCGCCGGGTGAGCTACGCCCTGCGTCATGCCGACCGGATCATCGTCAACTCTGAATATACGGCCGATCAGCTTCGGGCCTTCGCCGACAGGGAGGCGCTGAGCACGCCGCCGGTAAAGGCCATCCCCCTGGGCCTGGAACCGGTCTTCCTGACACGCGGAACCTTGCCCTCGCCGGCCCCCTATTTCGTCCATGTCGGTACGATCGAGGCGCGCAAGAACCTGGCCTTCCTGCTGACCCTGTGGCGGCGGTTGCAGGAGCGCATGGGCCCCCGCACGCCCGGGCTGGTTCTGGTCGGACGCTACGGCTGGGAGAATGAGGCCGTGCTGGATCACCTGCAGCGCTCACCCAACCTGCAGGGTCTGGTGCACCAGTCGGCGGGACTGTCCGACGTTTCGCTCGCGCGGCTGATGCGGGGGGCCCGCGCCGTGGTCGCCCCCTCCTCGGTCGAGGGCTTTGACCTGCCTGCGGTTGAGGCCATGGCCATGGGCGTGCCGCTGATCGCGTCCGACATTCCGGTTCACCGGGAACTGGTCTCCGGAGCCCGGCTGGTCGATCCCCTGGATGGTCTCGGCTGGCTGTCGGCCCTGCAGGCCGCCACCGACTCGCCGCCTGTCGCCCCGGCCTATGCGCCGCCCACCTGGGCCACGCATTTCGATCAGGTCGCCGCCTTCATCGGCCTGCCTGTCTGAGCGGACTGGCTCCCGGCCGGAAACCCCGGTAGTCAGAAGGGGACCGCCGAGGTTTCGAGGCCCCATGACGCGACCCCTGTTCACGCTGCTGATCCTGATGGCCCTGGCGGGGTGTTCGACCCTGCCCGCGGACGGTCCATCGGCCCGGGCCCTCGACGCCGGTTCCACCGGAGCCGATGTCGCCGGCGGCTATGCCGTGGTCGACCTCGACTATACCACCGTCGAGCGGATCAAGGCCGCCACGCCCGCCAGCGACGCCTCGCTCGCCGCTGCCGCAGGCACGGCTCCGTCCGATGTGATCGCGGTCGGTGACACCCTGTCGATCGCCGTCTTCGAGCCGGGCGGGGCGCTGTTTGGCGGCCGGTCGGCCAGTGGTGCGGCGGCGTCCGGCGGATCGTCCCTGCCGCCGGTCGTGGTCGATCGCAACGGCGCGGCCGGCGTCCCGTTCGCCGGTCCCGTCCAGGTCGCGGGCATGACCGGTCCCCAGGCCGCCGAAGCGGTGCGCCGGGCCCTGATCGGAAAGGTCGGTGCACCCCAGGTGGTGGTCTCGATCGCCGCCAGCCCGTCCAATGCCGTCACCGTTCTGGGCGAGGTCCGCAATCCGGGCCGCGCCCCGCTCGCGGTCGGGGCCGATCGAATTCTGGACGTGATCGCCGCCGCCGGCGGCACCGCCCGTCCGGTTGAGGATATCGAGGTCGCTGTCCAGCGCGACGGCCTGACCTTCACCGCCCCCCTGTCGACCGTGACCTCGACCTTCGGCGAGAATGTGCGACTGGCGCGCGGCGACCAGATCAACCTGCGCTACCGGCCGCGCCGCTACTCGGCGTTCGGGGCCCTGGGCACGGTCAGCCAGATCGACATGGGGGCCGGTCCCCTCACCCTTGGGGCCGCCCTGAGCCGGGCCGGTGGGCTGGACACCAATACCGCCGACGCCCGCTCGGTTCTGGTGTTCCGCTTTGAACGGCCGGAAGTGGCCGCGGCCCTGGGGCTGGTGCAGCCGGCCACCGTGCGCGGCGTGCCTGTGGTCTACCGGCTGAACCTGGCCGATCCGGCGGGGGTGTTCACCGCCGGGAATTTCCCCATCCAGCCGGACGACATGCTGTATGCGCCGCGCTCAGGCGCTGCCGAGGCGCGGAAATTCTTCGACTTCGTCCAGAGCATCACCCGCGTCATCTATGACGTCTCGGTCACCAGCGCCCTATCGGTGAACTGAGATGAAGCCGAACCTCGTAACACGCCTGCGCCAGAAATGGACCCGGATCCGTCGCTCCGGCTGGCGTGGACTGGTCATGCCCCTCGCTACAGAGACCGCTGCCGATCAGGCCGAGGAACCGGCGGATACCGGGCCGCGACGGCCGCAGCGGCCGCCGATTGACGGACGCCTCGACGATCGACTGTCCGGGATCGAACAGGCGGCCCTCGCCCTCTATCACAAGCACGGTCTGCCGGTGCAGGCCGGCGACTACCGGCGCGGGCCCCGCGGCAAGCGCTGGACCTTCATCGGCGACGCCCTGAGTCCCGAGGAGCGCTGGGCCGCGATTGTCGAGCACCCGCCGGAAAAGGGCTGGCGTCATGCCCGGCTGGAAGACATCGGTGGCTATGAGACATTGCCGGCCCTGGCCGAGGCCTCGCGCCTGCTGGTGCGGTGCCGCTACCTGCGGGGCCGACTGTACGGGCTGTTGCCCGGAGACCCCGCCCAGGACCTGCTGGCAGCCATTGATCTGGGGGCCGCCTGGAAGACTGCGATCCCCGACCCGGCCCCCGTCAAGCCGAAGCGGGCAACGCCCACGCCTCGGCCAGCAAAGCGAGCGACCGCCGCCGCGCCTCGTGGTCCCAGATCTGGCTCGTAACCATCAGCTCGTCCGCGCCGGTCTTGTCGACAAACGCCTCAATGCGCGCCCGAACCGTGGCCGGAGACCCGACGGCCGAGCAGGCCAGCGCCTGATCGATCATCGCCCGCTCTGACCCTGACAGCCGGTCACCATAGCCGTCGACCGGCGGCGGCAGCTTGCCGGGGCGGCCGCTGCGCAGATTGACGAAGGCCTGCTGCAGCGAGGTGAACAGATGTGTCGCCTCCTCGTCCGTTTCGGCCGCGAAGACATTGTAGCCCAGCATCACATAGGGCTCGGCCAGCCGCTCTGACGGCCGAAAGTCGTCACGATAGACCTGCAGGGCGCGCATCATCTCGCCCGGCGCGAAATGGCTGGCGAAGGCGTAGGGCAGGCCCAGATGGGCTGCCAGCCGGGCCCCGTAGGTCGAGGACCCGAGGATCCAGATCGGCACATCCTGACCCTCGCCGGGATTGGCGATGATGCGCTGGTCAGACTGGGCCGGGGCAAACCAGTGAATCAGCTCCATCACGTCCTGCGGAAAGGCGTCGACGTCGCCGGACAGGGTGCGGCGCAGGGCCTGGGCCGTGGCCTGGTCGGAACCGGGCGCGCGCCCCAGCCCCAGATCGATGCGGCCGGGGTGCAGGGCGGCGAGGGTGCCGAACTGTTCGGCAATGACCAGCGGGGCGTGGTTGGGCAGCATCACGCCGCCGGCCCCGACCCGGATCGTACGGGTCGCCGCCGCCACTGCGCCAATCAGGACAGAGGTCGCCGCGCTGGCGATGCCGGGCATGTTGTGGTGTTCGGCCAGCCAGTAGCGTCGATAGCCGAGCGTGTCGGCATGGCGGGCCAGGTCAAGCGTATTGGCCAGGGCACGAGAGACATCCGCGCCCTGGGGCACCGGGGCGAGATCGAGAATGGAAAGCGGGATCATCCCGCCCATATGGGAGGCAAGGCCGCCCGGGCCAATGGCTAGGGGGCGATGCCGGTCGTGCGCATGATCTCGGCGCGCAGCTCGGCCATGCCGTCACCCTTCTCCGCCGAGGTAACGATCACCGTCGGGAAGGCCGCCGGACGTTTGGAAATGGCCTTAAGCGTCGCCGCCTGGACAACCTCGGCCTCGCCCTTCTTCAGCTTGTCAGCCTTGGTCAGGATGATCTGGTAGCTGACCGCGGCCAGATCGAGCGCTTCCAGAGCCTCGTCGTCGACCTTCTTCAGGCCGTGGCGGCTGTCGATCAGCAGATAGACCCGCTTCAGGGTGACGCGGCCGCGCAGATAGTCGCGACCCAGGTCCTGGAACTTTCGCACCGTCGTTTTCGACGCCTTGGCCCAGCCGTAACCCGGCAGGTCGACCAGCCGGGTCTTGCCGTCGAGGTCGAAGAAATTGACCTCGCGCGTGCGCCCCGGCTCGTTCGAGGCACGGGCCAATTTGTGCATGCCGACCAGCCCGTTGATCAGGCTGGACTTGCCCACGTTGGAGCGCCCGGCGAAGGCGACCTCGGGCAGGTCCGGTTCTGGCAGTTGCTCGATCTTGGCCGCGCCCATGACGAAGGTCGCGGGCCGCGCGAACAGGATCCGCGCGGCCTCCAGCTCCTCGGGGGTGAAATCGGTCACGCCGTCTTCTTGAAGCGGGCGATGAAGGTGTCGATCGGATTCTCGGCCTTGAAGCGGTGCATGATGAACCACTGCTGCAGGATCGAGAGGATGTTGTTCCAGGCCCAGTAGACCAGCAGGCCCGCAGGGAAGGTGGCCATGATGAAGGTGAACACCAGCGGCATGAAGGCAAAGATCTTGCGCTGCACCGGGTCGGGTGCGGGCGGGTTCATCGCCATCTGCAGCCACATGGTCAGGCCGTAGAAGATCGGCAGGATGCCGAGGGCGAAATTGGTGCCGAGAATGGTGCCGACCAGCGGCAGCGAGGTCGGGTCCCACGGGATCAGGCCGTACAGGGTCCACAGGGTCGAGGGATCCGGGGCCGACAGGTCGCGCAGCCAGCCGAAGAAGGGCGCATGCCGCATCTCGATGGTCACGTACAGCACCTTGTACAGGGCATAGAAGACCGGAATCTGGACCAGGATGGGCAGACAGCCCGCCAGCGGATTGATCTTCTCGCGCTGATAGAGCGCCATCGTTTCCTTTTGCTGCGCAGCCGGATCGTCCGGATTCTTCTTCTTGATCTCCTCCATCAGCGGCTGGAGTTTGCGCATCTTGGACAGGCTCTCGTAGGACTTGTTGGCCAACGGGAACATGATCAGCTTGACGACAAAGGTCAGGGCCAGAATGGCGAGGCCGAAATTGCCCAGAACCCCGAAGAAGAACTCCACGACCATGAAGATCGGGCGGGTCAGGAACCAGAACATCCCCCAGTCGATCGCATAGACGAAACGCGGCAGGTTCAGTTCGTCCTGATAGCCCGTCAGGATTTCGTTGCGTTTGACCCCGGCGAACAGCCTCTGGGTTTCGGTGATCTGGCGGCCGGGCGCGATGGTGCGCGCCGCGCCCAACATGTTGACCTCGTGAATATCGGCACCGCCGCCGCTGCGCACACGGAACTCGGCCTCGATCTTCTCGGACTGATCGGGGATCATCGCCGCCAGCCAGTATTTGTCGGTGATGCCGAGCCAGCCGCCGGTCGAGGTGTGCTGAACCCGTTCCTTCTTGGCCCAGTCCTTGTATTTCAACTGCTGGGTCGAGAATTTTCCATCTTCAGCGCCGAAGGTGCCGATGGCCCCTTCGTGCAGGATCATCTGGCGGCCGACGTGGTCCGGAACGCCCTGGCGCTCGACCCGGCCGAACGGCGCGATGGTGATGGCCTGGGTGCCGAAATTGGCGACCGTATCGGTGACGGTGAACAGATACTGCGGATCGATGGCAATCACGCGGGTGAAGCGCAGGCCTTGGCCGTTGTCCCAGGTCAGGGTGACCGGAGTCGTCGGCGTCAGCACCGAGCCGTCAGTCAATCGCCACGGCGTACGCGGACCGGGCACGCCACCCGGGACGTTGGGGCCGTTCCAGGCGAACAGGGCCGAATAGCTGTGCTCCATGCCCTGGGGGCGGAACAGCTCGACCGGCGGGGAGTCCGCCGCCAGCGTCTCGCGATAGTCGATCAGGAACAGGTCATCGATGCGACCGCCTTCCAGCGACAGCGAGCCCTTCAGCGTCGGCGTCTGGATCGGCACCCGCGCCCCTGTGCCGAGCGCGGCACTGCGGTCGGTCACGAACACCGCGGCGGTGGGGCTGGCGGCCAAAGCCACGCCGTCGGCAGACGTTCCGGTGGTCTGTTCCGTCGCCTGCTGCTGAGCCGCCTGACGGCGCTCGGCCTGCGGCTTCATCACGAATTCACTGTAGCCGAGCAGGAAGATCATCGCGATCACGACGAAGATGATCGTGTTCCTGCTGTTGTCATTCTGCATGGAGTTCAGCGGTCCTGGCCGGAAGGGTCGCGGGCGGGTGGAATGGCGCCAGGCGCCGGCCGCGGGGTCGCGAGCCTTGTAAGCGCCGATTTCACATCGTCAAGCAAACGGTCCCATGAACGGCCTGCCGTA
Source organism: uncultured Brevundimonas sp. (assembly GCF_963977465.1). Taxonomy (GTDB): domain Bacteria; phylum Pseudomonadota; class Alphaproteobacteria; order Caulobacterales; family Caulobacteraceae; genus Brevundimonas. Next base: position 366,499 of record NZ_CAXBOQ010000005.1, on the reverse strand, counting down.
CCCATCCGGGCGATGAAGACATAGTCGCTTCCGGCACGCCCGATAAGGGGAACCATAGCCCGTGCGGCTTCGCGCAGGCGGCGTTTGGCACGGTTGCGCACGACGGCACCACCGACCTTGCGCGTGGCGGTAAAACCGACACGCACCATGGTGTCACCGTCATGACGGTCGAGTCGCTGGATAACCACCGCGCCACGGGCTTCCGAAACGCCTCTCGCGGCCGCCAGAAACTGGGGCCGCGAGGTCAGGCGCTCGATGTTGAGATCATCTGTCATGCGTCCACCGGGACGCGAGGCACAAAAGCCCGACGACTTAGGCCGTCAGGCGCTTGCGGCCCTTGGCGCGACGCCGCGCAACAATCTTCTGTCCGTTCTTGGTGGCCATCCGCGAACGGAAGCCGTGACGGCGCTTGCGCACGAGTCGCGACGGCTGATAGGTCCGCTTCACGGTCGGCTCCGGGGTCTAAAGGTTTGCACGGCTAACGAATAAGGAACGTCACCGCAGGAGGGCGGGCGTATAAGGCGCATGACCGCAGGTGTCAACGCAGACCCGGCACAGGAAGGCATTCTGAGGCATGGCGAAACGATCAGCTAGAGAGTGGGCAATCCGCCTCCTGCCGCTGATGGCCATCGCCGGCCTGGCGGTCGCCTTCTTCAGCCTGGGCTGGAACCGCTACCTGTCGATGGACATGATCCGCGAGCATGGTCTGGGCCTGCAGGCCTATGCTCAGGAGCATTACTGGCTGGCGCTCGTCGCCTTCATCGCCGTCTATGCGACAGCCACGGCCTCGACCATCCCCGGACCGGTGTTCCTGACCTTGCTGGGCGGCATGATGTTCGGCCCGTGGGTCGGGGCCCTGGCCCAGGCCACAGGGGCCACCATCGGCTCGGTCGTCATCTATCTGGTCTATCGCACCGCCATCGGCACCTGGCTGAGAGCGAAATTCGCCGCCGACGCGGGTTTCATGGATCGTCTGGCCAAGGGGGTGGACCGTAATGCCTTCGTCACCCTGTTCACCCTGCGGGTCATCCCCAGCGTGCCCTTCGTGCTGATCAACGCCGCCGCCGGCATGATCGCCGCCCCGCTGCGCCCCTATATCCTCGCCACCTTTTTCGGCCTGCTGCCCTCGACCTTCATCTACACCTCGATCGGCGCGGGTCTGGGTGAGATGATTCAGGCGGGAGAACATGTCGATCTGTCCCTGCTGGTGTCGCGCTTCTTCTGGCCGCTGATGGGGGTGGTCTTCCTGTCGCTGCTGCTGCCGCTGGGCCTCAAACTGGGTAAGGTCTGGCGGGACCGTGGCCAGGAGACCCCCGCATGACCCCGCCGAGCCCGGCCACGACCGGCACCCCTCCAGCCGCAAGGACGGTCACAGACGGCGCGCCGGCGTCCCGCGCGCCCTTGCGTCTGCGCCTGCCCGAGAATTGGGTTCAGCGCCTGCGCGGACGGCTGCATGTCCCGGCCCCGGACGGCCTGTCGTGGCGACTGCTGCTGCTGACCGTCGGCTTCACCCTGGCGGTCGGGGCGCTGATCATCGCCCCCAGCGCCGCCTCCTTCCATGAGCGCTGGCTGCTGGACCGGCTGCAGTCGGCCGAGCTGGCCTCGGTCGGGGTCGAGGCCCTGCCCTATTCTGCCGTCGAGGACGCCACGGCTGAACAACTGCTGACGATCGGCGGGGTCCAGGCCGTGGTGGTCGGCGACCAGGGCGTGCGTCGCCTGCTGCTGCAGGCCCCCAATCTGCCGCGCACCCCCGATGTGATCGACCTGAGACAGCGCAATGTCGGGGCCTGGCTACTGGATCCGTGGCGCACCCTCGCCGGTCACCCGGATCGGTCCATCCGGGTGCAGGCCCGGCCGCGCTATCGTTCCGGCGACTTCATCGAGGTGCTGGCCCCGGCCCAGCCGCTGAAGCTGGAACTGCGGGCCTTCCTGCTCAACAGCTTGCTGGTGTCGCTGCTGATCTCGGCCGTGGCCGGTGGCCTGCTGTATGCGGCGCTGGCCTTTCTGGTGCTGCAGCCGCTGCGACGGGTGACCCGCTCGATCGAGCATTTCGCCACCAATCCCGAAACCGAGGGCCAGCCCCCCAGTACCCGGCATGACGAGATCGGCCGGGTCGAGCGCGAACTGGCGCGCATGCAGGAAGAAGTCCGGCTGTCGCTGCGCTCACGCGCCCGGCTGGTCGCGCTGGGTCAGGCCGTGGCCAAGATCAACCACGACCTGCGCAACATGCTGACCTCGGCCCAGATCGCGTCCGAGCGGCTGGCGGGCTCGCCCGACCCCCAGGTGGCCCGGGTCCTGCCGCGGTTGGAGCGGGCGCTCGGACGGGCGGCGGCGCTGGCCCGCAATGTGCTGGAGTACGGGCGCAGCGAGGAGCCCCTGCCCCAACGCACGCCCATCGCCCTGGCTGCTGCCGTCAAGGCCGCAGCCGAAGATGCGGGCCTCGAGGCCGACGGGGTGCGGCTGGTCCGGTCGATCCCGGCCCGCTACAGCATCAATGCCGATGCCGACCAGCTGCATCGCATCCTCGTCAATCTGATGCGCAACGCCCGGCAGGCGATCGAGGCCTCCGGCCGTCAGAAGGGCGTGATCCGGGTCTCGGCGACCGGCGAAGGCGGGTCCTGCCGGGTGCGGGTCAGCGATGACGGGCCGGGCATCAATGCGCGCATGGCGGGCCGACTGTTTGATCCCTTCGTCAGCGGGGGCGGCGCGGACGGCACGGGACTGGGTCTGACCATTTCCCGCGAGCTGGCCGCCAACCACGGCGGGGATCTGCGTCTGGTCGACACCGGACCCGGCGGCACCACCTTCGAGCTGAAACTGCCGGAGTGATGGCTCCAAACCGCGGATCGGGCGTTGTTGTAGCGAGTCGCCGCGAAACGGCCCCGCTTGGCCGCCACGATCGGCAGCACGCGCCGAGGAGAACAGACTGATGATTCGTCCGACCCTGAGAACCGCCGCAGGCCTGGCCGGCGGCCTGATCCTGATCGCCGGAGCCGCACAGGCTCTGACCCAGACGCCGCCGCCAGCGCCGGAGACCGCGGCCGAGGCGGCCCGCCTTCAGGCCCGGGGCGAAACCTATCACCGGGCCCCCGATAGCGAACAGGATCCGGACGAGCTGGCGGCGACCGCCGACCTGAACGCGAAGATCGCCGCCCACAATGAGGCGGTTGCCCGGCAAGAGGCCACCGACACCGCCGCCCATGCGGAGGCCGAGGCCCGCTACCGCACGGAAGCCGCCACGGCCGCCACGCTACAGGCCAACTACGAAGCCGAGCAGAGAACCGCCACCGCCGCGCGGGCCGAGTATGACCGGGCCCGGGCGACCTGGGAGGCAATGATCCGGGCCTGCGAGGCCAGCGGCCGGCGCGACTGTCGGGCCAACGCCCCGAACTGAGCCCCCCTCACCGCTTGCACGCGAGAGTCGCGCATGGGAGCGTGGACGACATAGCGGGGATTTCAGCATGGTCGGCATCTCCATCGGCAATGATCCGGCAGCACGCTCGTGAGCCCGGCCCGGCCTGACCGCGCCCTGTCCGACGGACGCATCGCGGTCTGGCGACATCCGACGACTGTGCGGATCGGCCACTGGATCAACGTCGCCGCAGTCATCGTGCTGATCATGAGCGGGCTGAACATCCTGGCCGCCCATCCGCACCTGTACTGGGGCCTGCGCTCGACCTTCGCCGATCCCTGGATCAACACCCCGGCGGTCCCGAACTGGCTGCTGCTCCCCCAGGGTCGCAATCTAGCGGGGGCGCGGCACTGGCATTTCCTGTTCGCCTGGGTCTTCGTGCTGAACGGTCTGGCCTATCTGGCCTGGGGCGTGGTCAGCGGTCGCTTCCGGCGACGCCTGTGGCCCACTCGAACCGATCTGGGGGGGCTTTGGGCCTCGGTAAAGGAACACGCCCGCTTCCACTTCCCCAAGGACGAGGAAGCCCGCGCCTATAATGTCATTCAGAAGCTGACCTATCTGGCCATGGTGTTGATCGTCCTGCCGATGATGCTGATCACGGGACTGAGCATGTCGCCGGGCTTCAACGCCATCGGCGGCGTGCTGCTGGACATCATGGGCGGGCGGCAGTCGGCCCGGTCCCTGCATTTCATCTCGGCCGGACTGATCGTCGGCTTCATCATCATCCATGTCGGCCTGGTGATCTGGACCGGCCTGTTCAACAATATGCGGGCGATGATCACCGGCTGGTTCGTGCTTGAGCCGACGGAGAGCGAGATCCCACCGACCGACCCGGACGGAGACCCGTCATGAACCGTCGTCACGGGCTGTTGGGGTTACTGGCGACCGCCGCTGCGGGCCTGACCGCCTGCGGCGAGGCGGGAAACCGGCTGGCGACCCAAGCCGGGCGCATGGCTGAGGGCCTGACCCGACGGGCCCAGCGACTGTTGATCCCGGCCGACGCTCTGGCCCCGACCTATGACCGGGCCGAGATCTCGCCCGACTTCCGGCCCAACGGCTCGATCAGTCCGGCCGCCGCCGACTATGTGGCCCTGCGCGACGGGGCCTTCGCCGCCTACCGGCTGGAGATCGGTGGACTGGTCGAACGGCCCCTGAGCCTGTCTCTGGTCGAGTTACGGGCCCGCCCGGCCCGGACCCAGATCACCAAACACGACTGCGTAGAGGGCTGGACCTCGATCGCCGAATGGACCGGGGTGCGGCTGGAGACCCTGCTGGATGAGGCCGGGCTGAAGCCCGAAGCCCGCTATATCGTCTTCCATTGCTTCGACGCCCTGGACCAGACCGAGGGCGGCGACCGCTATTATGAGAGCATCGACCTGGTCGACGCCCGACATCCGCAGACCCTGCTGGCCTGGGCGATGAACGGTGAGATCCTGCCCATACCCCACGGGGCCCCGCTGCGGCTGCGGGTCGAGCGTCAGCTTGGCTATAAGCATGCCAAATATATCAAACGCATAGAAGCCGTCGCCAGCCTGGACGGCATCGGCGACGGCAAGGGCGGCTATTGGGAAGACCGCGGCTATGAGTGGTTCGCGGCGATCTGAGCGACCGCCGCGCCGGAACTAGCCTTCGACCGGCTCTGTCCGGCGCTGCATCATCGCATCGAAACTGCCCCAGACGCCGTCGGCCCCGTGCCAGGCCCCGGTGGTCGCGCCCTTGGAATATTCGGTGGCGCGGGCCTCGAAGAAATTGGCGTGCTCGACACCGCTGAGCAGGGACTGCAGCCACGGCAGCGGGTTTTCCTTGACCCCGTAGACCTCGGGCAGGTGCAGCTGGCGCAGGCGCCAGTCGGCGATGAAGCGGATATACTGTTTGATGTCCTCGGGGGTCATGCCCTGGACCTCGCCGGCTTCGAAGGCCAGGTCGATGAATTTGTCCTCGAGCGCCACGACCGTTTCGCAGCAACCCACGATGTCGTCAGCCACGGCCTTGGTGACGGCCCCCGTCTCCTTGTTGAAGGCGTGGTACAGTTTGATGATGCCCTCGCAGTGCAGGCTCTCGTCACGCACGGACCAGGACACGATCTGGCCCATCCCCTTCATCTTGTTCTGACGCGGGAAATTCATCAGCATCGCGAAGGATGCGAACAGCTGCAGACCTTCGGTGAAGCCGCCGAACATGGCCAGGGTGCGGGCGATGTCGGCCTCGGTCTCGACGCCGAACTCCTGCATGAAGTCATGCTTGTCGCGCATGGCCTCATATTCCATGAAGGCCCCGAACTCGCTCTCGGGCATGCCGATGGTTTCCAGCAGCAGGGCATAGGCCGCGATATGGATGGTCTCCATATTGGCGAAGGCCGACAGCATCATCTTCACCTCGGTGGGTTTGAAGACGCGGCCGTATTTTTCCATGTAGTTGTCGGCGACCTCGATGTCGGCCTGGGTGAAGAAGCGGAAGATCTGCGTCAGCAGATTGCGCTCCTTGTCGTTCAGATTGACCGCCCAGTCCTTGCAGTCCTCACCCAGCGGAATCTCCTCGGGCATCCAGTGGACCTGCTGCTGCTTCTTCCACATGTCGAAGGCCCACGGATAGCGGAACGGCTTGTAAGCGGCCGAGCGGGTCAGCAGACCGGGTGTGGTGGGCTTGATGATGGCGTGGGCGTTCATCGGTACAGGCTCTGACTGGAAATCCGGAAATCGACCCCTAGCATGCGGGTGGATGGCGGCGGCGCCAAGGGCAAATGCGGCTATGTTGCGATCACTTTTTGCAAAACCGCTAGATATGGTAGGCAGAAGAGAGACTTCCGGGGATAAGCCCGGGACGAAACCGGCCAGCGTCGTGGCAGGGTTTTGCGGAATCGGGGTGCCAACCGTGCCATCCCCCTTCAGGGTTCGTGCGGTGACGGTTCGCTCCCGGGCGGCGGCGCAACGTCCTCACCGAGCCGGCGGAGATAGGCGGCGCGGAGATAGTCTTCTTCCCGGAAGGGCCGCCCGAGGCGATCCGTCTGCTCGCCTGTGCGATCCAGCATCTGGACCAGTCGCATCCAGACCACTGCTTCAGCCGGTCGGCCGAAGGCGGCGGACTCGGCGGCATGGCGGAAGGCGTACCGGCGCAGATCCTTCTGGTCCGGATCGAACAGCAGAAAGAAGGCGTCGTTGGAGGCTGCCGCCTCGACCTCGGCCAGTTCAGGGAATCGTTCGATGGCCTCCTCGCGGGACAGGGTATCCCGGTTCCAGGGCGGCGGGGGTTCGAGCACGACGGGCGACTGATCCACACGACGCCAGCCCTCAGTGGCGGCGCGGCGGCGCAGGGTGCGTTCGGACAGACCGTAACGTTCAGCCACCACGGGGGCGGAGACGCCGGCCAGATAGTCGGCGCGGGCGCGGGTCCACAGGTCCGGTGGCGGCAGCGGGGCGGGGTTTGGAGGATCGCAGGTCATCCCGCGAGTCTAGGCGTGCCGGAAACCAGGGCGGGAAATTAGCCCCTGCCCGGAAAAATGCTGTCGGAAATGAACCGGTTCAGTAGCGCCCATAGGATGGCGTACGGCAAGAATATCGCATTGCGGCACCCGGTCCGGGCCGGATCAGGCCACCGCGGCGGTGTCCGATGTCGGCCCCGAAAGCAGGGTCTCCATCGCCGCATACAGGGCCTGATGCGAGATCGGCTTGGCCAAGTGAGCGTTCATCCCCGCTGCAAGACAGCGCGCGGCGTCGGCGGGCATGGCATCGGCGGTGACCGCCAGGATCGGCGTCCGGGCGACGGCTCCGGGCAACTCCCGGATCAGGCGGGTCGCGGCCAGTCCATCCACACGCGGCATCCGCACATCCATCAGGATCAGATCGAACATCCCGGCCCGGGCCATGTCGACGGCCTCGTCGCCATCGGCGGCCTCGGCCACTTCGCAACCGACCGCAGTCAGCATGAGACGGGCAACCTCGCGATTGGCCGGGTGGTCATCCACCACCAGGACCCGGGGCGTGCGGGACAGGGAGTCCTCACCGCCCGTGAGCGGATCGGTGCCGACATCCAGATCGTTGGCGGCGAGGCCCATCGGCAGACGCAGGGTGAAGGTCGTCCCCTGGCCCGGGCGACTGTCTACGCTGATGTCGCCGCCCATGATGGTGGCATGGCGCTTGACCACGGCCAGGCCGATCCCGGCCCCGACGTGACGGCGGCTGATCGAATCGTCGCCCTGGACGAAGACGTCAAACAGGGCATCGACCCCGGCCAGGTCGAGACCGCAGCCGGTATCCGCGACCGTGATGACCACGTCCTCACCGATCCGGTCGGCGACGACGGACACCGAGCCTTCGTCCGTGAATTTCACGGCATTGCCGATCAGATGATGCAGGGTCTGCCGCAGGCGACAACGATCGCCCATGACCGGCCCGATGGCGGCCGGACGGACATCCAGGGTCAGGGCGATACCCTTTTCCACCGCGGTGGAACGGCTCGTCTCAAGCGCGGTGTCCAGCAGAACCGACAGGGTCAGGGGCTGAAGGTCCAGTGTGTCGTCGCCGCGGGAGACCGCCAGCACATCCTCGACCAGCATCAGCAGGACTTCGCCCGAACGCTGGATCTGGTCGAGTTGATCACGGGCCTCGGGCTCCATCGCGGGACGGCGGGCCAGGACCTCGGCATAGCCGGTGACGCTGTTCAGCGGCGTGCGCATCTCATGGCTCATCAGCGCCAGAAAGCGGGTTTTGACGGCGTCGGCCTCCTCGGCGCGGCGACGGGCCTGCTGGGCGGCCCGGGTCCGCGCCTCCAGCCGGGCGACCAGGCCGCGACGGGCGGACATGACCGTGCTCACCGGCAGGGCGGTCAGCACCACGGCCAGCATGCACAGATAGAAGGCGTTGAGCCGGTGGATGACCAGGGGAACCGCTTCCAGTCCGGGAATCCCGATCACCCGTGTCAGCGCCGCCGGACCATGACCGGTCACTGTGCTGACTCCGCCGATCAAAGCGACGAGCAGCACCGCACACGCCACCCACACCGGCGAGACGCGGAAGGCGACCAGCATCAGGGCGGGAAAGATCAGAAAGACCAGCGGGGCCAGCGACTGAACGAACACACCCGTGGTCACGAGCACCAGCAGGGCCATCAGGCCCAGGGTCTCGCGCCGCGAGGCGGGGGCGGTGTCGCGGAAGCGGTGCGATTTGGCGAGCAGCAGCAGGGCCGGTGTGACGATCAGCAACCCGAGGATTTCCATCGCCGAGTAGCGCACAAGGGTGAACAGATAGAGGGCCGGAGAATAGGATTGCAGCGTGCCGGCTACCGTGACGATGAACAGGGCCGACAGCAGAACGGCCGGGGTCACGGCCAACAGCGCGAAATTGGCCAGTCGGCGCGGACGGCGCAGATCCAGGGCGGCCCCGCCGACCCGGCGGGCGATCAGACCGGCCACACAGACCTGACCCAGATTGAGCACAGCGTTGAGCCAGAGATAGGGCATCGGGTCGCCGCGCACGACATTGGCGAGCAGATTGATGACCAGGCACGCAGCGAGGACGGAGATGGCCTTGCGACGATGGAGTTGCAACAGGGCGGCAAGCATCACGCCGTTGGCGGGCCAGATGACCACGGCCCCGAAGGTTCGGGCGCTCCAGATGCCGATCAGCAGGCAGGCCGTGAACAGGACCACATAGGTCCAGGCGGGCGGACCCGAGGCTTGACCTGCATCATGTCGAAACAGTCGCCAGCGACCGTGCATACGGTCCCTCCCGACCACGTGAACAGCCTTGATCGCACCCATAGGTTAAATTTCAGATGCCACGGTTGCACCGGATCAATCGGGACCGGCGGGCTCCGCTGCCGGAGCCGGCGAATCCTGCAGGGCCGCGTGTCGGGATCGCTGCCGCCGCTCGATCAGGGAGGCCCCCAGCCACAGGCTCATGGCCCAGGCGGCCCCCACGCTCCAGCCGGCCAGAACGTCGGTGGCCCAGTGGGCCGCCAGATAGACGCGAGTCGCACCCACCAGCAGGGCGATCAGCACCGCCGTGCCCAGAACGAAGACCTTGAGGCGACGACGCGGCAGGGTCCGGGCCAGCAGCACGCCGACCGTCAGATAGAAGACCGTCGACAGCAGGGCGTGGCCGGACGGGAAGCTGGCGTTGATCGTCTCGACCGCCTGGAACAGCGCGGGTGGCCGGGCCCGTTCGAACACCCCCTTCAGGCCCTCGCTGAGGACCACGCCGCCGGCGAGACCGAGCATCAGCATCACAGCCGACAACCGCTTGCGCTGGATCAGCAGGAAGGCGACGACGACGGTGGCGAACAGGCCGAGCACGGCGATGCCGCCCAGGGCGGTGATGTCGCCCGCCGCAGCCTGGAGCCACCACGGCCCCCAGGCGTCAGACGGATCGGCATTGGGTCGCATCGCCGCCAGCACGGCCTGGTCGAAGGCCTGACCGCCGACCTCACCGGTCTCGTCGGCCAGGCCGGCGAAGGCCCATATCCCCAGGGCGACGATCAGCAGGCCACTGAGCAGGGCCAGTTCGGTCCGGGCCAGATGCAGGAGCCGGGACAGAATTCCCGGGGCGGTCGTGCGGGTCATCGGCTGCTAACGGCCAAGCTGTCCGCCCGTTCCGCCGAACTCGACATCACGCCTTCGTGATCGCAAAGCTCAACAGCCCGTCATGCCCCTGTCATCCGCTTTCCCACAGGCTCATCCCGCCTTCCGAAGCGATTCGGACAGAAAGTGATCGTCAAGCCCGTTGACGGGTCGTTAGCCATCTGCGCCCCATATGTGGGCTTGGGGAGCGCTTCGGCCACTAGATGATGTGGTCAGGGCGCGACGGCAACGATCAATGATTTTAGTTCAGGGCGAATTACCAATGGCTGGCGGCGAAGCTTTGAAGACGGTTGAATTCCAGTCGGTTGCGACTGCGGACACGACTGACCGGCCGCAGTTGTCGGTGGTGCCGTCCCTGCAACTGGACCGGTCGCGCGACGATCTGCTGACCGCCTTCGGCAAGAAGACCCTCGAGGATCGCTATCTGCTGGCGGGCGAGAGCTATCAGGACATGTTCGCCCGCGTCGCCACCGCCTATGCCGACGACGCCGGCCACGCCCAGCGCGTCTATGACTATATGTCCAAGCTTTGGTTCATGCCGTCGACGCCGGTGCTGTCGAACGGCGGCGCTGACCGCGGCCTGCCGATCTCCTGCTTCCTCAATGCCGTGGGCGACAGCCTGGACGGCATCCAGTCGGTCTGGAACGAGAACGTCGCCCTGGCCTCCAACGGTGGCGGCATCGGCACCTACTGGGGCGGGGTCCGGTCGATCGGCGAGAAGGTCAAGGGCGCGGGCCAGACCAGCGGCATCATCCCCTTCATCCGCGTCATGGACTCGCTGACGCTGGCGATTTCGCAGGGCTCGCTGCGGCGCGGTTCGGCCGCCGTCTATCTGGACGTGCACCACCCCGAGATCGAGGAGTTCCTCGAGATCCGCAAGCCGTCGGGCGACTTCAACCGCAAGTCCCTGAACCTGCACCACGGCATCAACATCACCGACGCCTTCATGGAGGCGGTGCGCGACGGGCGTACCTTCGACCTGCTGTCGCCGAAGGATCAGGAAGTCATCCGCACCGTCGACGCGCGCAGCCTGTGGCAGAAAATCCTCGAGATCCGCCTGCAGACCGGCGAGCCCTATCTGATCTTCTCGGACACGGTGAACCGCCAGATGCCGCAGCATCAGCGCGACCTGGGCCTGAAGGTGAAACAGTCCAACCTGTGCTCGGAGATCATGCTCCACACCGGCCGCGACCATCTGGGCGTCGACCGGACGGCGGTCTGCTGCCTGTCGTCGGTCAATGCCGAGACCTTCCTGGAGTGGCGTGAGGAGCCGAAATTCATCGAGGACGTGATGCGTTTCCTCGACAACGTGCTGGAAGACTTCATCCGCCGGGCCCCGCCGGAGATGGCCGCAGCCGTCTATTCGGCCAAGCGCGAGCGCTCGGTCGGTCTGGGTCTGATGGGCTTCCACTCCTTCCTGCAGGCCCAGGGCGTCGCCTTCGAAAGCGCGATGGCCAAGTCGTGGAACATGCGGCTGTTCAAGCATCTGCGTCGCGAGGCCGACAAAGCCAGCCGCCTGCTGGCCGAAGAAAAGGGGGCCTGCGAGGATGCGGCCGAGCGCGATGTGATGGAACGGTTCAGCCACAAGCTGGCCATCGCCCCGACCGCCTCGATCTCGATCATCTGCGGCGGCACCTCGGCCGGCATCGAACCGATCCCGGCCAACATCTATACGCACAAGACCCTGTCGGGCTCGTTCGCCGTCAAGAACCCCTATCTGGAGAAAATCCTGGCCGGAAAGGGTCTCGACACCGAGGCCATCTGGTCGTCGATCCTCGAGCACGAAGGCTCGGTCCAGCATCTCGATGAGCTGACCGACGACGAGAAATCCATCTTCAAGACCGCGTTCGAGCTGGACCAGCGCTGGATCGTCGAACTGTCCGCCGATCGCACGCCCGAGATCTGCCAGGCCCAGTCGATCAACCTGTTCATCCCGGGCGACGTCAACAAATGGGACCTGCACATGCTGCACTGGTCGGCGTGGGAGCGGGGCCTGAAGTCGCTCTACTATCTGCGTTCCAAATCGGTGCAGCGGGCCGCCTTCGCCGGCTCCGAGGACAAGGCCGAGGTCGAGTTCGACCCCAACCAGCCCGACCTCTTCAGCGCCGCGCCGACCGACTACGATGAGTGCCTGGCCTGCCAGTGACGGCACGGTACCGGCCCGCAGGGGCCGGTACCGGTTGATCCGTTCCGTCTCCGGTGGAACCGCCACCCCGCCGACCCGTTTGCATTGGGACGAAAATGTGTGTTGGCGGACCGGGGATTCTGGTAAAGGATTCCCATCGCTAACGGACTGAGGGGGCCGTTGATGCGTCTGGTGACGATCTTGACCGGAATGGGGATGGCGCTGATCTGCGCCAGCGCCGATTCGGCCGAGTCCCAGACCGCGCCGACCTCCTGGATCGTCGATACCACCGTCGCCCCGGATGCGGCACCACCGGCTACCGTCGCCGACCTGCTGATCCAGCTGGATCGCACCCTGCCGTTTGGCGGGCTGGACGGGGACGGCTTCAGCCCGTCGTTCGACACGTCGGCCGGGCTCGTGGACCCCGCCACCGGGGTGGCCCCCCGCGCCATCGATCGCCGCGACATCTGGTTCGAAACCTCCGAATTCACCGACCGTCTGCGCCTGCGGACCGAGGGCGCGCTACGCCGCGCCGACGGGGCCCCTGTTCCGGTCAGTCCGCTGGAACCGGCGGCGCTCGAGGCCGAACATTATGACCTGAGCTATATCCGCGGCTGGCCCGCGACCCTGGGCTATACCGCCTCGGGTCTCGAGGTGACCCTGATCCCCCACGCCGGCGTCGGCGTCGGCACCCGGGGCGGCACCGCCGAGGCCGGGGCCATGCTGCAGATCGGGACCGACATGGAGCGGCTGGTGCCCGCCGGCCGGGAAGCCTTCGGCGAACGGGCCCGCTGGTACATCTATGCCGCCGGATCCGGTCGCGCGGTCGGCTATAATTTCGCCCGCACCCGGGACGGGGATTTCGCCCGCTCCGGCGTCAGCCACGACTCCAGCAATTTCATCGGAGACGCCTCGCTGGGCGTCGCCTTCCGCAAGGGCGACATCCAGAGCTCGATCGGTCTGGTCTATCGCGAACTGGGCCCGTCGGACCTGCGCGTCGGCCAAGGGGTCGATACCGATGTGTCCGAAGGCCTCATCGCCTTCCAGCTGTCGATCAAACCCGACTGGTGATCAGGGCCTGAGCGCCAGAGCGACCGACTCGACCACGCCCTCGCGCCGGTCATCGGCCCCGCCGTCCCAACGACCGTCGCGCCAGATCCCGCCGTGCAGACCCGAATTCTCACTGGCATTGGGACGCAGCACGATGCCGCGCGCCGCCAGCTCTTCTGCCAGCCGGGCGGAAAACCGCTCGGTATCAGCCCCGAACCCGTCACCCTTGGCTACCAGATTGGGCAGGTCGAAGGCGGCCTGGACCGGCAGGTTCCAGTCCAGAACCGCGATCAGGGCCTTGGCATTGTAGGCCAGGATCGACGAGCCGCCCGGCGAGCCCAGGGCCCCGATCAGCCGCCCCTGACGATCGAGGATGATGACCGGCGACATTGACGAGCGCGGCCGCTTGCCCGCAGCCACGGCATTGGCGACCGGTTCCCCGTCGAGCCGGGTCGGCGCGAACGAGAAGTCGGTCAGCTGGTTGTTGAGAAAGAAGCCGCCGCTCATCCGGCCCGAGCCGAACACGCTCTCGACCGTGGTGGTCATGCTGACGGCGTTGCCGGCGGCATCGACGATAACGAGATGGGAGGTACCGGCGGGCTCGGCGGTGGCGTCTGGGCCCCGGAACACACCGCCGGGCGGCAGGCCGGCCGGGGCCGCGCCCCGCAGGCCCGGGGCCAGGGCGGCGCGGTCGGCGACATAGCCGGGATCCAGCAGGCCGGCGACCGGCACCCCGACGAAGCCCGGGTCGGCGACATAGCGATCACGGTCGGCGTACATCAGCCGCTGCAGCTGGGCGAAGGCGGTCCAGGCCGCGGCACTGTCGGGACCCCGGTCGATGTCCGGGATCTGTTCGGCCATGGCCAGTAACTGCAGCAGGGCCACGCCGCTGGACGGGGGCGGCGGCACACAGACCACATAGACGCGGTAGGGTCGGCACAGGGCCCCACGCTCGATCGGCTGGTAGGCGGCGATATCGGCCGTGGTCAGGCCGCCGGGCCGGGGCGCTTCGGCCACGGTGGCGGCGATCCCCTCGGCGATCGGGCCGCGATAGAAGGCCTCGGCCCCGCCGGTGGCGATCCGCGCCAGGGTCGTGGCATAGGCCGGATTGCGCAGCCGGTCGCCCGCGACATAGCGGCCGCCGTCGGGCCGGGTGAAATAGGCCTCGGCCCAGCGGGTGCGGGCCTGACCGCCACGGCCGGCGATGAAGCCCGCCAGGCGCGGGCTGACGATGAAACCGTCGCGAGCCAGGGTTTCGGCGTCGCCGAACAGGTCGCTCCAGGCCAAGGTGCCGTGGTCGCGCTGGGCCTGGCCCAGCATGGCCACCACGCCGGGCACGCCGGTCGAGCGACCGCTCAGCACCGCGTCCCTGAAATCCAGCGGCCGACCGTCCTCATAGAATAGGCGGTCGGTGGCCGAAGCCGGGGCCGTCTCGCGCCCGTCATAGGCGGTGACCTCGCCGGTGCTGGCGTCGAAATGCATCAGGAAGGCCCCGCCGCCGAGGCCCGAGGACTGGGGCTCGACCAGCCCCAGCACCGCCTGCACCGCCACCGCCGCATCAACCGCAGAACCGCCGCGTTGCAGCACCGCCATTCCGGCCGCGACCGCCAGGGGATTGGCCGCGGCGACAAACGGCCCGCGGGCCGGGGCCGGGGGCCCCACCGGGGCGACGCCCACCGCGGGATCAGTCCGCAAGCCCGGCAGGCCCCCACAGGCCGTCGTCACGGCCAGGACGGCCGCAAGGGACAGGACGACGAGCGACGAACGGACAGGGCGCATGGACGGTCTCGGGAGGGACGACGGACAGGCTCCAGACCTAGGCTGCCCTCCCCGCTTCGCCAAGCCCGCAAAAACTCCCCGAACCCGCTTGCGCCGCGCCAATCGAGCGGCTAGATACCCGCCCTCGCCGTAAAGGCCTGTGCGCACCCGTAGCTCAGCTGGATAGAGCACCAGACTACGAATCTGGGGGTCGGGCGTTCGAATCGCTCCGGGTGCGCCATTTTCTTTGTAAATTCAGCCACCTGATGGCCTTTGACTTGGCGGTATGCTCGCCGTCACGTTGTAAATCGGCCCGGCGAGACGCGCCTTGCCACTGGATTTGCGGCGCAATTTCACGAACACGAGTCTGGCGTTCACTGATGCGGGGCCGCATGGCCTCCGGCGTGACTGCCGCAGATCCCGCGGCTTCAGAACCGCCAGTTCAGGGTCGCCGACAGGCTCTGGGCGGTGTGGTCGCCGGCGTGGCCGGTCCAGTCCACCTTGAGCGCCATGGTCTCACTGAGCGCCAGATAGCCGGACAGTTCGGCGACGAGGGCGTCCTCGTCGACCGGCAGGCCGCGCACGGTGAAGGCGGTGCCGCCGGCGAAGGCCTGGGTGGTTTCGGCCGTCAGGTCGCCCGAGGCGTGACGCCAGCCCAACCGTGCCCCAAGGGTTCCGTTGCGTCCCGGGCCGTCATCGAAGCTGCGGCGCGCGCCCAGACCCAGGGTGGCGAAGGTGACCGCCTGGTTCTGCTTGCGCACTGACAGGGCCCCGACGCCGCCGGTCTCGGTGAAGGCGTCGGTTTCTGTGCGGACATGGGCGATGGAGGCGAACGGCTCGATCACCGCCGCCCCGACCGGGACGGACCAGGTCGCCTCGGCGAAGGTCTGAAGGGTCTCGGCGCTATAGTCCGCTTCAAGGTGCTCGGCGAAACCGGGGAAGATCGCTGTACGCTTGGTCTCGATATCGTCCCAGGCCGCCGAAACACCGGCGGAGAGTGTGAAGGCCCCCCATTGTCCCGAGCCGTAGGCCGCCAGCTGGTAACCGTCGCGATCAGCCTGTCCGGACCGGAGTGAATCGTGGGTCGCGCTGTCGGCCCCGGCGGCGACGCCCAGCACCAGTCCCGGTGCCGCAACGGCTTCGGCCCCCAGCCACAGGCCACCGGTCCGGTTGCGCAAGGACGCGGCATTGCCGTCGGTCGCCATATGGCCGAGCGAGCCCTGGGCCCGGGCCCACATCGACACACCGCGGACATCCGTCCCGACATCGCGCAGGCGCTGGCCGACCATGCCCCGCACCTGGCCGCTGTCCTCGATCATGGCCGAGCGTACCGAGCCGTGCAGTTCGCCCGACAGCTGGTCGAAAGCCAGCCGGGCGTTGTCGGCGTTCAGCGTGACCAGGGCGCTATACAGGGGCGTGCCCCAGCCGCCGGCCTCGATCGCGTCGGCGGTCGATTGCTGGTTGAAGGTGTGTCCGACGCCGGCGAAGGAGACGTCGTTACGCTCGAGCACCAACCGGACCGCGTTGGGGTCATAGGTGAGACGGGTCTCGAGGAAGGCGTAGTCGGAATCCACCGCGTCAAAGGTGCCGGTGACCCCGCCGACCGCGGTCAGGATGGTGTAGCTGCTGACCGGGGTATAGACGCCGCTCAGGCCGATGTGCTGGACCGTGCCGCCGGCGATGGTGGCGGTGCCGGCCACGGCGATCAGGTCGCTGGCGCTGCCGGCCGGGTCGACCTCGACCTCATAGACCGAGCCGGCCGCGATCGTCAGATTGCCGGCGACGTTCAGGGTGCCGATGGAGTTGCCGGGCGCGAGGGTCCCGCCGTCCCCCAGGATGAGGCTCCCCACCTGGCCCGAGCCGCCGATCCGGCCTGCGGTGCTGACGGTTACCTGGCCGCCAAGGGCACCGTTGATCCGCAGCAGGCCACCCAGCACCGAAGTCGCTCCGCCGAAGCCGGAGGAATCCCCGGTCAGGGTCAGAGTGTTGGCACCCGACTTGCCGAAGTCGCCCGCCCCGGACAACACCCCGGTCCAGACCAGATCAGCGGCCGGGTTGAAGTTGAAGGCCGCGCCGGTATCGATCGTCACGTCGCCCGCGAAGGCGGCAGCTCCCACCGTCAGGGCGCCGGTCCGGACGGTCCAGTCCATGGTGTTGGCACCGGTCAGGGTTAGGCTGCCAGCGCCATCCTTGATCGTGGCACCGCCGCCGGCGATGGTGCCGGCGAAGATCGCATCCGTCGTCTGGTCGAACACCATGGTCGCATCGTTGGCGATGTCGCCGATCAGTGAGGCCGTATCGCCGACCAGGGTGCCGTTGCGAACCTCGACTCCGCCGCCATAGCTGTTGGTGCCGGTCAGGATCAGGGTCCCAAGATCGGTCTTGACCAGCTGACCAGTGCCGGTCAGGGCCGAGGCGATGGTCGCGGTCATGCCCGCGCCCGCCGCCGTGCCGTCGCCGACCCGGATCAGGGTCTCGGCCGCCGCCAGCTCAACGGCGTCGCCGGTGACGCTGTAGCCGTCAACCGCGAACTGCATGCCGGTGACGCCGATGCCGGGGCCGTCGACGGTGACCGTTCCGGCCGTGGCCTGAAAGATGGCAAAGCCGGGGTTGGGCCGCATGGCGCTGCTGACCAGGCCGTCGGCCGTGGCCCAGGTCTGGCCGCCGACGCTCCATGTCCCGTCGCCGCCGTCAATGGCACCGTTGTCGTGCAGGGTGGGGTCGCCGCCGTCCCAGAACAGCAGGTCCTGCCCCGCGGCGCTGATCAGATTGATCCGACCGGCCACCGAGGTCTGAACCGCCAGATCGCCGGCCACAACCCCTGTCGGGGTGGTGCCGACGACCAGACCGTTGTCGGTCAGGCCGCCGCCATAGCTGATCAGCCCATAGACCCCCGCGCCGAAGCCGCCCAGGTCGGTGACATTCACGGTTCCGTCCAGCACCAGGTCGCCGCCGACGGCAAACAGCACGTCGGGCGCGGGCGCGCCCATCGCCACATTCACGCTCGAGACCGAAGACAGGCTCAGCGACCCCATGGTCAGGGTCTGGCCCTGCACGCCGACCAGGGCCCCCGCCCCGACCGAGACCGCGCCGAGCACCGTGCCGGACCCGCCCAGCGAGCCGCCCGAGACCGTGACGTCGCCACCAAGACCGCCGGTGACCCGAAGGTCGCCCCCGGAAACCGCCGTCGGACCGCTGAAAGCAGAGCTGTCGCCGGTCAGGGTGGTCTGGCCGGCCAGGGCATGGATCGTGCCGATGCCGGAAATATCAGCGTCCAGCGCGAAATCGGGACTGGTGTGATTAAAGACGATCGCCCCCGTGCCGGGCCCGAAGGTGATCGTCGGCGTGTCCAGCGACCCGGCGGTGACCGCCGCATCCCCGGCCGCCGCGCCGATATTGAGTGTGCCGGTGCCGAGGGTGTCCCACGCCAGGGTCACCCCGTCCGCCTCAACCGCGCCGCCATCGGCGATGGTCAGTGTGCCGCTTCCGAACTCGCCGACAAACAGCTCCTCGCTGTTGGTCCAGGTGCTGCCCGCGCCGGTGACCATGACGGTCCCGATGGTGCCTGTGTCAAAGCCGATCGAGCCATAGGTGTTGGAGACCGTGCCGCCGTCCGCGACGGTCAGTGTGCCATCGCCGTAGTCGCCGACATACAGCTCCTCGCTGTTGGTCCAGGTGCTGCCCACACCGGTGACGGTAACCGCGCCCGTCGAGCCTGTTTCGTAGCCGATCGAGCCATAGGTATTGGAGACCGCGCCACCGTTTTCGATGGTCAGCGTCCCGTCGCCGTAATAGCCGACAAACAGCTCTTCGCCATGGGTCCAGCTGCTGCCGGCACCGGTGACGGTGACCGCGCCGGTGGCGTCTGTATCAAAGCCGATCAGGCCATACTCATCGGAGACCGCGCCGCCATTCGCGATAGTCAGGGCGCCGTTGCCGAGATAGCCGACCAACAGATCGACGCTATGGGTCCAGGTGCTGCCCACACCGGTTACGGTGACGGTCCCGATGGCGCCTGGATAAAGGCCGATCAAGCCATACTCATCGGAGACCGCGCCGCCGTCCGCGATGGTCAGGGTGCCGTTGCCGAAAAAGCCGACCAATAGATCCTGACTATGGGTCCAGGTGCTGCCCACCCCGGTGACGGTGACCGTGCCGGTGGTGCCCGTATCAAAGCCGATCAGGCTATTCAGACTGGAGACCGCACCGCCGTCCGCAATGGTCAGCGTGCCGTCGCCGGCGTTGCCGACAAACAGGTCGTCGCTATTGGTCCAGCTACTGCCCGCACCGGTGACGGTGGCCGCACCGGTGGAGCCTGTATCGTAGCCGATATAGCCCAGTGTATTGGAGACTGTGCCGCCGTTCTCGATGATCAGCGCGCCGCTGTCGCCGGTCTGATCGCCGACCACGAAATCGGCCGCCAGCGCCACGGAGCCGCCGTCGAAGGTCAGGGATCCGTCGCGCACCGTGGTCAGGCCGGTCCAGCTGTTGGCGGCGGTCAGCACCAGTTCGCCGTTGCCGATCTTCTCGAACGGCCGGGGGCCATTGAGTTCGGAGATCACGCCGGATTGCGTGGCCGATCCGGTCAGCACCTGAAACTGGGTGGTGTCGGAATCGATGACGATCAGATTGGCGATGCTCACGCCGTCGACATAGTCCACGACCGAGCCGGTCGTGGTCAGGGTCGAGGTCCCCAGCGCCGTATCCGAGCCCAGCGACAGCGTGCCGCCTTCCAGCAGGGTGGCACCGGTATAGCTGTTGTCACCCGACAACCGGGTCCATCCGGCCAGCAGCCGGATCGTGCCGGCGCCCGAAACATCGGCGTCCAGCGCAAAATCGGGACTGGTGTGATTGAAGACCAGTGTGCCCGTGCCGGGCCCGAAGGTGATCGTCGGCGTGTCCAGCGACCCGGCGGCGACCGCCGCATCCCCGGCCGCAGCGCCGATGTTCAAGGTGCCGGTCGCGGTGGCGGTCACGGCGACGATCACCCCGCTCGCACTCACTGCGCCGCCGTCCGCGATGGTCAGCGTGCCGTCACCGATGTAGCCGACAAATAGACCGTTGCTATTGTTCCATGTACTGCCCGCGCCGGTGACGATGACCGTGCTGGTGGAGCCGGAGTTGGCGCCGATCGTGCCCAGCGTATTGGAGACCGTGCCGCCGTCCGCGATGGTCAGCGCGCCGTCACCGAAATTGCCGACCTGCAGACTGCCGCTATTGGCCCAGCGGCTGCCCACACCGGTGATGGTGACCGTGCCGATGGAGCCGGAGCCGGCACCGATCAGGCCATACTCATCGGAGACCGCGCCACCATCCGCGATGGTCAGGGTGCCGTTGCCGAAATAGCCGACCGACAGCCCGCTATGGGTCCAGGTGCTGCCCACGCCGGTGACGGTAACGGTCCCGATGACACCTGGAAAAAAGCCGACCGCTCCAACCAGACCGGAGACCGCGCCGCCGTCCGCAATGGTCAGGGTGCCGTTGCCGGAATAGCCGACAGCCAGATCATCGCTATTGGTCCAGGCGCTGCCCGCGCCGGTGACGGTGACGGCCCCGGTGGAGCCGGAGCCGTAGCCGATCCCGCCATCCGTATTTGAGACCGCGCCGCCGTCCGCAATAGTCAGGGTGCCGTTGCCGGCGTTGCCGACAAACAGATCGTCGCTATTGGCCCAGCTACTGCCCGCACCGGTGACGGTGGCCGCACCGGTGGAGCCTGTATCGTAGCCGATATAGCCCAGTGTATTGGAGACTGTGCCGCCGTTCTCGATGATCAGCGCGCCGCTGTCGCCGGTCTGATCGCCGACCACGAAATCGGCCGCCAGCGCCACGGAGCCGCCGTCGAAGGTCAGGGATCCGTCGCGCACCGTGGTCAGGCCGGTCCAGCTGTTGGCGGCGGTCAGCACCAGTTCGCCGTTGCCGATCTTCTCGAACGGCCGGGGGCCATTGAGTTCGGAGATCACGCCGGATTGCGTGGCCGATCCGGTCAGCACCTGAAACTGGGTGGTGTCGGAATCGATGACGATCAGATTGGCGATGCTCACGCCGTCGACATAGTCCACGACCGAGCCGGTCGTGGTCAGGGTCGAGGTCCCCAGCGCCGTATCCGAGCCCAGCGACAGCGTGCCGCCTTCCAGCAGGGTGGATCCGGTATAGCTGCTGTCGCCCGACAACCGGGTCCATCCGGCCAGCAGCCGGATCGTGCCGTCGCCGGAAATATCGGCGTCCAGCGCGAAATCAGGACTGGTGTGATTGAAGACCAGTGTGCCCGAGCCATCCCCGAAGATGATCCTTGGCGTGTCCAGAGACCCGGCGGCGACCGCCGCATCACCGGCCGCCGCGCCGATATTGAGCGTGCCGGTCGTGGCGGCGTCCAACGCGAGCTTTACCTCGCCGGCCGTCACCGCGCCGCCGTCCGCGATGGTCAGGGCACCGTCGCCTGATTTGCCGAGATACAGCCGGTAGCTATTGGTCCATAGGCTGCCCGCGCCGGTGACGGTGACGGTGCCGGTGGAGCCTGCGAAAAGACCGACCGCTCCGACCAGACCGGAGACCGCGCCGCCGTCTTCAATGGTCACCGTGCCGCTTCCGTATTGGCCGACCCACAGCTCGCTGGTATTGGTCCATATGCTGCCCGCGCCGGTGACGATGACGTCCCCGGTGGTGCCGGTGCCGAAGCCGACCGCGGCATACGCATTAGTGACCGCGCCGCCATTGCGGATGGTCAGAAATCCGGGGCCGACGTCGCCGACCCGGAGATTGCCGCCGAGCGTCCAGTGGCTGGGTTGGGTCGACGGCGGCGCGCCGGTGCCCAGCCCGTCTCCATCGACGATCTCGTGGTCGCCATTGTCGATGATCTCCTGCGCCATCGCTGTCCGGGGCGCGAAGACGAGAACCGCTGCGACCAGGGCGGTCGAACACAACAAGGCGCGCCGTTGACCCTTGTGGGCCTGCCCGGAATCCCGATGGTCGGTTGTCATTATCACGCCCCCGATACGCTACAACCCGGGCGAACTCCCCATTGGCCAGACCGCGGCGGGGTTCCCGAGATGCTACACAAGTCTTACGGCTGCATGGATTGTGCCATGCGCACGTCTGCCCGCCAGTCACATTGGCCGCACAGACCTACGCCATCCCGGAACCATGAGTAGAGTACTACCAATTCGTAAACGCCGCAAAACAGTGGAATCCAACCCCCGGGAAAGCCAGGGTCATTCGCGATTGTTCTGTGAGTTTTCGACCGCGCCAATGGCCCGTGGATCGCATCACTTCATCGGGCAATTCTCAGTTTTTTCAAGACAGTACTCTGATGAGAGATCGCGTTCTGCCCAGACGTGTTTCGGGGGCGTTCCACGCCCGGCCGGAAGCTTGCGAACACCTGCGGGTGGGGACATCAAGACATTCAAGCCCCCTGCCCTTCTCGCCCGGAGCGCGCAAATATCTCCTGCTGATTGAATTTGGCCGCGCCACGGTTCGACCTGCCCGCGGTAAGCTGCGGCGTTCTGACCGTGGGCGATACTGTCTGATCAGGTGCGAACTCATGTCCCCGAGGTTGGAGACACTGGCGCGGACCCCAGGGACTCCTTCAGGGCGATTCAGTGCACCCCAAGCGCGAGCGCGTCAGGTCGGCGGGTGTCGGCGGCCCCGAGGAAGCGGTCGTCGTCGATCAGGATCGACTGGGTGCTGCCCATGGTCGAGGACGGGCGGACGGTATGGCCCCGGGCCTCCAGCAGCCGTTCGATGTCGCGGGAATAGCCGCCCTCGAGCTCCAGCGGCCGGCCGGCGCTGACCAGCTCGACCAGGCTTGACTGGGGCATCGCGAACCGTTCGCCGCAACATTCGACGATCAGGGCCGATACAATGGTCAGGGTCAGCGGAATGCGGATGGTGAAGCAGGTGCCGCCGCCCTCGACCGACGTCAGCTCGATGGCCCCGCCGATCTTCTCGATATTGGTCCGGACCACATCCATACCGACACCGCGTCCGGAAACGGACGTGACTTCGGAGGCGGTCGACAGCCCGGGCAGGAAGATCAGCTGACGGGCCTCAATGTCAGACATCTGCTCGGCCTGCACCGGCGTCACAATGCCCGAAGCCAGTGCCTTGGCGCGCAACTTCTCGGCCGGGAGGCCACGCCCGTCGTCGGAGATCTCGATGACGATGGCCCCGCCTTCATGGCGCGCCTGCAGAGTGATGCGCCCGGTCTCCGGCTTCCCGGCCGCGAGCCGTTCCGCCGGAGTTTCCAGGCCGTGATCCGCGGCGTTGCGGATCATGTGCGTCAGGGGATCCTTGATCAGTTCGAGAACCTGGCGGTCCAGCTCGGTGTCCTGACCGTGCATGCTCAGGTCGATGGTCTTGCCCAGATCCTGGGCCAGGTCGCGAACCAGGCGGGGCAGCTTGGCCCAGGCTCCACTGATCGGCTGCATCCGCGTGGTCATCACGCCTTCCTGCAACTCGCTGGTGACCTGGTTGAGCCGGTTCAGGGGGGCGGCGAACGCGCTCTCGGGCTCGAGACGAAGCGTCTGGATCAACTGGTTCCGGATCAGAACCAGCTCACTGACCACCGTCATCAGATGCTCCAGCGCATCAACGCTGACGCGGATCGTCTGGGCCGGTCCACTGCCCTCCCCGTCGGGCTTGGTCGCGACTGCGGCAGGCGGAGAGGTGGATACAGATGCGGTTGCGGGCGTGGGCATGGGGTCCGGTATCGGGTTTGGCGGGGCAGGCACCAGTGAAGGGGTGAGATCAATCGTCGACGGTTGGTCAGCCTCGGGAGCGATCACCACCGCCGGCGCTTCTTCGAGCGCGGCCGGGGCGTCGACGGGGCGGAGAGCCAAGGTCCGCAGTTGCGCGATCGGGGCATCGGCGACGTCGAGTTCACCCATGGCGACGACCATCATGTCGAAGATTGTGATGACGTGTTCGCCAGTCACCAGGCCGTCGCTGATATCCGCCAGGGCCTGTTCGAAGGCTTCAGAGGCCTCCCCCTTGCGGGCCAGGCCGCAAAGACTGTCACGCATTGCGGCCTGAAGGCGGTCAGGATCGGCATGCCCCACCAGAAAGCCGAACCGGGCGTCGGACTGCATGCGAACCAGAACGGATTCCGCTGCGGCATCGACCGTCGCATCCCCCCCCAGTTGCTCGATCAGATTGCGCCCGTCGACAACCGCAACCGGAGCCGGATCGGCCTCCGCCGCCGGCAACTCGGTCTGGCCGCACTCACCCGCCAGGAAGGCCTCCATTCGGGCAATCAGGGCAGAATCGTCGCCGGCAGGCTCGCCGCCGGTGGCAGCCAGTTCGTCCGTAATCAAACGGATCAGGTCGACCGTGTCGAGAACAGCCGTCACCGCCGCCGGCGTCACCGCCAGTTCACCGTCACGGAACGCCCCCAGTACATTTTCGGCGGCGTGGGCGACATTCTGCAGTCGGGACAGTCCCAGAAACCCGCAAGTGCCCTTGATCGTGTGAATCAGGCGGAAGATTCCACCGAGCGTCTTCGGATCATCCGGCGATTGCTCGAAACGAACCAGCTCACTGTCGAGTGCCTCCAGGCCCTCGCGGGTCTCGGCGATAAAATCTGCAACCAGGTCGTCCAAGGGCCACCCTCGCGTCGGGATCACCGGACCAGACCGGCAACGCTATTGAGGGGCGTTTTTGGTGAAGCAAATATTAACGATGAGAATAAACCACCAGACACCTATGTATTGTTCAAATTCTGCTGACTATAAACGTCGATTCTCGATACCCAAAGCCCATTATGTTGCACCCAGGGTCTATATTGTTACGTCATTCGTTCATTAGTTGCCGTATAAATACGTTACATGCTCGCTTTTCGACTAGCGTTACTTTTTATTATAGATTTTTAGCCATCTCTACTCTTCGATATTGCTCAATCCACACAGAGAGAGTCCTGTAATGTCCGTCGACAAATCCATGAATGTGCTCGTCGTCGACGACTACAAAACGATGATCCGCATCGTGAGGAATTTGCTCGAGCAGCTCGGCTTCAAGAATATCGACGAAGCCCTCGACGGCCCTTCGGCCCTCGAGAAGATCAAGCACAATGAGTACGGGCTGATCCTCTCGGACTGGAACATGGTGCCGATGACCGGGTACGAACTTCTCAAGGCTGTTCGGGCCGAACCCCGCACCCGGAACACGCCGTTCGTCATGGTGACCGCTGAGGCCAAGACCGAAAACGTCGTCGCCGCTCGCCAGGCCGGCGTAAACAACTACATCATCAAGCCCTTCACCCTTGCAGTATTGAAGCAAAAACTCACTACTGTTCTAGGAGAAATTTGAGATGATCGAAGACGAGGCAGGCGAGATTATCGCCAACATCCGTCGGGAAATCGAAACTGCCACGGATACTGTACTCTGTTCAGTCGAGGAAAGTCTGGACAAGTTCCCCGCCGCCCGGGCCGGTGACGTAGAGTCGCTCGCGCGAATTGAGCAACTGATGTTCACCATTCTCGAGGCATGCGCGTTTCAGGACCTGACGGGCCAGCGCCTAACCAAGCTTCGAGACTTGCTTTCGGCCCACCCGCTTCAGGCGGTCGCCGCCGATCCGCTGTTGAACGGCCCCGCCCTCGCCGGTGAAGGCGTGGGCCAGGCGGCGGCTGACAGTCTGATGGACTCCGTCGATTCCTGGCAATCCGACCCGAATTCCTGACCCGATCATGTCGACACCTGCAAAGCGTCTCGATCTCAAACGAGCCAAAGCCCTTCTGGTGGATGACAATCCGCAGTCGCTGGAGTTGCTGTCCCAGGTTTTGACGGGCTTTCGCATGCGCGAAATGAAGACCTGCCGCGACGTCACCGAGGCCAAGGACATTCTTGTCACCCAACGGTTCGACCTGATCCTGATCGACCTCGACATGCCCGGCGAGGACGGCCTGTCCCTGGTGCGCCATATCCGGTCGGAACATCAGTTGCCGAACTATACGGCTCCCATCATGATCCTGCACGGGTTTACACCCGCATTCATGGTCAGCCGGGCCCGCGACGCCGGGGCCAATATGGTGGTTCGCAAGCCCATCGCGCCCTCAATCCTTCTCAGCCGGATCGAGTGGATCGCCCGCAATGATCGCGAGTTTGTCGCGGCGGAAAATTACCATGGGCCTGATCGCCGCTTCCGACAGGTTCCGCTCTCCGAAGACTGCGCAGAACGTCGGGCTGATGCGCTGGCGCTCGTGGCCGATCCAACCCGCGCCCTCTCGCAGGACGATATCAGTGCCCTGTTCGGCTAGGAGTCCGTTTTGAAAACCGCCCGTATTTTTACGCCGGAGAACCGTCTGGCGCGCCACCTGCGGCAGGGCGGCCCTACGCCGGCCGAACTGATCGCCGAGGCGGACAGTCGTGTGACGGCACTGGCCGGATCCATTCGCGTATTCGTCACCGGAAAATTGCAGGAAATCGTGGCCCTGTGCGATCAGAGTGACGACGTTCTCTTCGCCAAGTCCGACTCCATTTCCGGCCTGGCGATGAATGTCGCCGAGGTCGCCGGGGCCGCCAGACTGGACGCGCTCGGCGACGTGGCGCGCGGCGTGATCACGATGATCGAAGGACTGAAAACGCTCGGTGTCTGGCACACGGACGCCCTTCGCGTTCACATCCGCTCACTGAGTCTGCTGAACCCGGGGGCCGCGCCGATGAGCCCGCAGGACCAGGCCCAAATCGTGGAAAATCTGAGGGATATGCGGCAGTCGATCGGCCTTACGGCCTGATCGGGATCCCGGCTCAAGGGCGCGGCGTGACGAACAGGACCTCGGCCGGTCGCGAGGGGCTCCACCCTCACCTGAAACGCTCGATCCTCAACCCGCTCAACCCGTCCGGCGTCACCGCTGTCGATGCCGAGGCGGGCACGGTCACCATCGACCACGGCCTTCACCGCCTCCACCCCTGTGCTCGCTACCGCCAAGGTTGGAGACCGGGTCGCCTTCGACGTCTCGGTCCACGACGGGGTCAACGAGATCACGGCCCTGCGACCGCAGTAGCCGGGCGCTACCGGAGCCGGAGAGGCTCGTCAGTTCGATGAATACCTTGCCAGGGACAGGTCGGCGAATGCGATGTCGGGATCCGTATTGCTGACCAGATCGGACAGCAGCTTTGCCGACCCGCAGGCCATGGTCCACCCCAGCGTGCCGTGGCCCGTGTTGACGTAGAGGTTGTCGATCGCGGTCCCACCCACGATCGGCGTGCTGTCGGGCGTCATCGGCCTCAGGCCCGTCCAGAATGCGCCCTCGCCCACGTGTCCTGCGTCAGGGAACAGGCTGGAGAAGGAATGCAACAGGGTCCGCGCCCGGCCGGGATTCAGGCTTTGGTCGTATCCGGCGATCTCGGCCAGCCCGCCTATCCGGATGCGATCACCAAGGCGGGTGATGGCGACCTTGTAGGTCTCGTCCAACACGGTGGAAACCGGCGCACGTTGAGGGTCGCTGATGGGGACGGTGAGGGAATAGCCCTTCACGGGCACGACGGGCAGGTCCAGTCCGACCTGCCGTACAAGCTGACGTGAGCCATGGCCCGCGGCGACGACAAAGGCATCGGCGACAACAGGGTCGTGGTTGGTCATGATCCGGCGAACCGCGTGACCCTCGAGCTCCAGGGCATCGACCCGGGTGTTGAACCTGAACTGAACACCGAGAGTTTCGGCCAGACGCGCCAACGCCTGGGTGAACATGAAGCAGTCTCCGGTCTCGTCATCCGGCAAGCGCAGCCCGCCGGCGATCTCGACAGGCGATTGCGCCAGGCCCGGCTCGGCCAGCTCGCAGGCCTTTCGATCCAGAAGTTCAAACGGGATGTCGTATTCGCGAAGGACAGCGATGTCGCTGTCGGCGGCGTCCAGCTGCGCCTGGGTGCGAAACAGCTGCAGGGTTCCCAGGGCGCGTTCGTCGTAGTGGATAGCCGTATCCTGGCGCAGCTGCTGCAGCACGTCGCGGCTGTAGCTGGCTAGGCGCACCATGCGGGCCTTGTTGATCGCGTATCGCGCCGGGGTGCAGTTCATCAGCGTCGAAAAGAGCCAGGCCGCCGTGTCCCGTTCGAACGGCCGCGAAACGATCAGGGGCGCATGCCGCATGAGCAGCCATCGGGCCGCCTTGGCAGGCACGCCGGGCGCGGCCCAGGGCGAGGCGTAGCCTGGCGAAATTTCCCCCGCATTGGCGTAGCTGGTTTCCAGTCCCGGAGCCTCCCGGCTTTCGATGACGGTGACCTCATGTCCGGCCTTGGCCAGAAAATAGGCCGTCGTAACGCCGATTACGCCCGCGCCCAGAACCACGACCTTCATAATGCTTGCCTCGTCGTCTTTGATGTCGATACGCTGAAGCCGGCACCAGGCCGGGTCATGCTTGTCGCGCGCAGGGCGACCCGGCACGCAACTTTCCCGCACTTCAGGATAAATAATCCGCAGAATGTACCGGTGCTGGGCTGGGGAATGGTGGCTTTGCGTCACCAAAAGTGCTGATTGTGGGCTGAAACCAACCGATTCAACCGGTGAATGGCAGATGCGTCCCCATAAGCTGGATGAAATCGATCAACGGCTTCTGCGAATGCTGCAACGTCACGGACGACGATCAAACGTCGATCTCGCGCGCGACCTCGGCGTTTCGCCTTCGGCCTGCTCTCGCCGGATCCGGCTGCTGGAGTCCCGCGGCGTCATCCGCGGCTATCAGGCCGTGCTGGGCGCAGCCGCGCCCGAGACTCCATTGGTCGCCCTGGTGAGCGTTACGCTGGAGAAGCAGACCGAGGAGTTCATGAGGCGTTTCGAGGCTGCGGTGCGACACCACCCCGAAATCGAGGAATGCTATCTGATGACCGGAGGCTCGGACTATGTGTTGAAGGTCTCCAGCGCAGACACCAAGGCGTACGAAGCGATCCATTCGACGGTGCTGTCCCGCCTGCCCGGCGTGGCCCGCCTGACATCGAGCTTCGCGCTTCGAGACGTCGCGAAAACGACCGGGTCCGATCGGTGATGCCCGACTCGGTCGCCGTCGCGTCGCTGCCGGAAAATCCGCCCCTGATCCTGGCCGAAACTGAAGTCCGCCGGCTGTCGGTGCTCGCCAGTCTGAAGCAGGGCTATGACCACGTGAGTGCCGGCCTGTTGAAGCGGGAAATCAACCGGGCCCAGATCTGCAAGGACGCCTATGTGCCGCCGCAGTTCGTGCGCATGCATTCGATCGTTCGGTTCAGTCACGCGGGCGTCCATTCGCCGGACGTCCCGCTGGTGTATCCGTCCGAGGCGGATCCCGCGTCCGGCATGATCTCCGTTCTGTCGTGGGAGGGGGCGGCCCTGATCGGCCTGTCCATGGGGGCGACGATCTGGTGGCCGTGCGACCAAGGCGAGGCGCGACCGGTTTCGGTGATGCGGGTCACGCCGCCCGATCGTTTGCATTTCTAGCCTTGAGGGCGGCTGTCCGCCAACGACTGGCGCAAGCGGCGGATGGCCGTCAGACCAGCGAAATTTAGCAAGCGACAAGTCAACGGTTCGCGCTAGGCTGCGGCCTGAACCTTTCCGGAGTCCCTCATGATCCGCCTTGCCCTGGCTATCCCGGCCGCTCTCGTCCTGCTCATCACCCCGGCCGCCGCTGCGATTGTCGCGCATGATCCGGCCCCCGCGGCCGCTACCGGCGATGACATTGAGGCCGGGGCCGTAGCGGCCGCGGCGGTGGTCGACGCCTTCCATGCCGCCCTTGAGCACGGTGACACAGCGGCGGCGCTGACCCTGCTGTCGGACGATGTTCTGATCTTCGAAGAGGGCGGCGCGGAGCGATCGAAAGCCGAATACACGGCCTCCCACCTGGCCGCAGACGCCGCCTTCAGCGCGGCGGTTCCGGCGGTCCGCACGCGCCGGTCCGGCCGGTCCGGGCCCGACCTGGCCTGGATCAGCAGCGAAAACCGCACCACCGGCGTCTATCGCGAGCGGGCGATCGACCGGATCGGGACCGAGACCATGGTCCTGCGCCTCACCCCGGCTGGCTGGCGCATCGTGCATATCCACTGGTCGTCGCGCGCCGCCAGCTGAGACCGGCGCGAGGAGACCGGGCCCGGCCTCGCCGCCATGGCGGCGAGGATATTTCCGGCCATTCGGGCAGAAGTCGACGTCGCCGTCTCCCCTTCCCTAGGTCAACGGAATGGCATCGGATTTTCGGCGTCGCGCCAACCGCCAGACAAGGATGAAGGTCAGCAGGAACGCCAGGCCGGCCCCGATAGCGACCCACTTCAGCGTCTGCTGAAACTCCATGGTCACGGCCAGGAAATCGACCTTGCCCGAGGTCCAGAACACCCATTCGCCGCCGAGCCGGGTGGCCATAAGATCGTTGCCGGTTTCCAGGAGCACGAAACCATCGCCGGTCGCCGGGTCCAGTCGAACGGCCGTGTTGATGGCCGGTTCATTGTCGCCGTCGTGGCCGATGATGAAGTCGCCGTTGTTGTTTGGCGCATAGAGCATGACACCAAGACCCCAGATGTCCGCCCCCATCTGGGCGGCGTGCGGCTTGCGCATGGCCTGCAGGGTTTCGGGGCTCAACACCCCGCGTCCCGCCGGCTCACCGGTTGGGCTACCGGTATGGGCGGCGATGAGGCGCGCCATGTCGCCCGCTGACGTGTAGAGCGATGTGGCGGCCAGCGATGCAAAGCGGAAATGCGTCGCCGGTGAACCGTCGACATCATAGAATTCAGCGACGTTGGCGGCGGGCTCATCCAGAATATAGGTCGACCGCGTCATGCCCAGTGGCGTGAAAATGGTCTGCGTCATGTAGTCATTAAAGGTCAATCCGGACACTTCCTCGACGATGAGCTGCAACAGCGTGTAGCCCCCGCCGGAGTACTGGAACCCGCTGCCGGGCTCCATGCCCACCCGGACAGAGCCGCCCGCACCGGGCGAGGCGTCGGCAGCCCGGGTCAAGGAGTCCTCGAGGGACTGAACCGGCGTCCCTGGCGGGAAACCGGCATAGCCGAGTCCGTCGGTCAGTCCGGCCGTATGGCTCAACAACCGCCTGACCGTCACCTTTTCGTTGTCGAAGTCACCGGCCGGCAGCTGCCAGCGAGTGAGGTAGCGGGACACGGGTACATCGAGATCGATCCGGCCCTGTTCGACCAGAGCCATAACCCCCCAGGCGGTCACCCATTTGCTGAGCGAGGCAACCTGGAACTGCGTATCGCGGTCAACGGGTGCGCCCCTCGATACGAAATGCTCGGTGACCGGCACGCCGCCGTCGATCAGAATGAAAGCGGCATTGCCCTTCGAGTCCTGGTCGAGTCGGGCGGCGATGGCCGAGGCGAACTGCCGGGTTTCGCCCGCGGGAACAAGCCGCTTGCGCCCCCAACCCTCGATGGCCCCAAAGCCGACTACGGCACCCACGAGTACCGCTACGAGCAACGCAGCCAGGAATGATTTGATAAAGCGCATCACTGTCTCACCTCTTTAAATATCGTCTGAGCCAGCTTCACTGGTCGTCTGAATTTGACAGGGCGTTAGTCAGACCGGAGTCGCGATCTGCGTACCGCGACACACTCCGGGAGGCCGACCGGAAGTTCAAGGTAACCGGCGCGAGCTTGACCATAACCATGCCGGATGGTGCCGATCTGCCACCAAGCCGGCCTGTCTTCGGGTCATATCTTGCTGGATCGGCACCTGCCGCGTTCCGGGGTCGAAGAAGCCAGGGAGCGGGCCTTGGGCCTAGCGGGTGGCCCGACCGAGCAGTTCAATCAACTCTGTCGCCTTGGCCTTGCGATCGGCCGGATCGTCGCCGGTCATCGCGCCCATCACGCAGTGGTCGAGGTGGTCCTTCAGGACTTCAGTTTCGACGCGCAGCAGGGCCGCTCGCACCGCCTGGAGCTGGGTCAGCACGTCCACGCAATAGCGGTCCTCCTCGACCATGCGCGCGATCCCGCGCACCTGCCCCTCGATCCGGTTCAGGCGGTTGATCAGCTTGGGCTTCGCCTCGGTCTGCATCCAATTCCCCGGTTTGATCGTTCGCATATACCCCAAGTCGGCATCTTGCACTATACCCCCCATGGGTATATATGGCTCGGTCGAGAACAAGGAACGACTCTCATGTCCACGCCCTCCCATCCCGCCTCGACCGGCCACAGCTGCTGTGCCGGCAAGACCGACAACGCCGCAGCCAAGGCCGTGGATCCCGTCTGCGGCATGTCGGTCGATCCCGCGACCACCGCGTACCGCGCGGCGCATGACGACGAGGACTATTTTTTCTGTTCGGCGGGATGCCGGACCAAATTCATTGCCGACCCGGAGCGCTATCTGGGCGACCGGCCCGAGCCTGAAGCGGCGATCCCCGGCGCGATCTACACCTGTCCGATGCATCCGCAGATACGTCAGGAAGGGCCCGGGTCGTGCCCGATCTGCGGCATGGCGCTGGAGCCCGAGACCGTCACGGCCGAGGCCCCCGTCAATCACGAACTGATCGACTTCACCCGCCGGTTCTGGATCGGTCTGGTGCTCACCATTCCGGTGTTCGCCCTTGAGATGGGCAGCCATCTGTTCAACCTCCATCAGTGGATTGACGGCCAGACGTCGAACTGGATCCAGTTCGTGCTGGCGACGCCGGTGGTGTTGTGGGCGGGCTGGCCCTTCTTCGAGCGCGGCTGGGCCTCGCTGCGCAGCCGAAACCTCAACATGTTCACCCTGATCTCCATCGGGGTTGGTGCGGCCTGGATCTACAGCGTCGTCGCAGTGCTGGCCCCAGGCCTGTTTCCGGCGGCAGTGCGCGGCATGG
The DNA here is from genome assembly GCF_963977465.1 of uncultured Brevundimonas sp. Taxonomy (GTDB): domain Bacteria; phylum Pseudomonadota; class Alphaproteobacteria; order Caulobacterales; family Caulobacteraceae; genus Brevundimonas. The sequence goes on along the minus strand of NZ_CAXBOQ010000005.1, from coordinate 333,848 downwards.
ACGGCAGCGTGCCGGTCTATTTCGAGGCAGCCGCCGTCATTACCGTGTTGGTGCTGATCGGCCAGATTCTTGAACTTCGGGCCCGGGAAAAGACCTCGGGCGCGATCCGGGCGCTGCTGGATCTCACACCCAAGACCGCGCGGCGCGTCCGCGACGACGGAACCGATGAAGACGTCACCCTGGACCTCGTCGTGGTCGGTGACCGCCTGCGTGTCCGGCCCGGCGAACAGGTCCCGGTCGATGGTGAAATTCTCGACGGCCGCGTGTCCATCGACGAGTCGATGGTGACCGGTGAATCCATGCCGGTGACCAAGGAATCCGGGGACAACGTCGTCGGCGGGTCCTTGAACCGGACCGGTTCATTTGTGATGCGCGCCGACAAGGTGGGGGCGGATACCCTGCTGTCGCGGATCGTCCAGATGGTGGCCCAGGCCCAGCGCAGCCGGGCCCCGATCCAGCGGCTGGCTGATACGGTCTCGGGCTGGTTTGTGCCGACGGTGATCGCCACCGCTGTGCTGGCCGCCGTAATCTGGGGTCTGTTCGGCCCGTCACCGCAGCTGACCTACGCCCTGATTGCCGCGGTCTCGGTGCTGATCATCGCCTGTCCCTGTGCCCTGGGTCTGGCCACGCCGATCTCGATCATGGTCGGGGTCGGACGCGGAGCCCAGGCCGGGGTGCTGATCCGCAATGCCGAGGCGCTGGAGCGGTTCGAGAAGGTCGACACCCTGGTGATCGACAAGACCGGGACCCTGACCGAGGGTCGCCCGTCCGTCATCGCGATCCAGCCCATGGCCGGCTTCGACGAAGACGAGCTGTTGCGCCTGTCCGCCAGTCTGGAGCGGGGCAGTGAACACCCGCTGGCTGACGCTATCGTTCAGGCGGCCAAGGATCGCTCCCTGACCCTGTCCGAGGCCAGTGAGTTCGACAGCCCGGTCGGGCGCGGCGTCACCGGCCTGGTCGACGGCCGCCGCGTGGTGCTGGGCAACAGCCGGTATCTCGGCGAACTGGACATTGATGTCACGACGCTGGAAGCCGGGGCCGAGGCGCTGCGTCACGACGGGGCCACCGCCATCTTCGTCACCGTCGATGGCAAGGCCGCCGGGGTGCTGGGCATCGCCGATCCGGTCAAGGCGACCACTGCCGAAGCCATCATTGCCCTGAAGGCCGCCGGTCTGCGGCTGGTGATGATGACCGGCGACAACCGCACCACGGCTGAGGCCGTGGCCCGACAGCTGGGGATCGACGACGTCCGGGCCGAGGTTCTGCCCCAGGACAAGGCGGACGTGGTCGAACAGTTGCGCGCCGAGGGCCGGATCGTGGCCATGGCCGGCGACGGGGTCAACGACGCCCCGGCCCTGGCCGCCGCCGATGTCGGCGTGGCCATGGGCGCGGGGTCCGATGTGGCCATCGAGAGCGCCGCCGTCACTCTGTTGAGTGGTGACCTGCAGGGCATCGTGCGGGCCCGGCACCTGTCGAAGGCGGTCATGGCCAATATCCGCCAGAACCTGGTGTTCGCCTTTGGCTACAACACGCTGGGCATTCCGGTCGCTGCCGGCCTTCTGTACCCGACCTTCGGCCTGCTACTGTCGCCGGCCATCGCGGCCCTGGCCATGTCGCTGTCTTCGGTCAGCGTGATCGGCAACGCCCTGAGACTGCGGGCGGTCAAACTCTAACTGCCCTGGCCGCCCGGCGGCTCATTGGCCGTCGGGTATGGCCTTGGACGAACCGGCCGGCAGGTCCGGGGCTCCGGCCGGCGTCGGGTTGCGTTCGAGGTCAGTGATGAGTTGTTCCATCTCGTCGATCTCGCGACGCTGGGCCTCAATGATATTGTCCGCGAGGCGACGGACGCGAGGATCGCGAATATGGGCGCGTTCGCTGGTCAGGATGGCGATCGAATGGTGCGGGATCATCGCCTTCATCCAGGCCACATCGCCGATGGTGCTCTGGCTGCGCACCAGCCACAGGGATCCGCCGAAGACGATCACGGCCGCCCCCAGGATCACGGCATTCAACCGCTTGTCGGCGTACATGCCGAGCATGAACAGCAGCATGATCACCGCCATGGTGGCACCCATCAGCAGGGCCATGTACAGGCGGGTCTCGCTGAATCGCGCATGATCGAGCGCGTAGGTGTTTAGATACATCAGGCCGAACATGACCACGGTCGACGTCGCGATCATCAGGGCGAAGCGGACATAGGGCTTGGCTTTCACGGAATCCTCCTTTGATGTCATTAATGGGAAATGCACGGAACCGCGTGAGGCTCCCCGACCGAACGGCACGAGGGCAGACCGGGTCCGCCGCGTAAACTTTAACAGACGCCACTGAGGCGTACGGAGACGCTGATGTATTTCGATCGAGTTCTGCCCGTCGCCTTGGTGATGGCTGTCAGTCTGACAGCGACCGCCGCAAGCGCTCATGCGCATCTGACGGCCGCCACCCCCGCCGCAGAGTCGACGGTGACTGCCCCGCGCAGCGTCACCCTGACGTTCAGCGAGCGACTGATTCCCGCCTTTTCCAGCCTCGAGATCGTCAGCCCCGCAGGCACGCGATCGACTATGGCATCGTCCGTGAGCGAAGACGGCAAGTCTTTGGTCGGCGCCCTGTCCGCGCCGCTGACCACGGGACGCTATACCGTTCATTGGGCCATCGCGTCCGGCGACGGTCACCGGATGACGGGAAACCATGCCTTTACCGTTCGCTGATCTGCTTGACGTTACCGTCATCGGCCTCCGGGCCGCGCAGTATCTGTCAGCGTCCATCCTGCTCGGCCTGCCGGCGTTTATGCTCTACAGCCGTCGGTCGCTGGAACCGACCCTGCCCGGCTGGCCACGCGGGCTGACGGCGGTCGCTGCCGCTGTCCTGGCCATTACCGCGCTCGGAGCGCTGGTGGCGCAGACGGCGGTGATGACCGGTTCGGTCGCCGAGGCGATGAAGCCGTCGACCCTGATGGTGATGATGACCGGGACCAGCCTGGGTCCGGCCTTTGGCGTTCGTGCCGCGACCGCCGCTGTGGCAGTCGTCATCCTGCTGACGGGCAAGCCATCGCGCCGACGGTGGGGACTGGCCGCCCTGGCCGGACTGGTCGCCTGCGCCAGCTTCGCCTGGACGGGCCATGGCGCAGCAACCGAAGGCGTGGGCCAATGGTGGCATGCCGGTGCCGATGCCCTGCACGCTGTCGCGGCGGCGCTGTGGATCGGGGCCCTGACGGCCTTCCTGATCCTGGTCCTGCGTGCCCCGGGCTCTGACGTCCGGGACCAGAGCCTGGCCCGGGCCCTGACGGGGTTTGCCGGCCTGGGATCGGTCGCTGTCGGCACCCTGCTGGTGACCGGAGTGGTCAATACCTTTTTCCTGGTCGGCCCGGAGCGTCTGAGCCAGTTGGTGACGACGCTCTGGGGTCAGTTACTGTTGCTCAAACTCGCGCTGTTCCTGGCCATGCTGGGCCTCGCGACCGTCAACCGGTTTCGCCTGACCCCGGCCTTGACGGCCTCGATCGGGCAGGTCGACCACCCGACGCAGCAGAGCGCGCTGCGCCTCAGCCTGACCGTGGAATTCGCTCTCGGGATCGGCGTGTTGCTAATCGTGGCCGTCATGGGGACACTGATGCCGCCGTCGGCGTTGTAGCCAACCGATTTGAGGGGCGCCGCCGAACCGTGCGTATCTGGACTGCAAGAGACGGAGACAGCCAATGACGGATATCGACAGCCTGTTGGCACACCCGGCAGAGCGCTCCGCGGACGCGCAGCTGGACACGCTTGAACAGCGGGTATGGCAGAGGGTCGGCCTCGCCGAAGAGCGTCGGCATCTTGGTCGCATCCGGACCTTGGCCGTCACGGGGGCATTGCTATTCGGCGTCATCAATGGCGGCTTCGGACTTCTGGTTCCCGCGACTCCGCCATCCGAAATCGGCGTCCTGACGCTCGCCGCCGGTCTTTCGCCTCTGTCCGGCATGGGGATCGTCGGATGATCGTGGGGTGGAAATCCATCGCGATCACCGCGGTTCTCGCGGCCCTGGCCAGCGGGGTCGGCACCTGGGCCAGCGCCAACTGGATGATGCGTCAACACGCAACACCCTCGCTGCACACTCTCGTCCACCACGAGCTCGACCTGAGTGCAGATCAGGAGGCGCGCCTTGACGCCATAGAAGCCCGGTTCGCCACGCAGCGCGTCCCCCTGGAGGCAGAAGTTCGCGCCGCCAACGACGAGCTGGCGCACGCCATCGAGGCCAGTGACGGCGACAGCCCGGCGGTCCGGGCCGCGGTCGATCATTTCCATGCCGCGATGGGGGACCTGCAGAAGGCCACCATCGCCCATGTCTTCGAGATGCGAGCGACCCTGACCCCGACCCAGGCACGGATATTCGATACCCGTATCGTGGATGCCTTGCGCCAAGATCCCGGCTAGTGGGAAACACCGGATCGGCTGACAGCGTCGAGACCCGGGCCGCGCGAGGCGACCGTGCGGCCTTCGCCCAATTGGTCGCAAACACCAAAGCCGGTCTTTATCGTTTCGTCCGGCGCTACATCGGTGATGAGGATGAAGCCCTCGACATCGTCCAGGAAGCCTATACGGCGGCCTGGTTCGCCATGAGTCGCTATGATCCGTCCCGTCCCTTCGACACCTGGCTGCGTACGATCGCCGTGAACAAATGTCGCGACTGGGGCCGGCGCCGCAGCGTGCGCCGCATGGTCCGGGGTGTCATCAGCCTGGATGCCCCCGAGGCCATGGCGGTGAGTGACGACACGCCCGGGCAGGAGGCACAGCTGGACGATAGACGCCGCCTCGCGGCCCTGAACCTGGCGCTCTCCAGGCTTCCATCTGCCCTCAAGGCCCCTTTGCTGCTCGCCACACTGGAAGCCCGTCCGCATACCGAAATTGCCGATATACTCGGCATCACTCCCAAGGCGGTGGAGACCCGGATCGCCCGCGCCCGCCGCAAACTGTCCGACGTCCTCGATGCGGCGGCCACAACAGCCCCTTGACCTCGCCATCAGGGCAAGGTGGACAGGTTGGCCAGACCTGCCGCACCTTGACGCGAGGGGTTCACCGCCCAGATGCGTATCGTCAATATCGGCTCACCGAGCCCAAAGGATCCCCGCGCCCATGTCGACTCCCGGTCTTGATCGCCGAATGCTGCTCCGGAGCGCCGTCGCCGGGGGCGGCCTTCTGGGCCTTCAGGGCCTGCTGCCCGCCTGGGCCCAGACCGGGTCTCAGGGGCTGCGCGCTGACCTGCCGACCCTGACCGGTCCGAACATCGATCTGACGATCGGTCAGTCGCCCTTCACCGTAAACGGACGGACCGCGACCGCGACAACGATCAACGGCACGCTCCCCGCGCCTCTTCTGCGCCTGCGTGAGGGACAGAACGTCCGGCTGGCGGTACACAACCAGCTCGACGAGGACACCTCGATCCACTGGCACGGCATCCTGTTGCCGTTCCAGATGGACGGCGTGCCCGGCATCAGCTTCCCCGGCATCAAACCGCGCGAGACCTTCGTCTACGAGTTCCCGGTCCGGCAGTCGGGCACCTTCTGGTACCACAGCCATTCAGGCCTGCAGGAAGCGCTGGGTCACTACGGCCCCCTCGTTATCGACCCGGCCGGTGCCGATCCGGTCGGCTATGACCGCGAGCATGTGCTGGTCCTGTCGGACTGGAGCTTCATGCATCCGCACGAAATTCTCGAAAAGCTGAAGAAGAGCCCCGGCTATTTCAACCGCCAGCGCACCACGCTGGCCGGACTGCTGGACGGCAGCGACCGGATGAGTCTGGAAGAGCGCCGCATGTGGGGCGGAATGCGGATGGACCCGCGCGACGTGCTCGACGTCAACGGCACCACCTATACCTATCTGATCAACGGCCACGGCCCGCAGGAGAACTGGACCGGCCTGTTCCGGCCCGGCGAGCGGGTGCGGCTGCGCGTGATCAACGCCTCGGCCATGTCGATCTTCAACGTCCGCATTCCCGGCCTGGCCATGACCGTAGTGCAGGCCGACGGCGAGAATGTGCGTCCGGTCGAGACCGACGAGTTCCAGATTTCGGTGGCCGAAACCTATGACGTCATCGTCCGCCCGACCGAGGACCGCGCCTACACCATAGTCTCGGAGGCGATCGACCGCTCCGGCATGGGCCGCGCCACCCTCGCGCCCCGGATGGGAATGACGGCCGAGGTGCCGTCGCTGCGCGAGGTCCCCAATCTGACCATGGCCGACATGGGCATGGGCGGCATGGACCACGGTGCCATGGCCGGCATGGATCACGGAGCTCCCGCCCCGGGCGCGGCTGCATCGGATGACATGGCCGGCATGTCGATGAGCGGCATGAACATGCGCGATCCGGACAACGCGCCGCCCGACATGGCGGTCGGCGTCGGCGTCGACATGGTCAATATGTCGCCGAAGAACCGCCTCGGTGAACGTCCGACCGGCCTGAAGGACGTCGATCACCGGGTGCTGGTCTACACCGACCTCGTCGCCCTGATCCCCAACCGCGACCAGCGCCCGCCCAGCCGGACTCTGGAAATCCACCTGACCGGCAATATGGAACGGTTCATGTGGGGCTTCGACGGGCGCAAATTCAGCGAACTGGTCGAGCCGATCCGCTTCGAGCGCGACGAGCGGGTGCGGGTCACCCTGGTCAACGACACGATGATGGCCCACCCGATCCACCTGCACGGTCATTTCTTCGAACTGGTCACCGGTGGTCCGGCCGGGCACCAGCCGCTGAAGCATACGGTCAATGTCGCCCCGGGCGGCAAGGTCACCTTCGACCTGACCGCCGACGCGCCCGGCGACTGGGCCTTCCACTGCCACCTGCTGATGCACATGCACGCCGGGATGTTCAACGTCGTCACCGTCCGTCCGATGGAAGGAGCAGCCCAATGAACCGTCTCCTCATCGCCCTCGCGCCGCTGATCCTCGCCGCCACGCCCGCGGCGGCGCAGCATGCCGGCCACACGATGCCGCCGGCCGTCCGCCCGGCCCCGGCCCCGGCCCCGGCTCCCGCGCCGCGTCCGAGACCTCCCGCCGCGCGCCCGGCACCGGCTCCGGCTCCGCGGCCGGTTCCCCGGCCCGCGCCGCGCCCCCGGCCGGCGACGCCGCCTGCCGCGCCAGCCCAGGACCCTCATGCCGGCCACGCGATGCCGCCGGCCGAGGCCCCGGCGACGGTTGATCCCCACGCCGGTCACGTCATGCCGACCGAACCGCAGGCGGCGGACCCTCACGCGGGCCACGACATGTCCACTATGACGCCGGAACCGACCGATCCGCAGACCGGCCACGACATGACGGGCATGACCATGGAGTCGGCCGATCCGCACGCGGGTCATGACATGGGCGGCATGGCCATGCCGCCAGACGTCCCGACCAGCGCCGACAATCCCGGCCGTCCTCCTGAGGATCCGCTTCCGGCCGCGGCCCTGCGCGGCCCGGCACACGCCGCCGATCTGATCTTCGGCGCCGAAGCCATGGCGGACTCACGCCAGACCCTGATCGCCGAAAACGGCGACATCCGCACCACCGCCGTCATCATCGACCGGCTGGAAGCCGGTTTCGGCGACGGCGAAGAGTCATGGCTCTGGGATGTGCAGGGCTGGACCGGCGGCGACATCAACCGCTTCTGGTGGAAGTCGGAAGGCGAAGGCAGCTTCTCCGACGGTCTCGAGGACGCCGAGATCCAGGCCCTCTACAGCCGCGCCGTCGCCCCCTTCTGGGACGTGCAGGCAGGGGTGCGTCAAGACTACCGTCCCGATGGTGAGGACACCACCCATCTGGTGCTCGGTCTGCAGGGCCTGGCCCCGCATTGGTGGGAGGTCGACGCCGCCGCCTTCCTGTCGACCGGGGGTGACCTGACCGCGCGGGTCGAGGCGGAATATGACCAGAGACTGACCCAGCGGCTGATCCTGCAGCCGCGCGTCGAGGTCGCGCTGGCGGCCCAGGACATTCCCGAACTGGGTGTCGGTGCCGGTCTGGGGACGATCGAGGCCGGACTTCGCCTGCGCTACGAGATCCGCAAGGAATTCGCCCCCTATGTCGGTGTCGAATGGACGCGCCGCCTCGGGGCCACCGGCGATTTCGCCCGGGCTCGCGGCGAGGACGTGGACGCCGTCCGGGCCGTCGTGGGGCTGAAGGCCTGGTTCTAGTGTGTCCGGGCGGGGTGCGGGGCCCTTGCCACCGGAAGCGCTTCCCATTGGGCACCGTGCAGGCTAGACCGGCCTGCGCTCGCGAACCGATCCGGTTCGGGGCCTGTGCGGCCGTAGTTCAGAGGTAGAACGTCAGCTTCCCAAGCTGAATGTCGCGGGTTCGATTCCCGCCGGCCGCTCCAGTTTTCCGGAACGTTGTTGTCCAATTCTAAACCCGCGTTGTGCGAGAAGGCAGGAGCACCATTTCTGGAGCGTTGCATTGACCCGCCCCGTCGCAGAGGCCATCGCCCAGGTAGACCATCGCTGGCTTCGCGCCGCACGGTTCGTTTTCATGCCCGCGGGCGTGCTCTGCCTCCTCGTTATCGGCAACTGGCGCGGAGCGGTCCTGTGGGTCGCGCTGAGCGGGCTCTACACCCTGGTCCAGCCAAGGATCGCCAGCGTCATGGAGCGCAGCCAGGCCCGGCGCTGGACTCCCGCGACCCTCGGCCTGCTCGGCACGACGGTCCTGTCCGCGGGTCCAATCATCGCCGCCGGCAGCGCCTCACCAATGGGGACCATCGTCGGCCTGATCATGCTGGCGGCCGGGGTTCAGTTCCTGATCGCCGGCTATGCTGCAGCCCCCCGGCTCGGTCTGCTCGTGGCCCTCCCCTGCGTCCTGGCCGCCGCCTGGATCGTCACCAACCTCAAGGCCGTCCCGCCGGAGGACCTCGTGATCGTGGCCCTGGGCACCACCGCCGCCCTGCTGTTCACCGCGGTCCACACGCGAACCGCCCTGAAGGACCGGCTGACGAGAGCGCGCGACCACGCCACGTTGGTTGCACAGATATCCGAAGCCCACGACGCCGCTGTTCATGCCGAACAGATCAGTGCCGGAGCCCTCGAGCGGCTCCGGCAATCGGTGGGCGCAACCCCAGCCGGTCTGGCCTTCTTCGGCGCGGATGACAGCCTGAGCTTCTGGAACGACCATCTGGCCGACTACTGCCGGGCCTATGGGGTCGAACTGACGCCCGGCCTCGCATTCGAGGACCTGCTGGCCCGGATGGAAGCCGACGAATCCACCCCCCGGGCCGGACGGAACAACGCCGACCGCATGAACCTCCAGCTGGCCGTCCACGCCGCAGGTGAAAGTATTGAGCTGGCGCGGTTCGACGGCCGCTGGTTCCGCTATGAATATCGTCGCCTGCCAGACGGCGGAGCCTCGACGACCATCATCGACATCACGGACATCAAGCAGCGCGAGAATTTCATCCAGGCGATCTTCAACAATAACGCTGTGCCGATGTGTGTCGTCGATCCCGAGACCCTGAAATTCCACAAGGTGAACGACGCCCTCGTCGCCCTGTTCGGATGGGACCGGACCGAACTGGAGGGCATGACCGTCCATGATCTACTGACGGACAGCGACCGCGAGTTTTTCCGCCTCGAACACCGCAAAAAACTCCTCGACCCGGACCATTCGGCCGACCGGTTCTGGCGATGCCGGACCCGAGAGGGAACGGAACTGTTCATCCAGCCCTATGTCAGCCAGGTCATACAGAGCAACGGAAAGGTCGTGCTCACCGGATCCCTGCTCGACGTCACCGCCCGGACGATCAGCGAACGGCGGAAAGTCGTCCCATCGACCCGCGCCGCCCTGGCGAGCTGACCCGCCGATCAGCTCAGGACGGCGAGCGCGCCCAGACGACCACGCCATCGACCACGGTCAGCACGGCACGGCCATGCGGAATCTCAGCCTCAGCCACGGTCATCAGGTCGATATCGAAGGCGGAAAAGTCAGCGCGTTTGCCGACTTCGATCGTGCCCAGTTCGCCCTCGCGGAACGAGGCGTAGGCCGGCCACAGCGTAAACATCTTCAGCGCCGTTTCACGCGACACCGCCTCCTGTGGTCGCCAGTCGGCCCCCTGGAACCCGTCGAGGTCGCGGCGGGCCACGGCGGCATAAAATTCGATCAGGGGGTCGCCACGTTCGACCGGGGCGTCGGAGCCGCCAACGACGATGACGCCCATGTCGACCAGACTCTTCCAGGCGTAGGCCCCGTCCAGCCGGGCGTCGCCCAGCCGGGCGGCGGCGAAATGGAAGTCGCCGATGGCGTGGCTGGGTTGCATCGAGGCGATGATCGGCAGATCGCGGAAGGCCGCATAGTCGGACGGCCGCAGGATCTGCGCGTGTTCGATACGCCAGCGCGGGTCGGCGACACTCCACTCGGCCTTGGGCACGGCCCGCATGGCCGTCGCGTACCATTCAGTGACCTCGTGATTGCCGCGGTCGCCGATCGCATGGGTGGCGAGCTGGATGCCGGATCTCAGCGCCGTCTCATAGAGGGGCACCATCTCCGCCCCGGTTGTCTGCATCAGACCGGTCGAGTCGGGGCTGTCAGCATAGGGTTCGAACAAGGCCGCGCCGCGTGAGCCCAGGGCCCCGTCGGCATAGAATTTGACCGCCCGGGTGATGACCCGACCGTCAGCGACGCTGCGTGGACCCGAGGCGAACAGCGCCCGCGCACCGTCGGGGGTGACGCTGTTGTAGAGTCGCAGTGGAGCCTCGCCGGCCTCGGCCATGGCCTCCAGCATCGGAATGTCCGACCACGGCGCGCTCATGAAATGGATACCGGTCCAGCCGTAGGCAGCCTCGACCCGGAAGCCCGCGCGATAGGCGTCGCGGACGGCGTCCGGGTCCTGTTGCGGGAACAGGGTGGCGACAAGGTCCATGGCCGCATCGACCAGCAGACCGGTCGGCTGGCCGTCAGCGGCTTTCAGGACTTCGCCGCCGGACGGTGCCACGGTGGCCGCGTCGACGCCGGCGGCGACCAGGGCCGGGGACGAGGCCACCACCGCATGGCCGTCGGCGCGGCTGAGCAGGACCACCCGACCCGGCGCGGCGGCATCAAGATCAGCCCGCGTCAGGAACCGGGCCTCGGGCCAGCGGGTCTCGATCCAGCCGCGGCCAATGATCGGGCCTTCGGGATGCGTGTCGGCCCAGGCCGTCAGCCGGGCCATGGCGTCGGCGACCGAGGTCGAACCCTCGAGGTTGAGCGTCAGTTCGCGCCAGCCGATCCCGTCGAGATGGGCATGACCGTCGGTGAAGCCGGGAAACAGGGTCGCACCGGCCAGGTCGATGTCGGTCAGACCGCCCGCGTCGGGCGCATCGGCCGCGCGGCCGGCAAAGACGATCCGGCCGTCACGGACCTGCACCAGTTCAGCACGGGGCGCGGCCTCGACCCCCGTGTAGATCGGACCGCCGTGGATCTGCAGGTTCTGGGCCAGGGCCGGAAGGGCTGTGCCGGCGAGCAGCAGGGCAAGAGCGGTCAGTCGCAGCATCGGACAGATCTTTCGTTCAGCTTGGTAAGAGGCGGACAGGCGTGCCGGAGACGCCCGCCTGTCCGCGAATCGACCTGGACTACTGGCCTGTCGGCACCCCGACCAGGGCGTCGACCGAGCCCGTGGTCACCGGGTGATAACCGGGCCGGGCCTTGGCATAGATGCGCGTGGCGATCGGCCGACCCCAGTCACCCTCACCCCACAGGCTGGTGAACAGGGGCATGACGAATTTGCGCCGTCCCTGGCTGGTCAGGAAATTCTCCAGCGTCGGCACGGCCGGCTGGTAGCGGTGAGCCACGGCGATCTGCAGCCAGCCGAACAGGACCTCGGCATTGCCTTCATCCCGCAGCGTCAGGGTCGATTCCAGATCGGTCAGTTGCTGGTTGGTCAGCCAGTCGGTGCCGGTGCGCAGATTGGCCGGACGCCAGGCCAGGAAATGCTGGCGTTCCTGGGTCGACCAGCCGGACCACGGAATGGCCGAGGCCGGTCCCTTGTCGGCGAAGAAGGCCTTGGCGGCCGTGTCGACCGTCGTCAGAGCCGTCGAGACCGGAGCCACGGCGTTCGACGGCAGGCCGGGCTGGTAGACCCAGTTGTCGAGCTGCAGCCGGGCCTCGAGTGCGGCATCGCCCTTGACCAGATGGGTGCGGATATCGGTCAGGAACTGGGCCGAAGACATCGGGCGGAAGGCGTTGCGCTCGAAATAGCCCTTCAGCCACACGTCGAAGGCCTCGCGACCGACGATCCGCTCGATCGTGCGCAGGAAGGCGGCCCCCTTCTCATAGGGGATGTCGTTGAGGCCGTCGTCCGGGTCGCGCCCGGTCAGGTCGATGTGCATCCGTGTATCGGCGGCGGGCATGGTCTTCAGGCTGGACTGCAGGTCATTCCAGCCCAGCACCTGAAGCATCAGCGCCCGGTCACGCCCATAGACCGACTCCATGATGCGGTTTTCGAAATAGGTGGTGAAACCCTCGTTCAGCCAGATGTCGGACCAGGTCGAGTTGGTCACCAGATTGCCGGACCAGCTGTGCGCCAATTCATGCGCGACCAGCGAGACCAGCGACTTGTCGCCGGCCACGATCGTCGGGGTGGCGAAGGTCAGGCGCGGGTTTTCCATCCCGCCGAACGGGAAGGACGGCGGCAGGATCAGCAGGTCGTAGCGACCCCAGCGATAGGGGCCGTACAGGGCCTCGGCCGCATCGACCATCTGGCCGACCTCCGAGAATTCGGCCTTGGCCGCGTCCAGACGGCTCGGCTCGGTCCAGACGCCGGTGCGGCCGTCTTCGCTGGCGAAGACCAGATCGCCGACCGCCAGCGCGATCAGATACGGCGGGACCGGATTGGTCATGCGGAAGCTGAAGCTGTGCATGCCCGTGCCGGCGGCCTTGCCGTCCGGGGTCAGCATCTCGGCACTCATCACCGCCTTCAGGGCGTCCGGCACGGTGATTTTGGCGGAATAGGTCTGGCGAATGCCGGGGCTGTCCTGGGTCGGGATCCAGGTCCGGGTCAGGATGGCCTGACCCTGGCTGAACAGATAGGGCTGCTGGCCGCCGGCCGTCTGCACCGGGGTCAGCCATTGCAGGGCCGCCGCGTCGGGGCGGGTTGAGTAGGTGATGACCATCTTGCGCTGTTCACCAGCCGCGAAGGCCGGGAAGGTCACGGTCAGCGGCTGGCCCATGATCGGGTCGACGGCCCCCAGCACGAACGGCAGGGCGGCGCCGGCTTCGTCGGTGACGCCGCGGATGTCGAGGTTGCGGACATCGAGAATGACCTGGGTGGCCCCCGGCTCGGCCGTAACATCGAGAGTGGCTGTCCCCGACAGGGTTTTGGTCTCAAAATTTGCGGTCAGATCGAGGTCGACATTTCGCACGCGGGCAATCTCGGGCCGGGCAAACGAATGGATGTCCCGGACATACTGGATCGGGGCTGTAGCCGAGGCCGGCAGCGGCGGCATGTCGGACTTGACGCCGGGCTGGCCGCAGGCGGCGAGGGCGGCGGAAAGGGCCAGGGCGGACACCAGTCCGGTCAGTTTGCGGTTCATGAAACGCTCCGTTGACGTGTTGGACGGGAGACAGCCCCCTCGAGCGGCAAAGATCAAGAGGCGTGTCTCAGGTCGCCGGGGGTTGAACCGGATTTCGCGCCCTGAAAAGCTGGCCTTGCTCGGCGAACAGGACGGCGGCCAAGGCCAGAAAACCGCAAACGGTGACACCCAGGGCCAGCGGGGCCACGGACCCGTTGAACTGTTGTCCGATGAGGAAGCCAAGGGTCGAACCGGCCGTCGTCGAGATGAAGCCCTGGGCCGACGAGGCGGTGCCGGCGATGTGGCCCATGGCCTCCATCGCCATCGACCCGAAATTGCCGGCGATCAGACCGAAGCAGAACATGGTCAGCCCCTGCAGGACGGCGAAGGTCCAGATGGTCTCGTGTCCCGTCAGGGTCACGGCCGAATGGATGAGGCCCATGGCGATGAATCCCATCAGGGCTGTGTGGGAGATCAGTCGGGAGCCCAGCTGTTCGACCAGTTTCGCATTCAGCAGGGAGGCGACGGCCACCCCGCCCGCCATCACACCGAAAAAGGTGGTGAACAGGTCCGGTTCGTCGAACACGTCGAAGAAGATCTGTTGCGACGAGTTGATGAAGCCGAACAGCCCCCCGGTCATCGCCGTCATCGCCAGCGTGTACCCCATCGAGCGGCGATTGGTCAGGGCCTCGCGGAAGGCGGCGGCGATGCGGTCGACCCGGATCGGCAGGCGATCTTCACGATGCAGGGTCTCCGGCAGGCGGATCGCGGCCCAGACCATGAAGGCCCCACCGGCCAGGGCCAGGACGCCGAAAATCCACGGCCACGGAGCCACGTTCAGGATCAACTGGCCCAGCGTCGGGGCCAGGATGGGCACGCCGAGGAAGACCAGGAAACTCAGCGACATGACGCGAGCCATGGTCCGTCCGCTGTAGCGGTCGCGCACGATCGACACCGCCAGAACCCGCAGCGCCGCCGCCCCGATACCACTGCCGATCCGGGCCAGGATCAGGGTCTCGAAAGTGGGGGCGAAGGCCGCGAGGACGCCGAACAAGATATAAAGGCTCAGGCCGACCATCAGGACGGGCTTGCGGCCGTAGCGGTCGGCCAGCGGGCCGTAGATGATCTGGGCCACGCCGAAGCCCAGCAGATAGGCGGTGATGACCCACTGGCGGCTGTTCTCGGTGACGACGCCAAGGGCCGTGCCGATGGCCGGCAGGGCCGGCAGCATGGCGTCGATGGCGAGCGCATTCAGCGCCATCATCATCGCGATCAGGCTGACGAACTCTGGAAATCCCGGGCCTTTCGGGGGAACAGGAACGGCAACTCTGTCGGTCATGAGCCGCATGTGCGCGCTATGGTTCGGGGCCGCAACCACGCAACGATGAAATCGCCCGACCATGGCACGGGGTGAACGTTGACGACGGGCCTGCTAGGAGGCGGTATCCGCAGTTGTCCGCACCATAGTCGCAGGAGCCGCCCATGGCCGACCCCGCCTTTCCCGTCACCGTCTTCCACAACCCGGCCTGCGGGACCTCGCGCAAGGTGCTGGCCGCAATCGAGACCGCCGGCCTGAAGCCCGAGGTCGTCGAATATGTGAAGGCCGGCTGGACCCGTGACCAGCTGACCGCCCTGTTCGCCGAAATGGGCGTGACTCCGCGTGACGTGATGCGTCGCACAGGCGACCTCGTGTCGGACCTTGGTCTGCTTGAGCCGTCCGTGTCCGACGCCACCATTCTCGACGCCATGGTCGCCCATCCGATTCTGGTGAACCGGCCGATCGTTCGCACGCCCAAGGGGGTGAAACTGTGCCGCCCGGTCGAGACCCTGCTGGACCTGTTGCCGGGCTAGTCCGACGCGGCCAGAAGCGCCAGCAAGGCGAAACTGGCCAGCCAGTGCTCGCCCATATAGTCGCCGGTCACCTGCGGCAGGGCGACATCCAGATGGTGCCCGGCCGCCGCCAGGGCCACTGCCCGACGCGGATCGCCCGACGGCAGGGCCGAGGCGATGCCGCGCCAGCACCACGCCCGGCTGAGGTTTAGCCCGTCCAGATGAGCGATTTTGCCGTCGCTGCGATCACTGACCGAGGCCGGGACGAACAGGGTCTGCGGTTGCGTCTTCGCCAGTCGCGGCAGGAAGCCGTCCAGCCAGTCGACAAAGGCGGTCGGCTCCAGCACCCGCCGCATCAGCTCGGCCTCCATCAGCGCCGGTGACAGGAATTCATCCTGCGACGGCTCCCAGGCCTGACAGTCACGATCGGCTCCGTGCCAGGCCCAGGCCCGGTCGCGGCACAGGGCGGCCAGGGCCGCATCCCCGGACCCTTCCGCATAATCAAGCACCAGTCTGAGGGCGAAGGCGGTGTTGTAATGGGTGCCGACCCGGACCGGATAGGTGGCCAGCGGCAGGAAGACTGTGAACCGCCGGGCAAAGGCGTCGGCGAGAGGCTTGAGCGCGGCCGCCCAGCGCCGCCCTTCATCCGTCTCATGCCGGGCCAGCTCGGCCGCCAGCGTCAGGCACCAGGCCCATCCGTAGGGGCGTTCGAAGCCGCGACTGCCGGGCCGGTCGAGATAGTCGACCTCGACGTCGATGTTGTCGACGGTGAACAGGGTGTCGGCGAGATCACGGATACCCGCGGCCTCCGCGCCGTCCGGATACAGACGATAGACGGTGAACAGGGTCCACCAGCCGTGCACACACGAGTGCCAGTCGAAACTGCCGAAGAAGACCGGATGCAGGGCCCGGGGACCCAACACGTCGGTCGGACCCTCAAGCACGTGATCCATCTTGTTGGGATATTCGCGCGTCACATGGCCCAGGGCGGTGCGGGCGTACAGGTCGGCGATGTCGAGCGTGAGACCGGTCATCAGAAGCGAAAGGCCAGCAGGTACATCGGCACGATATTGATCCCGAGCATGATCAGGGCGGTCGGCATCTGGGCCCGGATCACCCCGTTCAGCGGCGAATCCCTGTCCGGCAGTTCCAGCAGGTTGGCCGGCACCACGTTGAAATTGGCGGCCATCGGCGTCATCAGCGTGCCGCAGAAGCCGGCCAGCATGCCGATGGCGCAGACGATCGCCGGGTTGCCGCCGAATTGATAGATAACGAAGGGCAGGCCGATGGCCGCCGTCATCACCGGGAAGGCGGCGAAGGCGTTGCCCATGATGACGGTGAACAGGGCCATGCCCAGACAGTAGGCGACCACGGCGATCAGGGCCGAGTTCATCGGCACCGCCTGCGTCACCAGTTCACCGACGACCCCGCCGACATTGGTGGCCAGAAAGACCGCGCCGAGCGAGGCCAGCATCTGCGGCAGCAGGGCGGCCCAGCCGATGGAATCCATCAGCCGCCGCCCCTCCTGCACGGGGGCCAGCACCGGCGGCCGCAGCCAGACCATTGCGGCGATCAGGGCGAGGACACAGCCGAGGCCGAGGGCGATCAGCGTGGTCTGCACCGGCGCGATCAGCCAGGCACCGGCGGCAGAATGTTTGGCCGCCAGCGTACCCCCGACCGCGACGATCGGAACGATCAGGGCCGGCAGAAACAGGGCGTTGCCATGTCTTTTGGCGCGTTCGAGGCGCTGAACCGGACTGGTCGTGGCGGGCTTGCCGACGCCCAGCCGCTTCAGGCCGCCGATGCCGACGAGCGCCAGCACCAGCAGGCCGTTGCCGAGTCCGCCGAGCCAGCTACCGAACAGCATGGACACGGCGATCAGACCCCAGAACAGGGCGCTGAGAATCCGCGTCGGGTGTTCGCGGTCGCGCAGGGTCAGGACGGCGAAGGCGAGGAACATCAGCCCCACCACCAGATAGGCGTGTTCGAGAGTGATCATTGACCCGCCCCTGTATCGACGGCCGGTCTCGGCGGACCGGCCTCAATCTCGCGGCGGATCGACCGGTCAAACAGCAGCAACCGGGCCCCGTGGACGGCAAAAGCGGCGATGGCGGTGGGGATGGCCCAGACGGAAATCTGCAGCGGTTCGACGATCAGGCCCGACTGTTCGAGGAAGCCGACGATCAGCACGATCGACCCGATGGCGATGAAGATATCCTCGCCGAAAAACAGGCCGACGTTATCCGTCGCCGCCGACATCCCCCGGATCCGGAACCGGACCTTGTCGGGCAGGACCACGCCCGCCTCGACCTCGGCCGCCCCCTCGGCCATCGGGGCGATCAGGGGGCGCACCATCTGCGGATGCCCGCCCAGCGAGGTCAAGCCCAGAGCCGCAGTCGCCTGGCGCACCAGCAGGTAGCTGATCAGCAGCCGCCCGGCCGTCGCGGCCCGCACCTTGCCGACCAGAATGCGTGCCCGCTCCTGCAAACCCTTGCGCTCCAGCAAGCCGATGACCGGCAGGACCAGCCAGGTGATATGGAAATAGCGGTTGTCGTTGAACGCCTTGCCGAAGGCCGCCAGCGTATCGACTCCGGCCTGAAGCAGGGTCCGGGGTTCGACACCCGACACCACGGCGGCCATCACCCCGGTGACGATCGCTGCCGCCAGAATGACCAGCAACGGATTGATGCGGGCGACGAAGCCGGCCACGACCACTGCGATCCCCAGAAGCACCAGCATGTTGAATTTCCCCGACCGACTGTGATGGTGACGTGGAAAAGAGACTGACGAAAGCCCCCGCGTTCCGACGCTTCTACTCTTTGGGCGGAGACCCGAACCCGCCGCCGCCCGGCGTCTCGATGACGAAGACGTCGCCCGGCCGCATCTGGACCTCGGCGGTCGACCCCAGGGCTTCATGCTTGCCGTCCGCGCGTTCGACGCTGTTGCGTCCAACCGCGCCGGGCAAGCCGCCCGCGACACCAAAGGGGGGCACGCGGCGACGGTTCGACAGGATGGCGGCGGTCATCGGTTCGAGGAAGCGTACCCGTCGGATCACGCCGTCCCCGCCATGATGGGCCCCGGCCCCACCGGATCCGCGTCGGATCGAGAACTCATCCAGTCGCACCGGAAAGCGCGACTCCAGCACCTCGGGATCGGTCAGGCGGCTGTTGGTCATATGGGTCTGGACCGCATCGGCTCCGTCGAAGTCCGGTCCCGCGCCCGAGCCGCCGGCGATGGTCTCATAGTACTGACGGGTCTCATCGCCGAAGGTGAAATTGTTCATCGTGCCCTGGCTGGCAGCCAGCACGCCGAGGGCTCCGTACAGGGCGTCGACCACCGCCTGGCTGGTCTCGACATTGCCGGCCACGACGGCGGCCGGATAGAGCGGGCTGAGCATCGAACCCTCGGGCACGAGCAGGGTAATCGGCTTCATGCAGCCGGCGTTCAGCGGAATGACGTCATCGACCAGGGTGCGGAAGACATAGAGGACCGCGGCCCGGGTGATCGACAGCGGGGCGTTGAAATTGTTGTCGCGCTGGGCGCTGGTCCCGGTGAAGTCGACCGTGGCCCGACGCGCCTTCGGATCGACGTCGATCCGCACCCGGATGATCGCGCCGTCATCCATCTCGAGCGCGAATGTGCCGGGCTTCAGCACGGCCAGAACCTGCCGCACTGCCTCTTCGGCATTGTCCTGGACGTGGCCCATATAGGCGTCGACCGCGGCGCGGCCGAAGCTGGCGACCATGGACTCCAATTCCTGTGCGCCGCGGGCGCAGGCGGCGACCTGTGCCTTCAGGTCCGCAAGGTTCTGATCGATGTTGCGGGCGGGCCAGCGACCGGAGCCCAGCAGGGCTCGGGTCTCGGCCTCGCAAAGGCGGCCTTCGTTGATCAGCAGGAAGTCGTCGATCAGGATCCCCTCCTCCTCGACTGTACGGCTGCCCGGCGGCATGGAGCCCGGCGTGATGCCACCGACGTCGGCATGGTGGCCACGCGCCGCGACGAAAAATGCCGGACCGGCCTCACCCGTCAGAAAGACCGGCATTATGACGGTGATGTCCGGCAGATGGGTACCGCCATTCCACGGGGCGTTGAGCATATAGACGTCACCGTCGCGCAGGCCGCGGCCGTCCCGGCCGTCGCCCCGGGCACGGACAACGGCGGCGATACTCTCGCCCATCGAGCCCAGATGCACCGGAATGTGCGGGGCGTTGGCGATCAGGGCTCCGTCGCGGTCGAAGACAGCGCAGGAGAAGTCGAGCCGCTCCTTGATGTTGACCGAATAGGCGGTGGCGCGCAGGGCCTCGCCCATCTGCTCGGCCACGGCCATAAAGCGGCTGTTGAAGACTTCCAGCAGAATCGGATCGGCCTCAGTGCCGATCGCGCGCCGTTGCGCCAGCGGCGCGACCCGCTCGAGGATCAGGTTCAGGGCGGCGTCGGTGACACCGCGCCAGCCGGGTTCGATCACCGTGGTTCCGGTCTGTTCGAGAACGACGGCGGGACCGTCGATCACCGACCCGGCGATCAGACTTTCACGCCGGACGATGGCCGCGGTCTGGTCCGCGCCGGCCATGCGGATGCGCGCGGCCGGGATCGGCGGCGGCACGGTCTCGGCGACCGGTGCGGCCGCAGCGGGGCCGGGCGATCCGGACCGGCCGGTGGCCTCCGCCTCGAGGCTTTCAACGATCAGGATCTTGTCCGCGGCGACGAAGCCGAAGCGCCGACGGTGCAGGGATTCGAACGCCTCGCGCATTGCGTCAACGGGGCCGAAGGCGACGGTCAGCGGCGTGTCGGTGCCGTCGTATTTGATCCGGGCCCGGACCAGGGACTCGACGGACTCGAACGCGATGTCCTGGGCGACCAGCTCGGCATGGGCAACAGCACCGAGCACGGCGGCCCGCTGGTCCAGCAAGGCGATCTGTTTAGGCTCCAGCAGCACGGCGACCGTCTCCTCGCGGATGGTGCGCACCGCCGCCAGACCCATGCCATAAGCCGACAGCACGCCGGCCAGTGGATGGAGCATGACCCGGGTCATGCCGAGGGCATCGGCGACCATACAGGCGTGCTGGCCCCCGGCCCCGCCGAAGCTGTTCAGCACATAGCCGCTGACGTCGTGGCCGCGCTGGATTGAGATGGCCTTGATTGCCTCGGCCATGTCCTGAACGGCGATGGCGAGGAAGCCCTCGGCCAGTTCGACCGGCGTCATGGATCGGCCGGTGGCGGCCAGGACATCGGCGGCCAGAGCCTCAAAGCCGTCTCGCACCGCGTCGGCGTCCAGCGGCTGGTGGGCACCCGGACCGAACACCGGCGGGAAGAATTCGGGCCTTAGCTTGCCGAGCATGACGTTGCAGTCGGTCACCGTCAGCGGACCGCCGCGGCGGTAGGCGGCGGGGCCCGGCACAGCCCCGGCGGACTCCGGGCCGACCCGCAGCCGCGCGCCGTCGAAGCGGCAGATCGAGCCGCCGCCTGCCGCGACGGTGTGCACCGCCAGCATCGGTGCGCGCAGCCGCACGCCGGCGACGACGCTGTCGGAAGTGCGTTCGAACGCGCCGGAATAGTGGGAGACATCGGTCGAGGTGCCGCCCATGTCGAAGCCGATGACCCGGTCGAAACCGGCGGCCGCGGCGGTCTCGGCCATGCCGACCACGCCGCCGGCGGGACCCGACAGGATGGCGTCCTTGCCGCGGAAGGCGCGGGCCCCGGTCAGGCCGCCGTTGGACTGCATGAACAGCAGCGGCGTGTCCTCGCCCAGTTCGGCCCCGACCCGGTCGACATAGGCGCGCAGCACCGGCGACAGATAGGCGTCGGCCACCGTGGTGTCGCCGCGGCCGACCAGCTTGATCAGGGCCCCGATTTCATGGCTGACCGAGACCTGGGTGAAGCCGACCTCGCGGGCGATTTGGGCGAGACGGATTTCGTCGGCGCTCCAGCGCCAGCCGTGCAGCAGGACGATGGCCACGGACCGCAGGCCGTCGGCATGGGCGGCGGCGAAACCGGCGCGGGCACGGTCCTCGTCGAGGGGCTCCAGCACCGTGCCGTCGACCGACACCCGGGCGTCGATCTCAAGGACGCGGTCGTAGAGCTGGCGGTGCAGAACGATGTGGCGGGCGAAGATGTCGGGACGGCTCTGCCAGCCGATAGTCAGGGCATCGCCAAAGCCGCGGGTGATGGCCAACAGGGTCGGTTCGCCCTTGCGCTCCAGCAGGGCGTTGGTGGCCACGGTCGTGCCCATGCGGATGGTCTCGACCCGGCCCGGCGGCAGGGGACCGGGTCCGGCCCCCAATAGCCGGCGCACGCCTTCGACGGCGGCATCGGCATAGTGTTCGGGATTCTCGGACAGCAGCTTGCCGGTCTGGATGCGACCGTCCGGAGCCTGGGCGACGATGTCGGTGAAGGTGCCGCCGCGGTCGATCCAGAAGCGCCAGCCCGGCTGTCGGTCATCGGTCTGCATGGGCCGGCTCAGCGCTTGCGGAAGCGGGCGGCGTCGTCCGCCAAGGACGAGCCCCAGGCGTCGGGCTGTTCGTCGTCGGGCTGGAACGGCAGCTCGCCGGCGACGCCGCGGATAGCCAGCCACAGCTGGGTGCTGAAATGGTCGAGCATGCGCAGCGGCTTGCGGCGGTTGTCGGTCACGTCCCAGCCCTCGACCTCGAAGGCCTCGACCTGGCGGGCGTGGGACTGCTGGTCGATGCCGTCCCAGTCGGCCGGGCGGGCGATGGCCTCGGCCTCGTCGGCGGTCAGGCCGAACACGGCGCGGGAGCAGGCGTCGATCTCGGGGAATTCGGCGCGGGCCCCGGGCTCGGCCCAGTCCCGTTTCAGCAGGGCCTGGTATTCGAGATCGGCGATTCCGGGCAGGTCGATCAGGCGGCGCAGGCGGGGCGATGCAGTCATGACCCTGACTTACCGCCCGCCCGGCCTGGGCGATAGTCACCCCCGCGTGAGACCGCTGGTTGATTGCGGCGTCCGGGTCTAGATTGGTCCCTGCAGACCGGAGCATCGCGACCATGAGCGACGAGATTGTCTTCTATACCAACCCGATGTCGCGCGGGCGGATCGTGCGCTGGATGCTGGAGGAGCTGGGCCAGCCCTATGGCACCGAGGTGCTGGACTACGGCACCACGATGAAGGGCCCGGACTATCTGACGATCAATCCGATGGGCAAGGTCCCGGCCGTGGCCTACCGCGGCGTGGTGGTCACCGAATGCGCCGCCATCTGCGCCTGGCTGGCCGACACCTTTCCCGAGGCGGGTCTGGCCCCGGCGTTCGACGATCCGGCGCGCGGCACCTGGCTGCGCTGGCTGTTCTTTGCCGCCGGGCCGCTGGAAGCCGCCGTCACCGCCAAGTCGCTGGGCCTGCTGGCCCCGGCCGACAAGGCGATGCAGGCCGGCTACGGCAGTTTCGAGAATGCCGTCGACACGCTGGAGACCGCGGTGGCGAAGGGGCCCTATATCCTCGGTGACCGGTTCAGCGCCGCCGATGTCTATGTCGGCAGCCAGATCATCTGGGGCCTGATGTTCAAGACCCTGCCCGAGCGGCCGGCCTTCAAGGCCTACGCCGAACGTCTCTCGACCCGGCCGGCGGCGGTGCGGGCCCGGGAGATCGATGATGCCCTGATCGCCGCCGCTGCTGCCAAGACCGACTGAGCCCGCCTCTCAATCCGGAAGGAGACTATCCCATGCGTACCTCTCTCGCCCTGATCGCCCTTCTCACCCTCGGCGCCTGTGCCACCGGCACGGTCGGCGATTCCTGGTACCAGCGGGAGCTGACCGCTCTTCGGGACAGCTGCCACGCGCGGGACGGGGTGCTGACCTCGACCGGGGCGCATACCGGCCAGCCGGGCACCGAGTTCGCCTGCATCATCCACGGCTCGGCCACCCGCATCGACCGCTGAGTCCGGCGCAGCGCAAGCGGCACAGGACGTCGTCGCCCCCGGCCCGGGGGCGGCGTCTCCTTGCTTTTTGCACTGCAATATCGCAAGGGCTGCCGACACCACGGACCCGGCCTCGACCGGGTGGCTAGCCCGGGCGCCGATCCCCCGGGAAATTGAACGAACCCGGACATCGCGCGCCTGACGCGCCCGGCCGATCCTGCGACGGACCCTGACGACATGACCCTGATCGCCAATGCGCGCCAGCAATGGCTGGCCAATCCCCGCAAGGACATGCTGGCCGGCACGGTCGTGGCCCTGGCCCTGATCCCCGAGGCGATCGCCTTCTCGATCATCGCCGGCGTCGATCCGGCGGTCGGCCTGTACGCCAGTTTCGTCATCGCCGTGACCATCGCCTTCGTCGGTGGCCGCCCGGCCATGATCAGCGCCGCCACCGGGGCCATGGCCCTGCTGATGGTCGTGCTGGTGCGTGACCACGGGCTGGAATATCTGTTCGCCGCCTCGATCCTGACCGGGATCTTCCAGATCGCCGTCGGCGTGCTGCGGCTGGGCCGGTACATCAAATTCGTCTCGAAATCGGTGATGACCGGCTTCGTCAACTCGCTGGCCATATTGATCTTCATGGCCCAGATGCCCGAGCTGATCGGGGCCAATTGGCAGACCTTCGCCATGGTCGCCGCCGGACTGGTCATCATCTACGGCCTGCCGCGCATCACCAGGGCCGTGCCGTCGCCGCTGGTGGCCATCGTCGTGCTGAGCGGCTTTGCCGTGTGGATGGGGCTGGACGTGCGCACCGTCGGCGACATGGGCGAGATGCCCTCGACCCTGCCGATGTTCCACCTGCCGCAGGTGCCGCTGACCTGGGAGACGTTCGCCATCATCGCCCCGGTGGCCGCGACCCTGGCCTTCGTCGGCCTGCTGGAAAGCCTGCTGACCGCCAATCTGATCGATGACATCACCGACACCCCGTCGGACAAGGACCGCGAGACGCGCGGCCAGGGCATCGCCAATGTGCTGTCACCGCTGTTCGGCGGCATGGCCGGGTGCGCGATGATCGGCCAGTCGATCATCAATGTGACCAGCGGTGCGCGCGGGCGACTGTCGACCCTGTGGGCCGGGGTCTTCCTGCTGTTCCTGATCCTGGTGCTGCAGGACTGGGTCGCGGTCATTCCGATGGCGGCGCTGGTGGCGGTGATGATCATGGTCTCGATCGGCACCTTCGACTGGGGCTCGATGCTGAAGCTGCGCGAGACGCCGATGCAGTCGTCGATCGTGATGCTGGCCACCACCGGCACCGTGGTCGCCACCCACGACCTGTCCAAGGGGGTGGTGCTGGGCGTGATCCTGTCGGCGGTGTTCTTCATGCGCAAGGTCGGCAAGACGGTGGTGGTGAGCGAGGTCGATTCACCTGAGGGCGAGCTGCGTTACGAGGTCAGCGGCCAGTTGTTCTTCGCCTCGGCCGATGTGTTCGCCGCCGCCTTCGAACATCACGGCCATCCGACCCGGGTCGAGATCGACATGCGCGAGGCGCATCTGTGGGACCTGACCGGGGCCGCCGCCGTCGACAAGGTGGTGTTCCGCTATCGCCGCCAGGGGGCCGAGGTGGTGCTGACCGGCATGAACGCCGCCAGCAAGACCCTGGTGACCCGCGTCGGCCGGCACGAGCGACAGCACCTGCCCAAGGGCACCGGGGCGCACTGACGACGCGCGCCGGTCTCAGGCCGTGGCGGGGACCGGCACCGGCGCGAGGACCGGGGCCAGACGCGGCATGGCCAGCAGGCCAAACAGGAAGCCGCCGAGGTGGGCCTCCCAGGCCAGGCTGAGGCCGTGCGTGGCCCCGAGCCAGATCGGGATCAGCAGCACCAGCACCAGCGCCACGTTCATCTTTGTGAAGGCCTTGATCTGGGTCCAGACCGGGCCTGACCGCAGCGCCGCAATCCGGCCGTCGGCCTGGATCCGCGCGACCGCGCCCCACAGGCCGCAGATGGCTCCGGACGCCCCGACCATCGGGATGGTGCCGAGTGGATGCAGGGCGACAAACAGCGCGGCACCGGCCAGACCGGACAGGCCGAACAACAGGGCGTAGCGGACCCAGGCCCGGACCGACCAGACCCCGCCCAGCCGGGTCATGACCGGCGCGGTAAAGGCCAGCAGGGCGGCGCTGTTCATCCACATATGGGTGGGACCGGCGTGGGCGACCATATGGCTGCCCAGGGTGTGCCAGCGACCCTCGGCCAGGGCCTGACCCGACAGGCCCCAGCCACCGACCCCGCCGGCGACGCCCTCGGCGATCAGGACGACAACGAACACGCCGATCAGGACCATGGCCGGGGCCGTGCTGCGGGCCGCCTGCCCGAACCCGGCCAGACGGCCGTCGGTGACGCTTTGCAGGACAGGTCTGGGGGCGTCGAGGTCGGTCATGGAGTCAATCTGCCTCGTGACGCTCCGGTTGCATAGAGAGATTGTTCGCGTGCGCCGGGCCTTCGCCCGGAGGACTCAAAAAAATACCGTTTCGACGAAGGCTGACGCTCCGCGTGGAGAGTTTTCAGAAGCTTGCGTCGGGTGGCGATATTTAGCGCCTTACCGCAGTGCCCCTGACGGGCGGGCCGTTCTTGCGACACAGTCCCCGGACCGGATGCGTATCCCCCGCATCCCTGACATCCAATCATCCCGATCAGACCCCGGGCGTCGCCTGCCTTGCGATGGCAGACCGGAACCGGGCCCCCGCTTCTCCACTCCCGCCGCACACCAGGTCGCAGGCCAGACGGTCCTTCCTTGCGACGGGACCCGGGGAGTATGGCGCAGGTCGGAAGGGGGGCGGGTTTTTTTGGGGGTGGAAAAGGGGAAGGGGTTGATCCGGTTGGAGATTGAGTAGCGCCGATAGGGGGATTGTTCACAAACATGTCGCATCGCATCCCTCTCCCGGCGGGAGAGGGCTTGAGCCTCCGCGAGCGCAGCGATCGGTCAGGCGAAAGGGTGAGAGGTTACGGTGCGCCGCCGGGACCACCGTACGCCCACTCCCCAACCCCTCTCCCCCGGGAGAGGGGCTATCGATGAACCCTCCCCCGCCCGACTCGTTAGCCCGGGGCAACCACCGGAGGGCGAGGCGATGGACGACATTCTGTTTCAGGGCTGGCCGGGGCTGGGGCGGACGGCGCTGGTGTCGGTACTGGCCTATGTCGGGCTGGTGCTGTTTCTGCGGCTGTCGGGCAAGCGGACCCTGTCCAAGTTGAACGCCTTTGATCTGGTGGTGACGGTGGCGCTGGGGTCGATTTTGGCGACGACGCTGCTGAACAAGGACGTGGCCCTGGCCGAGGGACTGGTGGCCTTCGCCAGCCTGATCGGGCTGCAGTATCTGGTCACCTGGTCGTCGATCCGCTGGGGCTGGATCCGGCGCGGGGTGCGATCCGATCCGACGCTGCTGGTGCGCGACGGCAGCCCCGTCGAAGCGGCGATGCGGCGCGAACGGATCACCGAAAACGAGGTGCTGAGCGCCATCCGCGCCGCCGGCGGCCGCACCGTGATGGAGGCCGAGGTGGTGATGCTGGAGAGCGACGGCAGTCTGACGGCAATATTGAAGGGTCCCGGGGTTCGCTTCGCGCCCCCGGGATGACGAAAACGGAGGGGGCGTTAGTCCGGCGCCTCGCGTTCAGCAAGTCGCCGGGGGCGGTGTGCGCGGGGCCAGCCAGGGCATGACCAGCAGGCCGAACAGAAAGCCGCCGATATGGGCTTCCCAGGCGATCCCGCCGAAGCCGCCGTCCTCGATCTGGGTGAGGATGAAGACGAGCCCGTACACCACGAGGTTGAGGAGCAGGACCTGCAGCACCTCGTCCCGGACCCTCCGCGACCGCAGCGGGGCCATGCTGCCGTCGGCGCGAATCCGTCCCACCGCACCCCACAGGCCAAAGATCGCCCCCGAGGCACCGACCATCGGCAGACCGGCGGGGTTGAGCGCGAGGTAAAGCGCCGCCCCGGCCAGTCCCGACCCCACAAACAGCCCGATAAAGCGCAGCCAGCCCATGGGGGTCGCCCCCAGCCGCACCATCGCCAGCGGCGTCAGCGGTAACAGGACACTGGCGTTCAACAGCATATGCACGACCCCCAGATGGGCGACCATATGGGTGACCAGCGTGTACCAGCGCCCCTCGGCCAGGGCCTGTCCCGAGACGGCCCACGCGAGGGTCTGGACGCTGAGCCCGACAGCGAACAGGGCCAGCAGAACGAAGGCGGGCACGCCGAACGGGGAGAACAGCAGCTTCCAGGCGCGGCGATCCCAGATCGGCGGCCCGGCGCGCCGACGCCCGCGGGCGTCGCGCCGGGGGGCAAACAGCGGCGGACGATCAGCGGCCGGGGTGGTCATGGTCGGGGACTGTGACGCACGCAGAGCGAGTTGAACAGGGGGACGGCAACCGCCCGTCATCCCCGCGACGCAGTGTGGTTCCGGGATGACGAGGGCGGGCCTGTGATACCGCAAGGGAGCGGAGGGACACATGGCCGAGGCCGAGGTGGTGATGCTGGAGAGCGACGGGAGTCTGACGGCGATTTTGAAGCGGGGGGGTGTGAGCATCCTTCTCCCCTTGTGGGAGAAGGTGGCAGCCGAAGGCTGACGGATGAGGGGTCGCACCGGCGGGACCGAAAGCGGGTTCACCACGGGTCGCTGACTCTCGCCGCCACGGAAACCCCTCATCCGAGCGGCTGCGCCGCCCACCCGTCGTCCGATCGCAATGCGATCGTTCCTCCACCCGCAAGGGGAGAAGGACGTGGGGGTGCCTTGACCCCGGCCGCGCCGCTCCGGATCATGGCGGATGCCCAGACCTGTCGCCCTCGCGCCCCACAGCCCGCACTGGACCATCCGGGCGGCGGCGCTGATCGCGGAGCTGCAGGCCGCCGCGCCCGGAGTCTTGCTGGCCGTGCATCATGTCGGCTCGACCGCCGTACCGGGCCTGCGGGCCAAGCCGGTCATCGACCTGCTGGGCGAGGTCGGGGCGCTGGCGGGGATCGAGGCGGCGCGGTCGGCGCTGGAAGGGCTGGGCTATCGTTGGCGTGGCGAGAACGGCGCGGCCGGGCGGCGCTATTTCACCCGCGACGATCCGGACACCGGGGTCCGGGCCGTCCACCTGCATGTGTATGCGGCCGGGGACCCGGCCCTCGCCTGGCATCTGGCCTTCCGCGACCGGCTGCGGGCCGAGCCCGCCACGGCCGCCGCCTATGCGCGCGAGAAGGCACGCTGCGCGGCCCGGCATCCGGACGACAGCGGGGCCTATGCGGCGTGCAAGAAGGCGTGGACGGATCGGGTGGCGGCAGAGGCGGTGCGGGGGTGGGCATAAACCCCGATCCTTCTCCCGGTGGGTGGAGGTGGGCGGCGTAGCCGCTCGGATGAGGGTCGGCTGGGTGAAGCGGCGAAGCCGCCCCCGGACAGTCGACCCTCACCCTTGAGCGCCAGAACGACGGCTGCGCCGTCGTGCGCTCAAGCCCTCTCCCAAACGGAGAGGGCGCGGCTGTTCGAGGGGCATCCGCGCGGCGCGGTGTTTCCGGGCGAGGCGGTGGAGGTGATGCCGCTGTTGGGTGGGTGAAGAGTGCGTGGATTGGGCCATTCATGGAATGAACTTCGCAACTAAGCCCACATAAAGCGGTACGATAGCGACGACATTATCGGCGTATATACGGTACTACGGGCGATACGCGCTGTAGTACATTTTTAGCCGAACTATTGACGTACGAGACCGGCTTAATGCATGGAAATCGGGCAAGACCGGAAAAGCTAGGCCACAAGCTGGACAATCCGATTCTGCAACGAAAAGGCGGGACCGGCTTTCACCAATCCCGCCCCTCTCGTGCCGCACCAGACTTCAGCGACTGCCGCTCGTACCGACCTTTGATTGAGCCCTCAGGTCAGTACGGGCGCGCACCCTCGGGGAAATGAACCCGTCGGTCCTCGCACCAGCCTTATAGGCAGCTTTGCGAGTGGTTCGGAAGGGGCTTCCGACCGGAAAGTCACGGGTTCCAAATTAGTGTTTGTTAACAGTGAATTGCGACTGCCTGGACGGGACCACGCGCCCTCTATGAACCCCCTTTGTTCCGCTATTGGAAACGAATCCAGCGCCTTTCAGCCCCCAAAACGAGCCTCGACTCGCCTGGGTATCTAGCCCGGCCCGCAACTCTTCGAGCGTCGATCGTAACGTTTAGTACCTGACTGGCCGCACGCCCGTTATTGACGCAGCAAGCTGGTACAGTCCGTTTTAAAGGTGGTGCGAGGGGGCAACGATGACATTAATTTTCACCACTGCGAAGCGGATGGCAATGTCAAACGCCAAGGCATTGGCAATAGCGTCGAAAAGCGGATTTGTCAATCCCCAGTTGACAACAATGCACCCACGGCCAGTTAGTGCGTTGTACAACAGTCAGACGCTTGTGTCTGAGCCCTCGTAACTCGAAAGGAGGATGGTATGGCCGTTATTTCTAGCGCTTTCGGCAGCGTCACTCTCACCGAGGAGGACGCCCAAAAGTTCCGCCGCCAAGTGACCTATGGTCGCCCCAAAGCGCGCGCCAAGGAAAGCCTTGTGCGTGGCGTGGCAATGGCGACTTCATTCCGGGAAAATGGCCGCGAGCTGACCTTTAAGGTCGAGAAAACCCGCTAACGAGTGCCCAAGGCCGCAGCTCAGATTGAGTTCGCGCTGCGGCCGATGCGCGACGGAGAGCGCTTCGGCGCACTCAAGCATGGCGAGGAGGAATTTCTCGCGCTCAAGATTTTTGCCAAGCAGAAGGCCGCAAAGTTCGAGGCGGCGAACTTGGCTCGGACCTACGTATTCGAAGACAAAACGGTTGGCAAAGTAGCCGCCTACGTCACTCTGACATGCAGTGAAGTGGTCAGTGAAAACCGCCTGCTGGAGGCGGAGGTAGCTTTCCCTTACAAGAATTATCCTGCTGTAAAGATTGCCCGCTTGCTGGTCGGTTCCGACTACAGGGGAACCGGCTATCGGCTCGGCACGGCGCTAGTCGACTTTACCGTCGGGATTGCTAGGAGCGAGATTTGTCCTGCCGTTGGTTGTCGATTTGTGGTTGTGGACGCGAAGAAGGCTTCAGTCTCCTTTTATGAGGCTTGCGGCTTCACCCTTATCGACACAGACGAGAACAAGGCGCGAGACACGCCGGTTCTTTTCATGGATCTTCACAAAGCTGCCGCCTGACCTCAGTCGACCGTGGCTTTAGCCGGAACTTGCCAAGCGCCGCATTCGCTAAGCAGGGAGTTAATGCACCCGCACCTTCCCGATCTCGAGCCCGTCGGCCCCGGCGGACACCCCGATCACCGACCCGTCCTCGATCTCACCGGCCAGCAGCTTCCGCGCGATCGGGTCGACCAGATCCTTCTGGATCACCCGCTTCAAGGGCCGCGCGCCATAGACCGGGTCGTAGCCGCGGTCGGCGATCCAGGCGAGGGCGGCGTCGTCGATGGACAGGGTCAGGCGGCGGTCGGCCAGCAGCTTCTCGAAGCGTGACAGCTGGATGCGGACGATGCCGGCCATCTGTTCGCGGCCGAGGCGGCTGAACAGGATGATCTCGTCGATGCGGTTAAGGAATTCGGGGCGGAAATGGGCGCGCACCGAGTCCATGACCATGGGGCGCACGGCGTCGACGGTCTCGCCCTCGCCCTGCTGTGACAGGAACTCGGAGCCGAGGTTGCTGGTCATGATGATCAATGTGTTGCGGAAGTCGATGGTGCGGCCCTGGCCGTCGGTCAGGCGGCCGTCGTCCAGCACCTGGAGCAGGACGTTGAACACGTCGGGGTGGGCTTTCTCGACCTCGTCGAACAGCACGACCTGATAGGGGCGGCGGCGGACCGCCTCGGTCAGGGCCCCGCCCTCGTCATAGCCGACATAGCCGGGCGGGGCCCCGATCAGGCGGCTGACCGAGTGCTTCTCCATGTATTCGGACATGTCCATCCGGGTGATGGCGGCCTCGTCGTCGAACAGGAATTCGGCCAGGGCCTTGGTCAGTTCGGTCTTGCCGACGCCGGTGGGGCCGAGGAACAGGAAGGAGCCGAGCGGGCGGTTGGGGTCGTTGAGGCCGGCGCGAGCTCTACGCACCGCATCGGACACGGCGGTCAGGGCCTCGTCCTGGCCGACCACGCGTTGGCCGAGCGCGTCCTCCATGGCCAGCAGCTTGTCGCGCTCGCCCTCCAGCATCTTGTCGACGGGGACGCCGGTCCAGCGGCTGACGACCTGGGCGATCTGTTCGGCGTCGACGACCTCGGGCGTCAGGGGGCCGGATTTGTCGGTCTCGTTTTCCTCGGCCTCGACCAGCTGTTTCTCGATGCCGGGGATCTGGCCGTAGGCGATCTCTGACGCGCGGGCCAGGTCGCCGGCGCGCTGGGCTGCGGCCAGTTCGGCGCGCAGCCGGTCCAGCGTTTCGCGCAGCTGGGCCCCGGCCCCGACCTTCTCCTTCTCGGCCTTCCAGCGGGCGGTCAGGTCGTCGGACTCGGCGTCGAGGTCGGCGATCTCGTCATCCAGTTTTTCGAGGCGGGCGACCGAGGCCTTGTCGGTCTCCTTCTTCAGGGCCTCGCGCTCGATCTTGAGCTGGACCAGACGGCGGTCGATCTCGTCGAGGCTTTCGGGCTTGGAGTCGACGGCCATGCGCACGCGGGAACCGGCCTCGTCGATCAGGTCGATGGCCTTGTCCGGCAGGAAGCGGTCGGTGATGTAGCGGTGCGACAGGGTGGCGGCGGCGACGATGGCAGAGTCGGAGATGCGCACCCCGTGGTGGACCTCATACTTCTCCTTGATGCCACGCAGGATCGAGATGGTGTCCTCGACACTGGGCTCCTCAATGAAGACCGGCTGGAAGCGCCGCGCCAGGGCGGCGTCCTTTTCCACATGCTTGCGGTATTCATCGAGCGTGGTGGCCCCGACGGCGTGCAGCTCGCCACGGGCCAGGGCGGGCTTGAGCAGGTTGGAGGCGTCCATGGCCCCGTCGCCCTTGCCGGCCCCGACCAGGGTGTGCATCTCGTCGATGAACAGGATGATCTGGCCCTCGGCGGCGGTGACCTCGCCGAGCACGGCC
Organism: uncultured Brevundimonas sp.; assembly: GCF_963977465.1. Classification (GTDB taxonomy): domain Bacteria; phylum Pseudomonadota; class Alphaproteobacteria; order Caulobacterales; family Caulobacteraceae; genus Brevundimonas. Next base: position 301,607 of record NZ_CAXBOQ010000005.1, on the reverse strand, counting down.
TTGAGCCGTTCCTCGAACTCGCCGCGGTATTTTGCCCCGGCGATCAGGGAGCCCATGTCGAGGGCCATGACGGTCTTGTCCTTGAGGCTTTCGGGCACGTCGCCGTTGACGATGCGCAGGGCCAGGCCTTCGACGATGGCGGTCTTGCCGACGCCGGGTTCGCCGATCAGGACGGGGTTGTTCTTGGTGCGGCGGGCCAGCACCTGAATGGTGCGGCGGATCTCCTCGTCGCGGCCGATGACCGGGTCGATCTTGCCGTCGCGGGCGGCCTGGGTCAGGTCGCGGGCGTAGCGTTTCAGCGCGTCATAGGCATCCTCCGCCCCGGCGGAGTCGGCGGTCTTGCCCTTGCGCAGGTCGGTGACGGCCGCGTCGAGGGTGTCGGTGGTGACCCCGACCGACTTCAGCACCTGGGCCGCGACCCCGCCCTCACGCAGCAGGGCGGCCAGCAGGCGTTCGGTGGTGACGAAGGCGTCGCCGGCCTTTTTCGAGGCGTCCTCTGCCGTGGCGAAGACGCGGGCGGTATCGCCGTCCAGATAGAGCTGGCCCGAGCCGCCGGAGACCTGGGCGCGCTTCTTCAGGGCGGTTTCGGTGGCGGTTTCGGCCTTGGCCGCGTCGCCGCCGGCGGCGGTGATCAGGTTGCGGGCCAGGCCGTCGCGCTCTTCCAGCAGCACCTTGAGCAGATGCTCGGGCGCGAACTGCTGGTGGCGGCGGGCCAGGGCCAGCGACTGGGCGGACTGGATCGCCTGTTTGGCGCGGTCGGAATAGAGGTCGAGATTCATGCGTGTCCCCTGAAGCGGCGGATGGTCGACCAGTTGCGCCCTTGCGACAAGCGACGCCTTGATCTGAGGCAAAGGTGGGTGTGGCCAGTGAGACACACAAGGGGTGGGCGGCCGGGTTGTGCGCGTCTGGCATCGGCCGCTCCCGCGGGCTAGCGTCCGGGCTCAGTTCGTTCCGGAGCCCTGCCCATGTCGATCCGTCTGACCCGCCGCGCCGCCCTGGCCTCTTCCGTCGCCGGGATGGGCGTCGCGGCCCTGCCGCTGTCGGCCTGGGCGCATGAGGCGGCCAATGATCATGCCGATCTGGCCACGGCGGTCGATGCCTATGTGAAGCGGTGTCTGGCGGCCTTTCCCGACCAGCCGGCCCTGTCGGTGGCCCTGGTCAAGGACGGCGAGGCGGTGCTGACGCGCGGCTATGGCGTGCGCAAGATGGGCGAGGCCCGGCGCGTCGACGACCACACCCTGTTCGCCATCGCCTCCAACACCAAGAACGTCACCGCCGCCGGACTGGCCATGATGGTCGATGAGGGCAAGGTGAAATGGGACGAGCCGGTGCGCACCTATCTGCCCGGCTTTACCTTGTCGGACCCGGTGATCGGCGAGCGGATCACGGTGCGCGACACCCTGAGTCACCGGGCCGGGTTCGGTCTGGGGGCCGGGGATCTGCTGTTCTGGCCCAACAGCGACCGAAGCCGCGAGCAGGTGATGGCGCGGGTGGCCTTTGTGCCGATCGAATACGGATTCCGCGCCGGCTACCACTATTGCAATCTGATGTTCGTGGTCGCCGGTCAGGTGCTGGCCGCAGCCTCGGGCCAACGCTGGGAAGACTTCGTCCAGACGCGCATTCTCGACCGGGTCGGCATGGGCGACACCGTGCCGATGGCCAGCCTGGCCGATCCGGAAAAGTCGGCCCTGCCGCACGCCCGCACCGGGCCGCCGCTGCGCTATCAGGGGCCGATGCGGCCGATCGCCGGCTCGATCGCCGCCATCTGGAACTGGGATTCCGCGGCGGCGGCGGGCGGCATCTGTGCCAGCGCCGCCGACTGGGCTAAATGGATCGCCGTGCGGCTGGCCATGGGGGCCCTGCCCGACGGCAGCCGGCTGTTCTCGGAGGAGACGGCGAAGGAGATGTGGCGGCCCAACATCATCGTCAACTCGTCCGAAGGGCCGACCGCCGCCCTGCCCGGCCGCGCCATCGCCGCCACCTATGCGATGGGCTGGTCGGTGCAGGACTATCGCGGCGAACGACTGATCAGCCACGGCGGCGGCTCGCCCGGCGGCATTTCGGCGACCATGCTGATCCCCGGCCGCAAGGTCGGCTTTGCGGTCTTCTCCAATGCCGAAGAGAGCTATCTGCTGCGGGCGCTGCGCTCGGGCATCACCGACATCTGCATGGCCAAGACCGATTTCGACTGGATCGCCGACTCGGTGCGCCGCAATGACGAAGGCATCGCAAAATCGCTGGCTGCGGCGGTCGAGATCGACGCCAAACAGGCCGCTGGGGCCGCGCCGACGCTGCCGCTGTCGGCCTATGCCGGGACCTGGCGCGACCCCTGGTACGGGGACATCACCATCGAAGCGCGCGACCTGCAACTGTGGCTGAGTTTCACCCACAATCCGGCCCTGCAGGGACCGCTGGAACCTTATGACGGCGACACCCTGCGCACCCGCTTCCCCGACACGCGCGAGGAAGACGCCTTCATCACCTTCGAGATCGAGGACGGTCGCCCGGTGCGAGCCACGGTCAAGGGCGTCTCGCCCGACATCGACTTCTCGTACGACTATCAGGACCTGAAGCTGGTGCGGGTGTGATGCTGGTTTTCAGCCTGGCCCTGACCCTGGCCCTGGCCACGGCCCCGACCCCACAGGTCAGGCAGGATCCGCCGCCACCGGCGTGCCGGACTGCCGACTACCAGGCCTGTGCCGACGCCACCGCTCCGGGCAGTCCGGTCCACAGCTGGGCCCTGATCAACCTCGGCACCGAGGCCTATCTGGCGCGGAATTTCGCCGAGGCCGTTCGTTTGTACGATGCGGCCCGCATACCCGGCCAGACCGTGTCCTCCGATGCACATTTCCACGCGTTTCGGGGCGATGCCTATCGCCATGTCGGCCGGGACAAGGAGGCGCTGGAGGATGCGCGGATGGCGTGGAGACTGCTGTCAGAAGATCCGGCCCTCCCGCCCGAAACCCGGGGCCGGTATCCCGTGGATGATGAGCCCCGAAGCCTGATACTGACCCTGATCCTTCCCCTGTTGAAGTCCGGCAACGATCCGGCTTTCGCACCGGCCTTGGCGGCGTTCCAGCGCGTTCCCGTGACCGACTGGGTCGGACACGCCCAGCGCGCTTCCGTCCTGAAAAACCTCGGCGATCTCGACGGGGCATTGGATCACAATGCCCAGGCCATGGCCGGAAGCCCGGATCATCCGGGTCTGTTGAACAACCAGTGCTACTATCTGACGCTTGCAGACCGGGGCCCGGAGGCGATCAGCTTCTGCCAACGCGCAGTGGAGCAGGTGCCGGACGAAGCGGCCTTCCGCCACAGCTACGCGACGGCGCTGGCGCTGCTCGGTCGCTGCGCCGAGTCTGAAACCGAGATGACGACGGCGCGCCGGCTCGATCCCTCTGCCGTCTCGTACCGGCAACCGCTGGACTGTCCCGCGGCCGACTGAACCGGCACCGGTCGTCAGAGATCGGTGACTTTCAGCCCTTGGTTTTCTTGCCCGCTGCCAGGGCCGCGCTTTCAGTCTTGAGCGGTTTCGAGACCGGGCAGACCTCCTGGGCATAGGCGTTCAACGTATTGGCCAGATGGTCGGGCACAAGGCTGTAGTGGACAAACTGGCCGCGCTTTTCGCTGTGCACGAGCCCGGCGTTCTCCAGCACCGACAGGTGCTGGGACACAGCCGGCTTTGACATGTCGAACCGGGCCGAGATCTCTCCGGCGGTCAGATCGGCATGGGCCAGATAGGCGAGGATCTTGCGCCGGACGCCGGACGACAGGGCTTCAAACACACGTTGCATGGAGACGTATTTAAGCGATTTGCTAAGGGCTTGCCAGCCCCTTTGATTAGGTATTTAAGTCAGGAACTAATTACCTAGGAGGCTGGATATGAAACAGAGAGCGACAAAAACCCGCCTGACTGCCGACATGGTGGGTCGTGGGGTATCGGGATTGATCCTTTCAGGGTCGGCCGCAACGGCAGTCGCGGTCACGGGGTGGTGGGCTATGGAACCCGGGGGGGCCGGCATCAGCCTTCCTGGATTCACCATACTGATGTTGGTGATCATTCTTCCCAGCGTGATTGTCTGGGGTCTGGGCGGCGTGTTCGTCGCCCTGCCGCTCTGGGCAGGGCTTCATGCGCTCGGCATGCGGAACTGGCCGACACCCGTCACGTGCGGCGCGGGCCTTGTGGGCCCGATCTGGTTTCTGGTGACCCATGACTGGACCGCAGGCGCGGCCGGGGCCCTGGCCGGGGCTTTCGCCGGCTGGGGTCTGTGGTGGTCGGCCTATGGGCGCGGCGGGACGGACCGATGAGCGATCATCCCGATCCTTGCGCGGTCAACAGCCTGGTCGAGACACCGGGATGCAGTCCGGTCGCGGGCCGGGTGGTCTGGGATCCGGTCCATTCGCTGTGGAACGGGTCCATGCTGCTGGTCACCCTGGTGCTGGGACCTCTGACCGTCAGTCCCGGCGCGCTGGCGGTGTTCGCCCTGACCACCGGGGCGGGTCTGTTGCTGGGGCATTCGGTCGGCTTTCACCGGCTGCTGATCCACGGCAGTTTTCGCTGTCCGCTGTGGCTGGAGCATGGACTGGTCTGGGTCGGCACCGCCCTGGGCATGAGCGGTCCGTTCTGGATGATCCGCGCCCATGACCTGCGTGACTGGGCCCAGCGCCAGAGTGACTGCCACGACTATCTGGCCCACCGACGGTCGATGCCGGTCGACGCGATCTGGCAGATGCACGCCCGACTGGCGCTGGACCATCCGCCGGCCTTCGATCTGGGCCGGGTCGGACGGGATCGCTTCTATCGTTTTCTGGAGCGGACCTGGATGCTGCAGCAGATGCCGATCGCGGTCGGTCTGTATCTGCTGGGCGGCTGGGGTTTCGTGGTGTGGGGTGTGTGCGCCCGGATCACGGCCTCGGTCACCGGCCACTGGTTCGTCGGCCATCTGGCGCACCGTCGGGGGCCGCAGTCGTGGCGGGTCGAGGGGGCCGGGGTCCAGGCCCACGACGTGCCCTGGGCCGCCATCCCGACCATGGGCGAGGCCTGGCACAACAATCATCATGCCTGGCCCGGCTCGGCCCGGATCGGCCTGTATCCCGGCCAGAGCGACTGGGGCTACGGCTTGATCCGGCTGCTGGAGCGGGTGGGGCTGGCCCGGGACGTGCGAACGCCCGAGACCATGGACCCCCGCCCCGCTCTGCGGGCTGTGACCGGCAGGGAATGAGCCCTACGGCGCCGGACGGCGGCCGGCTTCGAGGATCGGCATGCCGGCTTCGGTCGGCAGGTAGATGACCGAGCGGTCGCCCTTGCCGGCGGTTTCCTCGAGCATGTTGATATAGGCCCAGCGCAGATAGTTGTCGGGGCCGCCGAGGCTTTCGGCCATGATGCGGTTGGCCTCGTTGGTGCCGCGGGCGCGGGCGATCTCGGCCTGGGCCGTCAGCTCGGCCGAATCCAGCGCGGCCTGGGCTTCCAGCACGCGGATGCGACGGTTCTGGACGGCCTCTTCATAGGCGGCCTTGCCCTTCATCTGCTTGGAATAGACGTTGTAGGTGGGCATGCCGACGAGGGCGATGCCGAGAGCGATCGCCAACAAAACGACCATGGTGATGGTGGCGCCGATACCGCGCATGCGAACCCCTTGAAAACACGCGCCGGGACACCCGACGCAGGCGCAGAGTCACGGTTCGGACGCCGGGGGTCAAGCGAAGTCGGCGGGGACGCTGCCGCTCAGGCGGCTGGCGGGCGCGGATCCAGCAACAGGCCAGAGACCGTGGCGGCGAGCAGGCGGGGCGAAAACGGCAGGCGCGCCGCCTTGCCGAGCACATGATCGCGGACCCATGGCAGGAAGGCCCCGTCGGCCTGGTAGAAGGGGGTGAAGCCCATGCTGAGCGCCTGATAGAGGCGAACATGCCAGCGACGGGCGCTGGCATAGGCCGACAGGGCCTCCGGGACACCGGGTTCCCGCGTCAGGGCCTGGCTCAGACTCCAGGCATCCAGCAGGCCCATATTCACCCCCTGCCCCAGCTGCGGACTGGTGGCATGGGCCGCATCGCCGATGATCGCCAGCCGGTCGGCGACGGGGCGGGCCAGGGTGTGATGGCCATAGCGGGCGAGGGTCAGCTGGTCCGGGTCAGTGATCGTCTCGAGCAGGTCGCCGGTGGCGGGCCACAGGGCGCGGACCTCGACCTTCCACGCCTCCAGCCCGGCGCTGCGCCAGACCGGATAATCGTCGGTCCTGAGACTCCAGAAGAAGGTGGCCAGCCGCTCCGGCGCGCCCGGCCGCGCGCCGACCGGCAGAACCCCGACCATCCGGGACGCGCAGCGATAGACCTGCTGCAGGGCGCGGGCATCAAACGGCGCGCCCGGCCACGGTGTCGTCGCCCACAGGGCACCCCAGGCCAAAGGGCGGGGTCGCGCGCCGAGGTCGGCGGCGATGCGCGAGCGCGCGCCGGACGCATCGATGACCAGATCAAAGGCCGGAGTCTGGACGCCGTGGGCATCGGTCAGCCGACCGGCCCCGGCGGCGACCATCTCGCGCCCGACCTCGAAGCGCACCCCGTCGGCGACACAGGCCCGGTACAGGACATCAAACAGGGCGGCCCTGTGGACCCCCAGGGCGACCCGCGGTCGTGCCAGATCGCGATAGTGGACGTCGAGCACGACCCGGCCGCGCCGGGCCTCGCGACCGATGATGTGATCGATCGGCTGGGCCATGGCCTCGACGGCCGGGGTTAGGCCGAGCCGGTCCAGAACCGCCAGTCCGGTGGGCTGCAGCATGAAGCCGGCCCCGACCGGACCGGCCTCGGCAAACCGTTCGAAGACCACGACGTCGCGACCCTGACGGGCCAGCATCAGGGCGCAGGCCAGCCCCGAGGGGCCGGCCCCCGCGACGGCGACGCGGACCGGTTTGGTGCTCAGTTCGGCACCAGCTCAATCACGTCGAGGTTGGATTCGTTCTGCGGCCAGGGGATGACCAGGCGCCAGCGGCGGTCGCCGATCCGTTCCAGCACGGCGACGAGGTCGCGCTCGGGCCGCTGGCCGTAGGAGTTTGCGGGCGGTTCAGCGGCCAGGGCGACCGAGCCGAGCATGACCATCCGGTCGCGGGTCTCGGTGAACAGCAGGCCGCCCGGGCGCTGCGAGCCGGTCAGTTTGGAGAATTTCAGGCCGCCCGGCGTCTGTTCGATGCGGCAGGCGAACCAGTCATAGACGACATAGCCGAGCCCGGCTTCGCCGCCCTGGGAGCCCAGTTTGACGGTGCGGCAGCGGTAGTCGCCGACGAGCGGGCGCACGCCGGAGCGGGCGGCGTCGGGGTCGATCAGATCACCGAGGCTGGACAGGTCGCCCGAGCCGGGCAGACGTCGGGCCTGTTGCAGGGCCAGGGCCCAGGCGGCGTCGCGGCGGGTGTAACGATCGCGGTCGGTGCTGGTGATGATGCTGCGCCAGTCGCGCAGGACCCGGCCCGGCTGGCCCGACGGCCCCATCGGCGGCGGTGGCGGCGGCGGGGGCGTGGCGGCGCAGGCCGTCACGGTGACAGCCGCCACGGCGGTGACGAGAGACAGACGAAGACGCGAACGCATGGACGGTCCTTCCGCAGGGTACCGGTCCCAACAAGCGGTCATGACCGCTGCCGTCAAGACCGGCCGCTGCGGTGCGGGGTCACTCGTCGCCGGCGGGAGCCTCGACCTTCTTGCGCGGGGCGCGACGTTTGACGACCGGCGCATCCGCAGCCTCGGCCGGGGCAGCGGCGGGCACGGTCGAGCGGGTCAGGAAGCCCGGCAGGGCCGTCGGCGCGTCATCGGCGGTATCGACGGTCGCGGTCCGGGGGGCACGTTCGGCGCGCGGCCGGCGGGCCCGGGTCTCGGTCCGGGCCGGTGCGGCTTCGGCGGGTTCGGCCGCGGGCGTCGCGGCAGCGGCGGTCGCCTGATCGTCGTCGGAACCGGACGTCTCGCCGTCGGTGCCGTCACCGCGGGCCGGGCGTTCGTTGCGGCGGCGTTCCCAGCGTTCGCGGCGGGTCTCGCGGCGGCTGCTGTCGGAATCGCCCTCGGTGCGGGGCTGGTCGTCGCGGGCCTGGTCCTCACGGGGCCGATCCTCACGCGGGCGATCGTCACGGTTGCGCGGCGGGCGGGCGTCGCGGTCACGATTGCCGTCGCGGTCGCGCCACTCACGCGGCTGGCCGTTGCCGGATTGTTGGTTGCCGGACGGATTGTTGCCCGACGGGTTGTTGCCGGACTGATTGTTGCCCGACTGGCCATTGCCGTTGCTGTTGCTGTCGCCCTGGCTGTCACCGGAGTCGCCCTGGGCGGCGCGGTCGGCGGCCTGCTGGGCGGCGAGGAAGGCGGCGGCCTGGGCCCCGGTCTCGTCCTCGAAATCGATGTCATAGCCCTGGTTGGACAGTTCGCGGGCGGCGATCTCGGACACCGAACGCTGTGGCTGCAGGGCGCGCAGCACGCGGAAATAGTGTTCGGCATGCTGCATATAGTTCTCGGCCAGAACCCGGTCGCCGCTCGCGGTCGCATCGCGGCCGAGCTGCTGATAGCGCTCATAGACCGTCTGGGCGTTGCCGCGGACCTTGATGTTCTCGGGGCCCTGGGAATCCCACGACCGGTTCGGATTGCTGCTGTTGGCGTTGCTGGCACCGCCGCCGGGCTTCCTGTTGCGTCCGCGTTGACGCTTCATGCCCTTGAAATCTCTCATCGAAACTTACCGTGCTTTTTAAGGGGAACGGGCGGGTCTGCATGCTGCAGCCTGTCGCCGTCCGTTTCTTCGTTCCGTCTCGTTCGGGGCCAATCCCCGCTGACGATGTATTCGGAAATCCGTTGACGCCCTGTGGTCCGCCGGGCGACCGGCCCGACCGTCACTGCCCTGATGCGCGCGTGGATGGGCCGGAAGCGGTCCAAGGCGTGCGTTTTGGGTGGGAGACAGACAAAGACTTAGCGCGGGACGGGCGGGTTTCCAAGGGGTTTGTTCGGCACGCCCGTGCCGGGCTCACATCTTCGGAATCGGGTTGGTGCGCGGGTCGGGGCCGTTGGTGACGACACGGTCGCGGTTGGACAGGTCCTTGACCACCTTGGCGTCGGCGAAGCCTGCGGCCGCGAACAGGTCGCGGACGGCCCGGCCCTGGTCCCAGCCGATCTCGACGGCAAAGATGCCGCCCGGCTTGAGGATGCGGCGGATCTCGGGGGCCAGCTCGCGATAGGCCTGCAGGCCGTCAGGGCCGCCATCCAGCGCCAGATGCGGGTCGTGATCACACACCTCGGGGTCGAGGCCGGCGATGTCAGCGCTGGGGATGTAGGGCGGATTAGACACCACCAGGTCGAACTCACCCGGACCGAAGCCGGTCGCCCATTCGGTGCGCAGGAAGCTGGCGCGGGCGTCGAGATCGAGGTTGGCGGCATTCTCCTTGGCCACGGCGATGGCCTCGGACGAGATGTCGGTGCCCACGCCACGCGCGGCCGGGCGCTCGGCCAGGGTGGCCAGCAGGATATTGCCCGAACCCGTACCCAGGTCGATCATCTGGAAGGCTCGTTCCGGCGGGAAGGCCAGCATGACCACGTCGAGGATGGCCTCGGTATCGGGGCGGGGGCTGAGCACGTCGGGGGTGACGTTGAGCATGATCTTCCAGAAGCCCTTGCGACCGAGGATGCGCGACACCGGTTCGCGCTTGAGCCGCCGGTCGATCATCGCCGCATAGGCCGCGGCCTGCTCCGCCGTCAGGACCCGATGCGGATCGGTCAGGATGTCGGTGCGGCTGCACTCACCGGCCACCTCGAGCAGCAGGCGGGCGTCGATGGTGGGGCTGTCGATGTGACCGGCCTTGAGCCGGGCCTGGGCAGATTTCCAGACAGTGACGAGCGTGGGGGCGGGCGTGCTATCGGTCATGAGGATTGATTGGTGCGCCTTTCGACCGAATTCAAGCGGAACGGCAGATCACGGGAGGTGTTGATGAGCCCGATGGGGACAGGAACCGGATCATCCAAACCGGCCCGCGCCAGCGGTGGCGGGCGCGCCTGGCGGCTGCTGGCGGCCGTGGCAGGCAGCCTGGCCGCGGGGGCCGGGGCCATCCATCTGCTGCATCGTCAAGGCCACAAGGTCGGGCTGGACGTGCGCGGCTTTCGCCCGGACGAACCGCCGCCGCCGCCGCCGACGCCCGAGGATTTCGACGCGCGCGAGCCGGGCCGCGGTCGACTGGCCAGGCGCCCGCTGCAGATTCCACGCAAGGGCTGGACCGACATCCTGTGGCGGGTCGGGATGTCCTATTTCGGCGACCGGGTCGGCTTCCTGGCCGGGGGCGTGACCTTCTTCATCGTGCTGTCGCTGTTCCCGACCCTGGCCGCATTCGTCACCGTCTATGGGTTGTTCGCCGACCCGGCCGACGCCTGGAGCCGGCTGCAATTCCTTTATTCGGTCCTGCCCTCGGGCGTGGCCAGCTTCCTCGGCGGCGAGATGGACCGGCTGGCGGAAACCGCCAAGCCGCAGATGACCCTGACCCTGGCCTGGACGCTGCTGCTGTCGCTGTGGGTGGCCAACAACGGCATCAAGACGCTCTTCTACGGACTGAATGTCGCCTACCATCAGGTCGAGAAGCGCAATATCGTCCACTACAACCTGATCTGCATGGCCTTCACCCTGTCGGGCCTGATGGCAGTGTTCATGACGGCGGCGCTGGTGGTCGGCGTGCCGCTGGTGCTGGGGGTGTTCGGTCTGGCTGCAGAGTGGAACCACCTGGCCCCGCTGCGCTGGCCAATCCTGCTGGTCGGGTATGGGGCCGCGCTGGCGGTGATCTATCGCTATGGCCCGTGCCGCAGCCGCGCCCGCTGGCGCTGGCTGACCCCGGGGGCGGTGTTTGCGGCCACGGCCAGTCTGGCGGTATCGTTCGTGTTCAGCTGGTACCTGCAGACCTTTGTGCGCACCGCCGCCTACGGGCCGCTGGCGGCGATGATGGGCTTCCTGCTGTGGACCTGGCTGTCGGTGCAGATCATCATTCTCGGGGCCGAGCTGAACGCCGAGATCGAACACCAGACGGCGATCGACACCACCACCGGCCAGCCTCTGGCGATCGGTGACCGGGGTGCCGTGGTCGCCGACAGTGTCGGGGCCCGACGCGGCAATCCGGCGGCCCTGGCCTTCACCCTGAAACACGCCGAGGCCCTGTCCGACCGGCTGATGCACCGCCGTATCCGCCGCGACCGACAGCGAAGCCGGGATCGCCCCGGGCCGCCGCCGGAAGACGACGGGACGCCGTCTAGCTGAACTCGGCTTCCAGATCCGCGAGGCGCGCGGCCTGGTCCTCGGTGATCAGGGCGTTCAGCAGCGGGTCGATGTCGCCCTCGAGGATCTGTGGCAGGCTGTGCAGGGTCAGGCCGATACGGTGGTCGGTGACGCGGCCCTGGGGGAAGTTGTAGGTGCGGATACGTTCCGAGCGGTCGCCCGAGCCGACCTGAGATTTGCGCGTGTCGGAGCGGGCCAGGTCCTTGGCCTGACGTTGCTGGTCATACAGGCGGACGCGCAGGTTCTTCATCGCCTTGTCGCGGTTGACGTGCTGCGACTTCTCCGAAGAGGTCACCACGATCCCGGACGGGAAATGGGTGATGCGCACGGCGGAGTCGGTCTTGTTGACGTGCTGGCCACCCGAGCCCGAGGCGCGGAAGGTGTCGATGCGGATGTCCTTGTCCTGAATGTCGATCTCGACATCCTCGACCTCGGGCAGGACGGCGACGGTGGCGGCCGAGGTATGGATGCGTCCCTGGGCTTCCGTCGACGGCACGCGCTGCACCCGGTGCACGCCGCTCTCGAACTTCAGCCGGCCGAACACACCGTCGCCGTTCACGGTGGCGATGATTTCCTTGAAGCCGCCGGCGTCGCCCTCGGTGGCGGAATCGACCTCGACCTTCCAGCCGCGGGCCTGGGCATAGCGCGAATACATGCGGAACAGGTCACCGGCGAACAGGGCGGCCTCGTCACCGCCGGTGCCGGCGCGGACTTCCAGCACGGCCGAGGCGTTCTCGTCGGCGTCGCGCGGGGCCAGCAGCAGGGCGACCTCGCGCTCCAGCTCCGGCAGGGTCTCGTTGAGCGCCTCAAGCTCTTCGGCGGCCATGGCGGCCATCTCCGGGTCACTGGCCATGGCCTCGAGATCGGCGACCTCGGCCCGGGCCCGGGCCACGGCCATGACGGCGTCGGCGACCGGCTTGAGCTCGGCATGCTCTTTGGACAGGCGCACGATCTCCTGACCGTCGCTGGCCGCGCCCATGCGCGCCTCCACCTGGTGGAAGCGGTCGAGTACCTGATCGAGCCGGGCCTGGGGCAGTCGCACGGGGGACAGTATCCTGAATTCCGAAGGGGCGGAGCCTTAGACCATTTTTGTTTCAGGTCGAACCGACCTGAATCCAAAAAATGGTCCAGATTCAAACTGGAGCGAAATCTGAGCCGAGTTGGACTTCGTCCCACTCAACCGATTTCGCTCTAGCGCGGAGGGCGGGGCCTGTCGATGGAGGGAGCCCGGACCGGAGGCGATGGATAACAAGCGCGTCACCGCCGCTTCCGCTGCGGCGTGCGGCGCATTAGGCAGGTGGGCGTCACCGCAGTGGGCCGACGCCGGACCGGTAGCTGAATGGACGTCTTCCTGCTGTTTCTGCTGGTCGGCCTGCTGGCCCAGATCGTCGACGGGGCGCTGGGCATGGCCTATGGCGTTATCGCCAATACGGTGCTGCTGGCCTTTGGTGTGCCGCCGGCCGCCGCCTCGGCCAGTGTCCATGTCGCCAAGATTTTCACCGGCGCGGCCTCGGCCGTTTCGCATGTGATGCACCGGAACATCCGGTGGTCCCTGTTCTGGCCGTTGGCCGCGGGCGGCATGATCGGCGGGGTGGTCGGGACCTATGTGCTGACCGGCATTCCCGGCGAAACGATCAAGCCGTTCATCCTGCTGTATCTGCTGGCCATCGGGATCTGGGTGTTGTGGCGGGCCGCCCGCGATGTGCGGCTGCGCCTGTTTCCGCTGGGCTGGAGCGGGCCGCTGGGGTTCGTCGGGGGTCTGCTGGATGCGATCGGCGGCGGCGGCTGGGGTCCGACGGTGACCTCGACCCTGGTCGGGGCCGGGACCGAACCGCGCCGGGCCATCGGCACCGTCAATACCGCCGAACTTCTGGTCACCGTGGCCATATCGGCGGCCTTCCTGACGACCCTGCTGACCGGACGCTGGTCGGGCGGGGCGCTGGAAAACCATGCTGCCGCGCTGGCCGGACTGATCATCGGCGGCGTGATCGCCGCGCCGTTCGCCGGCTGGATCACCAAGCGGGTCCCGGCCCGGCTGCTGACCTATGGGGTCGGGGTGCTGATCGTCATTCTGGCGGGCTATCAAGGCCTGCAACTGGCGGGTTTTGCGCCTTAAACGGGCCGGGTCTCGACGAAGCTGGGTCGAGCCTCCAGCGCCGTCTGCAGGGCGACCAAATTCGGGCGGCCGGTCTGCCAGTCGTGGTTGGGGTGGCGGAAACTGATCCAGGTGACGGCGACGCCGGCGGTGATCGTGCCCATGTCGAGGACGGCGGGATCGGGACGGGCCGCTTCCAGTGCATCGAGGGCGCGATCCATATTGTGGGACCAGCGCGCGATCCATGACGGCGAGCGTTCTGCTTCGGGGCGGCGCAGTTCCAGCAGCCATTTGACCCCCATCTCGAGCGCGCCGTTGGCCAGGGTCTCCATCCGTCGCACGCGCAGGCGGTCCGCGCCGCCCTCGGGCAGCAGGCGGGGGCCGGTACCGAGCGTGTCGAAATATTCGCAGATGACCGGGCTGTCGGTCAGTGGCAGGCCGTCATCAGCGATCAGGGTCGGGACCTGCACGACCGGATTGGTGGCCATCAGTTCCGGCGCGTTCTCGTACGGATTGACCGCGATTTCCTCGATGCGGTCGGCCAGCCCCTTCTCGCGGGCCACGATCCGGCATTTGCGGACGAAGGGGGACGGGCCGGCGAAATAGAGTTTCATTCGGGGGGATACTGCTGAGCGGAATGGAAGACGTTGGTGATCGTTATGGCATCTACCTCTACGCGATAGATCAGGACATAGTTGGGATGAACGATCACCTCCCGTGTGCCCGACACGCGGCCGGGCCTGTAGGCATATGGATGATCACCCAACGTCCGGGCTGTATCAACGATCAGGTTACGGATGCGCCTGGCAGCGTCAGGATTGCGCGCCGCGATGTAGCTGACGATTTGCTCAACATCGGTGATGGCCGTCTCTGACCAGACCGTCGGAAGCACGGCTCAAGCCCCGGATGCGGACTTGGCAAGCGCGCGATCGATCCTCGCGACGGCTTCATCATGCGGTACGGCGGGCCGGGGATCAGCCAGTGATGCTTCAACGCGCGCCCGGAACCAGACGTCATAGGCCTCGGCCTCTTCAGTCGAGGCGAACTCGGATTCTATGGGCGAGAGCGCGGGCATGGGTGGAATATGCGCCCGGTCCGGGCCCGTCGCAACCGATTGCTACTCTGCGGCGACAGGTGACCGAGTCACAACCTTACGTGCGGCATCGAGCTCGGCGGCCCTGGCCTCGACCTGCTGGACGATCTCATCGACCATGCCGGTGTTGAGCTGTTTGTGGGCCATCTTGCCGTTCAGATAGACCATGCCGGACCCGGCCCCGCCGCCGGTGAAGCCGACGTCGGTATAGAGGGCCTCGCCCGGACCGTTGACGACGCAGCCGATGATCGACAGCGACATCGGCGTGGTGATGTGGGCCAGCTTTTCCTCGAGGATGCCGACGGTCTCGATGACGTTGAAGCCCTGACGGGCGCACGATGGACAGGCGATGATGTTGACGCCGCGATGGCGCAGACCCAGCGACTTGAGGATGTCGAAGCCAACCTTGATCTCCTCGACCGGGTCGGCGGCGAGGCTGACGCGGATGGTGTCGCCGATGCCGGACCACAGCATATTACCCATGCCGATGGCCGACTTGATCGTGCCCGAGCGCAGCGGCCCGGCCTCGGTCACGCCGAGGTGAAGCGGGCAGTCGATGGCCTCGGCCAGTTGCTGGTAGGCGGCGACGGTCAGGAAGGGGTCGGAGGCCTTCACCGAAATCTTGAAGTCGTGGAAGTCGTGATCCTGCAGGATGCGGGCGTGGTTGAGGGCGGACTCGACCATGGCCTCGGGACAGGGCTCACCGTATTTCTCGAGCAGGTCGCGTTCGAGACTGCCGGCGTTGACGCCGATCCGCATCGAACAGCCGTTGTCGCGGGCGGCCTGGACCACGTCGCGAACGCGCTGGGCATTGCCGATATTGCCCGGATTGATGCGCAGGCAGGCGGCCCCGGCCTCGGCGGCCTCGATGCCGCGTTTGTAGTGGAAATGGATGTCGGCGACGATCGGTACCCGGGACTCGCGCACGATGGTGCTGAGGGCGGCGGTCGAGGCTTCATCCGGGCAGGAGACACGGACGATGTCGGCCCCGGCCTCTTCCAGCTGGCGGATCTGGTCGATCGTCGCCGCCGGGTCCGAGGTCAGGGTGTTGGTCATCGACTGGACGCTGATCGGGGCATCACCGCCGACGGGCACGGAGCCGACCATGATCTGGCGGCTCTTGCGGCGCTCGATGTGGCGCCACGGTCGGATATGGGAAAGTTCGCTCATGTCCCGCGCAATATAGGCGATCCGCCGGCGCGAAACCACGCCGCAGGACGGGGCCTGCGTCGATTCAGCCCGGAATGACGTCCGGGGCGGCGGTTTCGGCCTGGGCCTCGATGGCCGCTGCCTCGCGCGCTTCGGTGCGGGCCGCAACGGCCGCAGCGGTCTGGCGGGCCAGGGCCTGGGCCCGGCTGTTGAGCTGCGACAGGGGCGTCAGCACGGCCTGGAGCCCGCCGCCATGCTCGCCGTTCAGATAGACGTCGAAGGCGGTCGGATCGGAGGTGTCGATGGTGGCCGAGACGCCATCCGGGGCACGCCAGGCCTCGCCGGCGACCAGCTGGCGGGCAAACAGGACCCGGCCGTCGCCCATGCGCACCACCAGGCTGGCGGCCTTGCGGGCCTGCAGCACGACCTGGGAGGCGGTGGCCGAAGCCCCGTAGATGGCTCCGCGCGGATTGAAGGCCTTCTGCACCGGAGCTGCATCGGCGGCGGCGGCGGCCAGGGCCTCGGCCGAGCCGGGCCGGATGCCGGTCAGCTGGGCCTCAAGACCTGGGGTGATGTAGAAGGCGGGCACCGTCTGATCCGGCGGCGCGGGCTGCGGCGCGGACAGGCGCATCAGGCCGTCCTGGCCGGGCACGGCCCCCAGAGTCCAGCTCTCGGGCGTGGCGGTCAGGGCCGAAGGATGCGGCGCGCGCATCAGGCTAACGCGCTGGAACACATTCCAGCCGACCACGGCCAGCACCAGGGCCAGACCGGCGGCGATCAGGCGCGGCGAATAGCGCCGCACATCCTCGAAGGCGACGCCGACCGGGGCCTGGAGCGGCATGGACGGGTCGGGGCATTCGCGCTTGAACCGCTCGACGGCCAGCTGCTCGTCGACCCCGAGGGCCCCGGCATAGGCGCGCACATAGCCGGTCGAGAAGACGCGCGACGGCAGGATGGAGAAGTCGTTCTGTTCGAGAGCGGTCAGATAACGGGTGTGGACGCGGGTGATGGTGGACAGCTCGGCCAGCGACTTGCCGGAGGCGTCACGCGCCATCCGCAGACCCTCGCCCAGAGTCACGGCCTCAGCGATGGAAGGCGCAGGGTCCTTCCAGTCGGGGTGGTCCCGAAACTCTTCGGGGACAGACCCCGTATCCAGCGCCATAACGCCCGACCTCACACTCGACCCGGAAACAGAACTTCCCGGCGTCGTACTCGACCCTGAACCGCCTAACACATGATGCTGACCGTTCAGGCCTCCCCCCGGAGGACCTTCAAACTCGTCTTGTGGATAACTCATTAGAGCCGACCGATCAACGATTTATTGGGCATAACCCGAGGTCACGACCCGCGGGGCGGGGCTGTGCCATCGGGAGACACGTCAGGTCGAGACGTTCAATTTCCGGGCCAGGGATTCCAGTTCGCTGCGGATCGAACCGGCGGACGAGCCGAGCAGATTGGCCATGCCGCGCCGGGCCGCGGTCAGGTCGGTCGACAGGATCATGCGCTTGACCGGTCCGACGCCGCCGGCCGGCGCCGACAGCCGGGTAAAGCCGAGCGCCATAAGGGCGAAGGCCTCAAGCGGACGGCCGGCCAGCTCCCCGCAAACCGAGACCGGGGTGCCGGTATCGGCGCATTTCTTCTGGATCTCGGCCAGGGCCCGCAGCGCCGGCGGCGACATCGGGTCGTAGCGGTCCGACACCAGCGGATTGGTCCGGTCGGCGGCGAACATGTACTGGAACAGGTCGTTGGTGCCGATCGAGACGAAATCGGTCATCGGCAGCAGGGCGTCGAGGTGCCACAGCAGCGAGGGGCATTCGATCATCGCCCCGACGCGCAGCCGGTCCGGCAGGGTCCGGCCGCGGCGACGGGCCCACCGGCTCTCGACCTCGACCAGTTCGCGGGCGGCCCGATACTCATCGACCGTGGCGATCATCGGGAACATCACGCGCAGCTCGCGCCCGGCTCCGGCCTGGAGCAGGGCTCGGATCTGCAGGCGCAGCAGGCCGGGGCGGTCGAGGCCGAGACGGATGGCGCGGCGACCCAGGGCCGGGTTCTCTTCCCGTTCGGTCTCGAGGTAAGGCAGCACCTTGTCGCCGCCGACGTCGAGGGTGCGGAAGGTCACGGGCCGGTCGCCGGCCGCGTCGAGGACCAGTTTATAGAGGGCGGTCTGGGCATCGAGCCGCGGCAGTTCCTCGGACACCATGAACTGGAATTCGGTGCGGAACAGGCCGATGCCCTCGGCCCCGGTCTGGTTCAGGTTCTCAAGATCGACGGCCAGGCCGGCGTTGGCCAGCAGGGTGATACGCGTGCCGTCCAGGGTGATGGCCGGGGTGTCGCGCAGCAGGGCGAACTCGGCGCGCTGCTGGGCCCGGACCTCCATGCGCGACTGGACCGCCTCCAGCATGTCGGGGCGCGGTCGCAGATAGGCCTCACCGGCCTCGCCGTCGGCAATGACCAGGTCACCCTCGGACAGGCGGTCGCGCAGACCCACCAGGCGCCCGACGCAGGGAATCTGCAGGGCCCGGGCGACGATGGCGGCATGGCTGGCGGCCGATCCCTCCTCGAGCAGCAGCCCCCGCAGCTTGTCGCGGGGATATTCGAGCAGATCGGCCGGCCCGAGGTTGCGGGCCACGAGGATGGCGTCGTCCGGCAGTTCGCGCTCGCCCGGCCGGTCACCGGCCAACACCCGCAGCAGCCGGTTGGCCAGGTCCTCGAAATCGTGCAGCCGCTCCTTGATGTAAGGGTCGCGGGCCTGGGCGAAGCGGGCCCGGTGTTCGTTGCGGACCCGGTCGACGGCGGCCTCGGCGGTCAGGCCACTCTGCACCGCATCCACGAGCGACCGGTTCCAGCCGCGGTCGTCGGCGAACATGCGGTAGGTCTCGAGCACCTCGAACGAGGCCCCGGCCAGCTTGCCCTGCCCGCCTTCGAGGATGTGATCGATATTGGCCTTGAGCGCGAACAGGGCCTGGGACAGCCGGGCCCCCTCGGCGTCCGGGTCATCGGACAGCAGTTGTTCCGGGGCCAGTGGCGGCTCGTGCAGGACGACCAGACCATAGGCCAGGCCCTCGGCGAACCTCTGGCCCTTGATCCGCTCGGGCCGGTGCGGCGCGACTTCGACGTCGCGCAGATCGCCCTGGGCCAGCAGTTCGCCGGAGGCCACGGTCTCGGCCAGGACCATGGCGATGGTCTGGATATCCTCAACCTCTTCGTCGTCATAGCGACGCTCGGCCCGGTTCTGGACGACCAGGACGCCGATGGCGCGGCCCCCGCGCAACAGCGGGGCCCCGAGGAAGGCGTGATAGGGGTCCTCGCCCGTTTCCGGGCGATAGGCGAAACTGGGGTGGGCCGGGGCGTTCGACAGGCTGATCGGCACAGCCATGCGGGCGACCTCCCCGACCAGACCCTCGTCGGGCCGCAGACGGGTCGTATGCACGGCGTCGCGGTTCAGGCCCTCGGTGGCGAACAGCTCCAGCTCGCCGGAGGCGCGGCGCAGATAGATGGAACAGACCTCGGCGACCATCGACTGGGCGATGGTGCGCACGACCATGTCGAGACGTTCCTGGGCCGGGGCCGCGCCGGCCATGGCCTCGCGGATCTGGCGCAGGAGGTTCCGTGGCCCCCTCGTCGTCAATCCGCCGCCTTTTGGCATCGCCGCTCCCGTTCAGACGCCCGAAGGGGCGACTGCGTCCATGACCCTATACAGCTTCCAGTTCGTAGGCCGAATGCAGCGCGCGCACAGCGAGCTCAGCATAGGCCGCGTCGATCAGCACGCTGATCTTGATCTCGGAGGTCGAGATCGCCTGGAATTTGATACCCTTGTCGGCCAGGGCGCGGAACATGGTCTGGGCCACGCCGGCGTGGCTGCGCATGCCGACACCGATAACCGAGACCTTGGCGACATCCTCGTCGACGCGAATATCCTGAAATCCGATGTCGGTCTGGCCCGCACGCATCAGCTCCGCCGCCCGCAGTGCATCGCGCCGTCCGGTGGTGAAGGTCAGGTTGACGTTACCTTCGGTGCGGCTGGGCGACTGGACGATCATGTCGACATTGACGTTGGCCTCGGCCAGGCGAGTGAAGACCTCGGCCGGGCGGTCGACGCTGTCGGGCAGACCCAGCAGGCTGATACGGGCCTCGTCGCGGCTCATGGTGACGCCGCTCACAATGCGTTTCTCCACGATTTCCTCCTCGTCGCAGATCAGGGTACCGGATTTCTCGGGCAGGACGCCGGCGGCGTCGGGTTCGATGAAGCTGGACAGGACCCGCAGGGGGACCCGTTTGGCCATGGCCAGTTCGACGGAGCGGGTCTGCAGCACCTTGGCCCCCAGTGACGCCATCTCCAGCATCTCCTCATAGGAGACCCTTTCAAGGCGGCGGGCACGGGATTCGATGCGCGGGTCGGTCGTATAGACGCCGTCGACGTCAGTATAGATGTCGCAGGCACAGCCCAGGGCCGCGGCCACCGCCACCGCCGAGGTATCCGAACCGCCGCGGCCGAGGGTGGTGATGCGTCCGGCGCGGCTGACGCCCTGGAAACCGGGCACGATGGCAATCTGACCGGCGTCAATGGCGGCCCCGAGGACGTCACCCGGCACCTCATCGATGCGGGCGCGACCGTGGGCGTCGTCGGTAATGATCGGGATCTGCCAGCCCATCCAGCTGCGGGCGTCATGACCGAGATTGCGCAGGGTCAGGGCCAGCAGACCAGCCGTAACCTGCTCGCCGGAGGCCAGTACCACGTCATATTCATCGTCGGTCATCGACACGCTCTGGGCCGCGCGGCCCGCGCCGTCGGTCCAGGCCACCAGCTCATTGGTCTTGCCGGCCATGGCCGATACGACCACGGCGATGCTGTGCCCGGCGCGCGCCTCGGCGGCGACGATCCGGGCGGCACGACGAATCCGCTCGAGGTCGCCCATCGAGGTGCCGCCGAATTTCATCACCAGCCGCGTCATCGTGGCAGATCGCCCCCGTCTTGCATGGAACGGCCGACGGGTTCATCCCTCGGCTCATGGTCGCTTCTAACGACACCCTGACGACGCGCAAAGCCCAAAGCCCGCCCGAATCCGGGGCCGGGGCGGCGGGACCCAGTATCGATCCGGCCGATGTGGCGCGGTTCTCGGCCCAGGCGGCCGAGTGGTGGGACGCGCGCGGCCCGTTCGCGCCGCTGCACAAATTCAATCCGGCCCGGCTGAAATTCGTACGCGATCGCGCGGCGGAGCGGTTCGGGCGCGACGTGAAGACCCGCGCGCCGTTCGCCGGGCTGACGTTGCTGGATATCGGCTGCGGCGGGGGGCTGATCGCCGAGCCGATGCGACGGCTGGGGTTCGCCGTCACGGCCGTCGACGCCTCGAGCGAGAACATCGGCACGGCCCGGGCCCATGCTGCCGAGCAGGGGCTGGACATCGCCTATCGCGCGGCCACGGTCGAACAACTGGAGGCCGAGGGGGCCGGGCCGTTCGACGTGGTGCTGACGCTGGAAGTGATCGAGCACGTCGCCGATCCCGCAGCCTTCATCCGCGCCTGTTCGCGGCTGGTGAAACCGGGCGGGATGATGATCGTGGCCACGCTGAACCGCACGCTGAAGGCGCTGGTCTTGGGTAAGATCGCCGCCGAATATGTGCTGGGCTGGGTGCCGCCGGGCACCCATGACTGGCGGCAATTCCTCAAGCCCGACGAAATCCGGCTGATGCTGTCGCAGGAACCGCTGGCGGTGAGCGGGCCCTTCGGCCTGGCCTATGAGCCGCTGGCCGATCGTTGGAGCGAAAGCGACGACGCCGACATCAACTATATGATGATCGCCCTGCGGGACTGACGGTTCAGAGCGGCCGGACCATATAGCGGGCGTCCGGACCGTAGCTGGCCAGTTTCGCCGCCAGACCCGGGCTCTCGACCGCGCTGAAGCCGTGCCGCGCCCAGAAGGCCGTCGCGTCATTGACGGCGACAAGGGCCAGGGTCGGCCAGCCGGCGGCGCGCGCATCGTCAACCAGCCGCTCGACGATCGGGCGCGACCAGCCACCACCCCGAGCCGTCGGCAGCAGGGTGAGGTCGTGCAGATAGATCACCGCTGCGTCCGCCGGGATCGCCGGGATCACGGTGTTCAGCGTCGGGGCCGAACCCGCACTCCAAGGATAGGTGACCAGATAGCCCTGCGGTTCACCGTCACCGGCGGCGAGGACGAAACAGCCGGATGGATTCAGCGCCAGCCGGTTCTCGAAACAGGGGCGGCCCTCGAAATGATCGGGAAAGCCGACGACGGCGATCCGGGCGACGGCGTCCAGATCGCCCGCCGTCATCGGTCGCCAGGCCAGCGGGCTCAATTGAGTTTCGACGGATCGGGCGGCGGCGGCGGCAGGGCGGCACAGGGCACGCCGTCCTCTTTCAGCGCCTTGACCTCGGCACCGGTGGCCTCACCGTAGATCTCGCGCTTTTCGCTGCGGCCCTCATGGATGTCGCGGGCCTCGCGGGCGAAGGTGTCGCCGACATAGTCGAAATTGGCCTCGACATGGGCGCGGACCTCACGGGCCGCGTGCATCATCATCGCCTGCATTTTCGCCGGGTCGGCTGAGCTCGCCGCCGTCTTGCGGGTGCCGGCGACGGCCGGGGCCATGATCTGTTTGGACACGGCGCGCGAGCCGCAGACCGGACATTCGACGAGGCCGCGTGCAGCCTGGTCGTCGTAGTCGCCCGAGGTGCCGAACCAGGCCTCGAACGGATGATCGTTGCCGCAGGACAGGGCGTAGCGGATCATGCCGGCCCCGCGAATTCGCGATCGTGCCGCAGCTGGGGCACGGCGGCCCGGGCGCGCTCGACCGCGTTCAGATCGAGCGTGGCCAGCAGGACGCCGGGCGCGTCATCGTCACAGCGGGCGATGATCTCGCCCCAAGGACCGACCACCGTGGAATGGCCCCAGGTGCGACGGCCGTCTTCATGGGTTCCGCCCTGGGCCGGGGCCAGGATGAAACAGCCGGTCTCGATGGCCCGGGCCCGCAACAGGGTTTCCCAGTGGGCCTCGCCGGTCGGCACGGTGAAGGCGGCGGGAACCGCGATCAGGGCCGCCCCAGCCCGGGCCAGGGCCCGATACAGATGGGGAAAGCGGATGTCGTAGCAGATGGACAGACCCAGACCGCCCCACGGGGTTTGGGCGACCACGGCCGCGTCGCCGGGACGCACCGCCGCGCTTTCGCGCCAGGTCTCGCCGCCGGGCAGGTCGACATCGAACACGTGCAGCTTGTCGTAGGTGATGACCAGCTGTCCCTGGTCATCGATCAGGATGGCGCGATTGGCGGCCCGGGCGTCGTCGGCGATCCCCGAGCGGACGATGGCCGAGCCGATCAGGATCCAGACGCCCAGTTCGCGGGCCAGACCGCGCAGGCCGGTGACGACGGGATCGGAGCCGTGGTCGGTGATCGCCGCCTCGCGCCGGTCGCGGCGCTGCTCCAGCACATTGGTGCCTTCGGGGGTCAGGATGAATTTCGCTCCGCGCCCGGCGGCCTCGCGCACCAGAGGCTCGACATGGGCCCAGGACTCCTCGGCGGTGGCCGGGGTGCGGGTCTGGATCAGGGCAATGTCGAGCGATCGGGTCATCAGGCCGCCAGCAGGGCGTCCAGTTCGCCCTTGCGGTCAAGGGCGTGCAGTTCGTCCGATCCGCCGACATGGGTGTCGCCGATGAAGACCTGGGGGAAGGTCATGCGGCCGCCCGAGCGCTGGATCATCTCCTGCTTTTTGGCCGGATCGTGTGAGGCGACGATTTCGGTAAAGCTCACGCCCTTGCGCTTGAGCAGACCCATGGCGGCGCTGCAGAAGCCGCAGCCGGGCTTGGTGTAGAGGGTAATCTCGGGCAATTCAGGCTCCTTGGAGGGTGCGGTCCTGACTAGATAGGCAGTTCCCGCGCGTTTCGCACCCGGGCGACGACGGCAAGATCGACGGCGCGGGCACCGGCCGCCAGAAGCGCGCGGCTGCAGGCCTCGGCGGTCGCTCCGGTGGTCAACACGTCGTCGACCAGAAGGATGCGACGCCCCCGAATCTGCCGCCGACCCGCCTCGGGCACGACAAAGGCCGATTTGACGTTCAGGCGGCGGCCGCGGGCGCTGCGTCCGCCCTGGCTGACGGTGTGCCGGGCCCGCACCAGGGCGTCGGGCAGATAGTCCAGCCGGGCGTGTCGCGACAGCGGCCGCGCGATCTCGGCCGCCTGGTTAAAGCGACGCTCCAGCAGCCGCAGCCGGTGCAGGGGCACGGGCACGACCGCATCGACGTCAGCCAGCAGATCGGCGGCGGCGCGCGACAGCCAGCGGGCAAACAGGCCGGCGAACTGCTGCTGGTCTCCGTGTTTGAATTTCAGGATCAGGCCGCGCGAGGCCTCATCATAGACACAGGCGGCCCGGGCCCGGGCAAAGGCGTAGGGGGCGGCGATACAGGCAGCGCAGCGATCGGCGGCAAAGGTCCCGCCGTCGGCCTCGAAAGCCGCGCCGCAGCCATCGCAGACCGGGGCTTCGAGGAAGACCACCCGGCTCCAGGCATCGGCGGTCAGTCCGGGTGCTCCGGAGATTTCGAGACTGTCATGGGTCAGGGGCGGCAGGATCAGGTCGGTCAGGCCGCGCCCCAGATCCCGGAGCCGCGGCAGGATCAGACCGGGTCCCGCTTTCAATCGGTCGCGCCAGCCCCCATCCTGAATACCCATGAGCCCCATTTCAGCGCCCCCCCGGATCTTCGACAGTGCCCGACGCACCGCGCGTCTGGCCCGCAGCACCCGCCGCTTCGGCGAGGCCGACTTTTTGCACATGCGGGCCGCTGACAACGCCGTGGCCAGCCTGGAGGTCATCCTGCGCGACTTTACCGGGGTCGTCGACCTGTCCGCCCACCCCGACCCGTTCGCCGCCCTGCTGAAGGACAGCATCGCCGCCGACCGGGTCGGGCCCGTGCGGGTGATCGGCGATGCGGCCAGCCGCGCCGCGCCCGGATCGGGACCGCTGGCGGTCGCCGACCAGTCAGCCGACCTGGCGGTGTCGCTGATGAGTCTGCACTGGGCCAATGACCTGCCGGGGGCCCTGAGCCAGATCCGGCGCGCGCTGAAGCCCGACGGCCTGTTCCTTGGGACGCTGCTGGGGGCCGGGACGCTGAAGGAACTGCGCGGCGTGCTGACCGAGGCCGAGCTGGAGAGCCGCGACGGGGCCCAGGCCCGGGTCTCGCCCTTCGCCGACGGCTTCGACGGGGCAGCCCTGTTGCAACGGGCGGGGTTTGCCCTGCCGGTGACGGACGTGGACCGGGTGACGGTGCGCTATCCGGATCTGTTCGCGCTGATCCGCGACCTGAGGGCGATGGGGGAGACCAATGTGCTGGCGGGGGTGACCCGGCCGCTGACCCGGACCATCGCGGCGCGGGCGGCGCAGCTGTATGCCGAACGCCACGGTGAGGCCGACGGGCGGATTCCGGCGACCTTCGAGATCGTGCATCTGGCCGGCTGGGCCCCGCACGAGAGCCAGCAGAAGCCGCTCAAGCGCGGGTCAGCGAAAATGCGGCTGGCGGATGCGCTGGGGGTGAGGGAGCAGACGGGCGAGGAGTCCGTCTAGCCGCCCATCGCGGCACGGATCGCGTTCATCGCGCCGTTGAAGATACCGCTGCTCGTGCTGCCGAAGGCGATCAGGGCCGACAGGATCACCAGGAACATCAGCGAGATGATCAGGCCGTATTCGAGCGAGGTCGCGCCGTCCTCGTCGTGGCGGAAGCGGGAGATAAATCGTCGCATCAGCCCCTCCATCGACGGGCGGTTTCAGAGCAGGTCGCGCAACCAGGCGACCAGGGGTTCGTCGGCCGGGGGCATCGGATAGTCCGAAAGCTGGTTCGGCCGCACCCATTTCAGCGCCGCATGCTCGCGGTTCTGCACCGTCCCGGACCAGCGACGGCACAGATACAGTGGCATCAGGAGGTGAAAAGATTCGTAAGCGTGGCTGGCGAAGACGAACGGGGCCAGGCAGGCTTCGTTGACATCAATGCCCAGTTCCTCGTCCAGCTCCCGGATCAGGGCCGCCTCGGGCCGCTCGCCCGGCTCGACCTTGCCGCCTGGAAACTCCCACAGACCGGCCAGCTGCTTGCCCTGCGGCCGCTGGGCGATGAGCACCCGGCCGTCGGTATCAATCAGGGCCACGGCGACGACGAGGACGGTGGGGAGTGTGGTCATTGCTGTCCCAGATACTGGATACGGCCCACAATCACTGCTGAAGATGAGACCCGATAGATCACCCGGACTTTTCGGTCGAAGGTGATGCGGAAGATGCGACCGTTGTGCGTCCTTCCCATGCCGGGAAATTCGGCCAGGGGCTCGCACCGCCGACGGATGTCCTCAACGAACGCTAGCCCCGCACGCGGCGAGTCTTCCGCGATCAGATTATAGATAGCCTGAAGGTTTTCTTCCGCAGTCGGGAGGAATATCAGCCGCAACGTCACCGGGCGTCGCGTCTCATGCGGGCCTCATGGTGACCCCGGAGTCGCTGGCCCAGCTCGTCAGACGTGAGGCGTTGCCGCGGATCGGCTTCCGCGCGCGTTATCGACTGTTCGAGCCATTCCAAAGCATCGTGCGACGGCGTTTCGCTATCGAGATCGGCGTTCAGTTCGGCACTGACGAAGGGCGAGACCTCATTGGCATACCGGTTCGAGGTTTTCGGCTTGGCGCTCATCTTCAAACCCTACCACAATCAGCTGCGATAATCGCCGTTGATCTCGATGTAGCCCTTGGTCAGATCGCAGGTCCAGACGGTGGCCGAGGCCCGCCCGGAGCCGACGTCGACGGTGATCTCGATCTCGGGATTCTTCATATAGGCGCTCATGGCCGCCTCATCGTAGTTGGGCGACGGGGCCCCGTCGACGGCGGCGACATTGGCTCCGAAGCGGATGGCCAGATGATCGCGGTCTACCGCCTCCTCGGTCTTGCCGACAGCCATGACCACCCGGCCCCAGTTGGCATCCTCGCCGGCGATGGCGGTCTTGACCAGCGGGCTGTCGGCGATCGACTTGGCCAGCTTGCGGGCCGAGGCCGGAGATTCCGCGCCCTCGACGGTGATCTTGACGAATTTAGAGGCCCCCTCGCCGTCACGGACCAGTTGGTGCGCGAGGTCCAGCATGACCTTGTCCAGCGCGGCCCCAAAGCCCTTCAGGCGGCGGTCGCCGACCCGGCCGATGCGGGGCGCGCCCGAGGCACCGGTGGCGAACAGCAGGCAGGTGTCATTGGTCGAGGTGTCGCCGTCGATGGTGACGCTGTTGAAGGTGGTGCGCACATGCAGGCCCAGCAGGGCCCGCAGCACCGGCGGGGCGATGGCCGCGTCGGTGACGATGAAGGCCAGCATGGTGGCCATGTCGGGGGCGATCATGCCCGATCCCTTGGCGATGCCGGCGATGCGGACCGGATGGCCGTCGATCTCGCACTCGGCGTAGCTGCCCTTGGCAAAGGTGTCCGTCGTCATGATGCCGCGCGCAGCCTCGACCCAGGCGTCGTCCGACAGTGTCTCTTCGATCTGGTGCAGGCGGGCGTTGATCTTGCGATCGTCCAGCACCACGCCGATCACGCCGGTCGAGGCCAGCATCACGTCGCGCTGGCGACAGACGAAGCGTTTGGCGACTTCCGAGGCAGTGCGCCGGGCGGCGTCGGCCCCGGCCTTGCCGGTGAAGGCGTTGGCGCAGCCGGCATTGACCACCAGGGCGCGCACATCCTCGCCACCGCCCTGGGTGCCGAGCTGACGCTTGCACCAGTCGACCGGGGCCGAGCCGATCTTGTGACGGGTAAAGACCCCGGCACAGGTGGTCCCGCGGGCGAAATTGAAGACGACCAGATCGTCGCGCTCATGTTTGTAGAAGCCGGCCCGGGCCGTGGCGATCCTGACGCCGCCGATCGGGGGGATGTCCGGAAAGGGCACGGCCAGGGGCGAAATCGCCAGACCCGGCTTGCCGCCAGACGGCAGCGGGGCCGTGGTCCCGGCTGCGACGGGCGCGCGGGTGGCGCGCTTGATCGCTGCGGACAGGGGATCGAACGCCTTTTCGAGGACGGTCTCGATCTTCTGGCCAGTACCGGAACGGGGCGTTCTGGGCGAACGGCTCATGGGGTCGTGGTCGCCGGGGCGGCAGTCGCAGAGGCGGGCTCCTCGGCCGGGCGGGCTGTGTCGGCGGGCAGCAGATTATCAATCTCGGCCTTGCCGCGCAGTTCCTCGAGCAACTGCCTGACCCCCTCATAGGTCAGGTAGCGCACGATCTGCGGGCGCGCCTGGTCCAGCGTCGGCGGGCTTTCCTTGCGCCGATCCTCGACCCGCAGCACGGCCCAGCCGCCCTCGGTCTGGAACGGGCCGACGGTCGAACCGGCGGGCTTGTCCCGCAAAGCGTCGGCATAGGTCCGGGGCATGACATCGAGGGTCGAATAGCCGAGATCACCGCCGGAGAAGCGTGTGGCCTCGTCGGCCGAACGTTCCATGGCCACGGCCTCGAACGACGAGCCCTGACCGAGGATGCCGATTACGGCGTCGGCCTCCTCACGCGTGCGGGACAGGATCAGGCGGACGCGGATCTCCTCGGAGGTCCGGGCCAGACGCAGCTGTTCCTGGTACAGGCGCTGGACCGCCTGATCCGAAATCTGGCCGTTGACGACATTCTCGACCAGCATGTCGCCGAGGATCCGTTCCCGGGTCGCGTCGAGGCGGCGCTGGGCCAGGACCGAGTTGTCCAGACCGCGGTGTTCGGCCTCGCGGGCCAGCAATTTCTGGTCGATGACCTCGTCCAGCACCCGGCGGAACAGGTCCGAGGTGATGTCCAGCGGTTCGCCCTCGCCCACCAGTCCCTGGGCCACGGCCTCGCGTTTGACGTCAGAGGCCCAGATGGTGCCGTCCTGCACCCGGGCCACGGCGCGGTCACCGGGCTGGGGCGGTCGCTCGTCACTGCCGCCACCCGAACAGCCGGCAACGGCCAGGGCCGAGGCCATGACGACGATAATCAGAAGCTTGCGCGAAATTCGCATTGAGGCCGCTCCGTCCTGCTGTTGCGGGGCGAATCCAGTATGGGCGCAAAGCCCCTCGCGTTGACAGGGATAAGGTCGGTGCTTAAGTCCCGGCTGCGCCCAAGTCGAGGGGTTTTCGATCGTTCGTGCGGCCCCCCGCGGGCACCTTGTACAGGTGCCGGGGTCGTCATCGGTCAGGACGTCTCTCGCGTCGTCCACCGCCGCCCCTCTCGGGCACTGTTCAGAGCCTTCAGACGCTCGACCGCCTTCGGATCGCCCATGCTCGGCTTCGCCAAGAAATTTTTCGGCTCTTCCAACGACCGCAAGGTCAAGGATTTCACGACGCGCGTTCAGCGCATCAACGCCCTGGAAGACAAGTTCGCCGCGTTCAGTGACGATGAGCTGCGGATGATGACCCAGACGTTCCGCGACCGGATCGAAGGGGGCGAGACGCTCGACAAGATCATGAACGAGGCCTTCGCCGTGTCCCGCGAGGCATCGAAGCGGGTTCTGGGCCAGCGCCAGTATGACGTTCAGCTGGCCGGCGGCATGATCCTGCACGAGGGCGGGATCGCCGAAATGCGCACCGGCGAGGGCAAGACCCTCGTGGCCGTGGCCCCGGTCTATCTGAACGCGCTGGGGGGCAAGGGCGTCCACGTCATTACCGTCAACGACTATCTGGCCAAGCGCGACGCCGAATGGATGGGCCGTGTCTATCGCTTCCTGGGCATGGAGGTCGGCGTCATCGTCAACGGCCTGAGCCAGGGTCAGCGTCAGACGGCCTATAATTCCGACATCACCTACGGCACCAACAACGAGTTCGGCTTCGATTATCTGCGCGACAACCTGGTCTATGACCGGGCCGAAATGGTGCAGCGTCCGCACAATTTCGCGATCGTCGACGAGGTCGACTCCATCCTGATCGACGAGGCGCGCACGCCGCTGATCATCTCGGGTCCGACCGAAGACCGTTCGGACCTCTACAAGATCGTCGACGCCATCATCAAGGAACTGGTCAAGGACCCGACCACCTTCGACCTGGACGAGAAACAGCGTCAGGCCCTGCTGACCGAGGAGGGTTCCGAGAAGATCGAGGATCTGATGGAGGCCGGCGGCCATTTCGCCGAGGACACCACCGGCCTGTACGACGCCGCCAACGTCACCCTAGTTCACCACATCAACCAGGCCCTGCGCGCCAATACTCTGTACCAGCGGGACAAGGACTATATCGTCAAGAACGGCGAGGTCGTGCTGATCGATGAGTTCACCGGCCGGATGATGAGCGGTCGCCGCCTGTCCGAGGGCCTGCACCAGGCCATCGAGGCCAAGGAAGACGTCAAGATCCTGCCCGAGAACCAGACCCTGGCCTCGGTGACCATCCAGAACTATTTCCGCCTCTATGCCAAGCTGTCGGGCATGACCGGCACGGCGGCGACCGAGGCCCAGGAATTCCTCGACATCTATAAAATGGACGTGCTCGAGGTGCCGACCAATCGGCCGGTCCTGCGCATCGATTATGACGACGAGGTCTACCGGACCTATGACGAGAAGAACCAGGCGATCGCCCACCAGATCGCCGAATGCCATGTGAAGGGCCAGCCGATCCTGGTCGGCACGGTGTCCATTGAGAAGTCCGAGCAGCTCTCGGACATGCTCAATGCCTACGACTACAAGGTCGAGACCTCGCGTACGCCCAAGGCCGAATACGCCGGGCGCGAAAAGGACGCCGCCAAGGCCGGCGACGAGGCTTTCGACATCCAGTACGCCACCGGCAAGGGCATTCCGCACAGCGTGCTGAACGCCCGTCAGCACGAGCAGGAAGCCTTCATCGTCGCCGACGCGGGTCTGCCCGGCGCGGTGACCATCGCCACCAACATGGCCGGTCGCGGCACCGACATCCAGCTGGGCGGCAACCTGGAAATGCGCCTGCAGAAATGGCGTCAGGACCAGCGCAACCTGGCCATCGAGATCACGCCCGAGATGGAGACCACCGAGGAGGCCCGGCTGAAGGCCGACATCGCCGTGCACAGGGCCACGGCCCTGGCCGCCGGCGGCCTGTTCGTGCTGGGCACCGAACGCCACGAAAGCCGCCGGATCGACAACCAGCTGCGCGGC
The DNA here is from genome assembly GCF_963977465.1 of uncultured Brevundimonas sp. Taxonomy (GTDB): domain Bacteria; phylum Pseudomonadota; class Alphaproteobacteria; order Caulobacterales; family Caulobacteraceae; genus Brevundimonas. The sequence goes on along the minus strand of NZ_CAXBOQ010000005.1, from coordinate 270,916 downwards.
CGGACCGGCCGTCAGGGTGACCCGGGCACGTCGAAATTCTTCCTGTGCTGCGAGGACGATCTGCTGCGCATCTTCGCTGGCGACCGTCTGGACTCGATCATGCGCAGCTTCGGCGTGGCCGAGGGCGAGGCCATCAGCCACCCGTGGCTGAACCGCGCTGTTGAGACCGCCCAGAAGCGCGTCGAGACCCGCAACTACGACATCCGCAAGAACCTTCTGAAATACGACGACGTCGTCAACGACCAGCGCAAGGCCGTATTCGAGCAGCGCCAGGAGTTCATGGACTCGACCGATCTGTCGGAACTGGTCGGTGAATTCCGTCAGGACGTGGTCACCGATCTGGTCGATCGCTATCTGCCGCCCAAGGCCTATGCCGAACAGTGGGACATCGACGGCCTGGACGAGAAGGTCCGCTCGACCCTGGGCCTGGAGCTGCCGCTGCACGACTGGGCCGCCGAGGAAGGCGTCTCGAACGAGGAGTTCGAGGAGCGCCTGCAGGCCGCGGCCGAGGCCCGTGCCGCCGAGCGGCTGGAGCTGATCGGGGCTGACCAGACCCGCGGACTGGAACGCCAGTTCCTGATGCAGATGATCGACATGGCCTGGCGCGAGCATCTGGTCCATCTGGACCACCTGCGCGGCATCATCGGCCTGCGCGGCTACGGCCAGCGTGACCCGCTGAACGAATACAAGACCGAGGCCTTCTCGCTGTTCGAGACCCTGCTCAGCGAACTGCGCCACAGCGTGACCCGCTGGCTGATGACCGTCGAATTCCGCTTCCAGCCGCCGCCGGAAATGGAGATGCCGGAATTCCAGGAGATCCACCTGAGCCCGGGTTCGGGTGAAAACCAGATGGGCAATCCCAACGCCCAGTTGCCGGAAGGCCGGCTGGACGGCGACGATCGCGCCCGTATGCCGGTCGAGATGCTGCCCGCCGGCTGGGAACGAACCGGCCGCAACGCCGACTGTCCCTGCGGCTCCGGACGCAAGTTCAAACACTGCCACGGGGCCCTGGTCTAGGGACACGCCCCGGTCTGGGCGACCAAGGGTATTCGATATGCCGGATACCCTTTAGGGTCAGTCAGCGCGTTCGCCACGATGGAGGCCCGCGATGATGATGATCGTGTTCCTGAGTCTGCTCGCAGGATCACCGCCCCAGAGCGAGCAGGCCCTGCTGCGCTCCTGCGAGATGACACCGGACGGCTGGATCTGTGTCTATCGGATCCCTCCGATCACGGCCGTGCCAGAACGCGGCTCGGCCGTCGCCGAGGTGGCCCCTGAAATGGGAATGTCCGTCCCGCCGTCGACGATGTCCCTGCCCGCACCGTCGATCGATCCGATCGCGCTGGAGGAGAGTCGGCTGATCCGACGCTGCGCCGAGGCCTCGTGGCTGTCGCTGTGCACGCCGGGAGAACGGCGCCAGGCTCGCCTGCTGAGGGACGCTGCCAACCTGCGGGAAGCCCTGCGCCGGGACGTCACCCGCCTGCTCAGCGAACAGCAATGCGATGCAGCGGTGAGGACTGCCCTGCGGGGCGGCGATCTGGATCTGGCGCGGGAAGCCCGGGCCTTCTGCGCCGCCGGGACCTCGGCCAATTCTGCCGTGGTCGACCACGAATAACCCCGGCCAGAGCTGATCTGACCGGGGTTATTGCTGTGTCGGGCTGGATGATCAGCGGGCGGGCGGGCAGCCTCCACTTTCACAACCCACGTAGTGGATTTCGGGCGGTTCGACGGTAACTTCCGACGGCCGCACATGAACGTCGGGGGCTCGCAGATAAATCTGCGGGGCGGCGATGCGGATCGGCGGGGCCTCGACCCAGACTGGCGGGGCCTGAATGTCGACGCGCCCTGACGGGACATATATCGGGCGGCCATAGACCCGGACACCTGGCCCGCCGGAATGAGTCACGTTCCAGGGCGCAACGGGATGGTAAAAGACCGCTTCATGCTGACAGGCGCAGGGGTCGTTGGGGTGATGGGCATGTTCCCGACAGTCCCGGGGAGAGGATGACTGACCATACTGGCTGGACTGCTGTGCCAAGGCCGCCCCGGGCAGGGCCAACAGGGCACCGGCGGCTGCAACTACGGTGAGTTTGATCATGATCATCCTCTTGAGATGCCCCGACAAACCGCCGGAACTGATCAACCAGTGTTAGGTCAGCGTTAACCATAAGGCAAGGCAAGTGACCCGTCCGGCAAGGCGGCCACTGGCGCAGCGGGCGGACCCGTGCGACATCCGGAGCATGTCGCACAAGCCCCTGTTCTCCCGCGCGCTGTCGCTGGACCCCGAGCGCCTGCATTTCGCGGCCCACAGTCATCACCTGTGGCCGGATGCCTCGTTTGACGGCCATATCCAGGCGTGGCTGGAAGCCAACCAGCACGCGGATCGCAAATGGGACACGATCTTCGGTGAGGTCGTGCCCGAGGCCCAGCGCCATGTGGCGGCCGAGCTGAACCTGCCGTCGCCGGACACGGTCGTCTTTGCCACCAACACCCACGACTTCCTGTTGCGGCTGTTCTCCGGGATCGCGCGAAAGCCGGTGCGGGTGCTGACCACCGATGGTGAATTCCACGCCTTCCGGCGTCAGGCCGACCGCTGGCAGGAGGCCGGTGAGGCCGAGGTGACCCGGATCCCGCTGGCCCCGTTCGACACCTTCGACGCACGTTTCGTGACGGCTGCAGGGACCGGCGAATTCGACCTGATCGTGATCAGCCAGGTGTTCTTCAAGACCGGACAGGTGTTCGGCGGTATCGCCGATCTGGCCGCGCTGGCCGACCCGGCCGGGCCCTGGGTGGTGGTCGACGGCTATCACGGTTTCATGGCCACCCCGACCGACCTGTCGGCGGTGGCGGACCGGGTCTTCTATGTCACCGGCGGCTACAAATACGCGATGTCGGGCGAGGGGGCGGGCATCCTGCACGCGCCGGACGGCTATTGCGAACGGCCGGTCAGCACCGGCTGGTTCGCCGAGTTCGGCAATCTTATGGGGCCGCCGGACGGGGTGCAGTATCGCGCCGACGCCGGACGCTTCTGGGGCGCGACCTTCGACTCCACCCCCCTGTACCGCTTCAACGGCGTGCGCCGGATGCTGGACGCACAGGGGCTGACCACGGCGATGATCGCCGACCACGCTCGCGGCCTGATGCAGCGGTTCGCGGCCGCCGTGATCGCCGGGGAGGCCGGAGGCCTGTCCGAAGCCGAGGCGATCAATCCCCTGAACAATGACATCAGTCGAGCCCGGTTCCTGGCCTTCCGCCACCCCGACGCCCCGGCGTGGCGGGCGCGGTTGCTGGAGGCCAATGTGGTCACCGATGTGCGCGACGACACCCTGCGCTTCGGCTTCGGCCTCTATCAGGACCTCGACGACGTCGAACGGCTGATCGCCGTCTGCAAGCGGGTGCTCTGAGGCTGGTCAGAAAAAGGTGGTGTCGTCCTGTTTGGTGGCCTGGGGCGGTGCCCGCGGGGTCGGCGGACTGACCGGGGCGGCCGGGGTCGGCGTGGTGGCCGCCGGGGTCTCGCTCCCGGCCGGATCCAGCGGCGGCAGGGTCGGATAGGGCAGGCTCTCGGGCGCGACACCCGGCGTCACCGGTGTGGGCGCGTCAGACCCGGGGGCAGCGACCCGGTCGGGCGCATTGAGGTCGTCGCGAATAAAGGCCCAGGAGCGGCTGTCATTGCAGGCGCAGGCCTTCATGAAGCCCTCGCGGTCGCGCCAGACGATCACCGGATAGCCGGTGCCCAGACCTTCCGACTTCAGCGCATCCGTCAGCCGGGAGACGAAGGACCGACCGGCCTCGACCACCGCCGCGCGCGCCAGATTGCCGTCGGCGGCCGGAATGCCCGCGGCGCTCCAGGCGCTGGTCGGGGTGGCGGTCCAGCGTTGATACAGGGACCAGTCCCGGGTCAGCCACAGCTCGGCCACAGTGGCGCGTTCGGCGGCCGTGGACTGGGCCAGGCCCTCGCGATCATTGCGGGCAAAGACGATGATCCGCGCCTCGATCCCGGCGGCGCGCAGCTTGGCCACCTCGTCGCGCTCATAGCGCTGCATGGCGGCCGAGTCGCGATAGCCGATGATGTAGAGGGGTTCGCCGCCGCCGCCGCCGGTCAGCCAGGACGCCTCATCCAGCAGGCGCTGGATCTCGGCCTGATGGGTGGCGATCACCACCGGCTGGAAGCGGGCATAGTAGTTCCAGTAGGCCCAGTAGCCACCGCCGGCGAGGAGCAGGCCGATCAGGGCGGCAAGCGCCGACCAGATAAAAAAGCGACGCATACGGGGAGCACTCCAGCTTCACGGTTCAGGCCCGCCCATCCTTAGCACCGAATGGGCCGGCTCCGAACCCCGGGGGATTGCGCCCCCGGAGGCCGGACCGGCCGCATGGCTGTCACCCCATGGTCGGGATGACGAAGCTGGAATCCGCGTGCTCCAGCTCGCTGTCGGGCCAGCGGGCGGTGACCGTCTTGACCTTGGTCCAGAATTTCACCCCTTCCATGCCGTGCTGGTTGGTATCGCCGAAGGCCGAGCGCTTCCAGCCGCCGAAGGTGTGATAGGCGACCGGGACCGGGATCGGGACGTTGATGCCGACCATGCCGACGTTGACGCGGCTGGCGAAGTCGCGGGCGGCGCGGCCGTTCTGGGTGAAGATGGCGACGCCATTGCCATACTGGTGCTTGGACGGCAGGGCGAGCGCCTCCTCGAAGCTGGCGGCACGGACGATCTGCAGCACCGGGCCGAAGATCTCTTCCTTGTAGGCGCTCATGTCGGGGGTGACATGGTCGAACAGCGACGGGCCGATGAAGAAGCCCTTCTCGTGGCCCTGCAGGCTGAAATCGCGGCCGTCGACGACCAGTTCAGCCCCTTCCTTGACGCCGGTGGCAATCCAGTTGGCGATCCGATCGCGGTGCTGGGACGAGACCACCGGGCCGTAGTGCGCCCCCTCGTCGGTCGAGACACCGACGCGCATGGTCGGGATCTCGGCGACCATACGCTCGCGCAGTTCGTCGGCGGTCTTCTTGCCGACCGGCACCACCACCGGCAGGGCCATACAGCGCTCGCCGGCCGAGCCGTAGGCGGCCCCGGACAGGTCCTTGATGACCTGGTCCATGTCGGCGTCGGGCAGGACGATGCCGTGGTTCTTGGCCCCGCCCATGGCCTGGACCCGCTTATGGTTGGCGGCACCGGTCTGGTAGACATAGTGGGCGATGTCGGACGAGCCGACGAAGCTGACGGCGTGGACCAGTTCGTGGGTCAGGATGGCGTCGACCGCCACCTTGTCGCCGTGCACGACGTTGAGCACGCCCTTGGGGGCCCCCGCCTCCATCATCAGCTCGGCCAGACGCACCGGCAGGGACGGATCGCGTTCGGACGGCTTGAGGATGAAGGTGTTGCCGACGGCGATAGCCACGCCGAACATCCACATCGGGATCATGGCCGGGAAGTTGAACGGGGTGATGCCGGCGACCACGCCGAGCGGCTGGCGCATCGAATAGACGTCGATGCCGGGGCCGGCCCCGTGGGTGTACTCGCCCTTCAGGACGTGCGGGATGCCGCAGGCGAATTCGATGACCTCGAGGCCACGCTGCACATCGCCCTTGGAGTCGGCGACGACCTTGCCGTGCTCGCTGGACAGCAGTTCCGCCAGCTCCTGCATATTGGCCTCGACCAGCCGTTTGAACTCGAACATCACCCGGGCGCGGCGCTGGGGATTGGTCGCGGACCAGCCCTCGAAGGCGGCCTGGGCGGACTGGACCGCCCGATCCATCTCGGCGACCGTGGCCAGCTGCACCCGCGCCTGCACCTCACCGGTGTTCGGATTGAACACATCGCCGAAGCGACCGGAGGTACCGGTAAAGGCGGCACCGTCGATGAAGTGGTTGATATCGCGCATGATGAGCGTTTCCCTGGAAGCGTTGCGTTCGTGCTTGGAGGCGGTTTAGCCCCAGGTGCCGACCGACACCAGCCTAGACGGCGGCCTCAAACAGGGCGTCGCGAGCGACGTCCGGTCGAAGCATCGGCAGGAAATGGGTCGCACCGGCTAAAGTTTCGACCACGACGTGGGGTAAACCGCCGGGTCTTGCCGGCATCCGGCACGTCGTGCCGATCTCACCCCGGATAATCCGGACCGGCTGGTCATATTGTCGCAGGGCCCGCCAAGGGTTGTGGCTCTGGGCCCCGTAGTTGGAGGCCTCCCATTCCGGAGTACAGGCCAGGGTGAAGCCGGCGTCGGTCTCGACCAGACCGTGGACCAGATAGTCGGCCAGCATCATCTCGGGCCAGCCCTTGAAGGCCCCCCGGCCCGTATAGGCGGCCATGGCCTGTTCGCGGCTGTCGAATACGGCGCGACGGCGACGGGCGGACTTCACCATCGGAATCCGCGAGGCCAGTCTGCCCAGCAGTGGCAGTTGAAAGGCGGCCACTGCCCACCGGTCGAGAATAACCGGGTCGAACAGGACCAGCCGCGAGACCCGGTCCGGGCGTTCGGCCGCGGCCAGCAGGGCGCTGGTGGCCCCCATGGAATGTCCGGCCAGCACCACCGGTGGCCCGTCGATGGCATCAAGCAGGGCGATCAGATCGTCGCGATGATCGGCCCAGCTGCGGCGACCGTGCGGCTCGGCCGGCAGGGTGGTACCGCCATGCCCGCGCAAGTCCGGGGCCCACAGGCGCAGGGATCCCGACAGCGGGGCCAGCAGGCTGCGATAGGTCAGGGCGTTGAAGCCGTTGGCATGGACGAAGACCAGGTCGACCGGCCGGTTGACGTCTCCGAAATCCAGCACCGCCATCCGGCCCGCGCCCCGGCTTTTGGCCAGCGGCAGGCTGAGACGACGAGGCGGGGAAAGACGAATGGCATCCATCCCTTGCAGTTAAGCCTTCGCCGCTCGCCGCGCCAGTTCCCCCGCCGTCAGCTCGGGCGTCAGGCCGTGGCGCTGCAGCCCGGGCAGCGGCCGTGGGCCTCGATGGTGGTGCGCTCGATCCGGTAGCCCGCGGCGGCGGCGGCGCGGGTCAGGCCGTCAGCGGCACCGGGCGTGACCTCCTCGGTTGCGCCGCAGCAGTCGCAGATCAGGAAGGCGGCGGCATGGACCTGATCGCCACCGCTGCAGGCCACGTAGGCGCTGATCGAGGCGATGCGGTGCGCCAGGCCGCGCCGTTCCAGGAATTCCAGGGCGCGATAGACAGTGGGCGGCTTGGCAGCCTGGCCGTCCTCGCCATAGCCGGCGATCAGATCATAGGCCTTCATTGGTTCGCCCGCGGCCAGCAGCAGTTCCAGCACCCGGCGGCGCGGGGCCGTCATCCGTTCGCCATCGGCCTGGCAGCGTGTCGTCGCCCGGGCCACGGCCGCGCTTACGGCCGTGGGTCCCGGCCCACTGACGGCATGATCATGTTGGCAGGCGTCACCCATGGCTCACAGCTAGTCGGTCGGACCCGATCCCGCAATGTCCGGACCTTGACCTATTGTGATGTTATCTCATAACAGGAGACGTTCCCTCCCCGAGAGTCTCCATGCGTATGACCTGTTCCCCCCGGATTCTGCTGCTGACTGCCACCGGCTGGGCTGCCCTGTGTGGCACCGCCCTGGCGCAGACGCCGCCGGTCGCGGCACCGGAGACCCCGCAGGACACGGTCAGGCTGGAGGACGTGATCATCACCGGCACGCCATTCGGGGTCACCGACCGCGCCAGCCTGCTGGCGGTCGAGGTTCTGGGCGCGGAACAGCTGGCGGTGGCCCCGGCCGCGACGCTGGGCGATCTGGTCAACGGCCAGCCGGGCGTGCGCAGCTCCAGCTTCGCTCCCGGGGCCAGCCGGCCGGTGATCCGGGGCCTGTCCGGTCCGCGGGTCCAGGTACTGACCAACGGCCTGGGCCTGATCGACGCCAGTTCGGTATCGCCGGACCACCAGGTCGCGGTCGACCCGGCCGAGGCCAGTCGCATCGAGATCGTGCGCGGTCCGTCGACCCTGGTGTTCGGCGGTTCAGCCATCGGCGGGGTGGTCAACATCATCGACGAACGTGTGCCCACGACCCGGGCCGAGGACGGTTTCGATGGCCACGTCTCGACCCAGGTATCGAGCATCGACAACGGGCGCGGTGGCGGTGCCAGCCTGAAGGCCAACCTCGGCCCCATGGTCTTCACCATCGACGGCTACAGCCGTCAGAGCGACGACTACGGGATCGCCGGCCCGGCCATGTCGCAGCGCCTGTCCGATGCGCTGAGCGTGCCGCGCAGCGGGCCGTCGACCGTCGCCAACAGTGCCGCCGAAATCGATCAGGCCGGGGCCGGCCTGTCGTGGATCGGCGACGGCGGCTATTTCGGCGGTTCGGTGAAGACGACCCGTTCGACCTACGGCACCGTCGCCGAGCCCGACGTGACGATCCAGCTGGAACAAACCCGCTATGACGTGCGCGGCGAACACACGCTGGATACCGGCTGGTTCGACAAGGTCCGGCTGGGCGCGGCCTATGCCGACTATACCCACACCGAGTTCGAGGGTCCGGATCCCGGTACGCTCTTCTATTCCAGCGGTTATGAAGGTCGGCTGGAACTGATCCAGCGCGCCCGCGACGGCTGGCAGGGCGTGGTCGGGGTGCAGGTCCTGGACCGTGACTTCGACTCCGTCGGAACCGAGGCCTATGTGCCCCGCACGACGACCCGCGAACACGGCCTCTATACCGTGCAACGCCTCGACCGGGACGCCTTCGGCGTCGAGGGCGGTATCCGCTTCGACAGCCGTCGGGTCGAAAGCCCCACCATCGACCGGTCGTTCGACAATGTCTCGGCCTCGGCCGGCCTGTTTGTGCGCCCGTCGCAGCCGCTGTTCCTGGGCCTGACCATCGCTCGCAACGCCCGCGCGCCGAGCGAGGTGGAACTGTTCGCCGACGGGGCCCACATCGCCACGGCCGCCTACGAGCATGGCGACCCGACGTTCGACAGCGAGGTCGCCACCTCGATCGAGGGGACGATGCATTTCGCCTCCGGCCGGCTGACCGCCGACCTGCACGTCTATGCGGCCCGCTATGACGGCTTCATCGACCTGCGCCCGACCGGGATCGATGACGTCGATTCCGGCCTGCCCATCTTCAACTATGTCCAGACCAATGCCGATTTCCGCGGCTTCGAGGCCGAGGCCAGCTATGATCTCTGGGTCGACGGCGACCGCAGCCTGACCCTGTCCGGCACGGCGGACATGGTGCGGGCCCAGACTGACTTCGGTCCGGCCGCCCGCATCCCGCCGTGGTCTGCCGGTACCCGACTGGCCTGGTCGTCGCAGATCATCGATGCGGCCCTGGAAGTGCGCCATGTCGGCGAGCAGGCGCGGGTTCCGGCGTTTGAACTGCGGACCAGCAGCTATACGATGGTCAATCTGTCCGGGGCGCTGCATCCGTTCGCCGACCACAACCTCACGCTCTTCGGCGAGCTGCACAACGTGACCAATGTCGAGGCTCGCGAGCACGCCTCATTCCTCAAGGACATCGCCCCGTTGCCCGGCCGCAATTTGCGGGTTGGACTCACCTACCGTTTTTAGATTGAGCGCGCGGCCAGAACCCTTTTACGGGCGGGTATTTACCACGATGCTCGCCACCGGGGAGACCCCGTTTGCCGCCCGGGCATGTCTGGGTTAGAACCCGTCCTTCTTTCAATTCCGGGGCCTGATCGCGTCAATGACTGACACAACTGCAAATACCTCTGAAGAAGGGCTGGCCGGTAGCGTCCTGTTCTATGAGAAGCCCGAGCCGCTCTCGGCCGAACATCACGGCACGCTGGGCGTCGACCCGGTCGACCACCCCTATGCCTTCGTGGCCAAGAGCCATGTCGTGCCGCTGACCGTGACCGAGTTCGCGCCGGCCGCCCTGTCCTATCCGGTGATCTTCGTCGGCGAAACGCGCCAGCCCGTCGCGGTCATGGGCCTGCGCCCGACCGAGAACCTGTTCATCGAGCCGAACGGCGAGTTCCGCGCCGAGGCCTATATCCCGGGCTACGTTCGTCGCTATCCGTTCGTCTTCGCCAATGACGACGCACAGAAGCGCATGATCCTGTGCATCGATCGCGCCGCTGAATTCGTCAAGGAGGGCGGGGCCGCCAAGCTGTTCGAGGACGGCAAGCCGAGCGCCTACACGCAGCAGGCGATGGAGTTCTGCAACAATTTCGAACAGGAGCGGTTGCGGACCGAAGCGTTCGTCACCCTGCTCAAGGACCTGGATCTACTGGAAACGCGCGACGCGGTTTTCACACCCCGCAACGCCGACGGCACAGCCGGCGAGCCGCAGAAGCTGGCCGACTACTACGCTGTCTCGGAAGAGAAGCTGAAGACCCTCCCGGCCAAGAAGCTGGCCGAACTGCGCGACAACGGTGCCCTGGGCCAGATCTATGCCCACCTGGTGTCGCTGCTGGGCTGGGATCGTCTGATCGCCATGACCTTCCAGCGCGCGGCCAAGACGCCGGCTGCCGCCAACGCCTGAGACCGTGCCGCCGGTGCCCGGACCTGATCCGGAGCCGGCGTTACAGCCAAAATGACAGACGCCCCGTCCGGTTCGCCGGGCGGGGCGTTTTTCTGCGACCCGCCGCCTCAAAGATTTCGTCCTAGCGGCGGGCAAACAGGGCCCGCGTCAAACAGGAAAAGACCAGCCGGCCCGCCTCGTCCAGCAGATCGTGCTGGGCGATGACGATGCCCTTGTCGTCGCCGACCGGGTCCTTGCCCATGACGGTCATCCGGCCGCGCATCAGTTCACCCGAGGGCGGATTGCGCATGAAACGCAGGCCGTCGACGGCCAGCACCTTGCTCTGGGCCCAGCCGGCGGACTTGTCGGCCGCCAACCGGCTCCACAGCGCATAAACCATCGCGTCGGGCGCACCGTAGGCGGTGTCCCAGCCCGGTGCGAAACGCTCGACGAACAGGTCCATCGCCCCCTGATCCACTGCACAGGCTCCAAGCGGCACGACCTCGCCGACGGCCATGTCCTCATAATGGATGTGCAGCGGATCGCTCATCAGCCTGTCTCCGTTTAGCTGGCCGGTTCTTCGGAAACCCGGACCAGCAGCTTGCCGTCGTGATCGCCGGTGAACAGCCGGTTCAGCGAATCGACCGCTCCTTCCAGCCCGTCGTCGACGTGGACCTTCCATTTGATCGCGCCGTCGACCAGCCATGGCCCCATCTCGGCGACCATTTCCCGGGCGCGCGGCGCATAGTCGAGGACCAGGAAGCCCTGGACATTGAGACGATGGGTGATGATACGCGAGAAATTCGGTGAGGGGGGCATCTTGGTGGCGTTGTAGGCCGAGATCAGGCCGCAGACAGCCATGCGTGCATGGGGCTTCAGCCGGTTCCAGACCGCGATCATGATATCGCCGCCGACGTTCTCGAAATTGAGATCTATGCCGTCGGGCGCGAGGCGATCCAGCGCCTCGCCGACGTCCTCGTTCTTGTAATCGATGGCCGCGTCGAAGCCGAGCTCTTCGGTCAGCCAGCGGCATTTGTCCGAGCCACCGGCGATGCCGATGACCCGGGCCCCGCGCAATTTGGCGATCTGGCCGGCGATGGAGCCGACCGCTCCGGCTGCTGCCGAAATCACCAGGGTCTCACCGGCCTTGGCCTTGAGCACGTCGGTGACGCCGAAATAGGCGGTCATGCCGGTCATGCCGATGACCGAAAGATTGGCGGTCAGGGGCAGGCCGGCGGCGCGGTGGACCTGGCGCAGGCCCTGTTCGTGCACGGCGGCATAGTCGGCCCAGCCGCCCGAGACCGGCGAGACGATGTCACCCAGCCGGAACCGGTTTGACCGGCTCTGTTCGACCACGCCCAGGGTCAGGCCGCGCATCACGTCGCCGATACCGACCGCCGGCAGATAACCCTCGGCGTCGTTCATCCAGGTGCGGTTGGTCGGATCGAGCGACAGATAGATGGTGCGGACCAGCACCTCGTTTTCCTTCAGGTCCGGAATCGGGCTCTCGACCAGTTCCAGATCCCCGGCCTTGACCAGACCCTTGGGCCGCTGGCGGAGGACCCACTGACGGTTCACCTGCGTCATCACAGTTCTCCCTGTTCGCTCACGAGGCGATATGTTCAGCAGGCTGCATTGTGGCGAAGGCGGCACCCATGTCGAGGGCCGACGACCACCCGATCGGCAATCCAGCAAAGAAAAAGGACGAACCCTGTCGGGTTCGCCCAGTTGGCATCATCAAGAATGAGGTGCGGAGACGGGAGGCCGGCTTCCGCCGGCCCCAAGTTTGGGGGGCGTCGCCGTCTCCGCACGATTTCAATGTTCGGCCAGCGCGAAAGTTCCCGCGACAGGCGTAAATTCTGCCCCGATGAGCGCCGGTCCCGGTCAGGCGTCCGCAGCCTGGCGCGACGGATGGAAGAACAGGGCCTGGCTGATCGCCGCCTTGACGGTTTCCGGCTGGAACGGCTTGGTAATCAGGAAGGTCGGCTCGGGGCGTTCGCCGGTCAGCAGACGCTCGGGGAAGGCGGTGATGAAAATCACCGGCACATCGACCCGCTTCAGGATGTCCTTGACCGCATCGATGCCGGACGAACCGTCGGCCAGCTGGATATCGGCGAGAACCAGACCCGGACGATGACGGGCGACGGCGTCGACGGCCTCATCATGAGTGGTGGCGATGCCGGTGACCCGATGGCCCAGTTCGGTGACTAGGCTTTCAATGTCGGCAGAGATGATGGCCTCGTCCTCGATGATCAGGACGTCAGTGGCCAGTTCGGCGTCGATCTCGGCCTGGGCGTCGCTGATCAGACGCTCGACGTCATGCGCGTCGGAGCCGAGGACCTGGGCCGCCTCGGAGGGCGTGAAGCCTTCAAGGGCCGTGAGCAGGAAGGCCTGACGCGAGCGCGGTGCGATCCGCATCAGCCGCTGCGACGCGTCGTCGCCATTGTCCATGCCACTGCCGTCCTCCAGCCGGGCTCCGGTCGAGACCCAGATGGCATGGAACACATGGTACAGGGCGACCCGGGGCGACATCTCTGGCGGCAGCTGTCGCTCACCGGCCGCGAGCGCCTCCAGCGCCACCCGGACATAGTTGTCGCCGGTGGTCTGGTCGCCGGTAAGTGCGCGCGCGTAGCGGCGAACGTAGGGCAGATGCGGTGCCAGTCTGGCCAGTAGGCTCATTCGTAATCCCCGACAGTGTTGAGGCGCTTCGGCATTTCCAAAGCGCGACAGTTGATTGCAACGTATCCAATCGGCAACGGTTCCCAACTTCGCTCAGAAGCTTGAGCATTAATATACATCCATCTAGGAACTCCTTGGCAGGGCTGGCGTTGTCGGCATCCTGGAAGCAAATACATGTCTGGGTGGCGGCCGTTTATTCGATGAATGAAAATTCCAATCCTTCCCGGCGCAACCCGCCTTCAACGCAAGGCGAGGCGGGGCTGGAGGAGGCACGTCTTCGCCAGCAGGCGATCGGCGTCAAGCTGCGGCACATGTTTGACGAGGTCGTGAATGAACCTGTGCCCGACGAATTCCTCGATATCCTGCGGCGCGCTGACGAGAAATCGTCGGGCGGTAGCGGCGCATGAGCGGATCCGGCCCGATGTCCGCCCCCCCCAAACCGCCCTCGGCCGACGATCCTGCCTTCAAACGGGAACTCGTCTCGCTGATCCCGCACCTGCGCGCTTTCGCCCGCACGCTGGCCGGTGATCCGACCGCGGCCGACGACCTGGCCCAGGACGCCATGATGAAGGCCTGGGACGCGCGCGCCAGCTATCAGATGGGCACGAACATGAAGGCCTGGACCTTCATGATCCTGCGCAATCAGTTCTATTCCGAGAAGCGCCGTTCCTGGCGCCAGTCCCAGCTTGACCAGGAGGCCGCCGAACGCACGCTGGTCGCCGTCGACGACCCCGAGGCCCCGGTGGCGCTCGACGAGTTGCGCCTGGCCTTGGCCACCCTGCCGGAGGAGCAGCGCGAGGCGCTGATTCTCGTCGGGGCCGGCGGCTTCGCCTACGAAGAAGCCGCCGCGATCTGCCAGTGCGCGGTCGGCACGGTGAAGAGCCGGGTCAGCCGGGCCCGCAAGGCCCTGCAGGCGACCCTGGAGCGCGGCGGCTACGCCCGTGACGGACGGTCCGCCGGCGATGCCATGCGCTCCATCCTGGCGGATGCTGATCGCCTGAGCGGCGCCCGGCAAGGCTAGGCGATGGTCAGGCTGGGGCGCTCGCTAGGCCAGGGAGCCTCGGCCCGACCGTTCCAGGGCATCCGTTTCCGCATCGGCATGGCCATGGCGCTGGCCCTGCTGCCAATCCTGCTGCTCGGCGTATTCCAGGCCCAGTCCGATTTCCGCGACCAGGCCGAGGCGCGACGCTCGGACCTGCAGCTGGCAGCCGAACGCAGCGCGGCCGGTGCCAAGTCGCGCCTCGACAGCACCGCCGTTCTGCTCCAGGCGTTGCGTCCGGAATCCCTGCAATTCTTCTGCGAACCCCGCCTGACGGTTCTCGTCGACCGGCTCGAGAGCCTCGATGGACTGGCCCGGATCAGTGCGACCGGTCAGCAGGTGTGCGCCTCGCGCGCCGCCACCCCCAATGCCGATCGGGGTGCCGCGGTGCGCAACAGCGACTGGTTCAAGCGGCTGCGTGCCGGCGAGTCCATGGTGCTGGCCCGGGCCCCGGGATCGACAACCGCCGAGCCGAATCTGATCGTCGCCATTCGGCTGGAGCGGCCCATGGGCACGTTCGACGGTGCCATGATCGCCATGATCCCGTTGTCGAGCCTGCAGCCGGACACCGCCGACCGCGCCCTGCCCGAGGGGTCAGAGGCGGCCCTGACCGACGGCGAGGGCAATATCCTGACCGCGACCGACACCGGGGCCTTCGCCCTCGGCGGGGGCGAGTCGCTGCAGGGCTGGGTCAAACGCGCCCGTGACGGATCCTCAGCGGTGTTCGCGGGCGACGACCTGCAGGGACGGAACCGGGACTATGCCGGGGCGGCCCTGGCGGGACGGGACGTCTACGTCGTCCTGTCGGCCCCCGCGCCTGGCCTGCTGTCCTGGGCCCGACTCAATCCGGTCGGTGTGCTGATCCTGCCGCTGGCCGCCTGGCTGACCGCCTTCGCCGCAGTGATGCTGGTGTCCGAACGGATCATCATCCGCTGGCTGGATTATCTGGAGCGGGTGGCGGCCATCTATGCACGAGGCCGGTTCTCGGTGCGTCCCCTGCAGGCGGTCAACGCGCCGTCGGAAATCCGCCTGCTGGCCTCGACCCTCGATACCCTGGCCGAGACCATCATCGCCCGCGACAAGGCCCTGACCGACTCCCTGTCGGAGAAGGACGCGCTGATGCGCGAGATCCATCACCGGGTGAAGAACAACCTGCAGATCATTTCGTCCCTGCTGTCGATGCAGCAGCGGGCCCTGACCGACGGCCCCGCCCGGGCGGCGGTGGGCGATACCCGCCAGCGGATCTCTGCCCTGGCCCTGATCTATCGCACCCTCTACCAGAGCGACGATCTGCGCTACGCTGACGCCCGTATCTTCCTGAACGACCTCGTCGGCCAGCTTGTGGCCAGCGGAACCGGGCACGGCCCGGTGATCACCAGTTCGGTCGAGGCCGACTCCCTGGTCGTGGATCCGGACAAACTGGCACCTCTGGCCCTGTGGCTGGTCGAGGCGGTGACCAACGCCCAGAAACACGCCTTCGCCGGGCGCGGCGGCGACCTCAAGGTCCGCTTCCACGTCCGGGGCGACTCCAGTGTGCTCGAGGTCGAGGACGACGGCCCCGGCGTCGACGAAACCCGGCAGGCCGGCGTGGGACGCACCCTGATGGGGGCCTTTGCCAAACAGCTGCGCGGCACCGCAGAAATCGTGCCCTCCCCTACCGGCGGCTCCATTGCCCGGATGGTGTTTGCCACCCCCGAGGCCGTCACGCCGGTCGATCCGTCCGACCTGGGAACCCCGCGCCCGTCACGGCGTTGATTTCCGGCAAGAGGCCAGTGGGTCTTTCAGGAGTCATTTTATGCGCAAGCTTTTCATTCTTTTCGCCGCCGCCGCCGCCATGACCACCGCCGCCTGCAACACGATTGCCGGGGTCGGTGAAGATGCCCAGGCTGCCGGTACCGCCGTCGAAAACTGTGCCGAAGGCCGTTCCTGCTAGGGACGCTTCGCCAGCCCAACAACTGCCCGGTCACGCATCGTCCCTGACGACGCGACCGGTTCAAGAGAGCCCCGCCGGTCCCCCTGCCGGCGGGGTTTTCTACGTCCTGCCGCCGACCGGCGTTCCGGCTCTTGCGCCGGCGGGACGGAGGGTTAGCATCCGTCGCACAGGCATCCGCCAGACGATGCCGTCGAAACGACACTCCGGGGGGACGATTGATGACCACAGACGGAACCGCGACGGCCGGTAAAACCGCGCCGAACCTGCGCACGGTGGTGGTGGCCTCGGCCGCCGGCACCGCCTTCGAGTGGTATGACTTCTTTATCTTCGGTTCGCTGGCCACCGTCATCGCCCGGCATTTTTACGCCGACGTCGGCGAGGCCACCGGCTACATCCTGGCCCTGCTGACCTTCGGGGTCGGCTTTGTCGTGCGGCCGCTCGGCGCGCTCGTGTTCGGCTGGTTCGGCGACAAGACCGGGCGCAAGACCACCTTTCTCGTCACCATCACCCTGATGGGCGTGGCGACCGTGGCGATCGGTCTTCTGCCCGGTTATGCCAGCATCGGTATCGCCGCGCCGATCCTACTGCTGTTGATGCGGGTGCTGCAGGGCTTCGCCCTGGGTGGGGAATATGGCGGAGCCGCCATCTATGTCGCCGAACACGCACCGCGGAAGCGGCGCGGTGCCCTGACCGGCTGGATCCAGACCACCGCCGCCTTCGGCCTGATCGGGGCGCTGGTCGTCATTCTGGTGACCCGGGCCATCGTCGGCACAGAGGCTTTCGACGACTGGGGCTGGCGCATTCCGTTCGTGATCTCGGCTCTGCTGCTGGGCGTGTCGCTGTGGATCCGGTTGAAGCTGAACGAGAGCCCGGCCTATGTGCAGATGGAGGCCGAGGGCGGCGCGCGCCGGGCCCCGTATCGTGAAGCCTTCATGACGTGGAAGAACGGCCGCTTCGTGCTGATCGCCCTGTTCGGCATCATGGTGGCCCAGGGGGCTGTCTGGTACTGCGGCTATTTCTACACCCGGTTTTTCATGGAGCGGGTGCTGCGGGTCGATGTCGCTCTCGTCGACCAACTGGTGCTGGCCATCACCGTGGCCTCGGCCGGCCTGTATGTCTTCTTCGGCTGGCTGTCGGACAGGGTGGGGCGCAAGCCGGTGATGCTGTTCGGCATGATCCTGGCTCTGGTCGCCTTCTTCCCCGGTTTCCACGCCCTGACCCGCGCCGCCAACCCGGCCCTGGCCGAGGCCCAGATCAGCGCGCCGGTGACCGTGGTCGCCGACCCCGCCACCTGTGCGGTGCAGTTCGACCCGATCGGCAAGACCGCCTTCGCCTCGTCGTGCGACATGGCCAAGGGGGTGCTGGCCAATGCGGGCATCTCCTATGACAATGCCGACGCCCCCGCCGGCAGCCTGTCAGTCGTGCGCATCGGCGACGTCACGATCGCCTCGGTCGACGGAACCGGTCTGGACAAGGCGGCCCTGACGGCGGCCCGCACCGATGTCGAGGGTCGCGTCCATGCCGCCCTGGTTGCCGCCGGCTATCCCGAAAAGGCGGATCGGGAGCGGATGAACCTGCCGCTGGTGTTCGGGATATTGATGATCTTCATGATCGCCGCGACCGCCCTGTACGGGCCGCAGGCGGCGGCCCTGGTCGAACTGTTCCCGACCCGGGTGCGCTATACGGCGATGAGCCTGCCCTACAATATCGGCACCGGATGGGTCGGCGGCCTGCTGCCGGCGGCCAGTTTCGCCCTGGTGGCCTGGTCGGGGAATATCTATTTCGGCCTGTGGTATTCCATCGTCTTCACGGCCATCGCCGTGGTCGTGGCCTGGATCTGGCTGCCCGAGACCCGCGGCCGGGACCTGACCACCATCGGAGACTGACGGGCGGGGCGGTCAAGCAAAGGCCCAGACCGCTCGGCCTTCGGCATCGTCGGACCGGGGCGGCTTGCGACGGGGACGGCGCACGGCCCGGATCGAACGACCGATGCCGGCCCGCCGGGAAAGCAGTCCGGTCCTGATCGCCTGGATTCGCTGAACGGCCCGCGCCCGTATCGGGGCGAGCCGCGTATTGGCCGCGATCAGACTGACCGCAGCCAGAACCTCGACATAGGCCAGAACGTCGCCCGCCATCAGCAGGGCCAGTTCCAGCGGCAGGACCTGGATCAGCAGCGTCGCCCCCGCCACGATGACCATCGTGCGCGCAACGTGACCCGACACGGCCTCCATAATCCACTTCATGACCCGCGTCCGCGTCGGCTCATGTGCAGCGCAGGCCAAACACAGACCGGACAGAAACAGCGGCAGCAGCGGCGCACCGCCCGCGGCAAGGCCGGGCGCGGCGGCCAGTCCCGCCAGCAGGCCAAGCCCCAGCCACACGATCATTTGTCGGTAATCCATCTGTCCCCCGGCGGTCCGCCTACCGACATGGGCAACCGAGGGGTCCGGGACAAGATTTACTCGGGCACCGCCCCACGTTTGACCACGGTGCGCATGGCCACGCTGGACGAGACCCGGGTGACGCCGGGGATGCGCGTCAGCTCGCGCGAATGGACACGCTCCAGATCGTCGACGTCGCGCACCACCAGTCGCAGCAGATAGTCCGAACCGCCGGTCATCAGATAGCATTCGACCACCGCCGGTACGGTGGCGACGGCGGTCTCGAACGCCGTCAGCATGGCCTCCGACTGGGACGACAGGGTCACGGTGACGAAGACGCTGATCGGCAGGCCGACCGCCCGCTCGTTGATGATGGCGGCGTAGCGACTGATGACCCCGGCGCTCTCCAGCGCCCGCAACCGGCGCAGGCAGGCGCTCTCGGACAGATTCACGATACGGGCCAAGTCGGTGTTGGTGATACGGCCATCCTCCTGAAGGGCGCGGATCATTCGGCGGTCGGTGTCATCCAGGGTGACGGCAGAAATAGTCTTCAATTTCGGCATTCCTTCGCAGATTCCACGAATGTACGGTGTTCACGCGATAAAAAGAACAGGAACCTGCGCGCCATAGGACGATAGTGTGTCGCCTGAAACGTGACCGTCCGGCACTGGACGCGCGTGTCCAACCAGAGGAAACGATCATGCGCGTCGGCGTCCCCACCGAGATCAAGAACAATGAACACCGGATCGGCCTGACGCCGACCGCGGTGCGTGAATACGTCGCCCACGGCCACGCCGTCTCGGTCCAGCAGGGGGCGGGCCTTGGGGCCGGTTTCACCGACGCCGACTACAAGAAGGCCGGTGCCAAGATCGTCGCCACCGCCGCCGAGATCTTTGCCGGCAACGACATGATCGTGAAGGTCAAGGAGCCGCAGAAGGTCGAGTGGGAGATGCTCCGCGAGGACCAGATCCTGTTCACCTACCTGCACCTCGCCCCCGACCCGGCCCAGACCAAGGGTCTGCTGGCTTCGAAATGCGCCGCCATTGCCTATGAGACCGTGACCGACGCCAAGGGCGGCCTGCCGCTGCTGGCCCCCATGTCCGAAGTCGCCGGCCGCATCGCCGTGTTCTCGGCCGCCGAGACCCTGCTGAAGCACAACGGCGGCATGGGCCTGCTGTTCTGTGGCGTCCCCGGCGTGGCCCCGGCCCGCGTGCTGGTGCTGGGCGGCGGCGTCGTCGGCCTGAACGCGGCGCGCATGGCCATGGGCCTGGGGGCCGAGGTGGTGGTGCTGGAACGCTCGATCCCGCGCATGGCCTATATCGACGAGGTCACCCAGGGTCGCGTCATCACCCGCTATTCCTCGATCAACGCGATCGACGAGGAGATGGTCAAGGCCGACGTGATCATCGGGGCCGTGCTGGTCCCGGGGGCCTCGGCCCCCAAGCTGATCAAGCGGGAAGACCTGAAGGCGATGAAGAACGGCTCGGTGCTGGTCGACGTGGCCATCGACCAGGGCGGCTGTTTCGAGACCTCGAAGGCCACCACCCACGAGGACCCGACCTATGTCATCGACGGCGTGGTCCACTATTGCGTCGCCAACATGCCGGGCGCGGCCCCGCGCACCAGTTCGGAAGCCCTGAACAACGCGACCCTGCCGTTCGGCCTGGCCCTGGCCAACCATGGGCTGGAAGCGCTGAAGAAGGACCCGCATCTGGCGCGCGGCCTGAATGTGCTGAAGGGCGAGATCACCTATCCGGCCGTGGCCGAGGCCCTGGACATGCCCTGGTCCGACCCGTTCGGGGTATGGCCGCAGGGCTAGGCCCTCCCGGTCTCCCGCCCCGGGTCGGGGCGGGAGACCCCCTTGCGGACGGCCTGCCCGTAACCTGCCTGTAAATTGCCTCGCAGTTGCGGCATAAGCCGCGCATGAAGTTTCTCGATCAGGCCAAGATCTATATTCGTTCCGGCAACGGGGGCGCGGGCTCCGTCTCGTTCCGGCGCGAGAAATTCATTCCCAACGGCGGTCCCGACGGCGGTGACGGTGGCAATGGCGGCAGTGTCTGGATCGAGGCCGTCGAGGGCCTGAACACCCTGATCGACTATCGCTATCAGCAGCATTTCAAGGCCCCGACCGGCACCCACGGCCAGGGCCGGCAGATGCACGGGGCCAAGGGCGAGGACCTGGTGCTCAAGGTCCCGGTCGGCACCCAGGTGCTGGATGACGACAAGGAAACCGTCCTGCTGGACATGGACGAGGTCGGCAAGAGTGAATGCCTGTTGCGCGGCGGCAACGGCGGCTGGGGCAACACCCGGTTCAAGGGCCCGGTCAACCAGGCCCCGCGCCACGCCAATCCGGGCCAGGAGGGCCAGGAACGCTGGATCTGGCTGCGGCTGAAGCTGATCGCCGACATCGGCCTGGCCGGACTGCCCAATGCCGGCAAGTCGACCTTCCTGGCCGCCGCCTCGGAGGCCCGGCCCAAGATCGCCGACTATCCGTTCACCACACTGGTGCCCAATCTGGGCATGGTCGACCTTTCGCCGTCCGAACGGTTCGTCATCGCCGACATCCCCGGCCTGATCGCCGGGGCCAGTGACGGTGCGGGTCTGGGCACCCGCTTCCTCGGCCATGTCGAGCGCAGTGCCTCGCTGATCCATCTGGTCGACGGCACCCAGGACGATGTCGCCGCGGCCTGGCAGATCATCCGCACCGAGCTGGACGCCTATGGCGAGGGCCTGGCCGAAAAGAACGAGATCCTGGCGCTGAACAAGATCGACGCCCTGACCCCGGAAATGCGCGAACAGAAGGCCGATGAGCTGGAGGCCGTCGCCGGTCGCCGACCCATGCTGGTCTCGGGCGTATCCGGCGAAGGGGTCACCGAACTGCTGCGCGCCGCCTGGGCCGAGGTTCGCAAGACCCGCGGCGAGATCGATTCACTGGGCGACGTCATTGTCGCCGCGCCTGAGGAGTGGGCCCCTTGACCCTGTCTGATCCGCCGCTGGCCGCCACCGCCATCGCCGCCGCCGACCGCATCGTGGTCAAGATCGGCTCATCCCTGCTGGTCGACAAGAAGACCAATGCGGTCGACATGGTGCGTCTCAAGGGTCTGGCCGCCGACATCGCCGGCTGGAAGGCCGAAGGCAAGCAGGTGATGGTGGTCTCGTCCGGGGCCGTGGCCCTCGGCCGTCGCCGTCTCGGCTCCAAGGCCCGCGGAGCCGGCCTCGACAAGAAACAGGCTTCGGCCGCCGCCGGACAGTCAATGCTGATGCACGCCTGGGAGTCGGTGTTCGATCCGTACGACATCATCACCGCCCAGATCCTGCTGACGCGGGACGACACCGAGACCCGCCGTCGCTGGCTCAACGCCCGCGCCACGGTCGGGGCCCTGCTCGACATGGGGGCCGTGCCGATTCTCAACGAGAACGACACCGTCGTCACCGAACAGATCAAATATGGCGACAATGACCGGCTGGCGGCCCGGGTGGCGCAGATGATCAGCGCCGACCTGCTGATCCTGCTGTCCGACGTCGACGGCCTGTACACCGCCGATCCGCGCGTCGATCCGGATGCGACCCACATCCCCTATATTGATGTCCTGACGCCCGAGATCGAGGCGATGGCCACCGGGGCCAATGCCGATGCCGGCGTCGGCACCGGCGGCATGGCGACCAAGCTGATGGCCGCGCGCATCGCCGCCGAGGCCGGTTGCGCGACCCTGATCGCCGCAGGCCGACCCAAGGCCAAGGGGTCACTGACGCTGGAAGAAGGGCGCAAATGCACGCTGATCGCCGCCTCGACCACGGTGAAGGCGGCCTACAAGCAGTGGATCGGCGGTTCGCTGGCGACGCGCGGTGAACTGGTGGTCGACAAGGGCTGCGCCCGGGCCCTGGCGCGCGGCAAGTCCCTGCTGGCCGTCGGTGTGCAGTCGGCGACCGGCGATTTCGGCAAGGGCGACCCGGTCGAAATCCTCGACGAAAAGGGCGTCGAGATCGCCCGCGGCCTGGTGCGTTTCGACGCCAACGATCTGTCGAAAATCATCGGCATCCGCTCGGCAGGACTTAAGGCCGCCCTGGGCTATGAGGCCGGACCGGAGGTCGTGCACACGGCTGATCTGGCCCTGCGCTAGACCATTTTTGTTTCAGGTCGAACCGACCTGAATCCAAAAAATGGTCCAGATTCTAGCCGGAGAGAAATCTGAGCCGAGTTGGACTTTGTCCAACTCAACCGATTTCTCTCCAGGGCGTTCAACCCTTGAATTCGGGGCAAAAGAGACAACCTTAGAGGCATGACAATGACACAGATCGCCGCCGCCGCCACCGCCCCGACCCCGCCCGAAGACGCCCTCGCCGCCGAAATGTCCGCCATGGGGCAGAAGGCCCGCAAGGCCGCCCGCGCCCTGGCCCTGGCCGGGCCCGAGGTTCGCACCCGCGCCATCGCCGGCATGGCCAAGGCCCTGCGCAAGCGGGCCGATCAGGTGCTGGCCGCCAATGCCGCCGACCTGGACGCCGCCAAGACCAAGGGTATGGCCACGGCCATGATGGACCGGCTGGCACTGGACGCAACCCGTCTGGACGGGGTCATCGGGGCGCTGGAATCGATCGCCGCCATTCCCGATCCCGTCGGGGTCGAAACCGCGCGCTGGACGCCCGAGAACGGGCTCGATATCGCCCGGGTCCGCACCCCGATCGGGGTGCTGGCCATCATCTACGAGAGCCGCCCCAACGTCACCGCCGATGCCGCCGCCCTGGCCGTGCGGGCCGGCAATGCCGTGATCCTGCGTGGCGGGTCCGAATGCCTGCGCTCCAACCTGGCGATCCACGCCGCCCTCGTCGAAGGACTGGAGGGAGCCGGCCTGTCGCCCGACACGGTGCAGATCGTCACCACGCGCGACCGCGCCGCCGTCGGCCACATCCTGACCGGACTGGACGGGTCGATCGACCTGTTGATCCCACGCGGCGGACGCTCGCTGGTCGAGCGGGTCAAGGCCGACGCCCGGGTATCGGTGCTGGGCCATCTGGAAGGCGTCAACCACGTCTATGTCCACGAAAGCGCCGATCCGGCCACGGCCCGCGCCATCGCCGTCAACGCCAAGATGCGCCGCGTCTCGGTGTGCGGTGCGGCCGAGACCCTGCTGATCGACAAGGCCGTCGCCGACAGTCTGCTGCCGCTGATCGCCGCCGACCTGACCGCCGCCGGCTGTGAGCTGCGTGGCGACGAAGCGACCCGCGCCCTGGTGCCGGATGCGATTGCCGCCAGCGAGGCGGACTGGAGCACCGAGTTTCTGGCGGCCATCATCGCCATCCGGGTCGTCGATGACATCGACGCGGCCCTAGACCATGTGGCGCGCTTCGGCTCGGGCCACACGGAATCAATCATCGCCACCGACGACAAGGCCATCGAACGTTTTCTGGCCGAGGCCGATGCAGGCATCATCCTGGCCAATGCCTCGACCCAGTTCGCCGACGGCGGCGAGTTCGGCTTCGGCGGCGAGATCGGCATCTCGACCGACCGGCTGCACGCCCGTGGCCCGGTCGGTGCCGAGCAGCTGACCAGCTTCAAATATGCCATCCGCGGCAAGGGCCAGACCCGGCCCTGAACCCGGCCTTCCCGGCAATGACGGGGAGACGAAGATAGAGGCGCGACAGGGGGGCGGGCGCGTGTTAGCTCATCTGTGAGCATAAGTCCGCGCGAGCCCGCCTTGTCCTTCTTTCATGCCGGTCCGGCCGCACAGGCCTTCGGTCCCCGTCCGGGGGCGCTGAGAGACGGGCTCAACCTGGCTCCGGGCATGCGCGTCGGACTGTTCGGCGGGTCGTTCAACCCGGCCCACGACGGCCACGCCCACGTCGCCGAAACCGCCATGCGGCGGCTTGATCTCGACCGCGTCATCTGGATGGTGTCGAAGCAAAATCCCCTGAAGGACAGCGCCGACACCGCCCCGCTGGCCGAGCGCATGGCCTCGGCCCGGGCCGCGGCGGCCACGGCGGCCTCAGGCCACGCGATGGTGGTCTCGGACGTCGAAAGCCGCATCCGCACCGGCTGGACCGTCGACACATTGCGCGCCCTGTCCGCCCGACATCCGGGCGTTCATTTTGTCTGGTTGATGGGATCGGACAACCTGGCCACCTTCCACCTGTGGCGGGGCTGGACCGACATCATGCGACTGATGCCGGTGGCGGTGATCGCCCGTCCGGGCAGCCTGCTGAACAGCCGCACCGCCCCGGCGGCGCGGCGCTTCGCCGCGTTTCGGCTGCCGGCCGAACAGGCGCGTCTGCTGGCAACCGCCACGACCCCGGCCTGGACCTATCTGCCGGCCCCGCTGAACCCGCGATCCTCGACCGCGATCCGGGCCGAACGCCTGCAGTTGCCGACCGCGTGACGGCGGCCGCGGTTCGTGCTAGAAGGCCCCTTTATTGAACCTCCCCGGAGCCCTCCGCTGACCCCCTCGCCCGCGCACGATGCGCAAGACAGCGCCACCTCGAACGCGGCGCATGAGATGGACCCGATCGAATCCATCCATTCCGAAGACGGTCTGCAGGCTCCCCTTCCCGTCGGCTCGACTCCCCTGGAACAGGCAATCCTGTCCAGGCTCGACGAGGACAAGGCCCAAGACATTGTTCTGATCGACCTCAAGGGCAAGAGCCCGATGGCCGACACCATGATCGTCGCCTCCGGGCGATCGCACCGGCACGTCGGTGCCCTGGCCGACCACCTCCAGCGCACGGTCAAGGAATTCGGGCTCGGCAAGGCCAAGATCGAGGGCATGCCGCATTGCGACTGGGTGCTGATCGATGCCGGTGACGTCATCGTCCACCTGTTCCGGCCCGAGGTACGGACCTTCTACAACATCGAGAAGATCTGGTCGGTCGACAGCGGTCACCGCGTCTCCTCCACCTGAGTTCATCTGAATGAAGCTGGCCATCCTCGCGATCGGCAAGCCCGGACGCGGGCCGGAGGCGACTCTGGCCGCCGACTATGCCGACCGCGCCAGTCTGGCCGGGCGCGCCCTCGGTCTGGGACCGATGGAGCTGGTCGATCTGGAACCGCGCAAGGCCGGCAAGGCCTCCGAGGCCGAGCTGATCCTCAAGGCCGCCGAGGGCTCCCATCTGATCGCCTGCGATGAACGCGGCCGCACCTGGCACTCACGCGCCTTCGCCGACCATGTCGCCGAGCTTCGCGATCGCGGCGAGCGACGACTGGTGTTCGCCATCGGCGGGGCCGACGGCCTTGACCGCAGCGTGCTGGACGCCGCCGCCTCGACCCTGGCCTTCGGGCCCCAGACCTGGCCCCACGCCCTGGCCCGGGCCATGCTGGCCGAACAGCTGTATCGGGCCGTGACCATCCTGGCGGGTTCGCCCTATCATCGCGACTGATGCGTCGCGCCCTCATCCTCACTGTCCTCGGCTTGATCGTCGCCGCCCCGGCCGTCAGCCAGCCCGCGCCCGTCGGTGAGGTGCCACGCCTGCAGGCCGAATTCCGCGACGAACAGGCCCGCGCCCGCCGCCTGCGCGCCGAGGCCGCCGAGGCCGCAGCCGAAATCACCGATCTGGACCGCCAACTGACCCGATTGCGGACGACCGTCGACACCGACGACCGTCAGATCGCCGCCCAGCGGACCCGACTGCGCGAACTGGGCACGCGGGAAGCCGCCCTGACCGCCGACCTGTCGCGCGTCCGGGGGCGGCAGTCGCGCCTGCTGTCGGCCCTGCAGATGATGAGTCGTCGCCCGCCGCCGCCACTGCTGATCCCGGCGTCGCGTGCGACCGACACGGTGCGGGCCGCCATCCTGCTCAAGGCCATGGCTCCCGAGATGCGGGCCCGGGTCCAGGTCCTGACCGACCAGCAGACCGAAATCGCCCGGGTACGGCGGCTGGCGGTTTTGTCCAGCGAACGACTGTTCACCGTCGAGAGTGCCCAGGGCGACCGCCGGGCCGAGATCGAGAGCCTGTCGGCCCGCAAGCGCGCCCTGCAGGCCATATTGCGCAGCGAGGCCCAGCAGGCCGAACGCGCGGCCGGTGTATTGCAGGCCCGCATCCGCAGTCTCGGCGGGGTCGTCCCGACCGGCGAACCCGAATCGGTCAGTCGCACAGCACGGCTGCCGGCCGGGAGGAGCCGGCTGACCGCTCCGGTCAGTGGCCGTCCGTCCGAACGCTTCGGTGCCGGAAGTGACGGCTGGCGCTGGCGGGCCGACAGTGCCGAGGTGGCGGCCCCCGCCACCGGTCGGATCGCCTATGCCGGCCCGCTGGACGACTGGGGTCAGGTGGTCATCCTCGACCTGGGTCCGGGCTGGCGCGCGGTAGTAGCCGGGCTCGAGGACCTGTCGGTGACGACCGGGGACCGGGTCAGCGACGGCCAGACCCTGGGGCGCAGCGGCGAGAACGGCGAGGTCTATTTCGGTCTGAGGCGCGACGAACGGTCAATCGATCCGGCCCCCTGGCTGCAATGACCGGGACGGCTCAGGTCCGGGGCAGGCGAAACCGCTTCCCAACGGGCGATGACGCTGATTTTATCGCCCTTAACCCGACACGGCCACGATTTGGTCGCGACGACATCGCTTGTGAGTGACGAACGGGCCATCGCAGGCCCACTGGATAAAGACCGAATGCGTAAATTGCTTCTCGTCGGCTGTGCCGTTCTCACCCTGGTGGGTGTCAGCGCCGCGACCGTGTCCCAGACCCCGCGCAACGAAACCTTCCGGATGGTCGAGCTGTTCGGCGACGTTCTGGCCCTGACCGAGCAGGCCTATGTGGTGCCGGTCGACAACAAGAAGCTGATTGAAGCGGCCCTGGCCGGCATGATGACGGCGCTGGACCCCCACTCCAACTATTTGCCGCCCGCCGGCTACGGCGACCTACGCGAGCGCACCGAGGGCCAGTATTCCGGCGTCGGCCTGACCATCACCTCCGAGGGCGGACTGGTGAAGATCATCTCGCCGATGGATGACGGACCGGCTGCCCGCGCCGGTGTCCAGGCGGGGGATGTGATCCAGTCGATCAACGGCCAGAACGCGGCCGGCCTGACTGTGACCCAGGTGTCGGAAAAGCTGCGCGGAGCCATCGGCACCTCGGTCGACGTCACCTTCCTGCGCGACGGCGAAGACCCGCTCGAGGTCACGTTGACCCGCGAGGTCATCAAGGTGGAATCGGTCACCGGCCGGGTCGAGGGTGATTTCGGCTATCTGCGGATCGCCACCTTCAACGAAAATACCGGGCGCGAACTGACCGAGACCATTTCGCGCCTCAAACGCGAGAATCCGGCCCTGAAGGGCTATGTCCTGGACCTGCGCAACAACGGCGGCGGTCTGCTGACCGCGGCCATCGACGTGTCGGACGCCTTCCTCGAGCGCGGCGAGATCGTCAGCCAGCGCGGGCGCAAGCCGGACCAGATCGAACGCTATGCCGCCCGTCCGGGCGACCTGACCGGCGGTCTGCCGGTGGTGGTGCTGATCAACTACGGCTCGGCCTCGGCCTCGGAAATCGTCGCCGGGGCGCTGAAGGACCAGGAGCGGGCCACGCTGGTCGGCCTGACCAGCTTCGGCAAGGGATCGGTCCAGACCGTGATCCCGCTGCGCGGCGGCGCGGACGGGGCGCTGTCGATCACGACGGCGCGCTACTTCACGCCGTCGGGACGCTCGATCCAGAAGATCGGCATCGAACCCGACCTTGAAGTGGCCCGCTCGGCCGCCGAGGCGCGGATCGTGTCGCGTTCCAGCTTCATCTATTCCGAAGCCGCCTATGCCACGGCGCTGGACGCCTCGATCGGGGCCGAACGCAAGGGGGCCCACACGCCCTATGAAGCGCCCGGCGAAGACTTCGACGAGGACACCGACTACCAGCTGCAGCGGGCCTTTGACGTGCTGCGGGCCGGTGGGCATCTGGACCGTCTGGCGGCCGCGCCGGCCGGGGTCGTGGTCACCCTGCCCGCCGGAGCGGCCGGTGCCGTCACCGCAGCGGCCCCGTCCGACTGAGCCGCGACCGCATGGTGAACGCCGCGTTAGGGTTTCTTAACCGGCGTCAGGCACTCTGACTCGCGATGAGGACCGTGCGCACGGTCCCTGACCCGAGCGTACCGACTTGTCCCTATTCGCCAAACGCCAATCCGCCCTTGCTGCCGCCGCCGGAACGCCACCGGCGCGCCGCAGCCTGCGTGAACGGGCTCGGCCGGTCCTGACCGTGATGAAGAAGCCCCCGGCCGCCGTGGCGGGCGCGGGGCTGCTACTGCTGGGGGCCGCGGCCCTGTTCCTGACTGTGCTCGGTGACCCGCGCGCCGGGACGCCGTCGGCCCGCGTGTCCCTGACCCGCGAAGCCGTCGCGCCGCCGCCGGTTCCGACCGGTCTCGACGCCTTTTCGTCCGGGGCCATGGACCTGTATCAGGACCTGACCCTGGCCGAGGCGACCCTCGACCCGACCGGCGCGGCCGGCGGCGAGGCCCTGATCACCCTGCCCGACGGGGCCACCGTTTCGGGCGGATCCAACATCACAGCGCCGCGACGCGAGGCGCAGCCCCTCGCCGCCGCCCCGATCGCCGGGCTCAGCCAGCCGGGCCCCAGCGGGCCCCTGCCGATGATCGCCACCGACGGCCAGGTGCCCGCCCAGGCCTATGCCCGCCCGTTCCGCCCCAACGGCAAGCCGCGCGTGGCGGTGATCGTCGGCGGCCTCGGCCTCAACGCCGTGACCACCCGCGCCGCCATCGAACGCCTGCCGGCCGAGGTCACCCTGAGTTTCGTCCCCTATGCCGAGGGCCTGCAGGGCTGGATCGACCTGGCCCGGGCCCAGGGCCATGAGGTGATGATCGAGATCCCGATGGAGCCGACCGGCTATCCGGACAACGATCCGGGCCCCTACACCCTGCTGGCCGATGCCGACGCCAGTGACGTCCAGGCCCGGATGGCCTGGCTGCTGGGTCGGGCGACCGGCTATTTCGGCGTCACCAACTATCTGGGCGACCGCTTCATGACCTCGGACACCGGCATGACGGAGTTCATGAGCGTGCTGCGCCGTCGCGGCGTGGCCTTCCTCGATGACGGCTCGGCCAATCGCAAACCCGGGGCCTGGTCCCGCGCCAGTGCCGACCGGGTCATCGACCAGACCCAGTCGCCGACCGCCATCGTCGGCCAGCTGAATGCCATCGAGGCCCTGGCCAAGGCCCGCGGCCAGGCGCTGGGCACCGGTTTCAGCTATCCGGTGACGGTCGAGGCCGTGGCCCGCTGGAGCGCCGGGCTCGAGGCGCGCGGCCTGCAACTGGCCCCCGCTTCGGCCATGGCCCAGCGTCCGGGGCGCTAACACGCTCGACCGCATCTCCACCGACAGGCTAAGGGGGAGGGCATGACCGCTTCCGACCGCGACCTGTCCCGCTATCGTCCGAATGTCGGGGTGGTCCTATTCCACCCGGACGGGCGCGTCTGGTACGGGCGGCGCGCCGGCAACCAGACCCCTCACTGCTGGCAATTCCCACAGGGCGGCGTCGACGACGGCGAGGCGTTCGAGGTCGCCGCCCGGCGCGAGCTGTTCGAGGAGACCGGCGTCCTCTCGGTCGTGCCGCTGGGGGCCACCGACGGCTGGATCGCCTATGATTTTCCCGACGGATACGGCGGCACCAAACAGGCGCGCGGCTGGCTGGGCCAGAAGCAGAAATGGTTCGCCTATCGCTTCACCGGCCCGGACTCAGAGATCGATCTGGAGGCCCATGGCGAGATCGAGTTCGACGCTTGGCGTTGGGGCCGGCTGGACGAGGCCTGCGACCTGATCGTGCCGTTCAAGCGCGCGACCTACGAAAAGGTCGTGGCCGCCTTCGCGCCGCTGATCGCCTAGGTCGCTAAGTGCCACTGGGCAGGGGCACCCGCTTGGTCGACGCCGGATATTTTTCAATCAGTCGCGCCGGCCGGATGGGCCGGGCCACGAGACCGCCGTGGCATTCTGGACAGACGCCCTTCAGGGCACCGTCGCAACAAGCGACGCAGAAGGTGCATTCAAACGAGCAGATTCGGGCGTCAGCACTGTCGAACGGCAGGTCGCGGTCGCAGCATTCGCAGTTGGGGCGCAGTTCAAGCATGGAGAGCTCCGAATCGGGTCTCCGAGATTAATCCGCCTTCTGCACCGCGCCAATCGCCAGCCGGACCAGGCCGATGATGGCCACCAATGCCCAGGCCCCCTCCATCAGCACCGCCGACAGGTTGAAGTCGAAATACAGCGACACGAGGATCAGCAGGGCCCCGGCCAGGTTCAGCAGCAGGGCGGGCGCGCGCCGGGCGTCGAGCCTGCCGCTCGTGGCCCCGGCATAAGCGATCAGGATCAACAGGACGCCAACGACGCCGAGGGCGTCGGCCGGGGTCAAGCCGCGGCGACTTCCACGGCGTGCTCGGCCAGGATGGTCAGGCCTTCGGCGTTGACGTCGGCGAAGCCGCCCTGAACGTCAAACGCACGGCGCGTATTGCCGTCGATGACCGTGACCCGGCCTTCGCGCAGGGCGGTCATGAATGGGGCGTGATCCGGCAGGACACCGAAATCGCCCTCGACGCCGGCGGCGTCGACCTGATCGACGAGGCCGTTGAAGACCTCGCGCTCAGGCGAAACCAGCGAAAACTGCAGCTTGCCGGCCATGGATCAGGCCGCCTCGGCAGCGAGCTTCTGGGCTTTCTCGACGGCTTCCTCGATGGCGCCGACCATGTAGAAGGCGGCTTCCGGCAGGTGGTCGTATTCGCCGGCGACGATGCCCTTGAACGAACGGATCGTGTCTTCCAGCGACACGAATTTACCCGGCGCGTTGGTGAACTGCTCGGCCACGAAGAACGGCTGCGACAGGAAGCGGCTGATCTTGCGGGCCCGCGAAACGATCAGCTTGTCGTCTTCCGACAGCTCATCCATGCCGAGGATGGCGATGATGTCCTTCAGCGACTTGTACTGCTGCAGCACTTCCTGGACCGAACGGGCCACGCGGTAGTGCTCCTCGCCAATGACCAGCGGGTCCATGATGCGTGAGGTCGAGTCGAGCGGGTCGACGGCCGGGAAGATGGCCTGGGCGGCGATGTCGCGGTTCAGCACGGTCGTCGCGTCGAGGTGGGCGAACGAGGCGGCCGGGGCCGGGTCGGTCAGGTCGTCGGCGGGGACGTAGATAGCCTGGACCGAGGTGATCGAGCCCTTCTTGGTCGAGGTAATGCGCTCCTGCAGGTTGCCCATCTCGGTGGCCAGTGTCGGCTGATAGCCCACGGCGGACGGAATACGGCCCAGCAGGGCCGACACTTCCGAGCCGGCCTGCGTGAAGCGGAAGATGTTGTCGACGAACAGCAGGACGTCCTTGCCTTCTTCGTCGCGGAAATACTCGGCCTGGGCCAGACCGGTCAGGGCGACGCGGGCACGGGCACCGGGAGGCTCATTCATCTGGCCGTAGACGAGGGCGCATTTGGAGCCTTCGGTCGAGCCGCCGTTCTTGGCCGGGTCCACGTTGACGTTGGACTCGATCATCTCGTGATACAGGTCGTTGCCTTCGCGGGTGCGCTCACCCACGCCGGCCAGAACCGAATAACCGCCGTAGGCCTTGGCGATGTTGTTGATCAGTTCCTGCATGGTCACGGTCTTGCCCACGCCGGCACCGCCGAACAGGCCGACCTTGCCGCCCTTGGTATAGGGGCACATCAGGTCGATGACCTTGATGCCCGTGACGAGGATTTCCGACGACGTCGACTGCTCCTCGAAGCTCGGGGCCTCGCGGTGGATCGGACGGTACATGGTGGTCTTGATCGGGCCCTGTTCGTCGATCGGCGCGCCGACCACGTTCATGATGCGGCCGAGGGTGCCGGGGCCGACCGGAGCCAGGATCGAGGTGCCGGTGTCGACCACGGCCTGACCACGGGTCAGGCCTTCCGAGGTGTCCATGGCGATGGTGCGGACCATGTTCTCGCCGAGATGCTGGGCGACTTCCAGAACCAGGGTGAAGGGCTTGCCGGTCTTCTGGTCGACGTTCTGGGTTTCCAGGGCGTTGAGGATCGCCGGCAGCTGACCGGTGAACTCGACGTCGACGACGGCGCCGATGACCTGGACGATCTTGCCCGTGCCGGTTCCGGCCGTGAAGGCGGTGTTACCGGTCGCGGCGGCCTTGGAAGCCTTCGGAGCGGCCTTGGTGGCGGGCTTCTTGGCGGCGGGTTTCTTGGTGGTGTCGGTCATCGGTTCGTTCCGTTCGGAAGGTCGTGCGTGGCGTATCAGGGCGGGAATCGGATCAGAGGGCTTCGGCGCCGGCGATGATCTCGATCAGTTCGGTGGTGATCTGGGCTTGACGCTTGCGGTTGTAGCTCAGCGTCAGGGCATTGATGAGGTCGCCCGCATTGCGCGTGGCGTTGTCCATGGCGGCCATCTGGGCCGCGAAGAAGCTGGCCTGGTTCTCGTACAGGGCGGCCAGCACCTGGGTCGTGATGTTGCGCGGCAGGAGGGTCTCGAGGATTTCCTCTTCCGACGGTTCATACTCATAGGCCGCGCCGTTCAGATTGATCGGCGGCGCGTCACCGTCGACGACGGCCGGGATCAATTGTTTCGGCGTCGGCACCTGGGAGATCACCGACTGGAAGCGGCTGTAGATCAGGGTCACGACATCGGCGTTGCCGGTCTCGAACTCCTCGGCGATAAGGGCGGCGATCGGCTCGGCGGCGGGCAGGCCGACGATCTTGTGATCGCTCATCTCGAAGGTGCGGACGATCCGGTCGCCGTAGAGACGGCCAAGGCCATCGCGAACCTTGCGGCCCACAGCGATGATGCGAACGTCCTTGCCGGAGTCGATCAGGGTCTTGATGCGCTCGCGCGCGGCGCGGATGACGTTGGTGTTGAAACCACCCGCCAGACCCTTGTCGCCAGTGGCGACGACGATCAGGTGCTTCTGGTCCGAACCCGTGCCGGCCAGCAGTTTCGGGGCCCCGTCACCGGACACGCCGGCGGCGAGGTTGGCGATGACCGCGGCCATCTTGCGGGCATAGGGGCGGGCGCTTTCAGCCTGATCCTGGGCACGCTTCAGCTTGGCCGCGGCGACCATGTTCAGGGCTTTCGTGATCTTCTGCGTGGACTTCACGCTTCCGATCCGATTGCGCATTTCCTTGAGGCTGGCCATCCGGCGCTACTTTCTCGCTATCCGACCAGGCTCAGGCGAAGGTCTTGAGGAAGGCGTCCAGCACCGACTTCAGCTCGGCTTCGAGCTCGGCGGTCAGATCCTTCTTGGCGCGGATGCCGTCCAGCAGGCCGGCGTTCGACGACTTGATGCGGGCCAGCAGTTCGGTCTCGAAACGGCCGATGTCGCCGACGGCGATACCGTCCAGATAGCCACGCGTACCGGCGTAGACCGAGACGACCTGCTCCTCCATGGTCAGCGGCGAGTACTGCGGCTGCTTCAGGAGTTCCGTCAGGCGGGCACCGCGGGCCAGAAGCTTCTGGGTCGAGGCGTCGAGGTCCGAACCGAATTTGGCGAAGGCGGCCATCTCACGATACTGGGCCAGCTCGCCCTTGATCGAACCGGCGACCTTCTTCATCGCCTTGGTCTGGGCCGAGGAACCCACGCGCGACACCGAGATGCCGACGTTCACGGCGGGGCGGATGCCCTGGTAGAACAGGTCCGATTCCAGGAAAATCTGGCCGTCGGTGATGGAGATGACGTTGGTCGGGATATAGGCCGACACGTCGTTGGCCTGGGTCTCGATCAGCGGCAGGGCGGTCATCGAGCCCGAGCCATAGTCGGCATTCAGCTTGGCCGAACGCTCCAGCAGGCGGCTGTGCAGATAGAAAACGTCGCCCGGATAGGCTTCGCGGCCCGGCGGGCGGCGCAGCAGCAGGGACATCTGACGATACGCAACGGCCTGTTTCGACAGATCGTCATAAACGATCAGGGCGTGCATGCCATTGTCGCGGAAGAACTCGCCCATGGCCGTGCCCGAGAACGGGGCAAGGAACTGCAGCGGGGCCGGCTCGGACGCCGTGGCGGCGACGACGATCGTGTATTCCAGCGCGCCACGCTCCTCGAGCGTCTTGACGATCTGGGCCACGGTCGAGCGCTTCTGCCCGATGGCAACATAGATGCAGTACAGCTTCTCGCCCTCGCCCTTGGCGGCGGCGTTGGTGCTCTTCTGGTTAAGGATGGCGTCGATGGCCACGGCGGTCTTGCCGACCTGACGGTCACCGATGATCAACTCGCGCTGGCCGCGGCCGATCGGGATCAGGGTGTCGATGGCCTTGAGGCCGGTCTGCATCGGCTCATGCACCGATTTGCGCGGGATGATGCCCGGTGCCTTGACGTCGACGCGGCGACGCTCGGTGAACTCGATCGGGCCCTTGCCGTCGATCGGCTCGCCCAGCGGGTTGACGACACGGCCCAGCAGCCCCTTGCCGACCGGAACGTCCACGATCTCGCCCAGACGACGAACCTCGTCGCCCTCGGCGATCTGGTTGTCCTGGCCGAAGATCACGGCGCCGACGTTGTCGCGCTCTAGGTTCAGGGCCATGCCCTTAACCCCGGCCTTGGGGAATTCGATCATCTCGCCGGCCTGGACATTGTCCAGACCGTGGATGCGGGCGATGCCGTCACCGACGGACAGAACCTGTCCAACGTCGGACACGTCCGCTTCCACGCCGAAATTGGCGATCTGCGACTTGAGGATGGCCGAAATTTCGGCGGCGCGGATGTCCATGGTGGGCTCTCTGGCTTTCGTCTCTTGGGTCCGGACCCTCGGGTCCGGTCGTCAATTGGTGTTGGATCAGGCCCGTTTCAGGGCGAACTTCATCTGGTCGAGCTTGGTTTTCAGCGAGGCGTCGAACAGGCGCGAGCCGACCTTCACCTTCAGTCCACCCAGCAGCGACGGATCGACGCGGGCGGTCATTTCGGGGTCCTTGCCCAGGGCCTTGGCCAGGGCGGACTTGATGGTGCGCAGCTGCCCGGCATCCAGGGCGGAGGCCGAAACGACCTCGGCGGCGACGATGCCGGCCTGTTGCGCATACAGGGCGTCAAAGCCTGCGATCACGGCCGGCAGGTCGCCGGCGCGATGGTTCTGGCCCAGCAGGCCGAGGAATTTCACGGTGGTGGCGTCGAATTTGGCCTTCTCGGCCACGGCGACCAGGCCGCGACGCTGGTCCTCGGCCGAGATGACCGGCGAACTGGCCAGACGGCGCAGGTCCGCGCTCTCGCCCCAGGCGGCGCGCAGGGCGGCCAGATCGGCGCGCACAGCATCGAGACGCCCGGTCTCACCAGCGAGGTCGAACAGCGCTCTTGCATAGCGCTCGCCGACTTCTGTCGTTCTGAATTCGTCAGCCACTTATAAGGTCCGCCCAAGGGAAAGCGTAGATCGAAGCGTTCGGGTCGCGACCGGCGACGGGGTGCGTGCCGGTCAAAGGCTTGAAATGCTTAGGAAAGCACGCCAAGGGCCGTTTCGTGAGAAACGCCCCGTGGAAGCCGGGCGCCTGATAGCATGGGCTTTTCCCGCTCGCAACCGACGCAATCGGATCGTCGCGGCCGCACCCACTCCGGAACAGCCGGATATCCAGCTCGTTGTCGAGGGCGGCATCCCGACTTGCTGGACGAACGTCGGCTCGCTACCTAGCGCCCTGCCCTTTTCAGGAACTTTTCATGTTCGACAGCATCACGCCCCTGCTCACCGATCCGGCCGCCTGGTTGGCTCTGGCCACCCTGATCGTCATGGAGGTGGTGCTGGGGATCGACAATCTGGTCTTCATCTCGATCCTGTCGAACAAACTCCCGGAGAAGGATCGCGGCCGCGTGCGTCGCATCGGTATCAGCCTGGCCCTGATCATGCGCCTGGGTCTGCTGGCGACGATCGGTTTCATCGTCGCCCTGACCCAGCCGGTGTTCGATCTCGGCATCACCGGCCCGATCGAACATGGTGCGCCCCTGTTCGAGACCGCCTTCAGCTGGCGCGACCTGATCCTGATCGCGGGCGGCCTGTTCCTGCTGTGGAAGGCCACCAAGGAAATCCACCATACGGTCGATCCGGCCCCGACACCGGGCATGCTCGACAAGAAGGACGTGGTCATCAACAACGTCGGATCGGCCATCGTCCAGATCATCCTGCTCGACCTGGTCTTTTCGATCGATTCCATCCTGACCGCCGTCGGCATGACCGATCATGTGCCGATCATGATGGCCGCCGTGATCGTCGCGGTCAGCGTCATGCTTCTGGCCGCGACACCCCTGGCCAACTTCATCGAGAAGAACCCGACCGTGGTCATGCTGGCCCTGGGCTTCCTGCTGATGATCGGCATGGTGCTGATCGCCGACGGCTTTGGTGTCCATGTGCCCAAGGGCTACATCTATGCCGCCATGGCCTTCTCGGGTCTGGTCGAGGGACTCAACATGATGAGTCGCCGGTCCGCCGAGAAAAAGCACGCGGCGCAGGCGGAACAACAGGCGGCGCTGAACCGGACCGAGACTGCCGAACCCGGCGTTTGATATCCCGCGACGTGGCGGCCCCTACAGGAAGCTGTAGGGATCGACGTCGACGGTCAGGCGCACCGAGCCCGGCACCTTGACCCGCGCCAGCCAGGCGCGGAGGAAAGCCTGCAGGTCGACATCGCGATCGGCCCGCACCAGCAGCCGCTTGCGTCGCCGCCCGCGGATCAGGCCCAGCGGCGCGTCGGCGGGGCCATAGACCTCGAGCCGTTCGGCATTGGGAATGGCCTGGGCCAGGGCCTGGGCCGTCGCCTCGACCGCCACGGCGTTCTCACCTGACAGGATCAGGGCCGCCAGCCGGCCATAGGGCGGCAGGGACGCAGCCTCGCGTTCGGCCAGTTCGGCGGCGACGAAGCCGTCACGATCCCCCGCTGCCAGCGCCTGCAGCACAGGGTGGTCGGGCGTCCAGGTCTGCAACAGGGCCCGACCGGGCCGGTCAGCCCGTCCGGCGCGGCCCGTGGCCTGGGTCAGCAGCTGGAAGGTCCGTTCCGCCGCGCGCAGATCACCGCCGCGCAGGCCCAGGTCGGCGTCGACCACCCCGACCAGGGTCAGGTTGGGGAAGTTGTGACCCTTGGCCGCAGCCTGGGTGGCGACCAGAATATCGATCTCGCCGACGACCATACTCTGGATAAGGGCCCGCGCCGATTTCGCATCGGGCACGGTGTCCGAGCTGAACACGGCGGTGCGGGCCTCGGGGAACAGGGCGCGCACCTCCTCCTCGACCCGCTCGACGCCGGGGCCGACAGCGACCAGGGAGTCGACCGCCCCGCAGGATGGACAGGCCTTGGGCCGGGCCATGGTGAAGCCGGTCAGGTGACAGACCAGCCGCCCGGTATAGCGATGCTCAACCAGCCAGCTGTCGGTGTCCGGGGCCGTCAGCCGGTGTCCGCAGGCCCGGCACAGCACCACGGGCGCATAGCCGCGACGATTGAGGAACAGCAGGGACTGCTCACCCCGGGCGAAGGTTTCGCCGATCGCCTCGCGCAGGGGCTGCGACAGCCAGGTCTGGGGGTCGGGCGGGCTCTGGCGCAGGTCCAGCAGGGAAATGTCGGGCAGGACCGCTGTCCCGTGCCGCGCTGCCAGCTTCAGCCAACCGTAGCGCCCGCCCTGGGCGTTCCACAGCGTCTCCAGTGACGGGGTGGCCGAGGCCAGCACCACCGTCGCCCCCTCGATCCGGGCCCGGGCCACGGCCAGATCGCGGCCGTGGTAGACCAGACCGTCCTCCTGTTTGAACGAGCCGTCGTGCTCCTCGTCGATGACGATCAGCTTCAGGTTCGGATAGGGCAGGAACAGGGCCGAGCGCGCGCCGACCACGATCGGGCAGGCCCCGGCGGCGACTGCCTCCCACACCCGACGACGGCGCGGCGGGGTCACGCCCGAATGCCATTCGGCCGGGGCCGAGCCGAAGCGGGCGGTGATCCGGGCGATCAAGTCCTGGGTCAGGGCGATCTCGGGCAGCAGGATCAGCACCTGGGCCGTCGGATCCCACCGCAGGGTCCGGGCCACAGCCTCCAGATAGGCTTCGGTCTTGCCCGAGCCGGTGACTCCGTCCAGCAGGAAGGGGACAAAGCCGCCCTCGGCCGTGGCCGCGGCAATGGCGTCGGCCGCCGCCGCCTGATCCGGGTTCAGCGTCGCCGGGGCATGATCGGGGTCGGGCGCGTCGAAGGCAGTTTCAGTCGTGATCTCGACGGCCTCCAGCACCCCCTCGTCGACCAACCCCTTGACGACACCGGCCGAGACCCCTGCGGCGCGGGCCAGGTCGGCGGCCGCAAGCATGCGTCCGCCCAGCGCCTCCAGCACCGCGCTCCGCGCCGGGGTGGCCCGACCCGGCATCCGGTTTTCGACTCTCTGCACTCGGCGCTCCGGCCGTGGCCGAGGCGCGCGCAGCCCCTTCAGGGCGGCGGCGGCCATCTCGCCGGGCGGGCTCAGGGTCCAGCGCGCGGCCCATTCGACGAAGTCGACGGTCCGGGGCGGAAGGCGCGGTTCATCGATCACGCCCTCCACCGCCTTCAGGCGACGGTTCGATCCCGTGGTTTCGCGCACCTCGGCGATGATGCCGCGGATCAGGCGCGGTCCCAGCGGCACGGTGACCTGGTCCCCGCGCTCGACGTCCAGCCCCTCAGGAACCTCGTAGTCAAAGGCTTCGGCCACCGGCAGGGGGATGAGCACCGAGGCGACTTTCACTGTTTGTCCCCCTCGGCTAGAACCACCGGCATGAAACTCTTCCTCGACACAGCCGACGTCGCCGTCATCAAGGACATGGTCCCCACGGGCATGGTGGACGGCGTTACCACCAATCCTTCGTTGATCGCCAAATCCGGTCGCAACATCGCCGAGGTCATCGCCGAGATTTGCGCCCTCGTCGAGGGGCCGATCTCGGCCGAGGCCGTGGCGACCGATTTCGAGACCATGGTCCGCGAGGGCGACAAGCTGGCCGCGATCGCCAAAAATGTCGTGGTGAAGCTACCCCTGACCTGGGACGGGCTTCGGGCCACGCGCGTCTTCGCCGACAAGGGAATCAGGACCAACGTCACCCTGTGTTTCTCGGCCGCCCAGGCCATGCTGGCCGCCAAGGCCGGGGCCACTTTCGTGTCGCCCTTCGTGGGCCGGCTGGAAGACGTCGGGGCCGACGGCATCGGTCTGCTGGACGATATCCGCACCCTGTTCGACATCCACGATTTCGACACCGAAATCCTGGCGGCCTCGCTGCGCAATCCCGAGCAGGTGACCGCCGCTGCCCTGGCCGGGGCCGACGCCGCGACCCTGCCCGCCGACACCTTCAAGGCCCTGATCAAGCACCCGTTAACCGACAAGGGTCTTGATGCCTTTCTGGCAGACTGGGGCAAGACCGGTCAGTCGATTCTGTAGTCTCGCCCCTGACGGGGTCCTGGAGAGATCTTGTTGAACGGTACGCCTGATCTTTTCCCCGACGTCGAGACCGATGCGCCGCACTGGCCCGAGATTCGCGCCTGGCTGCAGACCCATCCGCAATTCCTGCTCGACGACCGTTCCCTGCTGGAAGAAATCGGGCTGAAGCCGCATGGCCGCAACGTCGTCGAGTTCGGTCGCGCCGCCTTGACCCGGCTGGAGGCCGCCGCCGAGCGCGAGGCCGACGCCCGCAAACGCATCGAGGCTGTGGCCCGTGCCAATTTCGCCGCCCAGACCCAGACTCATGTCGCGGCGCTCGACCTGCTGGAGGCGCGCAACCCGTCGGACCTCGCGCGCCGCCTTGATGCCGTGGCCCAGGGCCGCTTTGGCCTGACCGGGGCCGTGATTGCCGTTGAAAAGCCGGGCGGGGTGCCGTTCGGCTGGCGCAGCCTCGAGGCCGGCGGCGTCGACGGTCTGCTCGGCGAACACGGCCTGACTTGGCTGGGCCCCGATTTCGACGGCCTCGACCTGTTCAATACCCCGGAGAACACGGTCAAGTCGGTCGCCCTGATCCGCATGACCCCCCATTTCCCCGGGGCCGACGCCGCCAGCCGCCCGGCCCTGTGTGCCTTTGCCTCGCCCGAGGCGGATGGCTTCACGCCGGAGATGGGCTGCGAGCTGGTGGCCTTCATCGCCCGGGTCGTCGAACGCACGGCCGAACGATGGCCCATCCTGAACTGACCGCCGCTGCCGCCCTGTCGGCCTGGCTCGAGCACCTCGCCCACGAACGCCGGCTGTCGCCCCGGACGCTGGAGGCCTATGGCCACATCGGGCGGCACTATCTGACTTTTCTGGAGCGCCACCGCGGCGAGCCCCAGCGGCTCGTCGACCTGGGCACGGTCAGCGCCGCCGAGGTTCGCGCCCATCTGGCCGAGCGACGCAGCGGTGGCCATCCACTGAACGCCCGCTCACTGAGCCAGACCCTGTCGGCGATCCGCACCTTTCACGGCTTCCTCGACCGGCGGCTCGACACACCGTCGCCGATGGTGGCGCTGGTACGTGGCCCGCGGGTCAAGCCAACCCTGCCGCGCCCGATCACCGAGGACCAGGCCCGCGGCCTGCTGCATGAGCCCGAAGCTGATCCCGACCTGCCCCCATGGGAGGCGGCGCGTGACCGGGCGGTGCTGACCCTGCTGTACGGCTGCGGCCTGCGAATTTCCGAAGGCCTGTCGCTGAGCCGTGCCGATGCCCCGGTGCCCGAGACCCTGCGCATCACCGGCAAGGGCGGCAAGACGCGACTGGTGCCGGTCCTGCCGGTCGTGCGCACGGCGGTGGACGCCTATCTGGCCCTGCTGCCGTTTCCGCTTCAGCCGTCCGACGCCCTGTTCCGGGCGCGCCGCGGCGGGCCGCTGAGCCCGCGCCAGGTCCAGGCCACGGTCCAGATCCTGCGCGGCCGGCTGGGCCTGCCCGACAGCACCACGCCGCACGCCCTGCGCCACAGCTTCGCCACCCATCTGCTGGGGGCCGGGACCGATCTGCGTATCATCCAGGAACTGCTGGGCCATGCCAGCCTGTCGACGACCCAGAAATACACGGCCGTCGACGCGGAACGCCTGCTGGGAGCCTATTCGGCCGCCCACCCGCGTCGCTGACCGCCGCCGATTCGCCAAGCCGTCAGAACCCGGCCTAACATAACGATCGAAACTGACGGGGAGCCCGCTCTGACCGCTGATCGACCGTCCGACCCTGATCGCAGACTCCTGCTCGCCGGGCTCGGCGCGACATTGGGAGGGTTCAGCAGTTCACCCGTAGCCGCCAGGGACAACAACACCCAGGACACGGTGCCCCTCGCGCCCGGACCGGATGTCGCCGAGATCCGACTGCTGACCAATCTGTTCAACCGGGTCGGGGCCCGGGTCTATCTGGATGGACAGGGCCCTTTCGTCTTCGTCATCGACACCGGGGCGGGCACGACCTCGATTGCCGATACCGTCGCCGATCGACTGGGTCTGCCCGCCGGCGATCCGGTCCTGGTCCACGGCATCACCGAGGCGGCGATGGCCAATACCGTCCTGGTCGAGCGTCTCGAGCTCAATGGCATGGGCTTCTCGCAGCTCCGATGCCCGGTGTTCCAGCGCGACCAGCTGGGCGCGGACGGCCTGATCGGCCTCGATGTGCTGAGCCGTTTCCGCCTGAGGTTCGATGTCGCGAGCCGCACGGCTACCCTGACCCTGCGCGGGGTTCGCATTGTCTTGGGCGGGGACGTCCAGACCGGCTCACGCATCCGCCGGGGCCGCATGAATACCGTCCGGGGGCGCTATGGCCAGCTGGTCCTGACCCAGGTGCAGGTCGACGGCCAGACAACGTCCGCCTTCGTCGACAGCGGGGCCCAGTATTCAATCGGCAATCTGGCGCTGCGCGATGCGATCTCGGCCCGTAATCCGAACCGACGACGCGCGCCCCGGCCGGTGCCGGTCTATGGCGTAACGGGACAGCGTCTGAACGCTGAACTGCTGCAGGTCGACGACCTGAGGCTGGGCCTGACCCGGCTGGGCCCGACCCCGCTGCTGTTCGCCGATCTCCACGCCTTCGAGACCCTGGAGATGGCGGACCGGCCGGCCCTGCTGCTCGGGGCCGATGTGCTGAGTCGCTTCCGCGAGGTGACGCTGGACTTCCCGGACAATGCCGTAGCCTTCACGGGCCGCCGCCCGCCCTCGACCCGGGCGCTGAACCGACCGGAAGGCTAGGCTCCGACGGTCAGGCCTGCATGGTCCAGTTCTCGACGCCCATGGCCGCCTGTTTGACCGCCTCGGACCGGGTCGGGTGGGCGTGGCAGGTGCGGGCGATGTCTTCCGACGCGCCGCCGAAGGCCATCGCGATGCAGGCCTCGGCGATCATTTCGCCGGCCTGGGGCCCCAGGATGTGAACCCCCAGAATCCGGTCGGTGGTCGCGTCGGCCAGCACCTTGGCATAGCCCTCGGTCTCATGGTTGATCTTGGCGCGGCTGTTGGCGCTGAACGGGAATTTGCCGACCTTGTAGGCGACACCGTCGGCCTTGAGCTGGTCCTCGCTCTGACCGACCCAGGCCACTTCCGGATAGGTGTAGACCACGCTGGGCACCAGATTGTAGTCGACGTGCCCGGCCTTGCCGGCGATCAGTTCGATAACCGCGACGGCGTCCTCCTCGGCCTTGTGGGCCAGCATCGGACCGGTGGTGACGTCGCCGATAACCCAGACCCCGTCCTTGCCGGTGCGGAGATGGTCATTGCCGATGACGCCGCGCTTGTCGGGTTCGATGCCAACCGCCTCAAGACCGAGACCTTCCGTGTACGGACGACGTCCGATGGCGACCAGGACGACATCGC
The DNA here is from genome assembly GCF_963977465.1 of uncultured Brevundimonas sp. Taxonomy (GTDB): domain Bacteria; phylum Pseudomonadota; class Alphaproteobacteria; order Caulobacterales; family Caulobacteraceae; genus Brevundimonas. The sequence goes on along the minus strand of NZ_CAXBOQ010000005.1, from coordinate 227,808 downwards.
CCTTCAGCGTCTCAGCGTCGCCGCCTGCCGCCGGTTCGACGGTCAGTTCGACGCCGTCCTTGCCCGATTTGGCGGCGGTGACCTTGGAGCCCAGCTTGAAGGTCATGCCCTGTTTGGTCAGGACACGCTGGAAGGCCTTGGCCAGGTCGCTATCCATGCCGGGGCTGATGCGCGGCAGATATTCGACGACCGTCACCTGGGCTCCGAGGCGACGCCACACAGACCCCAGCTCCAGGCCGATGATGCCGGCCCCGATAACGATCAGGTGTTTCGGCACCACCGACAGCGACAGGCCGCCGGTGGAATCGATGACCTTGTCCGCCTCAAAGGCCACGCCCGGCAACGGGGTCGGCTCGGAGCCGGTGGCGATGACGATATTCTTCGCGGACAAGGTGCTGGTCTTGCCGTCGGCGGCGGTCACCTCGACCTGGCCGGGTCCGGTGATGCGGCCACGACCCCGGACCCAGTCGACCTTGTTCTTCTTGAACAGGAATTCGATGCCCTTGGTCAGGGCCTCCACACTCTCGGCCTTCTGCTTCATCATCTGGACCAGGTTCAGCTTCGGGCTGACCTCGATGCCCAGGGTGGCGAATTCGGTATTGGCGGCGTCGTACATCTCCGAGGCGTGAAGCAGAGCCTTGGACGGCATGCAGCCGACATTGAGGCAGGTGCCGCCGAGCGTGTCGCGCATCTCGATGCAGGCGGCCTTCATGCCCAGCTGGCCGGCCCGGATCGCGGCATTGTAGCCACCCGGCCCGCCACCGATGATGATGACGTCATACGAAGGGGCTTCAGCCATAAAATCCTCTGGGTCTCGAACGGGCGCGGGGAGAGCGCGCGGAAACTAGCCTCCGCCCTGTCGGCGTCAACCGTCGCCACCGATATAGGGGCGTCTTCAGCGATCAAACAGGGTTGCAGCGCGCAAAAGACCGCGCGGGCGGTTCAGATCGTCAGCTGACCCGGCGTCCGGTGCCGCCGTCGGCGACGGCTCACGACAGCGACCAGCCCGCCCAGCACCAGCAGGCCCCCCAGAACCAGCCAGGTCGGGTCGATGCCCAGGCTGGCTGTCGCCGGCCCCACGGCCTCGGCCGACCGGGCGGCAATCTCGCCCCCCGCGCTGCCGCTGTCGAGCGCCAGACGCAGGGCCGCATCGGCGATGAAGCCAAGGAAATAGGCGATCGCCGCCTTGGGGTTGCCCGAGCCCAGCATCAGGGCGGCGACCAGATACAGGACGGCGGCCGCGATCCACAGAACCGCCGTGGGCAGGCCCCCGGCACCGGCCTCGGCTCCGGCCCGCATCGAGGCGGCTCCGGGCGACGCGCCTTCAAGGAAGGGGGACACGATCGGCCAGACCAGCCAGCCGGCGTAGGCGATGACGACCAGGACGAGGATGAAGCGCAGCAGTTTCATGGTTGACCCTCCCGTTTCGGGACAAGGCTAACCACTGTTTCGGGGTCGAGACCAGACCCCGGTCGCCCCGACCTCAGGTGGCGGCCGGCAGGGTGATGGCCACCTCGGCCCCGTCACCGGGCCGGCTGTCGATCGACAGGACCCCACCCGACTGACGCGCGAAGGCATAGGCTTGGGACAGACCCAGACCGGCGGCCCCGTCCTTAGTGGTGAAGAAGGGTTCGACCGCGCGGGCCGCCAGTTCGGCGTCCATGCCGGGACCGGAATCCCGTACGCTCAGCTTGACCCCGCCCTCCATCAGGGCCTCCAACCGGACCGCCACTGACCCCTGGCCGTCGAGCGCCTCGATCGCATTGGCCAGCAGGGCCCGGACCGCGCCGTCGAAGGCGACCGGGTCCAACCGGACCTGAACCTCTTCCGAAGGTCCTTCGATCATCAGGTCGATACCCGAACCGGCCTGATCGCGCAGCTTGCCCTCGAGACCGCGCAGCAGCACGCCCGGGTCCAGGACCTGCAGGACGGGCGAATCGTCGCCTTGGGAGAAGGCGGTGAGTCGCCGCGTCAGCAATTCACCCTTGCGGCCTGCGGCAAGCGCCGCCTGGCCCAGACGCCGGATGCGGCCCGGATCGTCCGCCTGGCGCAGCATCATGTCCAGCGCGCCGGTCATGACGCCGAGCAGGGCGTTGAAATCATGCGCCACACCGCCGGTTAGCCGGCCGACGCTCTCCATGCGGCGACCCCCTTCCAGTTCGGCCCGGGCGTCCGTCTCGGCCTTGAGGGCCGCGGCACGGGCAGTTTCGGCCTCAGCGCGCGCCTGTTCGGCTTCATGCCGTGCCGCCGCAGCCTCGGCAACCAGTGTCGCCTCGCGATCGGCGGCCTCGGCCGTGACGATCTCGACCGTTGCCGCCGCTTCAGCCGCCGCATCCGCCGCATCCGCCGTCCCGTTGCCGTCGGCGCGCTCGCCGGCCAGCAGCACCGCATCCGGCATGCCGGACTCATCGAGCAGCGGCAGCAGGGACCAGCGGATCGGACGATCCGAAGCCACGCCGGACAGGATCTGTTCATTGACCTCGCTGCCGGGCGTCAGCGCCGCCTGCAGCACGTCGCGCGCGGCGGACCGTTCCTCTGCATCCATAAAGACGTCGATAAAGGGTCGCCCCGTCAGGTCGTCGGCCACGTCGAGCACGCCGAGAGCGGTCCGGTTGGCTTCGCGAATGCGGCCGTCGGCGTCGATCACCACCAGGGCGCTGGAGGCGGCCTCGAACACCCGGCGGGTCAGCGGGTCCGACGACGCGACCGGAACCTCGATCATCTCGACCGGGGCTGGCTCGGGCTGGGTCAGGCTTTCGGTCTCGACGATGGCGGCGATCGAGCCTGTGACATCGCCGCGCGCATCCTCGATCGGCATGGCAGTGACCGAGACCAGCATCTTGCGACGGGTCGCGGGGTTAGCCATCAGATGCTGGAAGCCCTTGACCGTTTGACCGCGCAAGGCCCGGGCGCTGGGCAACAGGTCCGGCGGCACCGGGCGGCCGTCCGGATAGGTAATGCCCCAGGTGGCGGAGTGGAAGCGCAGGCCGATAAGTTCGGCGTCGCGCCGTCCCAGCAATTGGTGAGCGGCCCGGTTGGCAAAGATGAATTTGCCGGCCCGGTCGGTCTCGACCAGGGCGACGGGGATGGCATTCAGGGTTTCCAGCAACCTCCGGTCAGCCGCGTCGGCGACCTTCTGGACCATGTCCAGCTGATCACTGGTGCTGACGTGCTGCACGCGGTGGCTCAGAGCGAACCAGAGGGAGACCAGGGTAATCGCGGCCAGCACGGCACATGTGCCGCCCAACAGCAGAACCCAGTTCACCTCACCTTCCATGAACATGCGCGATCCGTCCCAAAGTGGCGCCCTGCGCGCCTCGCCCGCGACACCTTGCAAGAGGCGAACCGCAGGATTGTGACACGCCTATGGAGCGAGTCGCCGTCCCGGCCGCAGCCTTCAACGGAATGAGGCACCAAACGCGGCGATTGGTCCGGGTAAAATGGATCGCCACGACAGGTCTGGGCGGGCTGTCTAAGTCTCGGGCGAAGGGCACGGGAAACCGCGCTGCGCCGGGCAAAGAGATTCGAACTCTCCACCCCAACCCTGGCAAACTCAAACCGCCTATGGGGTTGCGGCGCTCAAGCCGCGCGCGACCACGTCGCGGGCGCTGGTGCCCCAAAAGGAAGGTCTCGACTGGAGCGGGCGAAGAGATTCGAACTCTCGACCCCAACCTTGGCAAGGTTGTGCTCTACCACTGAGCTACGCCCGCACTCCGCGACGGGCCCTGCACGGGCGATCCGTCTCGTCGAGAGGCGGGCGTATAGCGGACACCCCCGCCCCCTCGCAAGCCCCTTTATTCGTTTCGCCGTGATCAGAAGGCTCCGCCTTCCCGACCCGACCATTCCTTTCGCCGTGATCAGACGGCTCCGCCGTCTCGACCCGACACGGCGTGGCGCTTCGCGCATGCGCTCAGGTCGGGAGCGACCGCGTCGCGACCATAGCGCCCAAAGGAGAAGCTGATCGCCTCTGGCGATCAGCGCGGGGCCAACCGGATCGCTCCGTCCAGACGGATGCATTCGCCGTTGATATAGACGTTGCGCACCAGCTCCAGCACCAGCGACGCATAGTCGGCGGGCGTGCCCAGGCGGCTGGGGAAGGGGATGGCGGCAGCGAGGGCGTCCTGAACCTTCTGGTCCATACCCGCCATCATCGGCGTCCACATGATACCGGGCAGGATGGTGTTCACCCGGATGCCTTCCTGGGCCAGGTCGCGGGCGACCGGCAGGGTCATGGCATAGACGCCGCCCTTGGAGGCCGCATAGGCGGCTTGGCCGATCTGGCCATCCTGGGCGGCCACCGAGGCCGTGTTGACCACCAGGCCTCGCTCCCCGTCGGCCATCGGCTCCAGCGTCATCATACCGGCCGCAGACTGGCTCAGCACCCGGAAGGTGCCGAACAGGTTGATACGCACCGTGCGCTCGAACGCCGCCATGTCGTGGGCGCGGATCTCACCGGTGTCGCGTTTGCGCGAGACTGTTTTCTGGCCGATGGCGATACCGGCGCAGTTGACCGTCAGCCGCTCCTGGCCGTGGGCGGCACGGGCCCTGGCGAAGGCGGCGGCGACATCCTCATCGGAGGTCACGTCGACCTTGCAGAACACCCCGCCGATCTCTTTGGCGATGGCCTCGCCCTTTTCCTCATTGAGATCGAACAGGGCGACCTTCGCGCCGGTGGCGGCGATGGCGCGGGCCGTGCCCTCACCGAGACCGGAGGCCCCGCCGGTGACGACTGCGGCGATCGAACTGTCGAGTTTCATGGCGGGAGGTCCTATGTTGGAATGAACGAATGCGTATCGCGGGGCTTTAGCCGCCATGACCGACAATGCCAAACCTGCCGACCCCGAAGCCGCGCTGGACCCGTCCCGCGCCCTGATTCCGTCGGTGCAGCGCGTCAATGAGTCCCGAGTGGCGCGCGGCTTCTGGCCCAAGATCCGGCGTACCGCCGCCCGCATCCCGTTCGCCGACCAGGCGCTCAGCGTCTGGTTCGCGGCCCGCGACCCCGAGACCCCGGCGGCCGCCAAGGGACTGATGCTGGGCGCACTGGCCTATTTCGTCATGCCGATCGACGCGATACCCGACGTCTTCGCCGGTATCGGTTTTACCGACGACGCGGCCGTCATCGCGGCCATGATCGCCATGCTGGGGGCCAACATCAAACGTCGGCACCACGACGCCGCCGCCGCCGCCCTGGACCGGCTCAAGGCCGACTGAGCGGTCGCCCGCGGTCAGGACTCGACCGTCACCACGACCTTGCCCATGGCGCTGCGATCACCCAGGGCCTGGATTGCCAGATGGGCCTGTTCCAGCGGGAAGGTGCGGCTGACCCGCGGCTTGATCTTGCCCTCGCTCCACAGCCGCATCAGATCGGCCATGTTGGCGGCGTGGGCGGCCGGATCGCGCATTACCGCCGCGCCCCAGAACACCCCGACCACCGACACCGACTTCAGCAGGGTCAGATTCAGCGGCAGGGAGGGGATGCCGGCCGGGAAGCCGACCACCAGATAGCGGCCGTTCCAGTCCATCGCCCGCAAGGCCGGCTCGGCATAGTCGCCGCCGACCGCGTCATAGACGACGTCGGCCCCGTCCCGGCCCGTGGCCAGTTTGAACTCGCCCGACAGCTGCTTCTGCGCCTCGCGATCCATCTTGCCGGACGGATAGATCAGTCCGTTGTCGGCCCCCAGTTCCAGCGCGAATTCGACCTTGTCATTGGTCGAGGCCGCGGCCACGACCCGGGCTCCCATCGCCTTGCCCAGTTCCACTGCCGCAGCACCGACACCGCCGGCCGCGCCCAGCACCAGCAGGGTCTCGCCCGGCTGCAGCAGGGCCCGGTCCTTCAGGGCGTAATAGCTGGTGCCATAGGTCATGATCAGGGCGGCGGCGGTTTCGAAATCCATGCCGTCGGGCATGGGGATGACCGAGTCCGCCCGCACGGCCAGACGCTCGACCAGCCCGCCCCAGCCCGGGACGGCGATGACCCGGTCGCCCTTGCGCACGCCCTTGACCCCCTCGCCGACCGCCTCGACCACACCGGCCACCTCGGCCCCGGGTGCGAACGGCCGCGACGGCTTGAACTGGTAACGGTCCTCGATGATCAGGGTGTCAGGGAAATTGATCCCCACGGCCTTCACTTCGATGATCACCTCGCCCTTCATCGGCGTCGGATCCAGAACCTCCTCGACCACCAGGGTTTCGGGGCCGCCGGGGGTCTTTGAGAGCACTGCGCGCATCGGGGTTTCCTGAATCGGGAGTCGGATATGGCGACCGGGGACCCGAATCCGCCGGAATTCGGCGTCACGGGACGGTCCTGTAACTTGCACGCGCCGCCGGATCACGCGCATGGACAGATCGAAGACCAGCCGTCCGGCGACGGCGCACCACAGAACGCTAGCGGTCGCCGCCGCCCCAGGGAAGAGCCAGCCATGACCCGACATGCCCTCATTCTTCACGGTGGAGCCGGTGCCCGGCCCGAACGCGACTATGCCCGCGAGGTCGACAACATGCGCGCGGTGGTCGAGGCTATGAAGGTCCGGTTGGCCGACGGGGCCTCGGCCCTCGACGTCGCCGTCGAGGCCACGGTCATGCTGGAGGACTCGGGCCTCTATGTGGCCGGGCGTGGGGCCTCGCCCAACCTGGCCGGGGCCTATGAGCTGGACGCCAGCCTGATGGATGGGTCGACGCGCAAGGCCGGTGCCATCGCCGCCCTGCAGGGCTTTCGCAACCCGGTCCGGGCCGCGCGGGCGGTGATGGACCGCACCCCCCACGTGATGCTGGCCGGCGAAGGCGCGGCCCTGTTCGCCCACGACCAGGGCCTGGAGATGATCGGTGACGAGGCCGCCTGGTTCACCCACGCCGGCAAGGGCGAGGACAACCACCCGCCCGGCACCTCGCCCGACGTTCTGGCCGGGGCCCTGTCGCACGGCACGGTCGGCTGCTGTGTGCTCGACTCCGCCGGTCGGCTGGCCGCCGCTACCTCGACCGCGGGCGTGTTCGGCAAGATGCCGGGCCGGGTCGGCGACACCCCCATCCCCGGGGCCGGCAGCTGGGCCGACAGTCACGTCGCCGTCTCGGGCACCGGCCAGGGCGAATATTTCATCCGCACCGTCGCCTGCGCCCAGGTCAGCTGGCGCGTGGCGGCCGGAGCCAGCCTCGAGGACGCGACCCGCGCCGTGATCGCCGAGATCGGTGACCTGGGCGGCGACGGCGGCCTGATCGCGCTGGACCGCGAGGGCCGCATCGCCCATCCCTTCAACAGCCAGGGCATGAAGCGCGCCTGGCTGACCACCGACGGCGAAATTGGCGTCGAGGTCTTCGGCTAGATCGGCGGCCGACATTACAGCTCCGTAACGTGCGTGGGGACGCGGCCCTGATAGGGTCGCGAAAAGCCCTTTGGTCGGGCCGTCCGGGAATCTCGCGCATGAAACTTCGTCTGATCACCACCGCCGCCGTGGTCGCCCTGCTGTCGTCCAACCCCGCCTGGGCCTTCGAGTCCGCGCGCCATGACCCCGCTGCGACCGCCACCGCCGGGATCGAGGTGCCGCCGCTGGGCTTCACCCGGCGCACCCTGGCCAACGGGCTGGAAGTCTTTTCGGCCCGGGACACCAACACCTCAAACGTCACCGTCCAGGTCTGGTACCGGGTCGGCTCCAAGGACGATCCGGCCGGACGCTCGGGCTTCGCCCACCTGTTCGAACACCTGATGTTCAAGGCCACGCGCAACCTGCCGCCCGAGACCTTCGACCGGCTGACCGAGGATGTCGGCGGCTTCAACAACGCCTTCACCGCCGACGACATGACCGCCTATTATGAGGTCGTCCCGGCCAATCACCTGCAACGGATGCTGTTCGCCGAGGCCGAGCGGATGGGCTCGTTGGTCGTCGATGAGCCGACCTTCGATTCCGAACGCGACGTGGTGAAGGAAGAATACCGCCAGCGTATTCTGGCCAGCCCCTACGGACGGCTGTTCGGCCTGTTCGCGCCCCAGACCATCTATCAGGACTCACCTTACCGCCGCCCCGGCATCGGCTCGATCGAGGAGCTGGACGCGGCCACGCTCGATGACGTTCTGCGCTTCCATCAGACCTACTACCGGCCCGACAACGCCATTCTGATCGTCGCCGGCAATTTCGACCCGGCCCAGATGAACACCTGGATCGACCAGTATTTCGGCCCGCTGAAGCGCCCGTCGACGCCGATGCCGGTCAACAATGTGATCGAGCCGGAACCGACCGGTCCGCGCGAAGCCACCTTCTACGCCCCCAATGTGCCGCTGCCCGCCGTGGTCATGGCCTGGCCGACTGTCGCCTATGGCAACGCCGACCGCGCCGCCCTGACGGTGCTGGACGGCATCCTCTCCACCGGCGAGAGCAGCCGCCTGTACCGGTCGCTGGTCTATGAACAGCAGATCGCCGCCCAGGCCGGCTCCAACCCAGACTTCGCCCAGCAGGCCGGCAACCTGACCGCCTATGCCATCATGAGTCAGGGCCAGACGCCCGAGGCCGGGCTCGCGGCGTTGAAGGCCGAGATCGCCCGCCTGCGCGACGCGCCGGTCACCGCCGACGAACTGGCCGAGGCCAAGAACGAACTGGTCGCCAATGCCCTGCGCGGCCGGGAGTCCGTCGATGACCGGGCCACCACCCTGGGCAATGTCCTGATCATGACCGGCGACGCCAGCGTGGCCGACCGGGAGATCGCCGACATCCAGGCCGTCAGCGTCGCCGATGTGCAGCGCGTGGCCCGGCACTATCTGACCGAGAACCGCAGCATCACCATGCGCTATCTGTCGGCCGACGACGACCATCCGACTTCGGTGCAGAACATGAATGTCGACGCGCCGGTGACCCTGGCGACGCTGGCCCCGGCCGGGACTCCGGCGACCCTGCTGCCGGCCGACCAGCGACTGTCCCTGCCCCAGCCCGGCACCGAGGTCGCGCCGGTCACGCCCGTGGTATCGGACTTCCGCCTGTCGAACGGCCTGCGCGTCCTGGTCGCCGCCACCGACAGCCTGCCGCTCGTTTCGGCCCGGCTCAGCTTCGATGCCGGTTCAGCCGAGGATCCTGCGGGCAAGGCCGGGGTCGCGTCCCTGACCGCAGCCCTGCTGACCCAGGGCACGGCCGACAAGTCGGCCCCCGAGATCGCCACCGAGATCGAACAGCTGGGGGCCGTCGTCGGGGCCGGATCCGGCGTCGATTTCTCCAACGTCTATGCCAATGCTCCGGCTGACGTGTTTCCCCAGGCCGTCGCCCTGATGGCCGACCTGGTCCGCAACCCGGCCTTCGCAGACGAAGAACTGGAGCGTCAGCAGGCCCAGACCCTAGACGGCCTGCGCGTAGCCCTAAGCCAGCCGGGCACCATCGCTTCGCAGACCGTGGCCCGGGTCATCTATGGCGGCGCGCCCTACGGGGCTCCGTCCGGCGGCACGGTCAACAGCATCCCCGTCATCGATCGCGCCGATGTGGCCACCTTCCACCGGGCCCACTACAGGCCATCGGGCGCGACCCTGGTGTTTTCGGGCAAGATCACCCCGGCCGAGGCCCGGGCGCTGGCCCAGCAGGCCTTCGGCGACTGGCGCAATCCGGCCGACGCAGCGACCCTCGTCGCCCATCCGGCCGGTACGGCGCTGAGCCCGCGGGTCATTGTCATCGACCAGCCCGGGGCCGGCCAGGCCGCCGTCGTGGCCGCCATCCGCGGCGTCTCGCGCACCAGCGCCGATTATTTCCCGCTGACCGTCGGCAATACCCTGCTGGGCGGCGGCTTCTCGTCGCGGCTCAATCAGGAGATCCGCATCAAGCGCGGCCTGTCCTACGGGGCCGGATCGTCGCTCGGCGCCCGTCAGGACGCCGGCGTCTTCACCGCCTCGGCCCAGACCCGCAACGATGCCGCGGTCGAGGTCTCGGACCTGATCATGGCCGAGATCGCCAACCTGGGCGACACCCCCGCCACCGAGGCCGATCTGGCCCCGCGTCGGGCCACCCTGATCGGCGGTTTCGGGCGCTCGTTGGAGACGGTCGACGGTCTCGGCGGTCTGGTCGCCAACCTGGCCCTGTACGACCTGCCGATGAGCGAACTGGCTGCCTATGCCGGCAAGGTTCGGGCGGTCACGCCGGAACAACTGGAGGCCGCCTTTGCCCACCATCTGCCGGTCAATGAGGCCAGTCTGGTGATCGTCGGCGACGCCGCCCAGTTCATCGACGCCCTGCGCGCCAAACATCCGGACGTCGAGGTCATCCCGCTGACCGACCTGAATCTGGATTCGGCGACCCTGCGTTAGGAGTCCTGATCGTCCTCGTCCGCCCGCGGGCGCGGACGATCACCATCAGCGGCCGAGGCAGACCACCTGGGCGACCCGCAGGTCCCGACGCATGGCATCGGCGACCCGGCCGTAGTTGTCGATCGTGACCGGCTCACCCTGCAGCGGCTCATCGGCCTCCTGCAGGCCGCGCAGGGCGGCACTGAAGCCTTCCGGCACCGTCGTATAGATCCGCCCACGGCGCGGGGCCTCGGCGATGGTCACGCCCAGCGCCCGGCCCTGCCGGTCCAGCACCGGTGCGCCCGACAGACCGGACAGGGTACCCTCCAGCCCGGCCGTACGCCCGACCTCGGCCCAGGCCAGGACCTCTTCCTCGCGATGCCCGCGGGCACGACCCTTCAACGTTTCGCGACCCAGCAACCGGGTGGTGACCTCACCGGCTCCGCCCTGCGGGAAACCGGGATGGAAGGCGCGCTGGCCCGACCGCAGCGGCCGGTTCAGGGCCACTGGCACCGCCGGCGGGCCACCCTCGGTGAGCAGGACCGCGACATCGGCCCACGGGGCCAGCCGCACGGCGGCAGCCACGGCGCGCCCGCCACCGACCACCAGGGCAGGCTTGCGGCAGCCCTCGACCACATGGCGCGCGGTGACCCAGCGCCCGTCGGCGGCAATGGAAAAGGCGGTGCCGGCGGTCGGCCGGAACGGCGAGTTGGGGGCATCAACGGTAACGGCAGGATCGAACGGGGTCACCGGCCCCAGCAGGGCGTCCTCGATCTGGTCAGGTGGAGGCGGTGCGGGCGGCGCATCGGCATTTTCGCGCCGGCCCAGCGAGACCACCACAAGCACGCCGATGACCGCTGCGTAGATGACCCAGTCGGGCAGGCGAGGAAAATACATAGGCGCGTCAGCCCGTCAGGGCCGCTGCCAGGATCAGGGCCGTAGCCAGCTTGGCCCCGACCAGCAGCACGGCGGCCGCGATCTCACCCTCGCGGATACGCTGGGGCAGACCGGTCAGCAGGGTGTCGACGACGCGAAAGGCGAACAGCTGCAGCACCACCGTCGCCACGCCCCAGATGGCGATATCGCGTACTGAGGTCGAGACGGACAGGGACACGGCCAGGGGCACGGCCAGACCCACCAGGATTCCGGCGAAGGCCACGGCCGCCGCGGAGTTGCCGTCGCGGATCAGAGCGATCTCTTTCCATGGCGACAGCATCGCATAGACCGCCGCACCGACGACCAGCAGCGCCAGGGTCAGGGCGAGATGCATGACCATGACCGGGAAGCCGCTGGCAAACGCCTGCACCTCCGGGCTGGACAGAACATTGGTGAACGACGAGGGGTCCATGGATAATCCGGCGAACGAAAGCAAAACATCCTTGCCCGATCGGGGCCCCGATCCGCAAGCGCCCCCGGGCCACACCCGGTCAAGAAAGGTGACGGTGCGTTTCGGAGCCGGGTCTCAGGCGGCCGCGACCGCCGCCGGCCCGGCCTTGCGCAGGGTCGAGGCCCGCACCTTCTCGCTCTCGGACTTGAGCTGGCCACAGGCGGCGAGGATGTCGCGACCGCGCGGGGTGCGGATCGGCGAAGCGTAACCCGCCTTGTTGATGATGGCCGCGAACCGCTCGATGGTCTTCCAGTCCGAGCATTCATAGTCGGTGCCGGGCCACGGGTTGAACGGGATCAGATTGATCTTGGCCGGAATGCCTTCGATCAATTTGATCAGGGCGCGGGCCTCTTCCGGACTGTCGTTGATGCCCTTCAGCATGACGTATTCGAAGGTCACCCGGCGGGCGTTGGAGATGCCCGGATAGGCGCGGATGCCGGCCATCAGCGCTTCGAGATTGTACTTCTTGTTCACCGGCACCAACACGTCGCGCAGGGCGTCGTTGGTGGCGTGCAGGCTGATCGCCAGCATGGCCTGGGTTTTGGTGCCCAGCGGCTCCAGCTGCGGCACCACGCCCGAGGTCGAGACGGTGATGCGGCGGCGCGACAGGGCGATGCCCTCGCCGTCGGAGATAATCTCGATGGCGTCGGCGACATGGTCCATATTGTAGAGCGGTTCGCCCATGCCCATGAAGACGATGTTGGACAGGCGCCGCTCATCCTGATCGGTGACGTCCTCGCCGAATTTGGGCCATTCCTCTAGGTCGTCGCGGCAGACCTGGACCTGGGCCACGATCTCGGCCGCCGTCAGGTTGCGCACCAGCTTCTGGGTGCCGGTGTGGCAGAAGGTGCAGTTCAGGGTGCAGCCGACCTGGGACGAGACGCACAGGGCTCCGGCCCGGCCGACGTCGGGGATGTAGACGGCCTCGACCTCGATGCCCGGCGCGGTGCGGATCAACCATTTGCGGGTGCCGTCCTTTGACACCTGACGCTCGACGATCTCGGGTCGGGCCACGGTGAAGACCTTGGCCAGCTTCGCCCGCGTCTCCTTGCCGATGTCGGTCATCAGGGCGAAATCGGTGACCCCGTAGAAATGGATCCAGCGCCACACTTGGGTGGCCCGCATCTTCGCCTTTTCGGGCGGGCAGATGTCGGCGGCGATCAGGGCCTCGCGCAGGGCCGTTCGCGTCATCCCGGACAGGGTGACGGGCGCGGGGGTGGCGGGCGTGGAGACACGCGAAAGATCGAGCGTGACGCTCAAGGCGATGATCCTGCGAAAACGGGGAAGACGGGCCTTATAACACAGATCGACCGGTATTTAAGGCGCGAGGGTGACGCTTGATCCCGGCCGCCCCCGTCTCTAGAACCCGCAATGTTGGGGAGTAGCAGCCGGCATCGTCCAGCCGGGGTCGTATCAACACACTCGCGCCTGCGTGGCGCGTGGTGCGACCAGCGGGCCATCCGCCTTGCGAGACCAGCGCACCGCCTGTCCGGCACCGGCCGGAACGGCGGTGTGCTGTCACGCATCCGGTGGAGCCCCTGAACCATGTCCGCGATCACCATTCTGCTGCTGTCCCTCAGCCTGTCCGCCGATGCCTTCGCCGCCGCCATCGGGCGCGGAGCCGTTCATCGCCCCACCCTGTCCGCCGCTGTCCGCGCCGGACTAGTGTTCGGGGTGATCGAGGCCGTCACGCCGGTGATCGGCTGGGCCCTCGGCCTGGCGGCAGCCGGAGTCATCCAGTCGGTTGACCACTGGATCGCTTTCGGCCTGCTGTGTGCGGTGGGCGGCAAGATGATCTGGGAAGCGACCCGGCAGGTCCCGCCTGAAACCGCCGCGGTCGCCGAACCACAACGCCGGGGCCGGGGCCATCTGGCGCTGGTCGCCACCGCCGTCGGCACCAGTCTGGACGCCGCCGCCGTCGGCGTCTCGCTGGCCTTTCTCGGCGTCAACATCGGCATCATTGCCGTATCGATCGGCCTGACCACCTTCGTGCTGGCGACGCTGGGCATGCTCATCGGCCGTGTCGCCGGTGCCCGACTGGGGCCCGCCGCCGAGCTGATCGGCGGCCTCCTGCTGATCGGCATGGGCACCCGGATCTTGCTGGAACATCTCGGCCTGATCGCCGGGTGAGGCGTTACAGAATAAAGCGACTCAGGTCCGCATTCTTCGCCAGATCACCGACCAGATCGTTCACCGCCTTGCCGTCGAAGGTGATGGTCTGGCCGGACAGATCGGCTGCCTTGAAGCTGGTTTCCTCCAGCACCTTTTCCAGAACCGTCTGCAGCCGGCGCGCCCCGATGTTCTCGACCGCGCCATTGGCCGCGACCGCCGCATCGGCCATGGCCTCGACCGCATCGTCCGTGAACACCAGCGTCACCCCCTCGGTAGCGAGCAACGCCTGGTTCTGGCGGATCAGATTGGCCTCCGGCTCGATCAGGATACGTTTCAGGTCATCGCGCGTCAGCGCCTTCAGCTCGACCCGGATCGGCAGACGGCCCTGCAGTTCCGGCAGCAGGTCGCTGGGCTTGGCCACATGGAAGGCCCCGGAGGCGATGAACAACACATGGTCCGACCGCACCGGACCGTATTTGGTCGAAACGGTGGTGCCCTCGATCAGCGGTAGCAGGTCGCGCTGCACGCCCTCGCGCGACACATCGGCCCCCGAGGCTCCCTGACGGGCGGCCACCTTGTCGATCTCGTCGAGGAAGACGATGCCCTCGTTCTCGGCCAGCAGCAGCGCCTCCTTGGTCAGGCTGTCCTGGTCCAGCAGGTTGTCGCTCTCTTCGGCGACCAGCGGGCCCACGGCGTCGCGCACGGTCAGCTTGACCGTCTTGCTGCGCGGCCCGCCCATCTTGCCCAGCATTTCACCGAGATTGATCATGCCGACATTGCCGCCGCCGGGCATGTCGAAGCCGGGTATCGGCGAGGCCGTATCGGTCAGGGCAATCTCGATCTCCTTGTCGTCCAGCTCTCCGGCGCGGAGCTTCTTGCGAAAACTGTCGCGCGTCACCGGCTGCGAGCCCGACCCGACGAGGGCGTCGAGAATACGATCTTCCGCCCGCCCTTCGGCCTGGGCCTTGACCCCGGTGCGACGTTTGTCGCGCACGATCACCAGGGCGCTCTCGACCAGATCGCGCATGATCTGGTCGACGTCGCGGCCGACATAGCCGACCTCGGTAAATTTGGTCGCCTCGACCTTGAGGAAGGGCGAGCCGCCCAGCTTGGCCAGCCGCCGGGCAATCTCGGTCTTGCCGACCCCGGTGGGGCCGATCATCAGGATGTTCTTGGGCGTAACCTCGTCGCGCAGGTCCTCGGGCACCCGCTTGCGCCGCCAGCGATTGCGAAGGGCCACGGCCACGGCGCGTTTGGCGTCGTTCTGGCCGACAATGAAACGATCAAGTTCGGAAACGATTTCGCGGGGGGAAAGGTCAGTCATCGGGCGCTCCCCTTGCCGAGCGTTTCCACCGTCAGATTGCCATTGGTGTAGACGCAGATCTGGGAGGCGATCTCCATGGCCTTGCGCGCCACCTGTTCGGCGTCGAGGTCCGTGTGGTCGATCAGGGCGCGAGCCGCTGACAGGGCGAAATTGCCGCCCGATCCGACCGCCGCCACCCCATGCTCGGGCTCCAGCACATCACCGACACCGGTGACGGTGAAGATGGAATTGGCGTCGGCGACCAGCAGCATGGCTTCAAGGCGGCGCAGATAGCGGTCGGTGCGCCAGTCCTTGGCCAGGTCGACACACGCCCGGGCCAGCTGGTCCGGATACTGTTCCAGCTTGGCCTCCAGCCGCTCGATCAGGGTGAAGGCGTCCGCGGTGGCCCCGGCGAAGCCCGCCAGCACCCGGCCGTCGGCCAGGGTGCGGACCTTGCGTGCGGCCCCCTTGACGATCGTCGGCCCCATCGAGACCTGACCGTCGCCGGCGATCACCGTGAGACCATTTCTGCGCACCGCCAGAATGGTGGTGCCGTGCCAGTCGGGGAAGTTCGGATTGGGCTGGGTCATGGCAGGGCAGATGGCGATGCAATTGCGGTCAGGCAAGCGGAAAGGGGCGCAAAAACAACGGCCGCGTTAGTCATAATATTGCCCACCCGGCGGGGTATGGTGCCAAAATGTACCTCGAAATTAGCAATAAGCGGGAACGGTAATGCTTCATCGCGTGATTTACGCAAGTGAAGCGGTTGGCACCATGGGTGCCTCGACGCTCTCGATCGCCCAAATTCTCGGCGTCTCTGAACCCAACAACCGTCGCGACCACCTGACCAGCGCCGTAATGCTCTGTCGCGGCCACATCCTGCAGGTGATCGAAGGCGGGCGGAACGACGTCGACCGGCTGATGCGGCGGTTGATGCTCGATCCTCGCCATACCGACCTGCGCATCCTGTCCGATACAGGGGTTCCGACGCGGCGGCTCGAGTCGCCGATAACCCTGTGTCCCGACCCCGCGACCCTGTTGGATCGCATCGGCATACCCTGCCTCTCCGGACTCTCGGCCCCGCAGGCTGAAACCATGCTGAAGATGAGTCAGGCCGCCTGAACGCGTGACCTGGACGGCGTCTGGCCCTAACTGGGACGGGTGACATTCTCAGATGACGAAATCGAACGCTATGCCCGCCACCTGGTGCTGGCCGAACTGGGCGGCCCCGGCCAGCAACGGCTGAAGGCCGCGCTTGTCGGCCTGATCGGTATGGGCGGCATCGGGGCCCCGGCCGCCCTCTATCTGGCCGCCGGTGGCGTGGGGACCCTGCGCCTCATCGACGATGACACGGTCGCCCTGTCCAACCTCCAGCGCCAGATCATCTTCACCGAGGCCGATACGGATCGACACAAGGTCGAGGCCGCGACGACCGCCCTGGGCGCGCTCAACCCCCACGTCCGGGTCGAGCCGGTCACCGAACGCCTGACCGATGCCAATGCCGATGCGCTGATCGCCGGCTGCGATCTGGTGCTCGACGGCACCGACGATTTCGCCACCCGCTTTGCCGTCAACGCAGCCTGCGTCGCCGCCGGAATTCCGCTGGTTTCCGGTGCGCTGGGCCGCTGGGGCGGTCAGGTCGCGGTCTTCGAAGGCCGCCCCTGTTACCGCTGCCTCGTGCCTGAAGCCCCACCGGACGCCGAGACCTGCGCCCGGGTCGGCGTGGTCGGGGCCGTGGCCGGTGTCATCGGTTCGATGGCCGCACTGGAGGCGATCAAATGGATCACCGGCGCGGGCACGCCGCTGTCCGGCCGCCTTTTGCTCTACGACGGTCTGGCCGGAACAGCGCGAACCGTGGCCCTGCCGGCCGACCCGTCCTGTCCGGTGTGCGGCGGCGACTGATCAGTCTTGATCCAACGCCCGGATCGAAACACCGACACCCCTGCGCCCGTGCGGAATTCAGAGCATCGCGGGAATGACGCGATCCGGCGGCCGGTGGCCGTTCTGGAAGGTCAGGATATTGCCAATGACGCGGTCGCCCATGTCCTGCCGCGCTTCAATCGTGGCCGAGCCCAGATGCGGCAGCAACACCACATTGGCGTGGCCCAGCAGGCCCGGATGGACCAGCGGTTCCTGTTCGAACACGTCCAGACCGACGCCGGCGATGGCCCGGTCCCGGACCGCCTCGGCCAGGGCCGCCTCGTCGATCAGCTCGCCACGCGCCGTGTTGATCAGGATCACATGCGGCTGCAGCTTCGCCAGTCGCTCGGCCGAGATCAGATGGTAGGTCTCCTTCGTTGCCGGGCAGTTCAGCGAGATCAGGTCCATCCGCGCCAGCATCTGGTCCAGATCGTCCCAGTAGGTGGCCCCCAGCTCCTCGGCAATCATCGCCGGGACCGGCTTGCGATTGTGATAGTGGACCTGCATGCCGAAGGCCCTGGCCCGCCGCGCCAGGGCCTGGCCGATCCGGCCCATGCCGACGATACCCAGCCGCTTGCCCCACAGCTTGCGTCCGGTCATCCAGGTCGGGGACCAGCCCTCGAACTCCCCGGCGGCGACCACCTGAGCCCCCTCGACGATGCGACGCGACACTGCCAGGACCAGCCCCATCGCGAGATCGGCCGTGTCCTCGGTCAGAACACCCGGCGTATTGGTGACGATCAGCCCGCGTCCGACCGCGGCCTCGATGTCGATATGATCGACCCCCGCCCCGAAATTGGCGATCATCTTCAGCTGGTCACCGGCCCCGGCGATCAGACTGGCGTCGATTTCGTCGGTGATGGTCGGCACCAGCACGTCCGCGCGCTGCACGGCGGCCTCCAGCGCTGCCCGGTCCATCGGCCGGTCGGTCAGGTTCAGCTCGGCGTCGAACAGTTCGCGCATCCGCGTCTCGACCGCGTCGGGAAGGCGTCTGGTTAATACGACCTTAAGCTTGCGGACGGACATTCGGTGCCTTCGGATTGACGGGTGACCAAGGGGCGATAACGCCCGGAGCGCCCGCCCGCGACGGAATTCATACCGGTGTCTAGCAAAGCTGCCCCCCGCCGCCAAAGCCTGTCGAGGCGGTTCGCCCTCGGGGCGGTCGCCATCGGCCTGGGCCTGATGGTCAGCGCCGGGGCCACCATGCCCGACGGACGCCCGACCCCGACCGGTTTCGATGTGCCGCGCTGGGTGACGCTGAAATCGTCGCGCGTGCGCGCCCGCCAGGGCCCGGGTCTCGATTATCGCATTCTGTGGGAATACCGGGCCGCGGGCCTGCCGGTCCAGGTGATCGCCGAGACCCGGGAATGGCGCAAGGTCTGCGACCCCGAGGGGTCGATCGCCTGGATCCATCGCACCGTCGCCTCCGGTCGCCGCACCGTGTTCAATCCCACCGCCGTGGAGGTTCCGGTCCACGCCGGGCAGTCGGACGAGTCGCCGCTGCGGGCCCGTCTGTCCCCCCGGGCCACCGTTCCGCTCGATGCGTGCGAGTCCGGTTGGTGCCGTATCCGCGCCCGCAAGCTGCGCGGCTGGGTTCGCGCCGACGCCGTGTTCGGGACCCAGGGCAATCCCCTGTGCGACGCGTCCCGCCCGGCGGGACAGGGACCGGACCGTCTCCCCGCCAGTTGAGCCGCCCGCCCGCCTCGTGTAACCCGGCGCAACACCGGCCTCATGCAGCGCGACGCGCTACGGGTCGAAAGACATCCGGAGCGCCTGAGTGACCCAGCCGAAATTCCCGTCGTCGTTCGATCACGAGGCCCTGCTGGCCTCGGGCCGCGGCGAACTGTTTGGCCCGGGCAACGCCCAGTTGCCGGCTCCGCCCATGCTGATGTTTGACCGGATTGTGAATATCAGCGCCGACGGTGGCGAACACGGCAAGGGCTATGTCGAGGCCGAACTCGATATCCATCCGGACCTCTGGTTCTTCCAGTGCCATTTCATCGGCGACCCGGTCATGCCCGGCTGCCTCGGCCTCGACGCCATGTGGCAGCTGGTCGGCTTCTACCTGGGCTGGATCGGCGGCCCCGGTCGTGGCCGCGCCCTCGGGGTCGGTGAGGTCAAATTCACCGGCCAGGTCCAGCCGGACGTGAAAAAGGTGGTCTACAAGATCAATCTCAAGCGGGTCATCAATCGCAGATTGGTGATGGGAATCGCCGACGGGGTGCTCGAAGCCGACGGCGTCCCCATCTATACTGCCTCGGACATGCGGGTCGGCCTGTTCGGCGCGACCCCGGCGTCAGATGCACCCGCCGGCGGCTGATCCGCGGCAGACAACATTCGCGGTCAACGCGGATACGGATTTAGGTAAGGAAGTCAGCATGCGGCGTGTGGTCGTCACCGGTCTGGGTATCGTCTCTTCCATCGGCACGGGCCAGGATGAGGTCACCGCCTCTTTGCGCGTGGCGCGCTCGGGTGTGGTTGCGGCCCCGGACCACATCAAGCATGGCTTCCGTTCCCAGGTCTGGGCCCCGCCCTCGCTGGGCGCGACGGCCGAGGACTGGGCCCCGCTGGTGGATCGCCGCGCCGCCCGCTTTCTCGCCAACGGCACCGCCTGGGGCCATATCGCCTTCGAGGAGGCGCTGAAGGATTCCGGCATGTCCGCCGAGGAGATCCGGTCGGACCGCATCGGCCTGATCGTCGGTGAGGGCGGCCCCTCGACCCAGATCATCCTGCAGGCGGCGGCCACCACCATCGAAAAGGGCTCGCCCAAGCGCATCGGCCCGTTCGCCGTGCCCAAAGCCATGGCCTCGGGCCCGTCCGCGGTGCTGGCCACCTGGTTCCAGCTCAAGGGTATCAACTATTCGATCAGCTCGGCCTGCGCGACCAGCGCCCACTGCATCGGCGCGGGTGCCGAGCAGATCGCCTGGGGCAAGCAGGACGTGGTCTTCGCCGGTGGCTGCGAGGATATCGACTGGTCGATGTCCAACATGTTCGACGCGATGGGCGCGATGTCGTCGAACTTCAACGACACGCCATCGAGGGCGTCGCGCGCCTATGACACCACCCGCGACGGCTTCGTCATCGCCGGTGGGGCCGGCATCGTCGTGTTGGAAGAATACGAGCGGGCCGTGGCCCGCGGTGCCACCATCTATGCCGAGGTCACCGGTTACGGTGCCAATTCGGACGGTTACGACATGGTTGCCCCCTCGGGCGAGGGGGCCGAGCGCTGCATGAAGATCGCCCTCGACATGGCCGGCAATCCGAAGATCGACTATCTGAACCCGCACGGCACCTCGACCCCGGTCGGCGACTCCAAGGAGATGGGCGCGGTCCGCAACGTGTTCGGCGACCAGATGCCGATGATCTCCTCGACCAAATCCCTGACCGGCCATTCGCTGGGTGCGGCCGGGGCGCAGGAGGCGATCTACTGCCTGCTGATGATGAAGCACGACTTCGCCGCCGAGAGCGCCCACATCGAGACCCTCGACCCCGAGTTCGAGGGTATGCCGATCCTGCGCCAGCGTCACGACGGGCCGCTGACCCACGTCATGTCCAACAGTTTCGGATTCGGCGGCACCAATGGCACCCTGATCCTCAGCAAGGTCTGAGGACAGGAGCCAAACCGGCTCCGGCGCGCTAGGCTTGTCTCTCTGTAGAAGGTGACGACCCTGACCGCCGATCCCTACGTCCTGTTTCTGCTCGGCCTCGGGGCCGTGATCCTGATGGTGTCCTGGGCCCCCGTCGGGCTTAAGCGCTGGCCGCTGACCCTCGCCATCCTGTGCGTCGGCATCGGCGTAGTGGTATTCAGCACCGGGGTGCTGTCGTTCAATCCTGACCCGCGCACCTGGGACACACTGACAGAACGGCTGGCCGAGCTGGTTGTGCTTATCAGCCTGATGGGGGCCGGGCTGAAGCTGGACCGGCCGCTGGGTTGGCGGCGCTGGGGCTCGACCTGGCGGCTGCTGGCCGTGGCCATGCCCCTGACCATCATCGCCACCGCCTGGCTGGGCTTCATGGGGCTCGGCTTCAGCCTGGCCATGTCGCTGCTGCTGGGAGCCGCCATGGCCCCGACCGACCCGGTGCTGGCCGCCGACGTCCAGGTCGGGCCGCCCAAGTCCGGCGACGACGACGAGGTCCGCTTCGGCCTGACCTCAGAAGCCGGACTCAACGATGCCCTCGCCTTCCCCTTCGTCCATCTGGCCATCCTCGCCGCAGCCGGTGGCCTGGCCACGACCGCCGGCCTGACCGATTGGTTCACGATCAAGGTGGTGTGGAAGCTGCTGGCCGGGGCGGGGGTCGGCTATCTGGCGGGGCGCGGTCTCGGCTTTCTGATCTTTCACAGCCGCAAGGCCGGCCTGTCACGCCTCGGCGACGGCCTGGTCGCCCTGGCCGCCACCTTCCTCGCCTATGCGCTGGCGGAGCTGGCGCACGGCTACGGCTTCCTCGCCGTCTTCATCTGCGGCCTGACCATCCGGGCCTGGGAACGCGATCACGACTTCCACAAAGAGATGCACGACTTCTCGGACCAGTTCGAACGGCTGCTGATGATGCTGCTGCTGGTGCTGTTCGGCGGGGCCCTGGCCAACGGGCTGCTGGACGCCCTGACCTGGACCGACGCCGCCATCGGCCTGGCCATCCTGCTGGTGGTGCGACCCGTCGCCGGCCTGATCGCCATGATCGGCTCGCCCCAGCCGTGGCGCGAGCGGCTGCTGATGTCGTTCCTCGGCATTCGCGGCATCGGCTCGATCTACTATGTGGCCTATGCCATCAACCACGGCGATTTCGGCAGCAGCGAGCGGCTGTGGGCCATCGTCGGCTTCATCATCCTCGCCTCGATCGTGATCCACGGGGTCAGCGCCAGCCCGATGCTGATGCGGCTGGCTCGCCGTCGGGACCGCCAGGACCGGACGACCATCAGCTGACGCTTTCCCCGCGCGCGGCCCCCTGCTAACGCTCGGCCCAACAGATCAGGAGACAGACCATGGCGAGCGAGAGCGGCTGGAACATGCCCAAGGGTGACCTCATGAAGGGCAAGAAGGGCCTGATCATGGGAGTCGCGAACAGCAACTCCATCGCCTGGGGCATCGCCTCGCAACTGGCCGCCCAGGGGGCCGAGCTGGCCTTTACCTATATGGGCGAGGGGCTGGAGCGTCGCGTGCGGCCGCTGGCCGAAAGCGTCGGCGCGAAACTGCTGCTGCAGGCCGACGTCACCGACGACGCCTCGATGGACGCCGCCTTCGCCGAGCTGGAAAAGCAATTCGGCACCCTCGACTTCGTCGTGCACTCGGTCGCCTTCGCCAACAAGGACGAGCTCAAGGGTTCTTTCGTCGAGAACACCAGCCGCGACAGCTTCCTGCTGGCGATGAACATCTCGGCCTTCAGCTTCGTCGATGTGGCCAAACGCGCCGCGCGGATCATGCCCAACGGCGGGTCGATGATCACCATGACCTATCTCGGGTCCGAACGGGCCATCCCCAACTACAATACCATGGGCGTGGCCAAGGCGGCGCTGGAGGCCGCGACCCGCTACATCGCCCGCGACCTGGGGCCCAGGGGCATCCGCGTCAACGCCATCTCGGCCGGGGCCATGCGCACCCTGTCGCTGGCCGGCATCTCGGGCGGGCGCGGCATGATCAGCCAGGGCCGGGCCATGAGCGCGATGAAGGAGGACACCTCGATGGAGGGGGTCGCCGGCTGCGCCCTGTGGCTGTGCTCGGACCTGGGCCTGTCGACCACGGGCGAGATCATCCACGTCGACGCCGGCTTCCACATGATGGGCCTGGCCGGCGACGAGGAGGGCTGAGCGGGTCTTTGCGTCGCGGACAGAGCGACGGAACCCGTGCCGGCCCGCGTATAACGACGGTCGTCCCGGAGAGTGCCAATGACAACCGCCGCCCGAAACCTCGCCGTCGTGTTGGCGCTGTCCCTGTCGGCCGGCACTGTCCAGGCCGCCGCGCGTCATGACCCGCCGCAGAGCCTGCCGCTCGGCGACGGCCACGTGACCCAATATCCGGCCGCGGGCAATGTCTTTGCCTGCCAGACCGAGTTCCGCAACGGCGCGCGCCACGACGGGCCGTGGTTCCATGGCGTTACCTGGAACCCATTGGAGAAACCGCGCGTCGCGGGCGAAATCCTGTGGCCGCAGGCGGAACTGACCGTGACCCACCGGGGCGAGGTTCAGCGGGTCGAGGGCAACAGCCTTCCGGTCGGAACGCCGACGGGGCAGTTCCCGATCACGCCCGACCAGCCCGCCTATCAATACGACACCAACCCCAACCGGATCACTGAACAGGCGCTGGACTTCGCCATTCCCGCCCACCCGGTGCGCAGCGCGACACCCCAGTGCCTGCCGATGGGAATGATCGGCTTTTCGGTGACCGGCGTGGCCTTCTACAATGCGCTGGACGACGCCGGACGCGACGCCGCCGCCCATGAGATCCAGGACCTGTGCGACGGCCACCCCCAGGGGCGCGGCCAGTACCACTACCACAGCGCCTCGTCCTGCATCCCCGGGGCCCGGGACAACGTCCTGGCCGGCTGGGCGCTGGATGGCTACCCGATCATGGGCATGATCGACGCCGACGGCGTTCAGCTGCGCAATGCCGATCTGGATGATTGTCATGGCCGGTCGGAGACTGTGGTCATCGACGGACGGACCTATGACTATGCCTACCGGCTGACCGCCGAATATCCCTATGTGATGGGTTGTTTCACCGGACAGATGCTGGCCGAAACCCGCACAGACATCCGCGACGGCATGGCACCGCGCCAGAACGGCGGCCGCGCCAACCGCGGCCGCCAGCGCGGCCGCTAGTCCGGTTCGCGCTCGCCGACCTCTTCGGGGCGCACAACCAGCAGCCAGCCGTCGGCGATGTGCAGATCCGGCACCGCTTCGCGGGTGAAGGGCACGAACCAGGTCGGGCCGCCGGTCGCCGGAGTGATCTCCAGCATGTCGCCGGCTCCGAAATTCTGCACCGTCCGCACCGTGCCGAGGACCGCGTCAGCCGGATCGCGTGCCTCCAGACCGACCAGGTCGGCCAGGTAGAATTCGTCTTCTTCCGGGGCGGGGAAGCGGTCGCGCGGCACATAAAGTTTCAGATTGCGCAGGGCGTCGGCCTGTTCCTTGGTCTCGACCTCCTTCACCCGGCCGACGATGCCGTCCTTGGTCGGGCGGGCCGTTAGCACGGTCAGGGCATGGGTGCCGTCGGCCCGCAGCAGCGGTCCATAGGCGGTCAGGGCCAGCGGGTCGGCCGTATAGGCGGTGATCTTGACCTCGCCGCGCACGCCGAAGCCGCCCGCCACATGGCCGACGAGGATGAGAGTGTCTGATGCCGTCATGACGTTCGTTCCCGCTTTCGCCCCCGGATAACAGAAAAGCAGCGCCCGGGCGTCGGGCGCTGCCTTCTGTCACCTGATCCCCGACACAGGCCGGGGGCGGGCGGTCGAGGTTTAGGCCTCGGTCTTTTCTTCAGCAGCGGCTTCGGCAGCCGGGGCTTCCTCGGCAGCGGCGTCAGCGGCCGGAGCCTCTTCAGCGGCGGGAGCTTCAGCGGCCGCTTCAGCAGCCGGAGCCTCTTCAGCAGCGCCTTCGGCGGCCGGGGCCTCCTCGGCGGCGGCTTCCGGCTCCGGAGCCGGCGGCGCGTTCTTGGCGGCTTCAGCGGCAGCGGCCGCTTCTTCCTTGGCCTTCACGGCGGCTTCGGCGGCTTCGATCTTGGCAGCGGCCTCGGCCTCGGCGCGATCGGCCTCGCGCTGGGCGCGTTCGGCGGTGCGTTCCTGGGCCTTCTTGCCGGGCTGTGCCTTGTTCGGGTTGTTGGACTGGGTCCACTTGACCGTCTGGCCCAGGGTCTCGTCCTGGCTCAGGAAGCGGGCGACGCGGTCGGTGGGCTGGGCCCCCTTGCCGAGCCATTCAGCGATACGCTCGACCTTGAGCGTGACGCGCGGCTTTTCACCGTCCTTGGGCAGCATCGGGTTGTAGGTACCGACGCGCTCGATGAATTTGCCATCGCGCGGCGAATGGGAGTCAGCGACGACGATATAGTAGTAGGGGCGCTTCTTGGCACCACCACGGGCCAGACGAATCTTCAGCATTTTCAGTCTCTTTCCAGGGTTCTAATTCTATTTCTTGGCAGGGAGGCCCGGCAGGCCGGGAAGGCCTCCCGGCAGTTGTCCGCCGCCCAGGCCGGAGAGCCGGTCCTGAATGGCTTTCATTTCGTCAGCAGAGGGTTCCGGCATCTTGCCGCCGCCCATGGCCTTGAGCCGGGCCATATCGGCCCCGCCGCCACCCATGCCGGGCAAGCCGCCCATCATGGCGGCCATCTTCTGCAGGTTCTTGCCGCCGCCACGCGACAGCGACTTGACCATGTCAGCCATCTGTCGATGCTGTTTCAGCAGGCGGTTGATGTCCTGGACCTCGACGCCGGAGCCGGCCGCGACCCGCTTCTTGCGGCTGGCGTTCAGCAGGTCGGGCTTCTTGCGCTCGGTCTTGGTCATCGAGCTGATGATGGCGATCTGGCGCGCGATCATCTTGTCGTTGATGTTGTTGTCGGCCATCTGGGCCTTCATCTTGGCCACGCCCGGCAGCATGCCCATGATGCCCTGCAGCCCGCCCATCTTGGACATCTGCTGCAGCTGGGCCGACAGGTCGTTGAGATCGAACTGGCCCTTGGCCAGTTTGCGGGCCATGGCCTCGGCCTTGGACTGGTCCAGCTCCTGGCTGGCCTTCTCGACCAGGGCGACGATATCGCCGTGACCAAGTATCCGACCGGCGACGCGGCGGGCGTCGAACACGTCGAGCGCGTCGACCTTCTCACCCGAGCCCAGATATTTGATCGGCAGGCCGGTTACGGCCCGCATCGACAGCATGGCCCCGCCGCGACCGTCGCCGTCGGCGCGGGTCAGGACCAGGCCGGTCAGCGGCAGACGCTCGTGGAATGCGGCGGCGGTGCGCACCGCATCCTGGCCGGTCAGGCTGTCGGCGACCAGCAGGGTCTCGACCGGGTTCGAGACCCGGGCGACCTCGGCCACCTCGTTCATCAGGGCCTCGTCGAGCGTGATCCGCCCGGCGGTGTCGAGGATCAGGACGTCGAAGCCCTGGAGTTTGGCGGATTGCAGCGCCCGTTTGGCGATCTCGACGGCCGACTGACCCTCGACGATCGGCAGGGTCGCGACCTCGATCTGCTTGCCGAGGGTGGCCAGCTGTTCCATCGCCGCCGGACGGCGCGTGTCCAGCGAGGCCATCATGACCTTCTTGCGGTCGAACTTGGTCAGGCGCAGCGCCAGCTTGGCCGAGGTCGTGGTCTTGCCCGAGCCCTGCAGGCCGGCCATCAGAATCACGGCGGGCGGCGTGGCATTGATATTCAGCGGGGTCGGCTCTTCGCCGCCCAGCATCTCGACCAGCCCGTCATAGACGATCTTGACCACCTGATCGGCCGGCTTGACCGAGCGGATCACATCCTCGCCTGTGGCGCGTTCGGTGGCGAAGGTGATGAAGTCCTTGACCACCGGCAGGGCGACATCGGCCTCCAGCAGGGCCACGCGCACTTCGCGCATGGCTTCTGCCACGTCCTTTTCGGACAGCGCGCCACGCCCGGTAATCCGGTCGAAAACGCCTGTCAGTCGCTCGTTCAGGGCCTCGAACATACAAACCTCATGCTCATTTTCGCTTCCGGCCGGAATGACCTGAATCCAGAAAATAAGCGCTCAGCTCCGGCGAGTTGGTTCGGTCCCCATAGAGAAATATCCCCTGGCGACGATCACGTCGGCAGGGGGTTCTCGCCCACCTCGTCCCGATGGATCGGGGGTCGTGTGGGTGGAGACGCGAGGTTCACTTGCGCCGGAAGCCCGGGCTTATGCGCGAAAACCCGGGCAAAGACAAGCTGACCGGCTGACGGAGCACACATCGGGTTTCAGCGTTACCATAGACGCTGCCCGACCGGCGGCATCCTGATAGGATTGTCAGGGCCCCCTACCGAAAGACTCTCCCATGCCTCCCCCCTCCGACGACCGTCTGCGCGAAGAAGTCCGACTGCTGGGCAGCCTGCTCGGCGATGTGATCCGGGATGAGGGCGGACTGGCCCTGTTCGACCGGATCGAGGCGGTGCGCCAGGCCTCCGTGGCCTATCACCGCGACCCGGACGCCCATGACACCAAGCCGCTGGAGGCGCTGCTGGCCGAGCTGTCGCTGGATCAGGCGGTCGGCCTGGCCCACGGCTTTGCCACCTTCTCCTTGCTGGCCAATGTCGCCGAGGACCGGGCCGGCAAACGTCATGCCCGCGCCCTGTCCGACGACGGAGCCCGCGCCGATACGCCTGAGGGCGCGCTGGCGCGTCTGGCCGAGGTCGATCGTACGCCCGAAGACGCTCGCGATCTGCTGGCTGGTGCCTTGATCTCCCCGGTCCTGACCGCCCATCCCTCCGAGGTGCGTCGCAAGAGCGTTCTCGACCGCATCACGGCCGTCAGCGACCTGCTGGATGCCTGTGACCAGGACGATCTGGCCTGTGCGCCCGACACCCTGACCCGGGGGCTGCGTCGCCAGACGGTGATCCTGTGGGCGACCCGGCTGGTGCGCACGACCGGCTTGGTGGTCCAGGACGAGATCGACACCGTCGTCTCCTTCCTCGAGCGGGTCTTCCTGCTGGCTGCCCCGGCCCAGTTGGCCGAGTGGCGTCGTCGCCTGAACGCGCCGGACCTGCCGCCCTTCATCCATATCGGATCCTGGGTCGGCGGTGACCGGGACGGCAATCCCAATGTCGACGCGACCGTGCTCGAGGCCGCCTTCCGCACCCAGGCGCGGGCGGTGCTGCGCTTCTATATGGACGAGGTGAATGCCCTCGGTGCCGAGCTCAGTCTGTCAGGCTCCCTGGCCGGGATCAGCGACGACCTGCGCACCCTGTCCGAGGCCTCGGGCGACACCTCGCCCCATCGCGCTGGTGAACCCTACCGCCGCGCCCTGTCCGAAATCTATGCCCGGCTGTCGGCGACCCATCCGGTTCTGACCGGTCTGGCCGCTGCTCGTCCCGCGCCGTTCGCGGCCGAGGCCTACAGCGGCCCGGGCGCCTTCCGCACCGATCTGCGGGTGCTGCGCGACAGCCTGATCGCCCACCACGGCGATGCGTTTGCCGACGACCGCCTGACCCATCTGATCACTGCCGCCGAGGTGTTTGGCTTCCACATGGCGACGATGGACCTGCGCCAGAATGCCGACGTCCATGAACGGGTGGTCGCCGACCTGTTCCGCGCGGCGGGTGTCTGCCCGGACTATCTGGCGCTGGGCGAGGAGGCGCGCATGACCCTGCTGGCGTCGGAGCTGGAGTCCGAACGCCCGCTGTTCAGTCCCTATGCCGACTATGATCCCGAGACTCTGAAGGAACGCGCCATCCTCGAAGTCGCCGCCGGGGCTCTGGCCCGGTTCGGCCCGCGGGCCCTGCGGACCCATATCGTTTCCAAGACCGACGCCGCGTCCGACCTGCTGGAGGTCTATCTGCTGCTCAAGGAGGTCGGCCTGTACCGCCCGTCCGAGCCCGGAGCCTGTCCGATCCAGGCGGCCCCCCTGTTCGAGACCATCGACGACCTGCGAGCCTCCAAGGCGACCCTGTCCCGGCTGATGACCGAGCCCTCGGCCCTGGCTGTGGCCCGCGCCCGTGGCGTTCAGGAGGTGATGATCGGCTATTCCGACTCCAACAAGGATGGCTCATATCTGACCTCGACCTGGGAGCTGCACGAGGCTTCGCGCGCCCTGCTCGACGTCACCCGTGAGGCCGGCGTCCGGCTGCAGCTGTTCCACGGTCGTGGCGGGGCCGTCGGTCGCGGCGGGGGCTCCAGCTTCGCCGGCGTCATGGCTCAGCCCCAGGGCACGGTAGACGGTCGCATCCGCATCACGGAACAGGGCGAGGTCATCGCCAACAAATACGGCGCGCCCGACATCGCCAAACGCAACCTCGACGCCCTGACCTGCGGGGTTCTGCTGGCCTCGCTGCGCCCCGTCGCCGACGAATCCTTCACGGCCCGCCACGGCGCGACCGTGGCGGGCCTGTCGACCGCGTCAATGGCCGCCTACCGCGCGTTGGTCTATGAGACCGACGGCTTCGTCGACTATTTCCGCGCCGCCACCCCGATTGCCGAAATCGCCGAGTTGAAGATTGGCTCGCGCCCGGCCTCACGCAG
Source organism: uncultured Brevundimonas sp. (assembly GCF_963977465.1). Classification (GTDB taxonomy): domain Bacteria; phylum Pseudomonadota; class Alphaproteobacteria; order Caulobacterales; family Caulobacteraceae; genus Brevundimonas. Next base: position 198,681 of record NZ_CAXBOQ010000005.1, on the reverse strand, counting down.
TTCGTCGACCGCCATCGAGGATCTGCGCGCCATTCCCTGGGTGTTCAGCTGGTCGCTGTCACGGGTCATGCTGCCCGGCTGGTACGGGTTCGGCTCGGCCGTCCAGGGGGCCGACATGGCCGAGTTGAAAACCATGGCCGCCGAATGGCCCTTCTTCCGCACCCTGGTGCAGAACATGGAGATGATCATGGCCAAGGCCGACATGAGCATCGCCCGCCGTTATGCCGATCTGGTACCAGACGCCGCCCTGGCCGACCGCATCTACGGAGCCCTGATGTCGGAATGGAACCGCACCCGCGACGCGGTCCTCGCCATCACGGGCCAGGACGAATTGCTCGGCGATCAGCCCGAGCTGGACCGGCTGATCCGGCTGCGCCTGCCCTATATCGAGCCGCTGAACCATCTGCAGGTCGAGCTGATCCGCCGCCGTCGCGCCGGGGACACCGACCCCCGCGTCCGCGAGGGCATATTGCTTACCATCAACGGCGTCGCGGCGGGCCTGCGCAACAGCGGCTGAGTCCCCGGCGACACGGTGCCCGACATGAGAACGGCCCGGTGGATCGCTCCACCGGGCCGATATTCATCAGGATCGCCGCGGTCCTAGTTGACCGGGAAGCCCCGCACCTTCAGCAGGGCCGCCACGTCCGGGTCACGGCCGCGGAACTGGCGATAGGCCTCGCCGCGATCGGTGGTGTTGCCCGGGGCCAGGATGATCGACTTGAACCGGCTGGCGATGTCCGGATTGAACACGTCTCCCGACTCCTCGAAATAGGCCCAAGTGTCGGCGTCCATCGTCTCCGACCACAGGTAGGAATAGTACCCGGCCGAATAGGCATCGGACGTGAACAGGTGATTGAACTGCGGCAGGCGGTGCCGCATCACGATCTCCTTGGGCATGCCGTAGCGGGCCAGGCTCTCGCGTTCGAAGGCGTCGATGTCGGTCGGCGGCGTGGCCCGGGTATGCAGGTCCATGTCGACCAGCGCCGAAGACAGATAGCTGACCGTGGCATAACCCTGGTTGAAGGTGGCCGCGGATTCGATCTTGTCGACCAGCGCCTGCGGCATCGATTGACCGGTCTCGACATGCTTCAGATAGCCGTCGAGGATCGGCCGGCTCAGCACCCAGTGTTCGTGCACCTGCGATGGGTACTCGACGAAGTCGCGCGGCGTACCACCCAGCGCCGGATAGGTCACGTTCGACGACAGGTAGTGCAGGGCGTGACCGAACTCGTGGAACATGGTCTCGGCGTCGTCGAGTGAGATCAGGACCGGCTGGCCACCCTCGGCCTTGGTGAAATTGTTGTTGTTCGAGGCCAGCACATTGTCGTCGCCGGCATAGGTAGAATGCGACCGGTAGGTCGTCATCCACGCCCCCGACCGCTTGCCCGGGCGGGCATAGTCGTCCGTGTAGTACAGACCGACCGGACGACCGTGGTCCTTGACCTCATAGACGGTCACATCCGGATGGAAGACCGGCACCGTTCCCGTCGGCAGTTTGGTGAAGGTGAAGCCGTAAAGACGCTCGGCCATGGCAAAGGAGCCGGCGCGGACATTGTTCAGCTCGAAATAGGGCTTCAGCTCATTCTGGTCGAGATCGTATTTCGCCTTCCGGACTTTCTCCGCATAGTACAGATAGTCCCACGGCTCGATGTCGTGGCCGGCGATCGCGCGCATGTCCGCGACCTCCTCGACGACCCGCGCCTTGGCCGGGGCCCAGACCCGGTTCATCAGGTTCATGGCCGCGGCCGGGGTCTTGGCCATCGTGTCCTGCATGCGCCATTCGGCATGGTTGCCGAAGCCGAGCAGGGCTGCGCGCTCGGCCCGCAGCTTCACGATCTCGGCGATGGTCGCATTGGTGTCATTGGCGTCGCCGTTGTCACCGCGATTGACGAATTTCTTCCAGACGACCTCACGCAGGGCGCGGTTGTCGGCGAAGCTGAGGAAGGGGTCGACGCTGGAGCGACTGTTTACGATGACCCAGCCCTGCAAATCCCGCGAGCGCGCAGCCGCAGCAGCGGCGGCCTTGTTGGACGCCGACATGCCGGCCATTCCGGCCTCGGTCGGAATCACGGTCCAGGTGCGCTCATCCGCCACAACCTTCTGGCTGAAGCTGGTGAAGGCGTTCGACAGAGCCGTGTTGATCCGGCCAAGCTCGGCCTTGCCGGCCGCGTCGAGGGCAGCACCGTTCCGCACAAAGGCGTCGCGGGACCGGGTCGCGATCCGGGTCTGTTCGGTCGTCAGACCAGCGGCGGCGGCACCGTCCGCCACGGCCCTGACGCGCTGAAACAGTTTCTCGTTGAAGGTAATTTCGTCACCGGCGGCCGACAACAGCGGCGACACCTCGGTATCAACCGCCTGATAATCATCCGATCCGATATTCTGGATCATGACACCATAAACCGCGTCTGCCCGATCCATCGGCGCACCGGCCATCTGCATGGCAACCAGGGTGTTGGTGAAGGTTGGGGCGGCCGGATTGTTGGCGATGGCCAGGATCTCGGCACGGCGCAGCTCGATAGCTTCCAGAACAGCCGCGCGCAGCTTGGCCGCCGTCACCTTGTCCCAGGGCGGCACCCCGCCGAACGGCCCGGCCCATGGTTGCAGCAGTTCAGCCCGCGGCGTCTGGTCCGGAAGAACCGCGCGGGCGATGGCCGCGTCCGCGGCGAGCGAAGTCGGCGAGGAGCCGACGGCCGTCATGGCTCCCGCTGTAGCGCAACCGGTTAGGGCGAAGAGGCTCGCGCCCCCGATGAGGACATGACGTCTATGCATGGTCGCTCCGTAATCTGGATTGTGTCTGATGGGCCACCCTAGGCCTATTGCGCCTGACCGTCACATGAACGGAGCGTTATCTTGAATATTGGACGCGGCCGGGCCGGGCGGCTAAAGGCCGCACCATGGCGATTGGCGTATTCGACTCCGGCGTGGGTGGACTGACGGTTCACCGCGAACTGACCCGACGGTTTCCCCGGCGGGACTTCATCTATCTGGCCGATCAGGCCAATGCCCCATACGGCGGCCGCGACGGCGAGGACATCGTCGATCTGACCCGCGTCGGCTGCGAGCGGCTGTTCGAGGCCGGGGCCAGCGTCATCGTTCTGGCCTGCAACACCGCCAGCGCCATCGCCCTGCGCCGGCTGCAGCAGACCTGGGTGCCCGAGGCGCGCGCGCGCCATGGCCGCCCGATCAATGTGCTTGGTATCATTGTCCCGACCATCGAGGCCGCCACCGGCCTACCCTGGGCTTTCGAGGCCGAACGTTCGGAGCGGTTCGGGGGCGAGAAGATCGAGGCCATCGACGTCACCGGCGTGTTCTGCACCGCCGCCACGGCCATGAGCCGAGTCTATGAGATCGAGATCGACAAGCGCCGCGAGGACCTGGCGGTGTTTTCCGAACCGTGCCCCGGCCTGGCCGGCCTGATCGAACTGGGCGCGCCGGCCGAAGAGCTGAAGCTGGTCGTCGATGACCATGTCGACGCCCTGCGTCGCCGCATCGGCCGCCATCCGGACAAGGCCATTCTCGGCTGCACCCACTATGAGATCGTCGCCGACCTGTTCGCCGCGGCCCTGCCGCCCGGCACGCCGGTGATCCACCAGCCGACCGCGGTGGCTGACGCCCTCGAACGCTATTTCCTGCGCCATCCGGATTATGATCTGGGGTCGGACGGCCGGCGCGACTTTCTCACCTCCGGCAAGGCGGGTTCGCAGTCGAACCTGGTCGCCCAGTTCTGGGGCGAACCCTTGACCTTCGACCCGGCCTGACCTGATGGGGGCCGTTGCGCGGCGCCTTCGCTAAGCCGAAACCGGCGAACCCTGAGGACCGACGTCCCGACCGCCGGTCTGGATCCAGAGCTCGGCCAGCACCAGGTTGGGGATCCAGCACAAGAACGATATCGCGCGATAGCCCTCGACGAACGCCAGTCCGGTCAGGGGGATCATCGGCAGCATCAGCCGCAACGTCACCGCCGCAAAGGTCAACGCCAGACTGCGGATCATCCAGCGCCGGTGCGCGGCATACTGGCCGGCGACGGCCAGCCGCCAGCCCATCGTCGTGGTGCCGAACCAGGCGATGGCCAGCCCCCCGAACCCGGCCGTCGCGATCGGCCCGGCCGAAGCGTGCAGCGCCAACCAGAACCCCGACACCGCCCCGACCAGACAGGCGATGACATAGGTCCGCCCGGCCCACCGGTGCCAGACGCGGCGCGCACCGCGCCGGGTAACCAGCTGGAACGAGCCCAGCGCCAGGGCCGTAACACCGCCGCCGACATGGGCCATCACCGCAACCGGCCAGTTGGCGATCTGCTGCAGCATCAGCGGCGCGGCGAACGGAGACCCGGGTAGCAGATAGCGCGCACTGACCAGCGCCACGCCCAACGCCATCAGCGCCATCACCCCGAACATCACCGGCCCGATCACTCTTGCCACGTCGATCTCTCCCACATTGGCCGATCCGGCTTGAACCGGAGCGCGGCAGCGTGTCAGCCTCGCCTTCGCGAACGGAGCGTGTCCTTTCGCCAACGGGGCGGCACGTGCGGGCAGGACAGATGATCAGGACGCTGGCGGCGTTCAGACTGGGCCGGTCCGGGGTGGCCGAACTGGCGGCCCTGGTGCTGTTCGGCCTGTTTCTCGGCGCAGTCGGCCCCTTCAGCACCGACGGGATTCCGACGGTCCCTCGCTATCTGTACTGGCAACTGGCCATCGTCGGCGGCGGCCTGATCGCCGCCGTGATCGAACCGATGATCGCCCGGCGGCTGGCGGGCCGGCCCCGTCTGTTCGCCCTGGCCCAGCTGCTGGCCATGACCCCGCCCATCGCCGTGTGGGTGACACTGGTGCCGTTGCTCTTCTTCGGCATGCCCGCCTCCGTCGCGCACGCCCTCTCGATCATGCCGGATGTGCTGACCATCAACGTCGCGGTGGTGATACTGGCCTGGCTGACACGCCGGGCGCTGCGCCGTCACGAGCCGCGCGCCCTTACCGCGGCCGGCGTCGCCCCGCCGGCCCTGCGCGCCAGACTGTCGCCGCGTCTGGCCCGGGCACGTCTGATCGCGGTCGAGGCCGAGGACCACTATCTGCGCATTCGCACCGAGGCCGGCTCGGACCTGATCCTGATGCGGTTCGCGGATGCGCTGGCCGCGCTGGACACGGCGGACGGCTTTCGCACCCATCGCTCGTGGTGGGTGGCGCGCACCGCCGTCGAGAGCGCGCGCTGGAAGGCGGGCCGGGGGCGACTGGTCCTGTCGGACGGCTCGGCCGCCCCGGTCAGCCGGACCTACGCCGCCGCCCTTAAGGGCACGGACTGGGCCGCGCCCGTCGGCTAATCGGCCAGGGCGGCTTCCGAGGCAGCAATGCGACTGGCAGCATGGACCACGGCCGCGATACGCATGGCGGCCTGAACGTGGGTATTGGGCACGCCGTGGGTCTTCAGCGCTGCCTCGTGCGCGTCCATGCAGGAGCCGCAGCCGTTCAGCGTACTGACCGCCAGCTCCCACAGTTCGAAATCGGCCTTGTCGACACCCGGATTGGCCAGGACGTTCATGCGCAACCGGGCCGGCAGGGTCGTGTATTCGGTGTTCTGCATCAGGTGCAGGCCGCGATAATAGATGTTGTTCATACCCATGATGGCCGCCGCCGACTTCGCCGCCGAGGCGGCCTCCGGAGTCAGGACCTCGCCCGCCGCTGCCGTGATCAGCCGCACCACCGGAGCCACGCCCACCGCATGGGCGCAGGCGAGGAAACAGCCCCATTTCTGCTGGTCGCTGAGCACCGTTTCACTGGCCAGTGACGACAGGTTAAGCGAGATGTCCTTGGCATAGGCGGGCATCAGGTCGCGCAGGGCGTCGATCGACATTTTGATTCCTTGGTCGGCTATCGCGCGCGACGCGGTCGCTCGCTGCTTGAGCCGAATCGGGGTTGGTCTGGTTACCGGGCGCGACCGCGCTCATGTCGCGAGGCTCCGCGAGTCGAGCGTAGCGCCCAAAAATGAAGCGCGCGGCGAGAAGGCGGCGACGCGAACGCCGCCGCCTTCCACCATTTTGTCAGTCGCTTCAGGCGGCGAGCGTCTCACCGCCCACCGGGCGGTTGCAGGCACACAGTTCGTCGGTCTGCAGGGCATCAACAACGCGCAGCGTATCCGCCGGGGCGCGGCCGACATTCAGGTTGGTGACATAGACGTGCTGCACGACATTGTGCGGATCCACGACGAAGGTGGCGCGCAGGGCGACGCCCTCTTCTTCGTTGAGGATGCCCAGCTGGCGGGCGAATTTACCGCCGTTGTCGGCGAACTGCCAGATCGGCAGCTTGCTCAGATCGGCGTGGTCGCGACGCCAGGCCAGTTTGACGAATTCGTTGTCGGTCGAACCGCCCATCACCACGGTGTCGCGGTCGTCGAATTCACGTGCCAGAGAGGCGAACTCGGCGATCTCGGTCGGGCAAACGAAGGTGAAATCCTTCGGGTAGAAGAAGATGACCTTCCACTTGCCCTCGAAGCTGTCGCCATTGATCGGCTCGAAGGCGGAGACGCCGTTTTCCTCATGGTCGTTGAAGCCCGGCTTAACGCCAATGACTTTGAATTCCGGCAGCTTTTCACCAACACCGAGCATATGCTTTTCCTGACAGACTAGGGACAAAGAAGGCGGCGGAGAGGGGAGGCTCTGCGCCGATGACGGTGAGATGGGGCTTCGCGACTGCGAAGTCAAATCGATCATTTCGCAAGTGCGAATAGATTTATATTATAAGCCGCCCCGACCGCAGCATAGATTTTCCCATTCGTCGTAACAATCTTTATCGATTGGTCTTTGCATGCCGTACGACCTAGGCTGTCCGGACACTCAGGACAGAAAGAGGCCAGTCATGGACGGCAACTCAGGCGGCGATCCCCTTCAGTGCCCTGCAAGGGGGCCTGCGGCGCTCAGGTCCCTGCTGGGCCGCACCAACCGCGACTGGTGGCCTAACCAGCTTTCGCTCGACATCCTGCATCAGCACGGCATCAACGGCGACCCGATGGGGCCGGACTTCCACTATGCCGAGGCGTTCCGGACGCTCGATTATCCGGCCGTCAAACGCGACCTCACCGCCCTGATGACCGACAGTCAGTCGTGGTGGCCCGCGGACTATGGTCACTACGGCCCCTTCTTCATCCGCATGGCCTGGCACAGCGCCGGCACCTATCGCAGCGGTGACGGCCGCGGCGGAGCCTCGTCGGGCTCGCAGCGATTTGCGCCGCTCAACAGCTGGCCGGACAATGCCAACCTCGACAAGGCGCGTCGCCTGCTGTGGCCGATCAAGCAGAAATACGGGGCCCGGCTGTCCTGGGCTGACCTGATGATCATGGCCGGCAATGTCGCCATCGAGTCGATGGGCGGGCCGGTGTTCGGCTTCGGCGGTGGCCGCGCCGACGTCTGGGAACCCGAAAAGGACATCTACTGGGGCACGGAAGAAGAGTGGCTGGGCGATACCCGCATCGACCCGGAAAAAGAAGCGGTGCTCGAAAACCCGCTCGCCGCGATCCAGATGGGCCTGATCTACGTCAACCCGGAAGGCCCCGGCGGCAATCCTGATCCGATCGGTTCGGGTCGCGACATCCGTGAGACCTTCGCCCGCATGGGCATGAACGACGAGGAGACCGTCGCCCTGACCGCCGGCGGCCACACCTTCGGCAAATGCCACGGCGCGGGGGACGCCTCCAAGATCGGGGCGGAGCCCGAAGGGTCCGACATCGCCCAGCAGGGTTTGGGCTGGCACAGCAGCCACGAAAGCGGCATCGGCGACCACACCATCACCAGCGGCCTCGAGGGGGCCTGGACCCCGACGCCGATCCAGTGGGACGGCAGCTATTTCCACATGCTGCTCGACTATGACTATGAGCTGGTGACCAGCCCCGCCGGGGCCAAACAGTGGCAACCGATCAACCAGAAGCCGGAAGACCTAGCCCCGGGTGCCCACAGCCCCCAGCGCCGCCTGCCGACGATGATGACCACCGCCGACATGGCGATGAAGATGGACCCCGCCTATCGCAAGATTTCCGAGCGGTTCCGCGACCATCCGGACCAGTTCGCCGATGCCTTCGCCCGCGCCTGGTTCAAGCTGTGCCATCGCGACATGGGGCCAAGGGCCCGCTACCTCGGCCCGGAGGTGCCGGCTGAAGACCTGCTGTGGCAGGATCCGATCCCGGCCCCGACTGGCCCCGTCATCGACGCCGCCGACATCGCCGGACTGAAGAAGACGATCCTCGCTTCGGACCTGACGGTATCCGAACTGGTGCAGACGGCCTGGGCCGCGGCCTCGACCTATCGCGGCTCCGACCATCGCGGCGGGGCCAATGGCGGCCGCATCCGCCTGACGCCGCAAAAGGACTGGGACGTCAACCAGCCGAAACAGCTGGCCCGGGTGCTGAAGGTGCTGGACGGCATCAAGGCCGACTTCGACAAGGCGGGCGGCAAGACGGTCTCGATCGCTGACCTGATCGTGCTCGGCGGTTCCGTGGCCATCGAGAAGGCGGCGAGGGACGGTGGCCATGCGGTCGAGGTTCCCTTCACTCCGGGCCGGACGGATGCGACGCAGGACCAGACCGACGCCGAGGGCTTCGATGTGCTCGAACCGCGGGCTGACGGCTTCCGTAACTATCTGCAGGTCAAATTCAGCGTCCCGACCGAGGAACTGCTGATCGACCGGGCCCAGCTGCTGGGGCTCAGCGCACCGCAGATGACGGTGCTGGTCGCCGGGCTGCGGGTCCTCGGGGCCAACCACGGCGGCTCGAAGCACGGCGTCTTCACCGACCGGCCGGGCGTGCTGACCAACGACTTCTTCGTCAATCTGCTCGACATGGGCACGGCATGGAAACAGGTCGACGGCGAAGGCGATGATACGTTCATCGGCACCGATCGCGCGACCGATCGGCAAAAATGGACGGCCACCCGCACGGATCTGGTGTTCGGCTCCAACGCCCAGCTGCGGGCTGTGTCAGAGGTCTATGCCGCCGCCGACGCGGACGGGAAATTCGTGCGCGACTTCGTCACCGCCTGGACCCGGGTCATGAACGCCGACCGGTTCGACCTGCCCCGATCCGCGCGCCGGGCCGAGGCCTGATCACCTAACCCCCGGTCTCTGATGCGTCAGAGACCGGGGGCTTCGGCCTTCGATGAAGTCAGCCGATAGATTTTGATCTGATGATAGCGAACCCTTATATCGCTCTCATGCTCCCGACCCTGCGACAGCTCCAGTATCTCAAGCTCCTGGCCGAACATGCCTCGTTCAGCCGCGCCGCCGAGGCCGCCCACGTCAGCCAACCGGCGCTGTCTTCGGGCGTGCAGGAGCTGGAGAAGATTCTCGGTGCCCCGGTGGTCGAACGCACGCGCGGCAATGTCCAGTTAACCGCCGTCGGGGCCGAGGCCGTGCGCCGGGCCGAAGATGTGCTGGCCCGGACAGAGGACCTGGTCGAGGCCGCTCGTAATGCGGGCCGCCCGCTGTCCGGCCGCTTTCGACTGGGCATCATTCCGACCATCGCCCCCTTTCTGCTGCCCACTAAATTGCCTGGGCTCAACGCTGCCTATCCGGCCCTACGCCTGTTCATCCGCGAGGATCTGACGCCGCGCCTGATCGCCGGGCTGAAGGCCGGGCATCTGGACGCGGCGGTGATCGCCCTGCCCTATTCGGCCCCCGGCATCGACCACGCCCGCATCGGCGACGACGAGATCCTGGCCGCCGCCCCGGTCGGCCACCGGCTGGCCGTGCCCGGGGCCATCCACCCCGGCGCGCTGAAGGCCGAGGACCTGATCCTGCTGGAAGACGGCCACTGCCTTCGCGACCAGGCCCTGGCCGCCTTCGACATCGAACCGTCGCGCGGTGACGACGTCTTCGCCGCCACCTCCCTGCACACCCTGGTGCAGATGGTCTCGTCCGGACTCGGGGTCAGTTTCCTGCCGCGCATGGCTGTCGACGCCGGTCTGGCCGACATGCCCGGGGTGGTCATCCGCCCGATCTCGGCCAAGGCCCCCAGTCGCGAGATCGTGGTCGCCTGGCGTCGGGGCTCCAGCCGCGCTGCCGAAGCCCGCCTGCTGGCCGAAGCCATGCAACTGGACCCGCCCACGGCCTGAAATACAAAAAGGGGCCGGCGGATGTCTCCGCCGGCCCCTGATTGTCTTCGGCCCGACAGGGCCTGCATCACCTAGTCGCGGGCGAGGTTCCGCAGAACGTAGGGCATCACGCCGCCGGCCTTGAAGTAGTCCATCTCGGTGGCGTTATCGATGCGGCAGCGGACCGGGAAGCGGGCCATCTTGCCGTCCGACGGGCGGAACAGCTCGACCCACAGGTCCTGACGCGGACGCAGCTTGCCGGTGTTGACGTCGGACAGGCCGCGGATGGTGACGATCTCTTCACCGGTCAAACCCAGCTTGGTCCAGCCGTCCTGTTTGAACTGCAGCGGCACCACGCCCATGCCGATCAGGTTCGAACGGTGGATCCGCTCATAGCTCTCGGCGACGACGGCGCGAACGCCCAGCAGCCGGGTGCCCTTGGCCGCCCAGTCGCGCGACGAGCCGGTGCCATATTCCTTGCCGGCGAAGACGACGAGGGGGCGGCCTTCGGCCTGGTAGCGCATCGCGGCGTCATAGATGGACATCGTGTCCTGCGACGGGAAATGCTTGGTCACGCCGCCTTCGATGTCGGGCGTGATCTTGTTGCGAATCCGGATGTTGGCGAAGGTACCGCGCATCATCACTTCATGGTTGCCGCGGCGCGCGCCGTAGCTGTTGAAGTCGAGAGTTTCGACCCCATGATCGGTAAGATAGACCCCGGCGGGCGAGGTCTTCTTGATCGAACCGGCCGGGCTGATGTGGTCGGTGGTGATCGAGTCACCGAAGATGCCCAGCACACGGGCCTCGACGATGTCGGCGACCGGGGCCGGCTCCATCGTCATGCCGTCGAAATAGGGCGGGTTCTGCACATAGGTCGAGGCGTCGTCCCAAGCGTAGGTCTGGCCGCCCTCGACAGCGATGCCCTGCCAGTGCTTGTCGCCCTTGAACACGTCGGCATAGCGTTTGGCGAACATGGCCGGAGTGACCGACTTCTTCTGGATGTCGGCGATCTCTTTCGAGGTCGGCCAGATGTCCTTCAGGAAGACATCCTTGCCCTTCTTGTCCTGACCGATCGGATCCTTGGAGATGTCGATCCGCATCGAACCGGCCAGGGCGTAGGCGACGACCAGCGGCGGCGAGGCCAAATAGTTGGCCTGAACGTCGGGGTTCACCCGACCCTCAAAGTTCCGGTTGCCCGACAGAACCGAGGTGGCGACGAGGCCGTTGTCGTTGATGGTCTGCGAGATGGCCGGGTCCAGCGGGCCCGAGTTGCCGATACAGGTGGTGCAGCCGTAGCCGACCAGGTCGAAGCCCAGGGCGTCGAGGTCGGTCTGCAGGCCGGCGGCGGTCAGATAGTCGGTGACGACCTGCGAACCGGGGGCCAGCGAGGTCTTGACCCACGGCTTGACCTTCAGGCCCAGCTTGTGGGCCTTGCGCGCCACCAGGCCGGCGGCGATCATCACCGACGGGTTGGAGGTGTTGGTGCAGCTGGTGATGGCGGCGATGACCACGTCACCGTCCCCGATGTCGAACTTCTGGCCCTTGACCGGGAAGCGGGCGGTCGCGTCGGGACGCGAGAAGACCTCGGCCATGGCGGTTTCGAAGGCCGGGGCGGCCTCGGTCAGGGCGACCTTGTCCTGCGGGCGTTTCGGACCGGCCAGCGACGGCACGACCTCGGCCATGTCGAGCGACAGGATGTCGGTGAAGACCGGGTCCTCCGAATTCTCGTCGATCCACAGTCCCTGGGCCTCGGCATAGGCCTTGACCAGGGCGACGCGGGCCTTGTCCCGGCCGGTGGCGGTCAGATAGTCGATGGTCGCCTGGGACACCGGGAAGAAGCCGCAGGTGGCCCCGTATTCCGGGGACATGTTGGCGATGGTGGCCTGGTCCTCGATGGTCAGGGCGGTGACGCCCGGGCCGAAGAACTCGACGAATTTACCGACCACGCCCTTCTTGCGCAGCATCTGGGTCACGGTCAGCACCAGGTCGGTGGCCGTAGCCCCCTCGGGCAGACGACCGTCGAGACGGAAGCCGATGACCTCGGGGATCAGCATCGGGATCGGCTGGCCCAGCATAGCCGCCTCGGCCTCGATGCCGCCGACGCCCCAGCCCAGAACAGCCAGACCGTTGATCATGGTCGTGTGGCTGTCGGTGCCGACTACCGTGTCGGGATAGGCGACGGTCGCCTTGCCCTCGGCCACGGTCCAGACGGTCTGGGCCAGATGCTCAAGATTGACCTGGTGGCAGATGCCGGTGCCGGGAGGCACGACGCGGAAATTGTTGAAGGCCGAAGAGCCCCAGCGCAGGAACTTGTAACGCTCGATGTTGCGCTCGTATTCACGCTCGACGTTCTTGGCGAAGGCACCGGCGGTGCCGAAATGATCGACCATGACCGAATGGTCGATGACCAGATCGACCGGCGTCAGCGGGTTGATCCGCGACGGATCGGCGGCGAGGGCGGTCATGGCGTCGCGCATGGCGGCCAGGTCGACCACGGCAGGAACGCCGGTGAAGTCCTGCATCAGCACGCGCGCCGGACGGAAGGCGATCTCGTGCTCGACCGAGCCCTTGTTGTCGATCCAGGCGGCCACGGCCTTGAGGTCGGCCTCGGTGACGGAAACCCCGTCCTCGTTGCGCAACAGGTTCTCGAGCAGCACCTTCATCGAGCGCGGCAGGCGGGAAATCCCGGTCAGGCCGGCTTCCTCGGCGGCCGGAAGGCTGTAATAGGCGTATTTCTTGCGCCCGACGGTCATGTCCCGGCGGGTGGTTAGGCTGTCAACTGACGGCATGGAGAGCTTCCTCTGGTCAAAGCCGCCCGGACATCCGGTTGCGCGATCGCGCGACAGACGACGGGGCACACAGGTCCCCGCCGCGCGCGGCGAAAGCCTGCTGCGGCAAAGCCGGATATAGTGCGTGGCGACGCCGTCGTCCATGTACCCATGACGGCGTTGTGGAGATTGAGAATGGGTCTCAATCTGCCCGTGTCGCGGCGTCCGCGAAGGGAGGCCGCATGATCAACACCCTGACGGCCACCGGCCTGACCCTGGCGCGCGGCGAGCGGATACTGTTCCGCAGCCTCGACCTGAACCTGGCCGCCGGCGAGGCCGTGGCCCTGACCGGAGCCAATGGCGCGGGCAAGACCAGCCTGCTGCGCGCCGTCGCCGGTTTCATCCGCCCCGAAGCCGGTGCCGTGGTCTTCCTCAACGCAGACGGCGACCCCATCGACCCGCCCGAGGCCCGCGCCCATGGCCTGCATCTGCTGGGCCATCTCGACGGACTCAAGACCGCGCGCACCGCCCGGGATGAACTGATGTTCCAGTCGCAGTGGCTGGGCCACAGCCACAGGGGCATCGCCGAGGCGATCGAGACCCTGGGCCTCGCCCCCCTGCTCGATCTGGAGGTGCGCAAGCTCTCCGCCGGACAGCGTCGGCGGCTGGCGCTGGCCCGACTGATCGGCTCGCCGCGGTCGCTGTGGCTGCTGGACGAGCCGCTCAGCCCGCTCGACGCCCGCTGGCGCGCCACCGTCGGCGCGATGATGGCGCGCCACCTTCAGGGGGGTGGCCTGATCGTGGCCGCCGTCCACGACCCCCTGCCGATCCCGGCCCGCGCCCTCGATCTGGGAGCGGGACGATGAGCCCGTTCCGCACCGCCATGGCCGTACTGTTCCGGCGCGAACTGTCCCTGGCCTGGGGTGGTGGCGGCGGACCGTTGCTGGCCTGCGGCTTCTTTGCCTGTTTGACCGTGCTGGTGCCGCTGGCCGCCGGCGGCGATCCGGTCGGGCTGAAGCCGATCGCTTCCGCCATCGCCTGGCTGGCCCTGGCCCTGGCCTCGATGCTGTCGCTGGAGCGGCTGTTCGAACGCGATCTCGAGGACGGGGCGTTGGATCTGCTGACCACCGGCCCGCTGCCGCTGGAAGCGGTGTTCGCGGTCAAGGCCTTCAGCCAGTGGCTGGCGACCGGCCTGCCGCTGGCCCTGACCGCCCCGGTCGCGGCCCTGACCCTGGGCCTGTCGTCCGAACTCATGCCGATAACGGCCCTGGCCGCGGCGATCGGCGGTCTGGGCTTCGCCTTCACCGGCGCGCTGGGGGCCGCCCTGGCGCTGGGCACCCGGCGCGGCGGTCTGCTGATTGCCATCGTCGTGCTGCCGCTGTTCATCCCGCCGGTGGTGTTCGGAGCCGGGGCGCTGGAGCGGGCCGCCAGCGGCATGGACCCGGCTCCGGCCCTGGCCCTGCTGGCCGCCTATGCCCTGTTCGCCATGGTCATCGGCCCCATTGCCGGGGCCGCCGCCATCCGCAACGCGCAGAGCTGACGTGCGGAACGGCCCGGCACAGTCCGTCGCGCCCGGCCATGTGGCGCGCGCCGCGTTTGGTCGCTAAGGAGGCCCCATGTTCGGTCTCGCCAATCCCGAGCGCTTCATGCGCTTCACCCGCCCGTTGACGCCGGGTCTGTGGGCGCTGGCCGCCGTGCTGCTGGCCGTCGGCACATGGCTGTCCTTCGCCGCGCCCGAAGACTATCAGCAGGGCGACACCGTTCGGATCATGTTCGTCCATGTTCCGGCCGCCACCCTCGGCCTGATGGCCTATGCGGCGCTGGGCATCTCCAGCTTCTTCGCCCTGGTGTTCCGCCATCCGCTGGCCGACGCCGCCGCCCGCGCCGCCGCCGTGCCGGGCGCGGCCTTCACCGCCCTCGCGCTGGTCACCGGTTCGCTGTGGGGCAAGCCGATGTGGGGGGCCTGGTGGGCCTGGGGCGACGCCCGGCTGATGTCGGTGCTGATCCTGTTCCTGTTCTACCTCGGTTATATCGCCCTGCGGGCCTCGATCGACGACGAGGTGAAGGCCGGTCGCGCCGCCGCCGTGCTGGGTCTGGTCGGGCTGATCAACCTGCCGATCGTCAAATTCTCGGTCGACTGGTGGAACACCCTGCACCAGCCGGCCTCGCTGCTGCGCATGGGCGGACCATCGCTGAGCGAGGTGTTTCTGGTGCCGCTGCTGACGATGATGGCCGCCTATGCCGCCCTGTTCGGGGCCCTGTGGCTGACCGCCATCCGCACCGAAGTCACGCGCCGCCGGGTCCTGACCCTGCGCGCCCGCGCCGCCGTGGAGGCCTGAGATGCTTGACCTCGACATGGGTGCCTATGCCGCCTTCGTCTGGCCCGCCTGGGGCCTCAGCGCCCTGGTGCTGGGCGGGCTGGTGGTCCGCGCCATACGCGCTGCGCGGCGCTGGTCGCGGGATCTGGCGGCGCTGGAGGCGGCCGCCTCCACCGACCCGACCGGGCCCGCCGCATGAACCGCTGGCTGTCGCTGATCCCGCTGGCGGTGGTCGCCGCCCTGGCCGCCCTGTTCATCGGCTGGTCGCTGAAGCGGGACCCGGCCTTCAAGCCCGACGCCCTGGTCGGCCAGCCGATTCCCGAGACCGTCCTGCCGATACTGACCGGCGACAGCGCCGGACCAGGCTATCTCGATCTGAAGACGGCCGGGGTCGGTCGGCCGATGATCGTCAATGTCTTCGCCTCGTGGTGCGCCCCGTGTCAGGTCGAGAACCCGACGCTGCTGGCGCTGAAGGCGCGGGGCGTGGCCTTGGTCGGCGTCGCTTACAAGGACGACCCGGTAAAGACGCGCCAATTCCTCGATCAGTTCGGCGATCCCTTCGCCAAGGTGCTGGTCGACCGCGACGGGCGGGCTGGTCTGGACCTGGGCGTCTCCGGCGTGCCCGAGACCTTCGCCGTCGACGCCATGGGCACGGTCGTGGCCAAACATTCCGGGCCGCTGATCGATCAGGCCGACGTCGACCGTCTGGTCGGCGCGATGCAGGCCCCGCCGCGCCCCCTGCCCACAGCCACGCGCCGCTGATCCACCGCACCCGACGGCCGCGTTAACCCTTTTTCGACAGGATTGGTTAACCGTCCTCGCATGACCGCGATTCGACCCGACATGCCCGCCGCCATGCCCGGCACCGGCCTGACCCCTGCGGGCGGAGCCGCTGCGGATGCGGCCCGCGCCGCCTTCTTCCGCGCGGCCATGGGTCAGGTGCAGGCGACGGCCGCTCCGGCGCGAACCGCTGCCGCAGCCCCGGCCGCTTCGACCATCGCGCCGACCGTCACGGCCAGCGCCACCCGTTCCGAGCCATCGCCCGATCGGCCGAGCCGGCCCGGTTCCCTGCTGGATATTCGCGTCTAGGCCCGACTCCGTCGGCCCGTCAGGCCGCGACCGAGGCCTTCTTGCCCTTGGCCGGCTTGTCCGACCTGGCTGGCTTGGCCGCCTTTTTCGCCGCCCGTTCGGCCTTGCGGGCCTCTTTCAGGGCCTTCTTGGCGGCGCGCGCCTCGGCCTGGGCCTTGTCCGGGACCGCGTCGGCGGCCGAGGCCAGATCCGACAGCAGGGCAAGGAAGCCGTCGCGCTTGCCCTTGGGCAGCAGGGCCATGATGCGTTTGTCGGCCGCCTCGACCCGGGGTCGGGCCGCGTCCAGGGCCGCCGCACCCGCTTCTGACAGCCGCACGGCCATGGCCCGGGCATCGATCGCCGAACGCTCGCGCTCCAGCAGGCCCTTGGTCGTCATCCGCGCCACCAGATCGGCCAGGGTCGACCGATCGATTCCGGTCGCCCGCACCAGATCGGTCTGGGTCAGACCCGACTTCTGCGACACCGCCTCCAGCACCGCGAACTGGCGCTGGGTCAGGCCGTCGGCACCGGTCTCGGCGGCATAGAGGTCGAGTGCCAGCTGCAGCGCACGGTGGATCAGATGGCTGGGTGAAACCGCCAGCTGCCCGTTGCGTCGCGTCTGTTTTCCGGACTTGACCATCAACCGCATCCTTTCAGCCTGTTCCGTAGCGCTATCAGCCGCGCTTTACGGTTTGACGACGGATCGCCGGTGGATTCGCCTCAGATACCCGGATCGGGCGAGATGGGTCCCGGCTCCTCGCCCGTCGGCAGCAGATTCTTCATGATGAAGGGGACCTGCAGCAGGCCGAACACGATCGCGAGTATAAACAGCCCGACCCGGAACTGCACCCAGGTGCCGTCGGACTGGGTGCGCCAGATGACCTCATTGGTCACCGCCACCGTCGCGAAATACAGGCCATAGCGCAGGGTCAGCGTCCGCCAGGCCTTGTCGGTCACCCGGATGGCGTCACCCAGCAGATATTTGAACGGCGACTTGTTCAACGGCAGCGAGCCCAACAGCACCACCGCCAGCAGGGCGTTCTGGACCGTCAGCTTGATCTTGATCAGGCTCTCGTCGTGGAAGACGATCGTCATGGTGCCAAACACCAGGGCGAACAGGCCGGTGATCAACGGCAGCGGCGCGAAACGCTTCTCGACGAAATAGCCGGTCGCCAGCGCGAGGGTCGAGGCGATGACCAGCACCCAGGTGGCCTTGATCATGTCGCGGGTGACGAAATAGGCGACGGCAAAGGCCAGCAGGGCCCCGAAGTCGACGGCCTGGCGGATCCACTGGCCGGATTTCGGCGCGGGGGTGGTCGTGTCAGTCATTCTCAGTCCTCAAGCCCGACAAGCGAGCGCGAAAAGGCGCGGGCGTCGAACGGCTGCAAATCCTCGATGCCCTCGCCGACCCCGATCAGCTTGATCGGCGCGTCCGACGCCTGGGCCACGGGCACCAGCACGCCGCCGCGGGCGGTGCCGTCCAGCTTGGTCATCACCAGACCCGACACATAAGCGGTTCGGCCGAAGATCTGTTCCTGGGCCAGGGCATTGCGTCCCACGGTGGCGTCCAGCACCAGCAGGGTCTCATGCGGGGCGTCGGCATCGATCTTCTTCAGCACCCGCACGATCTTGAGCAGTTCGTCCATCAGGGCCGACTTGTTCTGCAGCCGCCCGGCGGTGTCGATCAGGACCACGTCATAGCCCTCGGCCTTGGCCCTGGTATAGGCGTCGAAGGCCAGACCGGCGGGATCGGCCCCGTCGCGGCGGCTCTCGAAATCGGCCCCGGCGCGATCGGCCCAGACCTTGAGCTGCTCGCGGGCAGCGGCACGGAAGGTGTCGCAGGCGACGATCATGACCTTGGCCCCCTGACCGGTCAGATCGGCGGCGATCTTGCCCAGGGTGGTGGTCTTGCCCGAGCCGTTGACCCCGACGAACAGGGTGACGAAGGGCTTGGGACCGTTCAGCGGCTCATAGGCGGCCTGACGCGGCAACAGTTCGGCGGCGACCGCCTCGGCCAGGGCCTCCTTGACCTCGCGTTCGTCGGAGCCCTTGCCGAAGCGCAGGTCGCGAAAGCGCTCGACGATCCGCGCCGAGGCGGCGGGGCCCAGATCGCTCTCGATCAGATGCTCTTCCAGCTGCTCCAGCGCCGCCTCACTGAGCGGCTCGCGGATGAAGGTCGCGACGACCTGTTCGGTCATCTGTTTCGAGGATCGGCCCAGCCCCTCGCTCAGCCGCGAGAGCCAGCCCTTTTTCGGCGTGTCAGTCATCCTGTCCGCTTAGCCGACACCGGGGGCCGCGTCACGCGAACGCGGACAATTGAGGGGGGGCGGGGTGTCCCTTCGAAAAAAACACAGTCCACTGAGTCCACTGAGTCCACATTGACCGGGGGCTGACCCGGAGCGTCGGACCCCGGTTGATGATCGGGCGGCATTGTAAGGGGTCTGGGACGGGGGGTCGGTCGATTGGCCCGACTTTTTTGTAGCGACTGGTTTTCGTTGGAGGTTTTTTCGCGGATCGGGAAGATCTGTGCGAGGTTTTGCCGGTCTGGCGCGATGCGGCGCGGGGTCGTGTCCGCGACAGGGTCGCGCTCTCGCGCGCCGCTGGGTCCCGGATCGCGCTGCGCTTGTCCGGGATGACGAAAGCAGAGAACGGGTTTTGCGGTCGTTAGCTTCCGGCTGATAGAAGGGGCTGACCTGTCGGCGGAACCATCGATGCCTGAAGCCCACGCCTTCCACTCTGCCGCCACCCACGGCTTCGTCCGCGTCGCCGCCGCCACGCCGGTGGTCCATATCGCCGATCCGGTCGCCAACGCCGCCGAACATGCCGCCCTGATCCGTCAGGCCGGGGCCGAGGGCGTCGATCTGCTGGTCTTCCCCGAACTGTCGCTCAGCGGCTATGCGATCGACGACCTGCTGATGCAGGACGCCCTGCTGGTCGAGGTCGAACGCCAGATCGGACATCTGGCCGAGGTCGCGGGAGAGGCCGGCGTGGTCGCGGTCGTCGGGGCTCCGCTGCGCAACGGCGACGCCCTGTTCAACTGCGCCGCGGTGCTGGCCAATGGTCAGGTGCTGGGCGTGGTGCCGAAATCCTACCTGCCCAACTACCGCGAATATTATGAGAAACGCTGGTTCTCGCCGGCCGCCGGTCGGGCCGAGGATGTGTTGGTCCTGAACGGCGAGAGTGTCGATTTCGCGCCCGGGCTGATCTTTGAGGCCGACGACCGTCCCGGCTTCGTCTTCGCGGTCGAGATCTGCGAGGATTTCTGGGCCCCGCTGCCGCCCTCGACCCGGGCCGCCCTCGCCGGGGCGCGCATCCTCTGCAACCTGTCGGCCTCCAACATCGTCATCGGCAAGGCCGACGAGCGCGCGGTCCTGTGCGCCAGCCAGTCGGTGCGCACCCTGTCGGCCTATGTCTTCGCCGCCTCGGGCTGGGGCGAGAGCACCACCGACCTGGCCTGGGACGGCCAGGCGACCATCCACGAACTGGGCGCGAAACTGGCAGAGGGACCGCGTTTTTCGCTGGAATCCCATCTGACGGTGGCCGATGTCGACGTCGAACGGATCGGTCTGGACCGGCTGCGCAACGGCACCTTCGCCGACTGTGCCCGGCTGGAGGGCGAGGCCGCCACCGTCGTGCCGTTCAGCGCCCCGGGTCATGACGGGGTCGACACCCTGTTGCGGCCGCTCGACCGCTTCCCGTTCGTGCCGGACGACCCGGCCCGGCTGGACCGCGACTGCTACGAGGCCTTCAACATCCAGGTGCAGGGCCTGATGCGGCGGATGACCGCCACCGGGGCCGAGCGGCTGGTGATCGGGGTCTCGGGCGGGCTGGATTCGACCCAGGCCCTGCTGGTCGCCTGTCGCGCCTTCGACCGGCTGGACCTGCCGCGCACCGGCATCCTCGCCTTCACCCTGCCCGGCTTCGCGACCTCGGACGGGACGAAGGCCAGCGCCTGGGCCCTGATGCGGGCGCTGGGCGTCACCGGCGAGGAGATCGACATCCGCCCGGCCGCCGAGCGGATGCTGGCCGACATCGGTCATCCGTATGCGGACGGTCAGCCCGTGCACGACATCACTTTCGAGAACGTCCAGGCCGGGCTGCGCACCGATTATCTGTTCCGACTGGCCAATCGCCACGCGGCCTTCGTGCTCGGCACCGGCGACCTGTCGGAACTGGCGCTGGGCTGGTGCACCTATGGCGTCGGCGATCATATGAGCCACTACAACGTCAACGGCGGGGTGGCGAAGACGCTGATCCGCCACCTGATCCGCTGGGTTGCCGACGGCGATCTGGTCGGCGCTGACGCGACGCCCGCCCTGCATTCCGTGCTGGCCACCGTGATCTCGCCTGAACTGGTGCCGGCCGGAGCCGACGGCAAGATCCAGTCGACCGAGGACACGGTCGGCCCCTATGCGCTGAACGACTTCTTCCTGTTTCACGTGACCCGCTACGGCTTCCGGCCGTCCAAGGTCGCCTGGCTGGCGCATCAGGCCTGGAAGGATACGTCGACCGGCGACTGGCCCGTGCATACGCCCGAGGCCGAGCGCGTCGCCTATGACCTGACCACCATCAAGGGCTGGCTGCGCAAATTCCTCGTGCGCTTCTTCCAGACCAGCCAGTTCAAACGTTCGGCCCTGCCGAACGGGCCCAAGGTGGTGACCGGCGGCTCCCTGTCGCCGCGCGGCGACTGGCGCGCCCCGTCCGACGGCAATGCCCGCGTCTGGCTGGACGACCTCGAGGCCAATGTGCCGGAGTCCTGAGACAACCACCCCGGCGCGACCCGACCCCGTTCCCTTCCTTCACCGCTGCACACCGAGACCCGCCATGACCGACACCCCGACCCGGGATTCCAACGGCAACATCCTCGCCGACGGGGACAGCGTCACCCTGATCAAGGACCTCAAGGTCAAGGGTTCGGGCGGGGTCACGCTGAAGCGCGGCACCCTGGTCAAGAACATCCGGCTGACCGGTGACGAGGACGAGATCGAGGCCAATGTCGACAAGGTTCGCGGCCTCGTCCTGCGCACCGAATTCGTCAAGAAGGCATGATGGTACGACGGTCTATTTGACGCCCGCGAGGAATTCGAAGATCGCCGCCCGGGCCTCGGGCTCATCCAGCATCGGCGCGTGACCGACGCCCGGCACCTGGACATAGGCCATCTTGCGCGCGGCCTTGCGCATCTTGTCGACGATCTCGGGACTGAGCAGGTCCGAGGTCTCGCCATGCACCAGCAGGATCGGCCGCCCGCGGGTCAGCCGGCGGAAGAAGGGCCACAGATTGGGCACCATGGCCTTGGCCCCGGCAGCCCGGATCGGCACGGCGATATCGGGATCATAGTCCGGCACCGGCGTGCCTTCCGTGCCGTCCCGGAAGGTGCGCCGGGCGAAGGCGGCCCAGTCGGCGTCCGTATAGTGGGGCAGGGCCGCGGCGTTCAGCCCCTTCACATAGTCGGCCGCCTCGGCCCAGGTCGAAATCTCGACCGCCTGGCCCATATAGGCGGCGATCCGGGCGAGGCCGACAGGCGACACCTCGGGCCCGACGTCATTGATGATGGCCGCCGCGATCGTCCGCGCACGGATGGCGGCGATCGCCATGGTGATCAACCCGCCCATCGAGGTGCCGAGGAAGACCGCCCTGTCGATTCCGGCCTGATCCATCAGGGCCAGAATATCCCGCGCATAGACCTCGGGCGAATAGGTCATCGGGTCCGGGGCCCGGTCCGACCGTCCCCGGCCGCGCACATCGACGGCCAGCACGCGTCGACCGCTCTGAGCGATCAGCGGGGCGATGGTGTCGAAATCAGCACTGTTGCGGGTCAGGCCGTGGATGGCGATCACCGGCAGCCGCGCCGCGCCGGCGGCACCGCCGTAGTCGCGCGCGAACAGGGTCAGCCCGTCCGACGAGGTCCAGCGACGTTCAGCGTATTCCGCCATGACAAATTCTCCGGGTCGGGGCTGTCCAGCCTATTTCATCGCCACCGGAATTGCGATCAACCGCCGAGAAGGTCGTGGACAAATTCGTCCAGATCACCGCCCTCGAACAGGAAGCCGGGCAGGCCGGCGCGCTTGGCCGCTTCGAGGTCGGACGGCCGATCGCCGATCAGAAACGAGCGCGCCGGGTCGATGCCGTGTTCGGCGATGGCGCGGGTGATCATGCCGGGGTTGGGTTTGCGATCGGGATGATCGGCGTGGAAATAGCGTTCGTCACGCGCCTCCTTGTGAAAGGGGCAGGCATAGACCGCACCGATCCGGGCTCCCTTGGCCGCCAGCCGCCGCACGATCAGATCATTAAAGGCGTGCATCTGGGCCTCGGTGAACATACCGCGCGCCACGCCGGACTGGTTGGTCACCACCACCACCAGATAACCGAGTGCGTTCAGCCGTCGCACGGCCCCGTCCGCCCCGGGGATCGGGATGAGATCGGATTCGAGATGCGGATAGCCGGTGTCCTCGATCAACACGCCGTCGCGATCGAGAAACACGGCAGGTACGCTGCCGCCCGCTGTCTGGCCGGTTGCGCTGGTCGTTCTGGTCGTCACTATGCATTCCACCCTTACCCCGTCGCTTAGGCCACGGCATGGTCGCGTTGCAACCCGCAACGTGAAGTGACCCTGTAGCGTTTGTCCCCGGTGGGGACGGTTTGGTAGGAGGCGCCCAACCTTGGCCCCCCGACCCGTGCCGCTACAAGCCGGAGCACGCCGCCGCCTGATGAGAGAATTTCAGTCATGACCATCGCCTTCATCGACCTGCAGGCCCAACGCCTTCGTCTCGACGGCCGGATCGAGGCCGCCGTTCAGGAGGCCGTGGTCGGCGGGGCCTGGGTCATGGGGCCGCAGGTGCGTCAGTTCGAGGCTGATCTCGCGGCCTTCGGCGGCGCGAAACACGCGCTGGGCTGCGCCAACGGTACCGACGCCCTGGCCCTGCCGCTGATGGCCTGGGGCGTGGGCCGCGGCGACGCGGTGTTCGTGCCCAGCTTCACCTTCGCCGCCACCGCCGAAGTGGTGCCGTGGTTCGACGCCGAGCCGGTCTTCGTCGATGTTGACGCGACGACCTACAATATGGACCCCGGCCACCTCGAGGCCGCTATCGAGGCCACGATCAAGGAAGGCCGGCTGAAGCCGCGCGTGGTCATCGCCGTCGACCTGTTCGGCCAGCCCGCCGACTATCCGGCCATCAAGGCGGTCTGCGACAAATACGGCCTCAAGCTGATCGCCGACTCGGCCCAGGGCTTCGGCTGCACGATCGACGGCGACCATCCGCTGAAGTGGGCCGACATCACCACCACCAGCTTCTTCCCGGCCAAGCCGCTGGGCTGCTACGGCGACGGCGGGGCGGTGCTGACCAATGACGACGATCTGGCCCAGCTGATCGATTCCCTGCGCGTGCACGGCAAGGCCGTCGCCCGCGATCTGGAGGGCAAGACCTTCGAGCACGACCCCAAATATCTGAACATGCGTGTCGGGCTGAACTCTCGTCTCGACACCATCCAGGCCGCGGTTCTGATCGAGAAGCTCAAGGTGTTCGGCGACGAAATCGGCATGCGCAACCGCGTCGCCGCCCGTTACAACGACGGGCTGCGTGCCCATGTCGCGGCCGTGCCCGACGTGCCGAAAGGCAATGTTTCGAACTGGGCCCAGTACACGATCGAGCATGACGACCGTGACGGTCTGGCGGCCCACCTCAAGACCCAGGGCGTGCCCACCGCCGTCTACTATCCGATCCCGCTGCACCTGCAGCCGGCCTATGACATGTATCCGCGCGGCCCCCAGGGTTTGCCGGTCACCGAACGGCTCAAGGAGCGGGTCATCAGCCTGCCGATGCACGCCGACCTCGACGAAGCGACCCAGGACCGGATCATCGCCGCCGTCGCCAGCTACAAGGGCTGAACCACATGACCTTCTCCTCGCTCCCCCCGCTCAAGGCCGGCGTCGCCGGTGCCGGTGTCATGGGGCGCAACCACGCCCGTGTGCTGTCAGATGTCCGCGACTTCGACCTGACCGCCGTGTTCGATCCGGACGCGGCCACGGCCGAGGGTGTCGCCAAGCTGTATGAGGCCCGCGCCTTCACCACCGCCGAAGACTTCGTCGCCGCCGGGCTCGACGCCGCTGTCGTCGCCACGCCGAACCGGCACCATGCCGAGCTGGGCGTGGCGCTGCTGGAAGCCGGGGTGCATGTGCTGGTCGAAAAGCCGATCGCCGCCACCGTCGCCGACGCCCAGCGCATGATCGATGCGGCCAAGGCGAACGACCGGGTGCTGATGGTCGGACAGGTCGAACGCTTCAATCCGGCGGTCGACGCGGTCAAGCGCGCCATCGACGGTGACGACATCATCTCGATCCAGATCACCCGCGTCGGCCCCTTCCCCCCGCGCATGGGCGAGGTCGGGGTGGTCATCGACCTGGCGGTGCACGACATCGACATCATCCGCCATCTGACGGATTCCGAGATCACCGAGGTCCAGCCGCAACTGGCCCGCACCAAGGCTGATCGCGAAGACACGGCCCTGCTGCAGTTCCGGCTCGAGAACGGGACCATCGCCCACATCACCACCAACTGGGTCACCCCCTACAAGGTGCGCACCCTGCAGGTCGCCACGGCCAACAAATTCGTGGTCGCCGACCTGATCACCCGTCAGGTCACCGAATATTTCGGCCAGCAGGCCGACGGCTCCTACCAGACCCGCGCCGTCAACAGCTGGCCCGCCGAGCCGCTGAAGAAGGAGCTCGAAGCCTTCGCCCACGCCATCCGCACCGGCGAGGCCCCGGCAGTGACCGGCGAGGACGGGCTGCGCAATCTGGAAGTGGCGCTGAGGTGTCTGGGGGAGGGGTGACGTTACCCCCAATCCATCCGCTCATCCCGGCGAAAGCCGGGACCCAGTTCTTTCGCTGAAGCGCAGACCTGTCAGGTTAGTGTGTCGAACAGATCATCCCAGCCCGGATTCTGACGCTCGATCAGTTCCAGCTTCCACGCGCGCTTCCATTCCTTGATCTGGCGCTCGCGGCGGAAGGCGGCATGGCGAGAGTCATGGACCTCGAACCAGACCAGGACGGCCACGCCATACTTGGCGGAAAACCCGTCCCGGCGCTTCTCACGATGCTCGATGAGGCGCTTGATCAGGCAATCGGTTGAACCCGTGTAGAGGGTCCCGTTCCGGCGGCTAGCGATGATGTAGGTGAAGAAGGCCAACCGGAACCTCCGTTCGTAACGAAAGCACTGGGTCCCGGCTTTCGCCGGGATGAGCGGAGTTATTTCACACAAATCAGGGTTGCATTCAAGCCTAGCCCCCCACCACCTGCATCCCCAGCCACTCCGCGACCAGGGCCGGCTTGTCGCTGCCGTCGATCTCGACCGTGACCTCGTGTTTCAGCAGCCAGCGGCCGCCGCCCCTGTCCTCGGCGGACAGCAGCTTGAATCGTCCCCGCACCTGCGATCCGGCCGGGACCGGGGCGAGGAAGCGCAATTTGTCGAAGCCGTAGTTGATGCCCATGGTCACGTTTTCCAGCGGCGGCACGGCGTCGAAAGTCATGGCCGACAGCAGGCTCAGGGTCAGGAAGCCGTGGGCGATGGTACCGCCGAACGGGGTCTTGGCGGCCGCGACCGGGTCGATATGGATGAATTGCCGGTCTTCGGTAATCTCGGCGAAGGCATCAATGCGGGCCTGGTCGACGGTGATCCAGCGGCTGACCCCGACCTCGCTCCCGACCAGGTCTGCGAGGGCGGCGGGCGGCGTCGGCACGCCCTTGCGTTCGGTGCGGCTCATGATGCGGTCCCCCAGGTTTCCGGTGCGTAGCGGTCTTCAATGATGGCGCTGAACAGGGCCGGATCGACATTGCCCCCCGACAGAATGATGGCCGTGATCCGGTCCTTGGCCAGCAGTTTCCCGGCCAGCAGCGCCGCCAGCGATACCGCCCCGCCCGGCTCGACCACCAGCTTCAGCACCCGGAAGGCATACGCGACCGCCGCCGCCACCTCGGCATCGCTGACCGTCAGCACGTCGGTCATCCGGCGATTGATCGGAAAGGTCAGCACCCCCGGCTGCGGCGACATCAGGGCATCGCAGATCGACGGCCGGGTCACCGGCGGGTGGCCACGCCGCTCGCCCGCGATCAAGGACCGCCGGGTATCGTCATAGGCCTGCGGCTCGACGCCGAAGACCTGGGTATGGGACGCGGTCGCCGCCAGGGTCAGGTTGATGCCGGCCATCAGCCCCCCGCCCGACATCCCGCACAGCAGATGATCGATCGGTGCCGCCCCGATGGCCTTGGCCTGCTCCAGCAGTTCCAGCGCCACCGTGCCCTGGCCCTCGATGATCAGCGGATCGTCGAACGGCGGCACCAGCACACTGCCGTGTTCGGCGGCGATGGCCTCACCGATGGCTTCGCGGCTTTCGGTGTAGCGATCATAGGTCCGCACCTCGCCGCCGTGGGCGATAACCCCGTCGAGCTTCACCTTCGGACTGTCGGCAGGCATGACGATGATCGCATGGGTGCCCATCATCCGCGCCGCCGCGGCCACCGCCTGGGCATGGTTGCCGGACGAGAAGGCGACGACGCCGTGCTTCCGCTCCTCGTCGGTCAGCCGGCTGATGCGATTATACGCCCCGCGGAATTTGAAGGCGCCGGTGACCTGCAGGGTCTCGGCCTTGATCAGCACCCGCCCGCCCAGCCGGGCGTTCAGCGCAGCGCTCTCGATCAGCGGCGTGCGGACCGCGACGCGGGCGATCTGGCGGGCGGCGTCTTGGACGCCGGCAAAGGAGGCGATACGCATCCGGCCACTTAACCCGAGACGCCGGCTCTGCGTAAGGTGGAATGCTGAACCACCGCGAAGGGAATTCATGGACCGCCTGATCCTCGCCATCGACCAGGGCACGACCTCGACCCGCGCCATCGCCTTCGCCGTCTCGCCGCAGGGCGGGTTCAGCCCCGTGGCCGTCAGCCAGATCGAGCTGGCCCAGCATTTCCCGCACTCGGGCTGGGTTGAGCATGATGCGGCCGAGATCTGGCACGCGACCCTGCGGACCTGTCGTGCCGTCATCGCCGAGGCCGGCGGCATCGACCGCTTCGCCGCCATCGGCATCACCAACCAGCGCGAGACCTCGGTGCTGTGGGACACGGCCACCGGGGAGCCGCTGCACAGGGCCATCGTCTGGCAGGACCGCCGCACCGCCGACGTCACCGCCCGGCTGACGGCCGAAGGTCATGAGCCGATGGTCCAGGCGGCGACCGGCCTGATCCTCGATCCCTATTTCTCGGCCACCAAATTCGCCTGGCTGCTGGATACCGTGCCGGGCGCGCGCGAGCGAGCGGCGCGGGGTGAGGTCAAGCTGGGCACGATCGAGAGTTGGCTGATCTGGAAACTGACCGGCGGAGCCCGCCACGTCACCGACGCCACCAATGCCAGCCGCACCAGCCTGATGGATCTCGAGACGCGCCAATGGCGCGATGACCTGTGCGCCCTGTTCGACGTCCCCCGTCAGGCCCTGCCGCAGATCCTCGGCTGCAGCGATCATTTCGGCGACTGCGATCCGGCCCTGCTGGGCGTGGCCCTGCCCATTCATGGTGCAGCCGGGGATCAGCAGGCGGCGCTGGTGGCCCATGGCGCGATGAACCCGGGCGACGCCAAGATCACCTATGGCACCGGGGCCTTTCTGGTCGCCAATGTCGGGGCCGCGCCGGTGATCTCGACCCGGCGCCTGCTGGGCACGCTCGGCTATCAGATCGGCGACACCGCCGCCTGGGCGCTGGAGGGGTCAATCTTCTCGGCCGGGTCGGCGATCCAGTGGCTGCGCGACGGGGTCGGCCTGCTGTCCGACTCGGCCCAGTCCGAGGCCATGGCCCGGTCGTTGCCCGACAACGGCGGCGTCTATCTGGTGCCCGGCTTCACCGGCCTGGGGGCCCCGTGGTGGGAACCCGACGCCCGCGGCACGATCACCGGCCTGACCCGCGACTCCGGCCCGGCCCATTTCGTCCGCGCGGCGCTGGAGGCCCTGGCCTACCAGACCCGCGACCTGCTCGATGCGCTGGCCGCCGACGGGGCCCCACCGCTGGCCGTGCTGCGGGTCGACGGCGGCGTCACCGCCAACGGCTTCGCCATGCAGTTCGTCGCCGACATCTGCGATGTCATCGTCGAGCGCCCGGCCTTTCAGGAGATGACCGCCGTCGGTGCGGCCCGACTGGCGGCGCTCGGCATCGGTCTGATCGACGACCTGAACCCCTCGGCGACCGAGGCCCCGACCGTCTGGACCCCGACGATGGACCCCGACGAACGGACGCGGCTGATCAAAGGCTGGCAAAGCGCGGTCCGGGCCGCCATCATCGCCGCACAATGACCGACACCGACCTGAACGACCCCCAGACCGCCTTTTCGGGCACCCGCGCGGTCGATCCGCGCCACGCGCTCGACGAAGCCGCGCTGGGGGCCTGGCTGGTCAGGAATATCGACGGCTATGCCGGCCCCCTGACCATCCGCCAGTTCAAAGGCGGCCAGTCCAATCCGACCTATGAGCTGGCCACCCCCTCGGCCACCTATGTGCTGCGCCGCAAGCCGCCCGGTGTGCTGCTGCAGTCGGCCCATGCCGTGGATCGCGAGTTCACCGTGATCTCGGCCCTGCACAAGCACGGCTATCCGGTAGCCCGGCCCCATGCCCTGTGCACCGACGACGCGGTGATCGGCTCGATGTTCTATGTGATGGACAAGGTCGAGGGCCGGGTATTCTGGGACCTGAAACTGCCGGGTCTGCAGCCGGTCGAACGCCGCGCCATCTATGAGGCCCAGACCGACACCCTGGCCGCCCTGCACCGGTTCGATCCGGCATCGATCAGCCTGGGCAACTACGGCAAGCCGGGCAATTATTTCATGCGTCAGGTCGGGCGCTGGACCAAACAGTACCGGGCCTCCGAGACCGAACCCAACCCGGCCATGGACCGGCTGATCGCCTTCCTGCCGGAAAGCCTGCCCGCCGACGGCCCAACCCGCATCGTCCACGGCGACTTCCGTCTCGACAACCTGATCCTCGATGCGAAAAAATCCGAGGTCCGGGCCGTGCTGGACTGGGAGTTGTCGACGCTGGGCGATCCGATGGCCGACTTCTCCTATCTGCTGATCGGCTGGGTCATTCCCGCCACCCTGCGCAACGGTCTAGGCGGGGCCGATCTGGAGGCGCTGGGCATTCCCTCGATCGAGGAAACCGTCGAACGCTATGCCGCCGCCGCCGGGGTGGCCGGACCGAAGAACCTGGACTGGCTGTTCGCCTATAATCTGTTCCGTCTGGCGGCCATCTGTCAGGGCATTGCCGGGCGGGTGCGCGACGGCACCGCCGCCAGCAGCCATGCCCGCACCATGGCAGCCCAGGTCCAGCCTCTGGCCGACGCGGCCTGGGGGTTTGCGAAAAAGGCCGGAGCCTAGCGCTGCGCGGCGGTCAGGATGCGATGGTCGGCGCGCGCCTGCAGCAAGACCACCACCTCATCGCCGTCGTCCAGCTTCGGCGGCAGGGCGAACAGGGTCGAGCGCCCGGTCCAGTTACCCAGACGGGTCACGCCGCGCACGACATTGAGCTGACGCACGGTCTGGCCGCGGTTGTCGCCACGATCGATCTGCACGCTCTGCAGGCCGGGGGTATAGGTCACGACCACGACCTCGGCTCCGCCCTCGGGCGGACGACCCGAGCCGATGCCGACCCGATCACCGGCGGCGCGGAATTCGATCTCGGGCGGGAAGTCGCGACGAACCGATTCCTCGTCGATGGCGGTCTGCAATTCGGGTGAACGGGCCCCCGACACCTGACGATAGCCGTCGATCACCACCTGGGGAGTCGACACCGACCGCAGCCGCAGGGCCTGGCGATAGGCATGCTGGCGCGCGGCAAACTCGGGCCGGGCAAAGGTGTCGGCCCAACCCAGATAGTCCCAGTAGTCGACGCCATAGGTCAGGACGATCACCCCCGGGGTGTCGGCGGCATCCTCGACCATCCGGTCGGCGTCGGAACAGCCGGCGCAGCCCTGGGCCGTGAACAGCTCCAGCACCACGGGTGTGGTCCGAACCGCCCGCGACACCGGCCGGGCATCGGTCGGCTGGGGGTCGGGCGGCAGGGTTGCGCCCGCCGCCATCAGCCCCGCGACCGCCGTCGCCATACCAAAGATAAAGCCCCTCAGGTTCATGGCCGACAGCTTAACCACCGCTGGCACGATCCCGCCGCTCATTTTCCCGTGAGGGGCGGGCTAGACCATTTTTGTTTCGGGTCGAATCGACCCGAATCCAAAAAATGGTCCAGCGTTAAACTGGAGCGAAATCTGAGCCGGGCTGGACTGCGTCCAACCCAACCGATTTCGCTCTAGTCCATCAGCTGTTGCGCCAGATAGACATAGTGGCGGGCCCAGCGCCGGGCGTTGGCCACCGGGTCGGCGTCGTTGGAGTGGCCGCCCGAGGTTTCCTCATAATAGAGGTGGTCGTGGCCCTGATCGCCCAGACGCGCGGCGAATTTGCGCGCATGACCCGGATGGACCCGGTCGTCGCGGGTGTTGGTGGTGATGTAGACGCGGGGATAGTCCATCTCCGGACGCAGCTGCTGATAGGCTGAATATCCGGCGATCCAGGCGGCCTCCTCCGGGATGCGGGGATCGCCGTATTCGCCGATCCACGAGGCCCCGGCCGGAAGCTCGTGATAGCGCAGCATGTCGATCAGCGGGCTCTCGATCACCGCCGCATTGATCAGCTCCGGATGCTGGGTGACCATCACCGAGGTCAGGACCCCGCCGTTCGAGCGGCCATAGATGCCCAGACGGCGCGGCGAGGTGATGCCGCGGGTTTCCAGATCACGGGCCACGGCGGCGAAGTCGTCAAAGGCCAGCTGGCGGTTCTCGTTCAGTGCCGCCTGATGCCAGTCGGGTCCGAACTCGCCGCCGCCGCGGATGTTGGCGTTGACATAGACCCCGCCCTTTTCGAGCCACAGCTTGCCCATTTCCGGGATATAGGCCGGCGGCTTGGACACTTGGAAGCCGCCATAGCCGTACATGATCGTCGGGGCGTGGCCGTCCATGACCAGATCACGCGGACGGACGACGAAATAGGGGATCTTCGTGCCGTCGGATGACGTGGCCTCGAACTGTTCGACCACGTCACGCGATGCATCGAAGCGGGCGGGGGCCGCGGCGATCTGTTCGCTCCGGCCGGCGGTGCCGACGCGCATGTCCAGCAGGTTCAGGGTGGCCGGCGTCAGGAAGCCTTCAAAGCTGTAGAACTGACGATCCGATCCCCGGCTGGAGTCGCCCAGATGTACCGCGACATTGTCCGGCACCTCGAGGTCGGCCTTCAGCCAGCCCCGACCCCGGGTATCGAGAAACCGCATCATCCGTCCCCGGACGTTGTCATAGACGGTGGCGACGACGCGGTTATCGAACACTGCCACCTCCTCGACTGACTGACGATTGCCCGGCACGAAGATGGCCTCGGCACGCCCCTGTCCGTCGCGCAGCCCGGCCAGCGGCGCAGACAGCAGGCTGCCGGCGTTGAAGGTCTCACCGGCCTGGGACCAGGTCTGGTCGACGCTGAAGATCAGTTGATCGCGGATCGCGCCTTGCACATTGACCTTGGCCGGCAGGCTCAGCCTGACCGCGCGGCCGTCCAGCCACTGAACGGTCTCGCTGCTGAAGGTGTCGAGCGGCCGGTTGAACAACACCGCCAGGACCGCGCCCCGGCCGTCCCGCAGAACGCTGGCGCTGACGCCATAGCCGCCGTCACCCTGTTCGCCGCGATAGACCTCGGTCGCCTGGGCCAACGCCTGACCGCGCGTCAGCGTCTTGATGATGAAGGGATAGCCGCTCTCGGTCAGGGTGCCGGGCCCGAAATCGGTGGCCACCAGCAGGGTGTTCTGGTCCAGCCAGCTGATGCGGTGCTTGCCCTCGGGCAGGACGAAGCCGCCGGCAACGAACTGTTTGGTGGTCAGGTCGAACTCACGCACCACCACCGCGTCCTTGCCGCCGTCGGACAGGTTGACCAGGCAGCGGGTCTCGTCCGGCGCGAGGCAGTTGGCCCCCTTAAATACCCAGTCCTTGCCCTCGGCCGCCGACAGGGCCCCGATGTCGAGCAGGGTCTCCCACCGCGGATTGGCCGAACGGTAGGAATCCAGGGTCGTGCGCCGCCACACCCCCTTGGGATTGGCGGCGTCCTGCCAGAAATTGCCGATGCCCTCGCCGAGGAAGGATGGGCCCGGGATCCGGTCGGTGGCCGACAGGATGGCGAAGGCCTCCTGACGATAGGTCTCATAGCGGGGGTCACCGGTCAGGGCCGCCAGCGAAGCCGCGTTCTCGCGCGCGACAAAGGCCATGGCCGCATCGCCGTGCACCTGTTCCAGATCCAGATGATCGTCGGCTGCGGCCACACCGGCCGGGCTGAGGTCGGCGGGGAAATGCGGCGGGGGCGCGCGTTCGGCCATGATCGGCGGCGGCGCGGCGGCATCGCCCGGCAGGGTGGCGCAGGCCCCCAGCAGCAAGGCCGGGATGGCGGCGGACAGGATCAGGTGACGCATGGACTTAAACTCCGCTCATCCCCGCGAAGGCGGGGACCCAGATCTGTGGGCGATCGGCGTCGCCGGTGTTGCAGTCCGCTGATCCCAGCCGCCGATGCTTCAACGAAAGCACTGGGTCCCCGCTTTCGCGGGGATGAGCGGAAGTGATTGCTAGTCCGGCACGGGGATCTGCGTGTCCATCAATCGCCGGGTCAGATAGGTATATTCCAGCGCGATGCGGCGGGCCGTCTCGCGCAGATTGGCGCCGGCCGCGTGGCCGCCGTCGGTGTTCTCGTAGAACAGTACCGGATAGCCCAGGTCTTCCAGCCGCGCCGTCGCCTTGCGGGCGTGGCCGGGATGGACCCGGTCGTCCTTGGTCGAGGTATGGATGAAGACCTCGGGATAGGGCTGGCCCGCGCGCAGGTTCTGATAGGGCGAATAGGCCTGGATCCAGGCCCGCTCCTCCGGAATGTCGGGATTGCCGTATTCGCCCTGCCACGAGGCCCCGGCCAGCAGCTTGTTGAAGCGCAGCATGTCGAACAGCGGCACCTGGATCACGGCCGCGTTGATCAGGTCCGGCCGCTGGGTCAGCATCGCCCCCATGAACAGCCCGCCCTGGGACCCGCCCATGATGCCGAGCTTCGGCTGGCTGGTGATGTCGCGGGCGATCAGGTCCAGGGCCACGGCCTGGAAGTCCTCATGGGCGCGCTGGCGGTTCTCCTGCAGGGCGGCATCGTGCCAATTGGGCCCGAACTCGCCACCACCACGGGTGTTGGCCACGACATAGACGCCGCCGCGCTCCAGCCACAGCTTGCCGACCGTGGCCGAATAGCCGGGCAGCAGGGAGTTCTGGAAGCCGCCGTAGCCATACAGCAGGGTCGGGTTCGAGCCGTCGCTGGCCATGGCATCGCGATGGACGACGAAATAGGGGATCATGGTGCCGTCGGCCGAGCGCGCCTCGAACTGATCGACGGTCATGCCATCAGCGTCGAATTTGGCCGGCAGGGATTTGACCTGGTCGACCGCGCCCGTAGTCGCATCGGCCAGCCACAGGCTGGACGGGTTCAGATAGCCGGCGACGCTGACGAACACCTGGTCGTCGCGCTCCGAAGCCGAGCCGACCCCGACGGTGACGTTCTGCGGCAGGTCCAGCCGGGTGCGGGCCCAGTCGCCGTCGGCGTTCGGTTCATAGACATAGACCCCGCCGCGGACGTTCTCGAACAGGGCCACGACCAGCCGGTTGCGGGTGGCGCTGATGCCTTCGATCGCCTCGCGCGGGCCGGGGCGGATGATCAGCCGCGCCGGGGTCGCCGGATCGGCCAGCCAGGCGTCGAGATTCCAGGCGAAGACATCGCCGGTCCTGAATTCCTGACCCGAGGGGGCGGTCCAGTCCTGTTTGGTGGTCACCACCAGCTGCCCCTGGACCAGGGCCTCGATGTCCGACTTGGCGGGCAGGGCCAGCTGGGTCGTGGTGCCGTCGGCGTTCAGCCGCCAGGTCTCGCCCTCGTAAAAACTGACGCCCCGGTTGATCAACGTCGCCTGGATAACGCCATCGGCGTCACGCAGGGTGTAGCCGCTGACCGAGACATCGGTGGGCTGTCCGGTAAACAGGGTTTCGGCCTGATCCAGCGTCTGGCCACGGCGCAGGCGTTTGACGATCATCGGATAGCCCGAACTGGTCAAGGTGCCGGGACCGAAGTCGCGCGACACCAGCAGGGTATCAGCGTCGATCCAGCTGGCCCCACCCTTGGATTCCGGCAGGACGAAACCGTCGGCCACGAAGGTCTGCGTCGTCCGGTCGAACTCTCGCACCGTGACCGCGTCCTTGCCCCCGTCCGACAGGGAGATCAGGCAGCGGGTCTCGTGCGGCGGCAGGCAGGTGGCCCCCTTGTAGACCCAGTTCTTGCCTTCGGCGGCTGACAGGGCGTCGAAATCGACAATGGTCTCCCACGCCGGATCGGCGCTGCGATAGCTGTCCAGGGTGGTGGTGCGCCAGACGCCGCGCACGTGTTCGGCGTCCTGCCAGAAATTATCGACCGTGCCGTCGTGGTTGAAGCCCGGATAGGGGATGCGGTCGCGCGACTGGACGATTTCAAGCGCCTGCTGATGCAGGGGCTCATAGCGGGGGTCGCCCTGCAGCACGCCCAGCGACCGGGCATTGTGTTCATTGACCCAAGCCATGGCCCGCTCGCCGTCGATCTCTTCCAGCCACAGATACGGGTCGGTGGCGTCCGACGTGGCGAAGGCCCCTTCGGCCAGCGGTGGATTGGGCGGGGAGATGGGAGATTGGGCCATGACGCCTGTCGCGAGAGCGGTTGAAGCCAGGAGAATGGCGAGCGTGGCGGCGGGACGGATCATGCAGGCGTTTCCAGAGCTTGGGACCGGCCACCTTAACCCCCGACCGCCGGCGGACAAGGCAATGCGCGGTGACCTTACGGTTTTGTCATCACAATTCAGCGGCCGGGATTGGGGATGCAGATGGTCTCGCCGCACGCCTTGCAGTGGACGGCATCGGGATCGTGGCGCTGCAGACCACAGGTCGGACAGGGGAAGACCACCTTGTGCGGCATCAACAGGGTCTGCCCCAGACGCACGAACAGGGTCACCCCGACCAGCATGATCACGATCGACACCAGTCGTCCCCAGTTGCCAGGCAGCAGGATATCGCCGTAGCCGGTGGTGGTCAGGCTGGTGACGGTGAAATACAGGGCGTCGACATAGCCGGTGATACCTTCGTAGCGACCCATGAAGCTGGTGTAGACGAAGCCGGTCGCGACAAAGACAAAGGTCACCAGGGCCACCACCGCCTTGGTCGTGTCCTCGACCCGGGTGTCGTCATAGCGCCGGCCGATGGTGCGCCAGAAGAACTCCGAATTGATCAGGGTCCACAGTCGCAGCACCCGCAGGAAGCCGAGGTTGAACAGCCAGGCCGGGAACAGCAGCGTCGCCAGGATGAACAGATCGACCCAGACGATCGGCTTCTTCAGCCAGGCCCTGACGTCCGAAAAGGCCCAGGCCCGGGCGGCCAGGTCGAGCGCGAGGACCGCCGCGATCACATAGTCGATGACATAGAAAATCATCGACTCGCCCTTCAGCAGCGGGGCCGCCACGAAGAAGCCGACGATAATGAC
This sequence comes from uncultured Brevundimonas sp., assembly GCF_963977465.1. Lineage (GTDB taxonomy): Bacteria > Pseudomonadota > Alphaproteobacteria > Caulobacterales > Caulobacteraceae > Brevundimonas. The sequence continues at coordinate 162,829 of NZ_CAXBOQ010000005.1, read as the reverse complement.
GTCGATGACGAGCACGGCCAGCCGGAAGCGCACAGCCATCTCGGATGAGCCGTGATACAGGGCCCGAATCCGCGCGCGCAGGCGCAGACCCTCCGGTTTTTCGGCGTCGTCAGTACGGCTCATGCGCCAGCGATACCCCGCTTTGTCGTCACCGGAAACAGCCCCCTTCGCCGCGGGACGTTCCGGGTCTATAGGCTCGGGGTCCATGCAACGCCCCTTCGTCAAGATGAACGGCGCCGGCAATGACTTCGTCGTCGTCAATGCGCTCGAAACCCCGTTCGCCCCGACGGAGGCGGAGGCACGCGCCATTGCCGACAGGGAGACCGGCCAGGGCTGCGACCAGCTGATCGCCATCGAGCCGTCTGACCGCGCCGACGCCTTCATGCGGGTGTGGAACGCCGACGGCGGGGCGGTCGAGACCTGCGGCAACGCCCTGCGCTGTGTCGGCTGGCTGCTGATGCAGTCGACCGGCAAGGACAGTGTCACCATCGACACCCTCGGCGGCCCCGCCACGGCCTGGCGCGTCCCAGGCCGTGTCGGGTCGGGAGGTCCTGAAGGGCCGACGACCACGGCCCACGTCAAGGTGGACATGGGCGCGCCGCGTCTGGACTGGACCGAGATCCCGCTGGAAGAGGCGATGGACACCCGCGGCATCGAGCTGCAGGTCGGTCCGATCGACGCGCCGCTGCTGCACACGCCCGGGGCCGTCTCGATGGGCAATCCCCACGTGGTCTTCTTCACCGACCGTCAGGACGACGCCTTCGTCAGCGGCTCCGGCTCCCTGATCGAACACCACCCGCTGTTTCCCGAGGGAGTCAATGTCGGCTTCGCCAATGTGCTGGCCCCTGACCGAATCCGCCTGCGGGTGTGGGAACGCGGGGCCGGGCTGACCCAGGCCTGTGGCACCGGAGCCTGCGCTGCCCTGGTCGCGGCCGCCCGCCGGGGCCTGACCGGGCGCTCGGCCACGCTTGAGGTCGACGGTGGCACGCTGTTGATCGACTGGGACGAGACCACCGGTCACGTCTTCATGACCGGCCCGGTCGAGATCGAACGCACCGGTACCCTGACTCTCCAGGCTGCCCCTGCGTAAAGAATGCGACGGGGGCCCGGTTGTCGCCCCCCGTCGCCCGCTCTAGACCATTTTTGTATCGGGTCGAATCGACCCGAAACCAAAAAATGGTCCAGTATCAAGCTGGAGCGAAATCTAAGCCGGGTTGGACTGCGTCCAATCCAACCGATTTCGCTCCAGGAACAGATGACCGCCTCCGAGACCCGAAAGACGCTGATGCCCGACCTGACCGAAAAACAGACCTTCTCCGACGAGGACGCGCTGGAATTCCACCGCTCGCCGACCCCGGGCAAGATCTCCATGGCCCCGACCAAGCCGATGGCGACCCAGCGCGACCTGTCCCTGGCCTATTCGCCGGGCGTGGCCGTACCGGTCCTGGCCATCGCCGAGGATGTCGACAAGGCCTATGACTATACGTCCAAGGGCAATCTGGTCGCCGTGATCTCCAACGGCACGGCCATCCTCGGCCTCGGCAACCTCGGTCACATGGCCTCCAAGCCGGTGATGGAGGGCAAATGCGTCCTGTTCAAACGCTTCGCCGACGTCGACAGCTTCGACGTCGAGGTCAAGACCACCGACCCGGACGAGTTCATCACCGTGGTCAAGAACATCGGTGACACCTGGGGGGGCATCAATCTCGAGGACATCAAGTCTCCGGAGTGTTTCGTCATCGAGAGCGAGTTGCAGGACCTGCTCGACATCCCGGTCTTTCATGACGACCAGCATGGCACCGCCATCATCTCCACCGCCGGCCTGATCAACGCCTGCCACATCACCGGCAAGAAGCTGGAGGACATCAAGGTCGTGCTGGCCGGGGCCGGTGCGGCCGGCCTGAGCTCGATCGGCCTGATGAAGGCGGTCGGCGTCCGGGCTGAGAACACCGTCATCGTCGACCGCGACGGGGTCGTCTACAAGGGCCGTGACAACGTCGACCAGTGGAAGGCCGCCCACGCCACCGACACCTCGCACCGCACCCTGGCCGAGGCCATGGTCGGGGCCGATGTCGTCCTGGGGCTGTCGGCCAAGGGCGCGATCACCAAGGAGATGGTGGCCTCGATGGCCCCCAATCCGATCATCTTCGCCATGGCCAACCCGGACCCGGAGATCACGCCCGAGGACGTCGCCTCGGTGCGCTCCGACGCCATCATGGCCACTGGCCGCTCCGACTACGTCAACCAGGTCAATAACGTCCTCGGCTTCCCCTACATCTTCCGCGGGGCCCTCGACGTACGCGCCCGCCGGGTCAATCACGAGATGAAGGTGGCCTGCGCCCACGCCCTGGCCCTGCTGGCGCGCGAGGACGTGCCGGACGAGGTCGCCGTCGCCTATCGTGGTCGCAAGCTGAAATTCGGCCCCGACTACATTATCCCCTCGCCGTTCGACCCGCGCCTGATCTGGTACATCCCGCCGTTCGTCGCCCAGGCGGCGATGGACAGCGGCGTGGCGCGCAAGCCGATCGAGGACATGGACGCCTATCGCATCCAGTTGCGCCAGCGCGTCGATCCGTCGGCGGCCCTGATGCAGAAGATCGCCTCGGCGGTGCGCGCGGCCCCGAACAAGCGGATCGTGTTCGCCGAGGGCGAGGAGACCACCGTGATCCGCGCCGCCTGGGCCTTCAAACAGGCCGAGCTGGGCACCCCCATCCTGGTCGGACGCGAGGATCTGATCCGTCAGAACGCCACCGAGGCCGGGCTGAATTTCGACGATCTTGGCATCGAGATCGTCAATGCCCGCGTGTCCGAGAAGAACAATCAGTACACGGACTTCCTCTATGCGAAACTCCAGCGCCGCGGCTATCTGCGTCGCGACGTGCAGCGGATGATCAACCAGGACCGCAACTATTTCGCCGCCACCATGCTGGCCCAGGGCGACGCCGATGCCGTGGTCACCGGCACAACCCGCAATTTCAACATGGTGCTGAAGGAGGTCCGGCGCGTCCTCGACGTCACCTCGCGGCTGGTCGGTCTGTCGATCGTGCTGGCCAAGGGCCGCACCCTGTTCGTGGCCGACACCTCGATCCATGAACTGCCGGACGCGACCGAACTGGCCGAGATCGCCATCCAGGCCGCTGCCGCCGTGCGACGCATGGGTCGCAGTCCGCGCGTGGCCTTCCTGTCCTATTCGACCTTCGGTGACCCCCCGGGTGACCGCGGCGAGATGATCCGCGAGGCCATCCGCATCCTCGACCAGCGCGGCGTCGATTTCGAATACGAGGGCGAGATGCCGGCCGAACTGGCGCTCGATCCCGAAGCCCGCTCGGCCTATCCCTTCATGCGCCTGTCCAAGGACGCCAATATCCTGGTCATGCCCGGCATCCACTCGGCCTCGATCTCGACCCGTCTGGTCCAGGCCCTGGGCGGGGCGACCGTGATCGGCCCGCTGCTGGTCGGGCTCGAGAAGTCGGTGCAGATCGTGTCGCTCGGTGCCTCGGTCAGCGAGATGATCAACGCCGCCACCTTCGCTGCCTATGAAGAGGGCGTCCGCGAAAGCTAGGGCCGTCAGGACGGGCGGGGGTCGCCAACCTCGATCGCCGCCTCTTCCGCCTGACGCACCTGTAGCGCGGTCTGCTTGCGCGCCACGATAAAGGCCAGCACGACCGCGAAGACCCCGATCAGGGTCGAATACAGGAAGAAGACCACATAGCCGGCCCCGAGCGCTGCAGGGGTCACGCCGCTGGTCGCCGCGCCTTCGACGAGGGAGCCGGCCGGCATGTTGGAGAACAGCCCTGTCAGGGGCGCGAACAGACCGCCACCCTCGGCTGCGCGCGCCGAACCCTCGACGATGCGCCCGGACTGGGAGGCGACCAGCTTGCCCGGCAGGCCGTAAAGCGAGCTGAACAGGGCGTACTGGGTCGCGGTAAAGCCCAGGGATGTCAGGCTGGACATATAGGCGATCAGGGCGGTCCCGGCGAAGCCGGTGGCGGCATTATCGACGCCGATGGCGATGAACAGGGCCCCGAGGTCGGGCCCCTGGACGGCCAGCCAGGCGAACACCAGGTTCGAAAGCGGGCTCATGAAGGCCCCGATCACCATGGTCCGGATCAGCCCCAGCTTGGCCACCGCCCAACCGGCGAAGAAGACCCCGAAGGTGGTGGCGAAGACGCCGAACACCTTGCGCACCTCGGCCACCTCGACCTTGTCGAAGCCGAGGTCGAGATAGAAGGGGTTCATGATGTTGAGGACGAAGTCGGACAGCCGGTACAGGCAGATCAGCGCCAGGATCAGGGTCGCGACCCCGGCGAACCGGTCATAGAAATCCTTCAGCGGATCACCGAACGATCCGGCCAGATAGGCCCCGGGACGGGTCGGCACACGCGGGATCGGCCAGCAGGCCAACACCAGCAGCCCGAGGCCGCCGAAGGTGGCGGCGACCTGGATGTAGACGCCTTCCGGCTTGGCGGTCCACGCCGCCTTCAAGGCGTCTGCGTCGGTCGTCGACAGCCCGACGATCTGCAGGCCGCTGGCCAGCATGTCCGCGCCTCCGGTCAAACCCGAACCGACGATCAGCGCCGCGATCACGATAAGGAGCAGGCGGACGGTCCATTCCAGCACCTCGAGCGGCGGCCGGGACGGAATGTCTCCGACCGGAATCGGTCGGATCGCGTGGGCTTTCTCGCGCGGGGCGAACACCGCTGCGGCGATACCGATTCCCATCAGGGCGGCCATCACCGCGTAGGACAGGTTCCAATTGTAGAGTTCGGCCAGGATCAGCGGCAGGGCCCCGGCCAGGATCTGGGCGAAGCGCCAGCCCAGCTGATAGGCGGCGGCCATGGCCCCGTGGCGCGAGTCGTCGGCAACCTCGATCCGCCAAGCGTCGATCACGATATCCTGCGTCGCCCCGAACACCCCGGTCAGCACGGCGAACAGAGCCACAGAGGCCAGTGAGCTGGACGGGTTCTGGCCCGAGATCGACCACAGGCCGAACATGACCATGGCCTGGGTGACCACCATCCATGATCGGCGATGTCCCAGCCATTTGGTCAGGATCGGGATCGTCGTCCGGTCGATCAACGGGGCCCAGATAAATTTGAGCGTGTAGCTGAGCGTGGCCAAGCCGAAGAAGGCGATGACGGACAGCGACAGTCCGTCCTCGCGCAGCCAGGCGGACAGGGTGTCAAAGATCAGCAGATAGGGCAGGCCGGCCGAAAAGCCGAGCAGCAGCATGATGAAGACGCGACGCTCGGCGTAAACGGCCAATCCCCCGAACCGGCCTGCGGGCTTGTCGGTACTGCTGGTCTCGGTCATGCAGGTTGCGTCTTTCGGTCAGACGCCCCCGGCGTCTATTCGCCGACGACCTTGGCGCGCGTTTGCCGGTTCGTCCAGCGGGCGAGTGTCCGGCGCAGGCTCTCGGGCGCAAGCGGCTTGACCAGATGATCGTCCATACCGGACTCCAGACAGGCGCGACGGTCCTCGGCGAAGGCGTTGGCTGTCAGGGCCACAATCGGGGTTGCGTCGCCGCGTGCGCGGATCGCCCGGGTCGCCGTCGGGCCGTCCATGCCCGGCATCCGCATGTCCATGAAGACCATGTCGTAGCGGGCCCGGGTCAGGGCGGCGACGGCCTCATGACCGTTGGCCGCGGTCTCGACCGCGCAGCCCTCGCGGCGCAGCAGGGTCGCGGCCAGCAGGGCCCCGACCGGATTGTCCTCGACCAGCAGCACGCGGGTTCCGGCGAAGCGGATGGTGGCCACGCGGTCGTCATCGGCCGACGGCGGCGGCGGCAGGCCGGGAATCTGGGTGGTGGTCGGATTGGCCACGGCCAGCACCCGTTCGGCCAGCGAGGCGCGCCGCAGCGGCTTGATCAGATAGCCATGAAAGCCGGCGGTGCGGTAACGGGCGATCAGATCCCGCTCCGACGGTCGCAGCAGCACGATGGCCCGACCCTTCTCGGGCCGGGGCGCCAGGGATTCGCCGGCGATGGCGGCGAGGGCGTGGTCGACCAGGATGACCGGGGCACCGGGGTGGACCTTGCCGCCCGAGGCTTCGATCTGATCGATCGCGGCCTGGCGGACCATGTCGTCGGGCGACAGCACAGCGACGCTCCGTCCCTCGAGCGGTCGACCGCGTTCGGGCAGGTCGGTGGCAGCGGTGAAACAGGCCTCGAAACGGAAGCGCGAGCCCTTGCCCCGGCCGCGACTGCTGACCGAAACCTTGCCACCCATGGCGTCGGCCAAGCGTTTGACCACGGCCAGACCCAGTCCGGCCCCGCCGAAACGGGTGGCGTCCGAGGCATCGACATGGCCGAACTCCTCAAAGATGCGAGCGCGCGCCTCAGGCGGAATTCCGGGCCCTGTGTCCTCGACGATGAAGGCCAGCCGCGGGCGGTTTCCGGCCCGGGGCACCCGTTCGACGGTGATGTGGACCCCGCCGGTTTCGGTGAATTTGACGGCGTTGCCGGCCAGGTTGAACAGCACCTGACGCAGACGGCCCTCGTCGGCCATCACATCGACGGCGTCGGCGGCGACCGACCAGACCAGTTCCAGCCCCTTGTCATGGGCGCGCGGGCTCAACAGTTCGGCGACACTGCGCACCAGGGTCTCGATGTCGACCGGGGCGGAATCGAACTCCAGCTTGCCGGCCTCCAGTCGGGCATAGTCCAGCAGGTCGTTGACCAGGCCCAGCAGGTGCTCGGCCGACTGGCGCGCGGCCTCGGCATAGGCGCGTTGGGCCCCATCCAACCGGGTTCGGGTCAACAGACCCAGCATGCCGATGACCCCGTTCAACGGGGTGCGCATCTCATGGCTCATCAGGCGCAGGAACTGCTGCTCGGCCCCGTCGGGCGGCTGCGGGGTTCCCGTGGGGGCTGTTGCGATATTCTTCGCCGGTCGTGTCATCAGCAATCTCCGACCGCCACCATGCAGAACAACCGTTAAGGGAGGCTCAAGGCGGGGGTCGTGCGGCCGGGGTCGACAACACGCCGGATCCGGACCACGGCACGGTATCGCCGACGCCGGGCCCGACCGCGGTGCGCCGGTGCACCAGGGCCTCGGCAATGTGGCGGCGCACCACCCCGGTCGCCCCCTCCAGGTCGGCGATGGTCCGGGCCAGCCGCAGCGTCCGCACCCAGCCCCGGGCCGTCAGTCCCCCGGCCTCGCCCGCTCGCATCAGCAGGGCCCGGCCGGGCGCATCGGGGGCGGCGAACCGGTCCAGGGTATCGCCCGAGGCCCGGGCGTTCAGGGCCTGATCGGGTGCAAGGCCGGCGGATCGCGCCCGCTCGTCCTGCAGGCCCCGGGCCACGGCGACCCGGGCCGCGGCCTCGGCCGTGCCCTCGGCCGGGGGTGGCAGGGCCATGTCGGCGGCGGTCACCGGCGGGGTCTCGACCGTCAGGTCGATGCGGTCAAACATCGGGCCGGAGATGCGGTTCTGATAGTCACGCTGGCAGCGCGGGGCCTTGCCGCAAGCCCCGCGACCGCCACCGCCGATCCCGCACCGGCACGGGTTCATCGCCGCGATCAGCTGGAACCGGGCCGGATAGCGGATATGGGCATTGGCCCGCGCCACGACGATTTCGCCGGTCTCCAGCGGGGCGCGCAGGGAATCCAGGGCCTGGGCGCTGTATTCCGGCAGCTCATCCAGGAACAGCACCCCGTTATGGGCCAGCGAGGCCTCACCCGGCCGCGCCTTCAGCCCGCCGCCGGTCAGGGCCGCCATACTGGCCGAATGGTGCGGGCTGCGGAACGGCCGGTCGCGGGTCAGGGCCCCGCGCTCGATCAGACCGGCCACCGACCAGACCATCGAGGTCTCCAGCAGCTCGGCCGGGGTCAGCGGCGGCAACAGGCCCGGCAGCCGCTGGGCCAGCATCGACTTGCCCGAGCCCGGCGGGCCGACAAAAAGCAAATTATGCCCTCCAGCGGCGGCGATCTCGAGCGAGCGTTTGGCGCTCTCCTGGCCCTTAACCTCGCGTAGGTCCGGCACGACCCCGCCGGCGCGCACCGGCCCCGGCTCGGGCGGGCGCAGCACCTGACTGCCCTTGAAATGGTTGATCAGCCCGATCAGCGAGCGCGGGGCGAGGATGGCGACATCCCCGGCCCAGGCCGCCTCGGGCCCGTTAGCCTCGGGACAGATCAGGCCCAGCCCCATGGCCGCGGCCGCGACCGCCGCCGGCAGGGCCCCGCCGACCGGGGCGATCTGGCCGTCCAGCCCCAGCTCGCCGATCGCGGCCCAGCCATCCAGCGCATCGGGCGTGATCACCCCCAGCGCCGCCATCAGCACCAGACCGATAGCCAGGTCGAAATGACTGCCCTCCTTGGGCAGGTCGGCCGGGGCCAGGTTGGCGATGATCCGTTTCGGCGGCAGGCCCAGGCCGATACCGGCGAAGGCCCCGCGCACCCGCTCGCGGCTCTCGGCCACCGCCTTGTCCGGCAGGCCGACGATGGTGAAGCTGGGCTGGGCCGCCCCAACCAGCTGCACCTGAACATCGACCCGACGCGCCTCGACCCCGTCGAACGCCACCGTCACCACGCGAGCGACCATTGCGCCCTCCCGTTATACGGGAAAAGAACAAATCACGAACTCGGATGAGGGTCAAGTCCCACCCGGTTCGGAATGACGTCGGATAATGTCGCGCGCCTGCAAAAAGTCCGTCGCCGCCAGAAGCAGCAAGGCGCAGAAAATCACTATTGGAACCAGCAGCGACACGCCGGCAAAGACCGGCACAACCGCAGACAGCATCAGTCCGCCCGCCGAAACGGCAACCCTGCGCCTGTTCCAGATATCAAATTCTTCAAATACCCGGGTCATCCGGGCACCATAAAACGTGGACGCCCTCAAGATATTCTGGCCGGGAAGAAAAAAGAATACGGCGTACAGCGCAGCAACAAGGGCGAGGTATTTGAACCAGTCCACGGATCACCTTTCAGTCTAACCTCGGCCCTGCGCCGCTGCGGACGTCACCCCGCCCGCTTCTTCTCGATCGCGTCCCACATCAGGGCCGAGGCGTCGACGCCGGAAAAGGCCTTCAGCTGCTGGGCACCGGTCGGGGAGGTGACGTTGATCTCGGTCATCCAGTCACCGATCACATCGATGCCGACGAAGATCAGGCCGCGCGCCTTCAGCGTCGGGCCGATGGCGGCGCAGATCTCGTGGTCGCGCGCGGTCAGTTCGACCGGGGCCGCGGTGCCGCCGACGTGCAGGTTCGAGCGCACCTGACCGGCCGCCGGGATGCGGTTGATGGCCCCGGCCGGCTCGCCGTCGATCAGCAGGATGCGCTTGTCGCCCTTCGACACCGCCGGCAGGAATTTCTGGATCACCAGCGGGTCGCGGCTGCCGACGGCGTGGATCTCGATCAGGGCTTCCAGATTGGGATCGTCCGCCTTCAGACGGATCACCCCCGAGCCCCCGGCCCCGTGCAGGGGTTTCAGCACCACATCGCCATGCTTCTTGTGAAAGGCGACCAGGGCGACCGGGTCGGAACTGATCAGGGTCGGCGGAGTCAGGCCGGGGAACTGCGTGACCAGCAGTTTCTCGGGCGCGCTGCGCACCTCGGCCGGGTCATTGACCACCAGGGTCCTGGGATGGACCGTCTCCAGCAGATAGGTGGCGGTGACATAGGCCATGTCAAACGGCGGGTCCTGACGCATCAGGATCACGTCGACGTCCGTGCCCAGATCCAGCTTCACCTCGTCACCGAAGGTCACGTGGTCGCCGGCCACGGCCCGCACCGTCATCGGCCGGGCCCGGCAGGACAGCCGACCCTCCTCCAGCGCCAGGGTGCGGAAATCATAGACCCACAGCGGATAGCCCCGGTCCTGGGCCGTCATCGCCATCATGAAGGTGGTGTCCGCCAGGATGTCGACCGCCTCCATGGGGTCCATCTGGATCGCGACCTTGAGCATGCAACTATCCTTTATCGGGGTCGGTCGGCTCGAATGCTGGACCGGACCCTATGTGACCAGCCGGACGGCGTCTCTCAAGGGGTGGACGCGACACGGGGCGGATTCGCCTAATTCAGCTGCAGCCGGACCCGGTCGAAACTGGTCTGGCGGCGGACCATGGCCGGACCGTCCAGATCCTCGGCCCGGGCCAGGGCCTCCATCGCCCCGTTCAGGGCCCCGCAGCGTTCGCGGGCGGCGGCGACGTCCAGCCAGGGACGGTGATCGTCGGGGTCCAGCAGGGCCCGACGCAGGGCCGACCGTTCGGCCCCCTCGCAGTCGCCGGCGTCGATGGCCCGGCTGAACTGCATGGCCTGCAGCCGGATCAGGGCCTGGCGCGCCGTCACCGGGGCCATCAGCAGGTCCAGCCGGTCGGCGACATGCGGCGTCAGACCGGCGCACAGGGCCCGGCGCGTCAGCTCCGACGGCATGACCACCTGGCCCTGGCTGAACGGGTCCAGCGCTACTGGCCCGTCCTCCGTCTCGACCCGCACGAGGAAATGGCCGGGAAAGTCGACGCCGGTGGCCGGAATCCCGGCCTGCCGGGCGGCATCCAGATAGAAGACGGCCAGGGCGACGGACAGGCCGCGCCGCCGCTCGGCCACGGCGATGATGTCGGTGTTGGCCGGATCGCTGCCGTGGATCAGGTCACCCGTCAGTCGCAGATCCGCTGACAGGGTCTCGGTCAGGGCGTCCTCGACCGGCTCGCCGCCGATCCGCTCCAGCAGCCGCTCGGCCGCCTGCTGGGCCAGCAGCCGCACCGGCTCGGCCTCGCGCATCGGATCGTCATGCAGGGCGCAGGCGATCGCGGCTTCCAGCAGCGGGAAGTCTTCGTCATCGGCCAGTCCGGCCGCCGTCAAGGTCGTGGTCGCGTCCTGATGGATCACGGAAATCGGCCCCCCCGGTCTCGATATCCTTAACATGACGCGGAAAGCGCCCGGGGGCCAGCGCCACCATATCCAGCCGCAGGGTCAGACCGGCCAGACCGGGTCGTCCGCGCGCCACCGCCTGGGCCGATGCCCGCAGCCGCGCCAGCTGTTGTGGACCCAGGGCGATCAGGGCGGCCTCCAGCGTGGCGCGGCGTTTGACCTCGACCACGGCCAGCACCCGGCCGCGTCGTGCCAGGATGTCGATCTCCCCGGCCCGGCTCTTCAGGCGAAAACCCAGAATCTGATAACCGCGACACATCAGCCACAGGGCGGCCAGCCATTCCCCGGCATGACCGCTACGGTGCGCCGCCTGCCCCGACGCCCGCCGCCGACCCGAAACGGGCCGTACCGGTGCCGGAACGGGGCGCAGCCGTTTCATCCCCGCCCCTGCAGCTCCAGCGCCCGGCGGTACAGGGCCTTGCGCGGCAGATCGAGCGCCTGGGACACTTCCGAGGCCGCCGGTCCCGGGGCCAGCCGGGTCATGGCTTCGGTCAGGGCCGCGTCGGCATCCGCCTCACTGGCCACCTCGACCTCACCGGGGCCGATGACCACCACGATCTCGCCCTTGGGCCCCTGACAGCGCGGATCAACGGCCAGTTCGGCAAGCGTCCCGCGCACACATTCCTCGTAGAGTTTGGTCAGTTCGCGGGCCACAGCGGCCGGACGCGGGCCCAGCACCGCCGCCATATCGGCCAGGCTGTCGGCCAGCCGCGGGCCGCTCTCGAAGAAGACCAGCGTCTGGCGCGCGGTGCGCAGCTCTTCCAGCATCGTCTTCCGCGCGCCGGATTTGGGCGGCAGGAAGCCGGCGAACAGCACCCGGTCGGCCGGCAGCCCGGCGATACACAGCGCCGCCAGCAGGCTGGACGCCCCGGGGATCGGATGCACCGGCAGGCCCGCAGCGATCACCGCCCGGGCCACGACGAAGCCGGGATCATTGACCATCGGCGTGCCCGCGTCCGAGACCAGCGCCACCACCTCACCCGCCCGCAGCCGTTCGATCGCCCCCTCGGCCGCCCGGGCCGAGGTATGGTCGTCGCACCGCTCCAGCTTCGCCTTGACCCCATAGGCCGACAGCAGCTTGCCCGTGACCCGTGTGTCCTCGGCCAGCACCAGATCGGCCGCCGCCAGCACATCCAGCGCCCGCAGCGTCATGTCGCGCAGATTGCCGATCGGCGTCGCCACCAGATACAGGCCGGACGCGACGGGGCGCGGCGGCGGGGCGGTCGGCGGAAATGGCGAAGGATCAGTCATCCGCGAGACCGTGCCAGCGGGGCGCGGACGGCTCAAGGTCTCCATTCGCTTTCGTCATCCCGGCGAAGGCCGGGACCCAGCGGCGCGCGCCCCTCCTCCAGCACCACTCCCTCTCCCGGTGGGAGAGGGAGGCCGCGCGCGACGGCACCAGCCGTCGTCCTGGCGCGGCCAGGTGAGGGGCTGGACCGTGACAGGGAGCCCCTCACCCTTTCGCGCAACCGCTCGCTTCGCTCCCGGGCGCTCAAGCCCTCTCCCGCCGGGAGAGGGCGGAACATCACACCAGCAGCGCCCGCAGCACCCCGTCCAGCACCGGTCGCCCGGTCGAGGTCGCCACCACCCGGTCCGCCGCCACCCTCAGAAAGCCGTCCGTGACCAGCCCGGCCAGGGCCCCTGTTTCCACGCGCCGGTCCAGCGTCGCCAATTCCGCCAGCGCCACCCCCTCGACCGTGCGCAGACCCAGCAGCACCCGCTCCTCGGCCGCCGCGCGCGGGTCCAGGGTTTCGTGCTCGCTCCACGGCGTGGCTGCCGCGACGCCGGCGACATAATCCGCGATGCCGCGATGGGCGACGGTGGCGGTGCGCGCGCCGTCGAGGGTCAGTCGCCCGTGCGCACCCGGGCCGAGGCCCAGATAGTCGCCGCCGCGCCAGACGTGCAGATTGTGAGCCGAGCGGGCCGCGACACCGCGCCCGTGGTTGGACACCTCATAGGCGTCGAAGCCCGCACTCTCGAGCACCGTCTGGGTGGTCTCATAAAGAGCGGCGGAGCGGTCCTCGTCCGGCGGGGTCCAGCTGCCGCGCGCCACGGCCCGACCGAAGGCGGTCGCCGGCTCTATGGTCAGCTGATAGGGCGAGACGTGTTCGAACCCCATGTCCAGCGCCTCGGTCAGCTCGGCGGTCCACGCCTCCACGCTCTGGTCCGGCCGGGCGTAGATCAGGTCGATCGACAGCCGGTCAAAGGACCGGGCCGCCACGGCCACGGCACGGCGCGCCTCGTCGGCCGAATGGTTGCGGCCGAGGAAGGACAGGGCGTCGTCGTCCAGCGCCTGCACCCCCATCGACAGCCGGTTGACCCCGGCGGCGGCCAGGGCGTTGAACCGCCCGGCCTCGGCGTCGGTGGGATTGGCCTCAAGGCTGATCTCTATGTCACCGCGCGGCGGGAACAGGGCCTTCGCCCGGTCGATCACCGCCGCCACCGCCGCCGGATCCATCAGCGAGGGCGTGCCACCGCCAAAGAAGATCGAGGCCAGCCGGCGCGGTCCGGTCAGGGCAGCCTGCGCCTCCATGTCGGACAGGATGGCCGCCACCAGCCCCGCCTGTTCCTCGACCCGGCCCCGGTCACGCACGACGTTGAAGTCGCAATACGGGCAGATGCGCGCGCAATACGGCCAGTGAACATAGAGGGCGAGATCATCTCGAGAGGCGCTATCGCGATGCGCGCGGCGCATCGCTGCTTGAGCGCCGTCCGAGCCGGTGGCGGGCGGGGCGTCAGTCAATCAGCGCCGCCTTCAATAGTTCGAAAGCCCGGGCCCGGTGGCTAATGGCGTCCTTGGCTGCGGGGTCCATCTCGCCGAAGGTCATCTCGTGGCCGTCGGGAACGAAGATCGGGTCATAGCCGAAGCCCCGCTCGCCGCGCGGCGGGAAGGTCAGCTGGCCGTCGATCCGGCCCTCGACCACGACACAGGGGCCGTTCGGCCAGGCCACGGCCAGGGCCGAGGTGAACCAGGCGCTGCGATCCCGGGACCCGACCTCCTCCAGCCGCGCCTCAACCTTGGCCATGGCCTGGGTGAAATCCTTGTCCGGACCGGCCCATCGCGCCGAGAAGATGCCCGGAGCCCCGTCCAGCGCCGTCACCGACAGTCCCGAGTCGTCGGCCAGGCTGACCTGACCGGAAAAAGCCGCCGCATGCCGGGCCTTCAGCATGGCATTGCCGGCAAAACTGCTCTCGGTCTCGTCCGGTTCGGGCACGTTCAGCGCTCCGGCCGTGACGATTTCGTAATTTCCGTCCAGCAGGGCGGCGATCTCGCGCGCCTTGCCGGGGTTATGCGTGGCCGCGACCAGCCGCATTCCCTTGATTAATTTGAGATTCATTCTGATCACGCCCTCGCAACAATTCCTTGCCAAAGTTTAATATCGTTAAACGATATGTAACATGACTTCCCGACACGCACGGCCTATCTATGATCCTCAAGAACGGCAGCCGCACCGTTCCCCTGATTGCCAACAAGAGCAACAGACTTGCAGCGGTTAACCGGATGAGGGGCAAAAACGACCCCCACCGAACAGATGGAGATAGACGATGGATACCATGAGCGCCTCTTTGTGGATGGAAAAGGTCGGCCACGCGATCGTCAACGCTGCCCTGCTGGCCGCCCTGCCGACCGCCCTGGTCGCCTGCCTGGTTCAGGCATTTTGATCGCCGTCGCTTTGACGTCGTCGCCAAAGCCCGCGAAGATTAAACCGCGTGAGAGTCAGTCGGACCTCACGCGGTAATCGCGCCCCTCCCCCGACCTGAGGTCTACCTCATGCGCCGCCCGAAGTTCTCATCTCTCGGGTTCCACCTGCCCCGTCTGCCCGACAATGGGCTGCGCGCCCCCAATCTGAAAACCCTCGGACCGGGCTCGGTCTCCAGCCTGCTGAAAATCGCGCTGGACGTCGCCTATGTCCTGCTGGGCATCATCACCGGCGGCCTGATCATCGGCCTGGTCGTCGCGGTCTTCATTCCTTTCGCCAACCTCAATCTCACTGTGTCCGACGATTCCGGCGGCCTGCAGCAACCGCTGACCCGCCCTTTGCTGATCTTCGGGGTCGGGGCCTTCGCCGCCTTTTTCGGCAGTTTCATGCTGATCCTGCGTAATCTGCGGATGATCTTCCGCACCCTGACGCTGGGCGATCCGTTCCAGCCCCCCAATGTGCGCCGTCTGCGCCAGATCGGCCTGACCCTGGCCGTGGTCACTGGCGGCAAATGGCTGGCCCAGGGCCTGGTGGCCGACCGCCTGGCCCCCGGCATCATGGATGCCCAGGGCTTCACCGACCTGTTGACCCCGGCCTTCTCCGTCCTCGTTGTCTTCGTCCTGGCCGAGGTGTTCCGTGAGGGTGCCCGTCTGCGTCGCGAATCCGAACTGACGATCTGACATGGCCGCACGCTTCACACGCTATGCACTTTTCGCCACGGCACGCGGCAGGTAGGAGGACCTCATGGCTATCCGCATCCAGCTTGATCGCATCCTCCTCGAACGGCGCATGTCGTTAACCGAGCTGGCCGATCGCGTGGGCGTCACCCTGGCCAATCTGTCGATCCTCAAGACCGGCAAGGCGCGCGCCGTTCGTTTCACCACGCTGGACGCCCTGTGCCGTGAGCTGAACTGCCAGCCGGGCGATCTGGTCGTCTATGAGCCGGGCCCGCAGGATGCGGTCCACGCGTTCGACGACGACGACGACGACGCCTGATGGCCACGCGACGCGGCGGCGACCTGACTCCCGAGGACCGGCGCATCTGGACCCGGGTCACCGGTTCGGTCAGCCCGGCCAAACCGGTCAAGGCTCCGCGCATCGCCGTCGCCGGTCCGGTCGCGGATCCCGCCACGACGCCGGCCCCGCCCCGACCGATGCCCAGACCGGCCCCGCGGCCGGTGGCTCCGGCGGCGACTCCGCCCGGCGCGGTCCGACCGTCCGCGACCCGGGGCGTGCCGGAATCGCTGGAGCCGCGACGGCAGCGGCGCCTGTCACGCGAACGCGATCCGATCGAGGCCCGCATCGACCTGCACGGCTATGGCCGCTTCCAGGCCCAGGATGCCCTGACCGCCTTCCTGACCACGGCCCAGGCACGCGGCTATCGCGCGGTGCTGGTGATCACCGGACAGGGGCGACGCGGCGGCACCGGGGTGATCCGCGGCTCGGTACATGAATGGCTGACCGGCCCAGCCCTGCGCGGCGTGGTCTCGGGCTATGCCGCTGCGGCCCGCCACCACGGTGGCGACGGGGCTCTGTATGTGACGCTGAAACGGCCGGGTTAGGCTTCCAGCTTCAGCCCTGCCTCGGTAGCCAGACTTTCCAGCGACACCATCGGGCGCGGACCCCAGTGCGCGATGACCTCGGCCGCGGCCAGCGAGCCCAGGGCCCCGGCCTCGGCCAGGGTCAGGCCGCGCGCCAGGCCCAGCAGGAAGCCGGCCGCATACTGGTCACCGGCACCGGTGGTGTCGATCACCTTGCCGACCGGCGCGGCCTTGACCGCGACCCGGTCGTCGCCACGCACGATGACCGAACCGTCGGCGCTGCGCGTGATGGCCGCGACCTCGACGATCGCGGCCAGACGGGCCGCCGCGGCCTCGAAATCGTCGGTTTCGAACAGGGCCAGCAGTTCGCTCTCATTGGCCAGGACGATGTCGGCCGAGGCCTCAATGAAGGCCAGCAGCTCGACGCGCCAGCGTCCGACGACGAACGAATCCGACAGGGTGATGGCGACCTTGCGTCCGGCGGCGTGGGCGGCTTCGGCCGCGGCCACAAAGGCGGCGCGGGCCGGGGCCGGGTCGAACAGATAGCCTTCCAGATACAGGATGGCGCTGTCGGCGATCACCGCCGCATCAATGTCGGCCACCGTCAGCTGGTTGGCCGCACCGAGGAAGGTCGACATGGTGCGCTGGGCGTCCGGGGTGACATTGATCAGGCAGCGGCCGGTGCCGGCACCGCCGGTCAGGGCCGGGGTGTCGAAGGCCACGCCGGCGGCACGGATGTCATGAGTGAAGACCTGACCCAGGGTGTCGTCAGCGACCTTGCCCAGATAGGCGGCGCGCCCGCCGAACGAACCGACGCCCGCGACCGTATTACCGGCCGATCCGCCAGAGGCTTCGACCCCGGCGGCCATCGCGTCATACAGGGCCGCGCTCTGGGCCTCGTCGACCAGCGACATCGAGCCGGGGGCCAGGCCCTGAGCGCGGAGAAACTCCGGTGAGCACGGGGCAAGAACATCGACGATGGCATTGCCGACGGCGCAGACGTCGAAGCGGGCGGCGGTCGTAGCGGAGGTGTTTGTCTGGGTCATGGCCCGCCCCTTAGCGGCCACGCTCCGAATTGGCCAGCCGGGACGGTTGCGGGGTCGGGCCTTTTCGGGTCAGGAAACGCCCCATGACCCGTATCGCCGTCCTGACCCCCGACCCCGCCGATCTCTCCTACGCCAGCCAGTGGCCCGGTGTCCGCAACCGGCTGGCGGCGGCTCTGGCGCTGGAAGGGATCGAGGCCGTGGCCACGCCGTGGACCGACCACATCGACGATGCTGCGGGTCTGGCCGGGTTTCCACTGATCCTGCCGATGATTGTCTGGGGCTATCACCGCGACCACCGGCGCTGGCTTGAGGCCTGCGCGACCTGGACGGCGGCAGGGCTGCCGCTGGCCAATCCAGCGTCGGTGCTGGCGTGGAATTCGGACAAGTCCTACCTCGCCCGCCTTACCGAACGCGGCGTGTCGATACCCGAAACCATCTGGAGCGACCGGGTTACCGCCGACACGGTCGCCGCCGCCTTCACCGACACCGGGGCCGACCAGCTGATCGTCAAGCCGACTGTCTCCGGCGGGGCGTGGCGGACACTGCGCCTGTCGCCGGGCCAGCCTCTCGGCGAAGTGCCCGAGGGGTCGGCGATGATCCAGCCCTATCTGCCGACCATCGAAACTGTGGGCGAGACCTCCCTGCTGTTCTTCGGCGGTGCCTTCAGCCACGCGGTCAACAAGCGTCCGGTCGGCGGCGACTTCCGGATTCAGGTCCAGTTCGGCGGTCTCTATACGCCGGTGGCCGATCCGCCCGCCGGGGCCATGGCCCTGGCCCGACAGGTACTGGCGGCGATCGACGAGCCCCTGCTGTATGCGCGTATCGACATGGTGCCCGACGCCGACGGAAACTGGCTGCTGATGGAGGCCGAACTGATCGAGCCTGACCTCTATCTTGACCACGCTCCCGACGCCGGGGTGGGCCTCGCCCGGGCAGTGAAGGCGCGACTCTGATCCCGGGGACCTGAGGACACCGTCACCCGACCGACATCAGCCCCGCCCGCGACGGACACAGATCCGCGACGGGGCAGCCGCCGCAGTTGGGCTTGCGCGCCGTGCAGGTGTAGCGGCCGTGCAGGATCAGCCAGTGGTGGGCCTTGGCCAGATACGCCTCGGGCACGATCCGGTGCAGCTGGGCCTCGACCTTGTCCGGGGTGGCGGCATTGGCCAGACCCAGCCGGTGCGAGACCCGGAACACATGGGTGTCGACGGCGATAGCGGGTTCGATGCCCAGCTCATTGAGGACCACGCTGGCGGTCTTGCGTCCCACGCCGGGCAAGGCCTGCAGGTCGGTGCGGTTCAGCGGCACCACCCCGCCATGCTGCTCCAGCACGATCCGGCTCAAGGCGACGACGTTTCTGGCCTTGTTCCGGTACAGACCAATCGAGGCGATGTAGGGCGTCAGCCCCGCCTCGCCCAAGGCCAGCATCTTCGCCGGCGTGTCCGCGACGGCGAACAGCTTGTCAGTGGCCTTGTTGACCGCGACATCCGTGGCCTGGGCTGACAGGGCCACGGCCACCGTCAGCGTATAGGCATCGTGGAAATGCAGCTCGGTTTTCGGCTCGGGCATGATCGCCGCCAGCCGCGCAAAGATGGCCTCGACCCGGTCGGGATCGGGCGGGAAGACGACGGCCCCGGACGCCGGAGCCCGAGATACCGGTTTGCGGGTGCGGGGTTTCGGCTCGGCCATGGCCAAGGCCTTCGCCGTCCTCGCCGGCCGGGTCAAGCCGGGCCCGGCGACGGATGCTGAAACATGATGTGTTTGATGCGGCGCACACAGCGTTATTGATTTTTAGACGTTGTAGTCCATTTTAGCGATCAGCCTCCCCGGCCCCGACCAGATTCCGAGTTGTCCATGACCGTTTCCACCACCCTCAAACAGCGTCTTCCGCTGATCGTCGCCGTGATTGTCGGCCTCGCCGTCATCGTCGGCGGCACGATCTGGTGGCTGGGCAACCAGCGCTGGGAAACCACCGACAACGCCTTCGTCCAGGCCGACACCACCCTCGTCAGCCCCCAGGTCAGCGGTTATGTCATCGAGGTGCTGGTCGCCGACAATCAACGCGTCACGCCCGGCCAGATCCTGGTCCGGCTGGATGACGCCGACGCCCGCGCCAAATTGGCCGAGGCCGAGGCCAATCTGCAGGCCCTGATCGCCGCCGTCGGCAACGTCGACGCCCGCGCCGCCCAGGAACAGGCGATGATCGCCTCGCGCGCCGCCGGCGTGACCCAGGCCCAGGCCCTGGCTGGTCTGGCCCGCGCGCAGGTCGACCGTTACGGCAAGCTGGCCGAACAGGGCTGGGTGTCGCAGCAGCGTATCCAGACCGAACAGGCCGGTGCCGTCACGGCCCAGGCCGCCGTGGCCCAGGCCCAGGCCGCCCTCATCGCCGAACAGCGCACCGCCGCCGTGCTGGGCTCGACCCGCCAGCAGAGTGTCGCCGCCGTCGAACAGGCCCGCGCCGCCGTCGACCAGGCTCGCACCGCCCTGGACCGCACCATCATCCGCGCACCGGTCGGCGGCGTGGTCGGGGCGCGCGGCGTACGCGCTGGCCAGTACGTCAATCCGGGGGCCCAGATGCTGTCGATCGTGCCGCTGGGCGACACCTTTGTCGTGGCCAATTTCAAGGAAACCCAGCTGGACCGCCTGCGTCTGGGCCAGACCGTCGAAATCACCGCCGACGCCTTTCCGGGCCAGCCAATCCGCGGCCGGATCGACAGCTTCGCGCCCGCGACCGGCTCTGAATTCGCCCTGATCCCGGTCGAGAACGCCACCGGAAACTTCACCAAGGTCACCCAGCGAGTGCCGGTGCGCATCGTCGTCGAGCGGGCCGGCTACGGGGCCACAGCCCTGCGCCCCGGCCTGTCGGTCGAGGTTCGCGTCGACCTCAGGAGCGCCGGCGGACCCAGCTTCGCCCAGGTCGGCAGCGATGAGCCGCGTCTGGCCGAGATGATGACCGTTCCGGCCGTCCGCAAATGACCGCGGCCGCCAGCGGCGGCACCATACCGACCCCCACGTCCGGGACCGCCGCCCCCGAGATCAACTGGACCTTCCTGCTGCTCGGTTTCGCCGGGATGGTGATCGGCCAGTTCATGGCCATCCTCGACATCCAGATCGTCGCAGCCTCGCTTCCGCAGATCCAGGCCGGCATCGGGGCCTCGGCCGACGAGATCAGCTGGATCCAGACCGCCTATCTGATCCCCGAGGTCGTGATGATCCCGCTGTCCGGCTATCTGTCGCGGCTGTGGGGCACGCAGAAGGTCTTTCTGGTTTCCTGCACCGGCTTCCTGGTGATGAGCGTGGCCACCGGCCTGTCGACCTCGATCGACATGATGATCCTGTTTCGGGCGCTTCAGGGCTTCGTCGGCGGGGCCATGATCCCGACCGTTTTCGCCGTCGCCTTCACCGCCTTCCCGCCCGACAAACGGGTCACCGCCAGTGTGGTCATGGGGTTGATCGTGACTCTGGCCCCGACCGTCGGCCCGACCCTTGGTGGCCACCTGACCGAATGGCTCAGCTGGCGCTGGCTGTTCTTCATCAATGTGGTGCCGGGCCTGCTGGTGCTGTTCCTGGTCGGTCGCTACGCCAATTTCGACAAGGGTGATCTCTCGCTGGCCAAGGGGTTCGACTGGTTCGGACTCGGCCTGATGGCCGTCTTCCTGATGAGCATGCAGTTCGTGCTCGAGGAGGGCTCGAAGAATGACTGGTTCGCCGACACCGCCATCCTGGCGCTCGCCGTCGTCGCCGCCGTTACCGGCCCGGCCTTCATCTGGCGCTCGCTGACCTACTACAATCCGATCGTCGAGCTGCGCGCCTTCGCCAACCGCAATTTCACCGTCGGCGTCATCATGACCTTCATTGTCGGCGCGGCCCTGTTCGGCGGCACCTTCCTGCTGCCGCTGTTCCTCGGACGGGTGCTCGACTATTCGCCCTCGGAGGTCGGCACCACCATGGTGGTGTCGGGCCTGGCCATGTTCCTCACCGCCCCCTTCGCCGGCCGGCTGGTGCGCAAGCTGGACCTGCGCATCCTGATGTTCGTCGGCTTCATCATGTGCGCCTGGGGCATGTGGGACGCCCGGGCCCTGACCGCGGAATGGGGCTACTGGGAGTTTGCCGGGGTCCAGGCCATGCGCGGGGCCGGGGTCATGCTGGCCATGATCGCCGCCCAGCAGGTGACGATGTCGACCCTGCCCGATCACATGGTCAAGAACGCCTCCGGTCTGGTCAATCTGTCACGCAACGTCGGCGGGGCCTTCGGCCTGGCCTTCCTCAACACCTCCCTGACCACCAATACGGCCGTGCACATGGGCGAGCTGACCGACCGGATCAGCCAGTCCAATGTGCAGATGCAGGCCATGCTGGCCGGGATGAGTCAGCGGTTCGCCGGCTCGATCGACCCGGACGGTGCGGCCCTGAAGGCGGTCTGGGGTATGCTGCAGCGACAGGCCACCACCCTGGCCTTCGGTGACGCCTTCGCCATGCTGGCCATCGCCTGCGCCGTCGCCGCTGTCGTCACCCTGTTCGCCCGGCCGGTGAAGACGCCCGCGGGCACACCGCCCCTGGAGGCCCACTGATGTCCCGCGCCGTCGGCCAGATCGACCCCCGCAAGAGCGAGGCCATCCTCGACGCCGCCACCGACCTGTTCGGGGAAAAGGGGACGGCCGCGACCATGGACGAGATCGCCCGTCGCGCCGGGGTGTCGAAGCAGACGCTCTACAACCGCTTTGGCTCCAAGCTGGACATCGCCCGGGCCCTGGCCGCACGGCGCTCCGACGCGGTCACTGCACCGCTGCGCTCCGAGGGCGATCCCGAGACCGTGCTGACGGCCTATGCCTATGCCCTGCTGGAGAAGATCGTCCACGGCGAGGCGGGAGCGTCGCTGCGCGGCCTCGCCATGGTCTCGCCCAAGGCTCCCGACATCGCCGGGGCCATCTATGACAGCGGCCCCGGCGAGAGCCTGCGTCGCCTGTCGGCCTGGCTGGCGGACCAGAACCGGCGCGGCCTGCTGCGCGTGCCCGATCCCGATCTCGCGGCCGAGATGTTCTCGGGCATGGCGCTGGGCCACAGCCATCTGCGCACCCTGCTCGGGGTCAAACATCCGGACGGCGATCGGATTCCCGAACGGGCCCGCGAGACCGCACGCCGCTTCATCCGCGCCTTCACGCCGGACTGATCCGATCGCGTCCACTACGGATTGGCGACAGGCCCGGATCGGCGTAGGAGGCGGGCCAGTCCCCTGTACCGGAGTTGCCACCCATGCTGATCCATCTGTCGTCCTGGCCCGAAATCGACGCTCGTCTGAAGACGACCAAGACGATCGTGGTGCCGATCGGATCGAACGAACAGCATGGCCCGACCGGCCTGCTGGGCACCGACTGGCTGTGCCCCGAGATCATCGCCAACGCGGCCGAGAAGACCGACGACAGCCTGATCGTGGCCCCGACTTTCAACATCGGCATGGCCCAGCATCATCTCGCCTTCGCCGGCACCATCAGCCTGCGCCCCTCGACCTTCATGGCCGCCATTACCGACTGGGTTTCGTCGCTGAGCCGGCACGGCTTCGAGCGCATCTATTTCCTCAACGGTCACGGCGGCAATGTCGCCACCATCGAGGCGACCTTCGCCGAGATCTATGCCGAGTGGAGCTTCGTCGAGGAGCAGCCACCCTTCATCCTGAAGCTGAAGAATTGGTGGGACCTGCCCGGCGTCCACAGCCTGTGCAGCTCGATCTTCCCGGTCGGCCACGGCATGCACGCCACCCCGTCCGAGATCGCCGTGACCCAGGCCGCCTATCCGGACCGCATCAAGACCGCCGACTATTCACCCAAGATCGCTCCGGTCGGCCCGATCCGCGACGCCCTGGACTACCGCGCCCGCTTCCCCGACGGCCGCATCGGCTCGGACCCGGCCCAGGCGAGTCCGGAAAAGGGCCAACGCATCATCGACGCCTCAGTCACCGCCCTGCTCAAGGACGTGGCGGACTTCTCGGCCGAGGTCCTGCCCTAGACCGTGCCGGGCCTTGCCCCGGACACGAATGCGGCCCAAGGCTCGGCCATGACTCATATCAAGAAGGCGGCCCGCAACGGCCGACGCCTGGCCAGCAACAACCAGTCCGCCGCCGACACGGCCGTCGCGGGCGGCGAGATGCTGCAGGCCTCGGGCGAGGTCATCTCGGCTCGGCTCGAAATCATGGCCGCCGGCATGGCGGATCCAGCCAGGACCGACCTCGCGGAAATGGCTCTGATGAGTTCGGAAAAGGTTGAGGCCATGTCGGCCTCAGCCTCGACGGTGACCCGCAATTTCGGCGACCTGTCCGACCGGATGACCCGGTCCGCCGCCAATGAGATGCACCTGGCCAGCCGTGCGGCCTCGGCCATGGCCAGCGCCAGCGATCCGGCAGCCCTCGCCACCCTGCAATACAATTATGCGGTCGGCTGGTGGGGCCGGGCCACCGGCCAGATGCTGACCCTGAATACCGAGCTGCTCAAGGCCCAGGCCCAGGCGCTGGATCCGATCCACCGCACGGCTGTGGCCAATGCCAAACGGTTGAAGCGCTAGACCGGCCGGCTCAAGCCGTCCGGACAACGCCGCCGTCGGCCACAACCGGCCACGGCGTCAATTTCGCCCCGGCGCAGGGACCACCGACACAGGCCCCGGTCAGGGGCGTGAACACCGCTCCGTGCCAGCCGCACAGGATCAGATCGCCGTCCGGCGTCAGATAGCGGTCCAGTTCGATCGCCAGCGGATGACCTTGGTGCGGACAGCGGTCGACATAGCCGGCCACCTGTCCCTGTTTTCGCACGACGAAGCCATGGAAATACGCCTCGCCGATCTGCAGCACGAAGCCGCGCGACCCGGGATCGGCGATGTCCGTCTCGGCACACAGGGTCACGCCGGGCGGCGTCTTCCAGACCCGTTTGCGATCAACCGGAATTGCCGCGTCCATCAGTGCCGCTCGACCTTCAGCGGGCGCGACAGCAGATTGCCGATCATCGCGTCCACCGTGGTTTCGCCGTTCAGCAGGGCGGCGACCGCTTCCGAGATCGGCATCTCCACGCCCAGCTTCGCCGCCAGTTGGCGCACAGCGGGGGCGCTTTCATAGCCTTCAGCCACCGACCGTTTGCCGTCCAGCGCCTGTTCGACGGTCTGGCCCTGACCCAGGGCCAGACCCAGGCTCATGTTGCGCGACTGCGGACTGGAGCAGGTAAGCACCAGATCACCGAGCCCGCACAGGCCCGCCACCGTCTCCGGCCGACCGCCCATGGCTACGCCCAGCCGGGTCATCTCGGCAAAGCCGCGGGTGATCAGGGCCGCATGGGCGCTGCGCCCCAGACCCCGGCCCTCACTGATACCGCAGGCGATGGCCAGCACATTCTTGATCGCCCCCCCGACCTCGGCCCCGATCAGGTCGGTGGCCAGATAAGGCCGGAAGGTCGGGGCCGACAGGGCCACCATCAGCTTCTGACCGAGAGCCTCGTCGGCGCAGGCCAGGGTCACCGCACTGGGCAGGCCGCGAGCGACCTCTCCGGCGAAGCTTGGGCCTGACAGCACCGCCGCCGGGGCGTTAGGCAGGGTCTCGGCCAGGACCTCGGTCATCAGCTTCAGCGAGCCACGTTCGATGCCCTTGGCGCACAGCACCACCGGCACACCGGCACGGTGGAAGGGGGCGAAGGCCGCGAGAGTGGCCCGCATATATTGCGCCGGAGGCACGGCCAGGATCACGTCACACGCCCCCAGGTCGGCCAGATCGCCAGTCACCTTCACATGGTCGTCGAGGGTGACGCCCGGCAGGAAGGCCTCATTGACCTGGTGGTCGCGGATACTGTCGACCACCTCGGATTCGCGCGCGTGCAACAGGGTGTCCAGCCCGGCCCAGCCAGTTACCTGGGCCAGGGCGGTGCCCCAGGCACCGGCGCCGATCACCCCTGCGGTACGAAATTCCATCGATCGTTTCCCTAGGCCTTGGCCCCCTTGCGACCCGGCTTGTGCATCGGGTCGCTGAGCGCCTTGTTTTCATCCAGCGGCCATCGCGGGCGCGCTGCCGTATCGATATCCGAAACGAGACCCTGCTGCAGGCGTTCCGCCCCGGCCAGGGCGATCATCGCCGCGTTGTCGGTGCAATAGGCCATCGGCGGGGCCAGAAAATCAAAGCCGTTCTTCGCCGCCGCCGCTTCCAGCACGGCCCGCACCGTCCGGTTGGCCGCCACCCCGCCGGCGACCACAAACATCGGCCGGGTCGCCGCGGTGCCGTGGCTGTCGATCCAGTCCTGCATGGCCCGGTGCGAACGTTCGGCCAGTTGGCGGGCGATGGCGCTCTGGACCGCATCGGCCAGATCGGCCCGGTCCTGATCGGTCTCGCAGGTTTGAGCGAGGCGCGAGGCCGCCGTCTTCAGCCCGGAAAAGGAAAAGTCGCAGTCCTTGCGCCCCAGCAGGGCCCGCGGCAGGTCGAAGCGGCTGCCGTCGCCGGTCTCGGCCAGCCGTTCCAGCGCCGGGCCGCCGGGATAGCCAAGCCCCAGGGCCTTGGCGATCTTGTCGAAGGCCTCACCGGCGGCGTCGTCGATGGTCGAGCCCAGCCGGCTCATGTCGCCGATGCCGCGCACCTCCAGCAACTGGCAGTGGCCGCCCGAGGCCAGCAGCAGCAGGAAGGGATAGGCCAGGTTGCGCCCCAACCGCGCCGACACCGCATGACCCTCCAGATGATTGACCGCCACCAGCGGCAGGCCCCGCGCCAAGGCGACGGCCTTGCCGAAGCCCAGGCCGACCATGACCCCACCGACCAGGCCGGGCCCGGCCGTGGCCGCGACCCCGTCGAGGCCGTCATAGCCGAGGCCCGCCTCGGTCATGGCCCGGCCGGTCACCCCGGCGATCATCTCGACATGGCTGCGCGCGGCGATCTCGGGCACGACCCCGCCGAAGGCCGCATGGTCGTCGATCTGGCTGTGCACCACTGAGGACAGAACCGTGGCAGTGCCGTCCGGATCCAGCCGCACCACGGCGGCGGCGGTCTCGTCACAGCTGGTTTCCAGACCCAGCACGGTCAGCGTCCGTGCCGGTTCGGTTGCCCGCCCTGCCTCGCTGCTATAGTCCGCCACCATGTTCATCGGGTCCAGCTAACGACCCCTTCCCCCGTGCGCAACGCCTCATGACCTTCCCGATCCGTATCGGCACCCGACGTTCCGCCCTGGCCATGACGCAGTCAGGCATGATGCAGCGCGCCATCGCCGCCGCCATGGGCGTGCCCGAGGCCGAGATCGCCAGCGCCGTGCCCCTGGTCGAGATCGTGACGACCGGCGACCGGATCCAGGACCGTCGCCTGCTCGAGATCGGCGGCAAGGCGCTGTTCACCAAGGAGATCGAGGAGGCCCTGATCGATGGCCGTGTCGACGTCGCCGTCCATTCGATGAAGGATGTCCCGGCCGAACAGCCACCCGGCCTGTGTATCGCGGCCGTGCCCGAGCGCGAGGACTCGCGCGACGCCTTCATCAGCGAGGCCTTCGCCTCCTTCGCCGACCTGCCCGAAGGGGCCCGGCTGGGCACCGCCAGCCTGCGCCGCCAGGCCCAGGCCCTGGCCCTGCGCCCGGACCTGCGTATCGAGATGTTGCGCGGCAATGTTGATACCCGATTGCGCCGGCTGGCTGAGGGCGATTTCGACGCCATCCTGCTGGCCACAGCCGGCCTCAACCGCCTCGGCCGCGCCGGGGTCATTCGCGAGCGCCTGTCGCTCGACCAATTCCTGCCTGCCCCGGGCCAGGGGGCCCTGGCCCTGCAGACCCGCGCCGGCGAGACCGCAGCCGCCTGGGTCGCGGCCCTCGACCACCCCTTGACTGCCCTGGCCGTGGCCGCCGAACGCGGGGCCATGACGGCGCTGGAGGGCTCGTGCCGCTCGGCCATCGGGGCCCATGCCACCCGGGCCGACGGCCGATTGCTGTTGACCGCCGAACTGCTCAGCCCCGACGGTTCGGCCCGCTGGCGGCGATCCGGGGAGCTGGGCGACATCACCGCCGCCGACGTCGTCCCGGCTGCCCACGCCATGGGCCTGGCCGTCGGCCGCCAGATCCATGACGCCGCCGGCGACCAGCGGATCGACCTCTGACCATGGCCGGGGCAGACGAGGCCGGCCCCCGCGTCTGGATCACCCGGGCCTGTCCCGGGACCGAACGCACGGCAGCGGTCCTGACGGCGCGGGGCTTCACCCCGATCAGCGCGCCGGTCATCGCCCTGGTGCCGCTCGACACGCCCCTCGACCTGAGCGATGTGGCCGGCTTGGCCTTCACCAGCCGCAATGGCGTCGCCGCCTTCGCCGCCCGGACCGGGCGTCGCGACTGGCCGGTTTTCGCCGTCGGCGACGCCACTGCCGACGCGACCCGGGCCTGCGGTTTTGCCCGGGTGCGTTCGGCCGGCGGGGCGCTGGACGATCTCGTCGCCCTGATCGCCGCCGCCTGGCCCGCGGACGGTGGCCTGATCCTGGCCCCGGGCGCACGCGAGCCGGCGGGCGACCTGACCGGGCAACTCGCCGGACGGGTGGCAGTGCGCACCGTGGCCCTCTATGCCGCCGTCGATACCGACGTTTCCGTACCCGAAAACCTTGATGTCGTGCTGATACACTCGCCGCGTGCGGCCCGGTCCCTGGCGGCCAGCCTGACCCCGGCCGACGGCCGAAATCGCCTGCTGGTGGCGATTTCAGCCGCCGCCGCCGCGCCGCTGGCGCAGGCCGGCTTCGCCGAAATCCGTATCGCGGCCCGTCCGACCGAAGACTCGCTGCTCGCGGCGCTTGGCAACCCCGTCCGGCCCGTATAAACAGCGCTCCTCGCGCCGGGCCCCGTCGTCCGCGCACTGAGGCCGCTTTAGCTCAGCTGGTAGAGCATCGCATTCGTAATGCGGGGGTCAGGTGTTCGAGTCACCTAAGCGGCACCACCACTCCAATGGCACTCTAGGTAGGAAGCCGGCAGGCGAGCGGCGGACGGGCCGTGAGCCGGGAAGCCGCATGGGTCCGGGCTGGGAGGCTTCTAACGTGTCAGTTCTGCCGGTCCGGTAAGAGAACACCCGTCACCGGTCCGCCACCGGTATGAATCGCCCTCTTTTCCATGACAGGCCAAGCAGCACCAGGCTCGCCAGAAGCGATATGATCAGCGCCGCCCATGAGGACTCAGGACCAAAACCGCCCCCACTCAGCGTCGCTGCGACACCCTCAACCGGACGGGTCAGCAGGGGGCCACCGGCGAAAACATCCAGGCCCGAAACCGCGCCGCCAAAGAGCCAGCCTTGGGCAAAATTCCAGCCCGCGTGCATGCCGATCGACATCCAGACCCGGCCGGTCAGCAGATAGAGTCCGGTGCCGATTCCCTCGCCGGCGAGCAGACACAGGGCTGAAAAGACGGTCGCGTCGGGATTTGACAGGTGAAGCCCGGAAAACAGCAGGGCGGTGACGATGAGGGCGGGAAGCACGCCGACGGCGCGCCAAAGCAGGCGGAAGATGATGATCCGCATCAGCACTTCCTCGATCACCCCCGATTGCACGGATTGCTTCAGGGACTCGGCGACCTCCGTAATCGGCGTCGAGACCACGGTGACCCAGCCGGCGGCCCACAGGATGCCGATGATCGCGGCGATGAGCAGTCCGCCGATGGCGGTCCCGCCCGCAAGGTCGGGGAGCATGCGGCGAAGTCCGAGTTCAGGGATCTGGCGGCGTTCGACGACGCGGACGGCCAAGGCATAGATGGCCAGCATCCCGACCGAACCGACGAGTACAGCGAGCAGCCGCGCGCCGGTCGGGGCCTCGGCGCGCGAGGTGAACACGCTGCCCGACGTCATGGCGGAGAGGCGCAGGGTGGCATCGGCGGCGACATTGAACGCCAATATGCACAGGACCGCCAGAACCAGCATCCAGCTGAGGGCTTTCAGCCAGCGAAGCCGGCCCGGTGCCAACCACCCCGCATTGCCCAGAATAATGTCCGTCGCCATTGCCAGCCCCCTTGGTTTTCAGCTGATTTATCTTCATATGAAGGTTTCTGAGTCAACAACTATCTTCATGTGAAGATAACCCCCCTGTCAGATGGCCCTCCGGGGCTATGCCGGATTGAGCGTGCCAATGAAGAAGACTCTCGCGACCGACCGGGTCGATGCGCTGGTTGCGGACTGGCACCGGGAGAACCCCGCCCTGCGCACCGGTGCCATGCAGGTTGTGGGTCGCATCATCCGTCTGGGCCGGGCCTATCAGGATGAGGTTTCGGCCATGCTTCGACCCTACGGATTGTCCTATTCCGACTTCGACGTGATCGCGACGCTCCGCCGCGCCGGCCCGCCCTACGCCCGGACGCCCACACAGTTGCAGCAGAGCGTCCTGCTCACGTCTGGCGCGATGACGGCCTGTCTCGGACGACTCGAGCGACAGTCGCTGATCAGCCGGTCCGAAGATGCGGAAGACCGACGGCGCTCGAAGGCAGCGCTGACCCAAAAAGGTCAGGACCTGGTCGACCAACTGATTTCGCGCCGGTTCGCCCTTGCTGAAAATGCGCTTGTTGACCTCAGCGGAAAGCAGACAGATAATTTGATCGCGCTACTGCGCCGACTAGATCCTGAGTAGGGGCCGCAATCCCATCGATCGCATCGCCTTGAGGTGATGCGTGCCGGTGCTTGTCACGTGCTTCAAATAAATGTTGGCAATCAGACATAAAATGTCTGGTAAATAATCATCAACGTCAGGCTGCGTATTTATTTGTCGGTTTCTGAGCCGACAAAAGTATGGCTGTCCCTGAATATCAATTTCTTGTAGTTCCAGCGATCTCTTTGATGGGGTCAGTTCATCGTGCGTTTTCGAAACCGCGTACTTTCATCTATCAAGGAAGAAGATATTGTCGCCCTGCGACCACATCTGCGCGAAATCTGCGTGTCACGCGGGCAGATCCTGATCGCTGAGAACACGCAGGTCACCCAGGTCTATTTTCCCAGCAGTGCGGTCCTCTCGAGCGTCATCGTTCTGCAGGACGGACGTCAGTGTGAGGTCTCCACGCTCGGAACCGAAGGGCTCGGCGGCGGACTGGCGTGTCTGACCGGCGAACCTTCGAACGAGCGTCTGTTCGCCCAGATCGCCGGCGGATTGATCACCCTGCCCGCAGACGCCCTGAAGGCGCGGGCGCTCATCAGCCCCGCCCTGTTGAATCTGCTACTCCAGCGTCTTCAGGCGAGTCAGGTCGAGGCGGGGCAGGGCGTGGCCTGCAACGCCCTGCACGAGGCACCCGCCCGGCTGGCGCGCTGGCTGCTGATGACGATGGATCGCATCGGCGCGTCGGAGTTCCCCCTGACCCAGACCTATCTCGCGGTCATGGTGGGGGTCCAGCGCACCACGATCAGCGGCGTGGCCAACCGACTCAAGCAGAAGGGTTTGATCGGCTACAGTCGTGGTCAGGTGACGATTCTGGACCCGGCCGGCCTTGAGGTCGAGGCGTGTGAATGCTACGCAGTTATCCGTAGTCGTTCCGACGCCCTAGGGCTGGTTGATCGCCACGACTAGCCGCACATCGATCTTCCCCTCCCGCTCGGTCCGGTCCATATCATGAACCGGCTGACCCCCTTGGCTTGCATTCCGATAGGCGATTGATTTTGTCCTCGTTGACCGCGCGTCAGGAAGAATGCCTGCGCCTGACGACATTCCGGACCGACAAGGAAATCGCCGCCGAACTGGGCTTGTCCGAAGCGACGGTGAAAAAGCACGTCCACGCCGCCTGCCAGCGCCTGGGGGTCAACCGGCGCAAGGCGGCCCTGGCCCTTCTGGAACCAAAGGTACCAACGGCTACGAAGGACCCCATGGACGAATTTCCAGGGCCGGCGCTTGATGCGTCGACACCAACGGAAATCCACCATGCCCCCGATGACACAACCCCTGCCGCATTGGACCTGGGACGACCTGGAAACGGCCCTCGGTCAGTTCGATCAGACACGCCAGCTCGAGATGCTGCGCAGCCACTTGCTGGACGGCCTGCGCTCGGACGCGAGCTCGACGACACCGCCGGACCTGCTGGCCCAGGTGCTGAGCACGGCCTGGGTCCTGGCTCAGGTCGGCGCCTCGGCTACAGACCCCCACCCGGCGGCTGGGCGCTCCGTCTGCTGATCATCGGACTCATCATCGTGTTCGGCACCGTGATGCTGGTCGGTGTCTTCGAAATGCTGGTTCGCTATCAGCACCAGGTCAGCGAGATTGACCTTAGTGTCACCCAAGCCACTCATCCGATCGATCCCGCATCACCCTGACGGTAGAGGTCGCTCGCCGAACCGGACTGAACCTTCATGGACCCGCTTCCGGCCTTCTTTTTGGTCTCCATCCTGGTGGTCTTCCCCCTGGCCTGGCTGGGGGGTGGGCATACCGAACGGGCGGGCGTAGCCCTGTACCTGTGCCTGTATATTCTCGGTCGCCTGACCCAGCATATCCAGATCGGCAACCCGCTGTTGGCTCCAGCCCTGATCGATCTCACCTTCCTGATCGGAGTGGTGTGGCTGGCCTTGAAGCGGGAACGTTGGTGGCCGTTGGTGGCCTCGGCCCTCCAGGTCATGGTCATGCTGGTCTATGTCGGCGCGATGCTGGTTCCGGGCTTCAGCACCCGGTCCGGGATTGTCGCCATCATGGTCCTCGGCGTCCTGGGTCTCTACTGCCTGCTGGGCGGTGTACTGGAGCGTATCCTGGCCGGCGAGACCCCCGCCAGCGCTTCCGCAGTCTGGAGGCGCCGCCGTCCGCCGCCGCGCCAGCCGAAGCCTTAACTCCAGCGCGCTTGAACATATAAGCATATCTTTATATGTTTGCCGGATTCCCCGATGGATCCCCCCGGCCAGGAGCCCTTGCTTGTCCCGTTCCTCTTTCCTCTTCACCTCCGAAAGCGTTTCCGAGGGCCATCCCGACAAGGTCGCGGACCGCATTTCCGACACCGTCGTCGACCTGTTCCTGACCAAGGACCCCGAGGCCCGGGTGGCCTGCGAGACCCTGACCACGACCAATCTGGTGGTGCTGGCCGGCGAGATCCGCGGCAACGGCATCATGGGCAAGGACGGCCAGTGGGCCCCCGGCGTCGAGAAAGAGATCGAGGACGCCGTCCGCGCCGCCGTGCGCGACATCGGCTATGAACAGACCGGCTTCCACTGGGAGACGTTTGAATTCATCAACCGCCTGCATGGCCAGTCGGCCGACATCGCCGTCGGCGTCGACGCCGCCGGCAACAAGGATGAAGGGGCCGGCGACCAGGGCATCATGTTCGGCTATGCCTCGAACGAGACCCCCGAATTGATGCCAGCCACCCTGCAATACAGCCACAACATCCTCAAACGTCTGGCCGAAGTGCGCCACGCCGGCGGCTCGAAGCTGGAGCCCGACGCGAAGAGCCAGGTCACCATCCTGTACGAGAACGGCGTGCCCGTGCGCGCCACCTCGATCGTGCTGTCGACCCAACACGCGGCGGGACTGTCGGCCGGAGAGGTCGCGGCCATCGTCAAGCCGCACATTCTCGCGGTTCTGCCGGAAGGCTTTACCGACGACGCCACTGAATGGCACATCAATCCGACCGGCATCTTCGAGATCGGCGGACCCGATGGTGACGCCGGGGTGACCGGGCGCAAGATCATCGTCGACACCTACGGCGGCGCGGCTCCACACGGCGGCGGGGCCTTCTCGGGCAAGGATCCGACCAAGGTCGACCGTTCGGCCGCCTATGCCTGCCGCTACCTGGCCAAGAACGTCGTCGCCGCCGGCCTGGCCGACCGCTGCACCATCCAGATCAGCTATGCCATCGGCGTGTCCAAGCCGCTGTCGGTCCACGTCGACCTGCACGGCACCGGCAAGATCGCTGAGGCGGCGCTGGAAACAGCCCTGCCGGAAATGATCGGCGGAGCCACGCCCCGCGCCATCCGCGAGCACCTGGGCCTGAACCGGCCTATCTATGCCCGCACCGCCGCCTATGGCCATTTCGGTCGCGAGCCGGACGCCGACGGCGGCTTCAGCTGGGAAAAGACCGATCTGGTCGATCGCCTCAAGGCACTGGTCTAGCACCAGCGCCAGGCGCCCCTCCCCTTCGCGGGGCGGGGGCGCTATAGGCCGCCCATGTCCTCCGACCCCGACAACCCATTCATCGACCGTCCGCTGCGCTCCTTCGGGCGCATCAAGTCGCGCGCGATCAAGCCGCGTCAGGCGGCCCTGTTCGACACCCTGCTGCCGGACATCGTCGTACCCGATCCCAAGACAGGCCCGCTCGACCCCGACGCCCTGATGCCCGGTGCGAGGGCGGTCTGGCTGGAGATCGGTTTCGGCGGCGGCGAACATCTGGCCGAACAGGCCGCCCGGCATCCGGACACCCTGATGATCGGCTGTGAGCCGTTCCTCAATGGGGTGGCCTCGGCCCTGCGCCATATCGATGATCGTGGCCTGAAGAATGTCCGGCTGCACGCCGACGATGCCCGCGATGTGCTGGACGCCCTGCCCGATGCGTCGCTGGACCGGGTCATGATCCTGTTCCCCGACCCCTGGCACAAGGTGCGCCACAACAAGCGCCGCCTGTTGAATGATGAAACCGCCGCGGTCATCGCCCGGGTGCTGAAACCCGGCGGGCGGGTGCGGTTCGTCACTGACTGGGCCGACTATGCCGACTGGGCGCTGGAGCGGCTGCAGCGCACCCCCGGCCTGACCGAGATTGAAGTGGGCGAGGGCGACTGGCCGCAACGGGCCATGACCCCGCCCGCCGACCATGTCGTGACCCGCTATGAGGAAAAGAAGCTGGGCGACACTGCCCCCATCTTCCTGGAATTCAGCCGCGCCTGAACCACGACGTCCGGTGCAGGACGGCGGCACCGGCCACCACCGCGATCGACTTGACCACGGCTCCGACAAGGAAGGGCGTCAAGCCCGCCGCTATCGCCGCCGACACCCCGATCCGGGTTGCCAGCCAGCCGGTGCCGAGTCCGAGAATCAGCAGATGCGCCCCGATCATCAGGGCGACGCCGGCCGCGGGGGCGGCGAACATCGGCCGGCGGGCCAAGCTCCCGGCGACGAAGGCCGCGGTCGGGAAGGCGATCAGATAGCCGGCTGTCGGACCCGCGAAACGCTGCCAGCCCCCGGCTCCGTCCGACAGCACCGGCAGGCCGAGCGCCGCGAGCGCCAGATAAATCAGGACCGCCACAGCGCCCCAACCTCCACCCAGCACCGCCCCGGCCAGCAGGACGGCGAAAGTCTGTAGCGTCATCGGAACCGGAACCATCGGCACCGCGACCTGGGCGCAAAGCGCCATCAGCCCGGCAAACCCGGCCACGGCAAACAATCGACGGATCAGCGTCTGCCACTTTGCATTTGTCAGAAAGGCCATCTATACCGCCTCCCACATCGTTAGACCGGCGTCCAACGGCGTCGTTCACAGCGGCGGCCCGGGGACGGCCAGCCGCTTTTTTATTGAGTAATGCCCGCCTTGCGCGCCAAGACCCCCGAAGACCGCAAACTGCTCGAGATGATCGACCCGATCGCTGAAAGCCTCGGGTTGGAGATCGTACGCGTGCGCCTGATGGGCGGCACCCTGCGCCGACGGCTGCAGATCATGGCCGAGCGGGCCGTAGACAACGACATCGCCGTCGAGGAATGCGCCCGTCTCAGCCGCGCCGTGTCCGAAGTGCTGGACGCCGCCGACCCGATCGCCGGTGAATATCTGCTGGAAGTGTCGTCGCCCGGCGTCGACCGCCCGCTGACCCGCCTCAAGGATTTCGACCTGTTCGAGGGCTTCGAGGCCCGGATCGAGACCGACCGGATGGTCGAGGGCCGCAAACGCTTCAAGGGCATCCTGGCCGGGACCGAGGGTGACACGGTCGCCATCGACCTCGACGGCGAGGACGACACCGCCCTGCTGCCGTTCGAATGGCTGTTCGACGCCAAACTGGTTCTGACCGACGCCCTGCTCAACCGCGGGGCCGCCCTGCGCGCCGCGCGCGGTGAATCCGACGAGCCCGGCGGTGGCCCGGCTGACGATCCGGACCTGCCGCAGCGCGGCGTGGCCCAGCCCAAGAAGACCTTTCTCAAGACCCCTTCCCCCAAGACAACCAAGACCAAAAGGGACAAAGCCTGATGGCCGTCACCGGTATTTCCGCCAACCGCCTCGAACTTCTGCAGATCGCGGACGCTGTCGCGCGTGAGAAGAACATCGACAAGGAGATCGTCGTCGAGGCGATCGAGGAAGCGATCCAGAAGGGCGCCAAGTCGCGCTACGGGGCGCATCACGACATCCGCGCCAAGATCGACATCAAGACCGGTGAGATGCTGCTGACCCGTCACGTCACCATCGTCGAGGACGACTGGCAGCCGGAAGACGAGCTGGAAGAATTCAACGACAGCGCCATGGTGCGCCTGACCGACGCGATGAAGCGCGACCCCGAGGCCGTGGTCGGCAAGGAATATGTCGAGGTCCTGCCGCCGTTCGAATTTGGCCGGGTCCAGACCCAGATGGCCCGCCAGGTCGTGACCGGCAAGGTCCGCGAGGCCGAGCGCGCCAACCAGTACGAAGAGTTCAAGGATCGCGTCGGCGAGATCGTCAACGGCACGGTCAAGCGCGTCGAATACGGCAACACTATCGTCGATCTGGGCCGGGGCGAGGGCATCATGCGCCGCAACGACTCGATCCCGCGCGAGGTGTTCAACATCGGCGACCGCATCCGCACCTACATCTATGATGTCCGCGCCGAGGCCAAGGGCCCGCAGGTCATGCTGTCGCGGGCCCATCCGGGCTTCATGGCCAAGCTGTTCGCCCAGGAAGTGCCCGAGGTCTACGATGGCGTCATCGAGATCCGCGCCGCTGCCCGCGACGCCGGCTCGCGCGCCAAGATGGCCGTCCTGTCCAATGACTCCTCGATCGATCCGGTCGGGGCCTGCGTCGGTATGCGCGGCTCGCGCGTCCAGGCCGTGGTCGCCGAGCTTCAGGGCGAGAAGATCGACATCATCCAGTGGAACCCCGACGAGCCGACCTTCATCGTCAACGCCCTGGCCCCGGCCGAGGTCTCCAAGGTCGTGCTGGACGAGGAAGCTGACCGCGTTGAGGTCGTGGTACCCGACGAGCAGCTGTCGCTGGCCATCGGTCGTCGCGGCCAGAACGTGCGTCTCGCCTCCCAGCTGACCGGCTGGCAGATCGACATCATCACCGAGTCCCAGGACTCCGAGCGTCGCCAGCGCGAGTTCGCCGAACGCACCCAGCTGTTCCAGGACGCGCTGGACGTCGACGAGGTCATCGCCCAGCTGCTGGTCACCGAAGGCTTCGCCACGGTCGAGGATCTGGCCTTTGTCGAGGCCTATGAAATCTCCGAGATCGAAGGCTTCGACGAGGACACGGCCGAGGAACTGCAGGCTCGCGCCGCCGACTATCTGGCCAAACAGGCCGCCGTGCTGGATGCCAAACGCATCGAGCTGGGCGTCGAAGACGCCGTGCTGCAGGTTCCGGGCGTGACCCTGCCGATGGCCGTGGCCCTCGGCGAGGGTGGCGTGAAGACGGTCGACGATCTGGCTGACCTGGCCACCGACGAGATCCGCGGCGGCTTCGACATCAAGGATGGCGAACGGATCAAGCTCCCGGGCGTGCTGGAAAGCTTCAACCTGGTCCAGGCCGACGCCGAAATGCTGATCCTCCAGGCCCGTGTGGCCGCCGGCTGGATCGACGCTTCGGAACTGCCGCAGCCGGAACCCGAGCCTGAATACGAAGACACCGGCGAAGATGCGGTGCTCGACGCTGAAGCGGTGTTCGAGACCCCGGCCGAGGCTGACGCTGACGCTGAGACGGAAGCCGAAGTCAAAGCCGAAGACGACATCGAAACGGAGGTCCCCGCCGGGGATCCCGAAACCCCCAGCGACGCGTGATGGGAAGCCGGGCCGTTCATGGGATTGCGCGACGCAACGATCGATAGGGAACGCCGCGACCTGGTCACGCACCAGGTCATGGAGGAATCTCGCCTGATCCGTTTCGTCGCCGCCCCGGACGGCTCGGTCGCCCCCGACCTAGGGCGCAAATTGCCCGGCCGCGGCCTTTGGGTCGCCGCTGACAGGGTCTCGATTGAGGCCGCAGTAAAGAAAAACCTGTTCTCGCGGGCCGCCAAGGCCCCGCTGAAGCCGGCCGCTGACCTGGCCGACACGGTAGAAACCCTGCTGGTGCGCCGGGTTCTCGACCAGCTGGGCCTTGCCCGGCGCGAAGGTGTGCTTATCTCCGGGTTCGAAAAATCGGCGGCGGCGATCCGCTCCGGCAAGGCGGCCTGGCTGGTCGAGGCCAGCGACGGTTCACAGGACGGTCGCGGCAAGCTTCTGGGCCTCGCCCGGCACCAGCAACCGCCTCCCAAAGTCTGCGGCACCTTCAGCGCGGACGATTTGAGTTTGGCCCTTGGGCTGGAAAATGCGATACACGCCGTCCTGCTTGTGGGCGGGCGGGCCGATCGCTGGACCGTAGAGGTCGAGCGACTGGCGGGATTTCGACCGCTCCACCCTCGGGACTGGCTCCAGGAACGTCCTGGAACCGAGACCGAGAGCGGGTCGGACGAGACCCCTGGAATGGGTTTTGACGGGCGGGGTTCCGCCTCCTGAACGGGGAGGTGGGGCAGCGCGCGGCTATTTGTGTTTGAACGAGACGATGGCGGGATTCTCCGCCCCGAGTAAAGCGACCGGATGAGCGACGAGATCGACAAGACCAACGAAGGCCAGGACCCGGGCACCCCGGCACCGGGCGGCACGACGCCGTCCCAGACGGGCCCCCGCGCGCCGCTGAGCCTGAAACCGCGCCCGACGGGCTCGGTCTCGACCGGCACCGTGCGCCAGAGCTTCAGTCACGGCCGGACCAAGACGGTCGTGGTCGAGACCAAGCGTCGTCCCGGCGCGACGCCCGGACATCAACGCCCCCAGGGCTTTGACGTCGCCCGTCCGCGTACCGAAATCCCGGCACCCCAGGCCCCGCGTCCGACGGCAGCCCAGCCCGCCGGCGGCAGTCTGTCATCCGAGGAGCAGGAAGCCCGCCGCCGCGCCATCGAACTGGCCACCAAGGCCCAGGCCGAACGCGCCGAGGCCGCGGCTGCGGAACAGGCCCGCCGCGACGCGGCCGCCCGCGAACAGGCGTCTGCGACCGAGAAGGCCGCCGCCGCCGCCCAGGCTGACGCCGCCGCCGCTCGCGCCGCCGCCGAGGCTGCGCGCGCCGAGGCCGCCAAGCACGCCCCGGCCGCCAAGGCCCCGGCCCGCGCCCCCAAGGCTCTGGTCCCGGCCAAGGCCGCGCCCGCCGCACCGCCTGTCGAGACTCCGGTCGCGCCGCCCCCGGAGGCTGCGGCCCCTGTGGCGGCCGCCCCGGTTGCCGAAACGCCGGCTCCACCTGCCCGCCCGGCCCCCCCGGCTCGTCCGGTGGTCAATTTCGGTCAACGCGTGCCCAAGGCTCCGGCCGCACCGCGCGCGCCGGCCGATCGTCCGGCCTTCGGGGGCCGCTCGGCCCGTGAAGAAGCCATGGGCGGCGGTGAACGCGCCTATTCCGATCGTCCGCAGGCAGCCCGCCCGCAAGGCGCGGCCGGACGTCCGGCCGAACCGGTCCGCTATTCGGCCCTGACGCCGCGACCGGCACCCGGTGCCACCCGCCCCGGAGCCGCCCGTCCGGGTGCCGCCGGTCCGCGTGGTGCCAACCAGCCGCCGTCGACGCCCGAGGTGGCCCGTCCCAGCCGCGCCCCCGGTGGCGGCTTCGGTCGTCCGATCCGGCCCGAGGATGACCGCGACAAGCGCTTCTCCGACGCCGGCAAGGCCGTGTCCCGGACCCGTGGCGAGCCCAAGCGCCGCGAAGGCCGCCTGACCATCCAGGCCCTGGCCGGTGACGGCGATACTGCCGAGCGCATGCGGTCGCTGGCCTCGGTCCGCCGCGCCCGCGAACGCGAGAAGGAAAAGCGCAAGGGTGGATCCACCGATGCGCCGAACCGCCCGCGTGAAGTCATCATTCCCGACATCATCACCGTTGGCGACCTGGCCAACCGGATGGCCGTGCGCGGTGTCGACATCGTCAAATTCCTGATGCGTCAGGGCCTGATGGTGAAGATCACCGACGTCATCGACACCGACACCGCCGAACTGGTGGCCGACGAATTCGGCATGACCGTGCGTCGCGTCTCGGAAAGCGACGTCGAGACCGGCTTCCTCGCCCCCGACGACGACAGCGGTGCGACCACGCCGCGTGCGCCGGTCGTGGCCATCATGGGCCACGTCGACCACGGCAAGACCTCGCTGCTGGACGCCCTGCGCACCACCGACGTCGCTTCAGGCGAGGCCGGTGGCATCACCCAGCACATCGGGGCCTACCAGGTTCGTCTGCCCAACGACGCCCGCGTCACCTTCCTCGACACCCCGGGTCACGCGGCATTCAGCGCCATGCGGGCCCGCGGGGCCCATGTCACCGACATCGTGGTCCTGGTTGTGGCTGCCGACGACGGCGTCATGCCCCAGACCATCGAGGCCATCCAGCACGCCAAGGCGGCCGGGGCTCCGATGATCGTGGCGGTCAACAAGATCGACAAGCCGGACGCCAATTCGCAGAAGGTCATCAACGAGCTGCTGCAGCACGAGGTCATCTCCGAGAGCCTGGGTGGTGACACCCAGATCATCGAGGTTTCGGCCAAGAACCGCACCAATCTGGACGGTCTGATCGAGGCCATCCTGGTCCAGGCCGAGATGATGGACCTGCGCGCCAATCCGGAACGTTCGGCCGAAGGCGTGGTCATCGAATCCAAGCTCGACAAGGGTCGCGGCCCGGTCGGTACCGTCCTGGTCAAGCGCGGCACGCTGAAGCGCGGCGACATCGTCGTGGCCGGCTCCGCCTGGGGCAAGGTTCGCGCCCTGCTCAACGAGCGTGGCGAACAACTGGACGCTGCCGGTCCCGCCATCCCGGTCGAGATCCTCGGCCTCGATGAGGCCCCCGGCCCCGGTGAACCCTTCGCCGTGGTCGAATCCGAGGCTCGCGCCCGCGAGCTGACCGACTATCGTGACCGTCTGCGTCGCGACAAGGCCACCGGCGGCATCAACCAGGTGTCGCTGGTCGACATGATGTCCAAGCTGCAGTCCAAGAAGGTCTCGGAACTGCCGGTCCTCATCAAGGCCGACGTCCAGGGTTCGGCCGAGGCCATCGTCGGGTCGCTCGACAAGATGGGCAACGACGAGGTTCGCGCCCGCACCATCATGTCCGGTGCCGGCGGTATCACCGAAAGCGATGTCCAGTTGGCCAAGTCGGCCGGCGCGCCCATCCTCGGCTTCAACGTCCGTGCCTCGAAACAGGCCCGCGAACTCGCCGAGCGTGAAGGCGTCGAGATCCGCTACTACGCGATCATCTACGACCTGCTGGACGACATCAAAGGCGTGCTCTCGGGCATGCTGGCTCCGCTCCAGCGCGAAACCTTCCTCGGCAATGCCGCGGTGCTCCAGGTGTTCGACATTTCCAAGACCGGCAAGATCGCCGGTTGCCGGGTGTCCGAGGGCGTGGTCCGCAAGGGGGCCAAGGTCCGTATCATCCGCGACGACGTGGTGGTGCTGGAACTGGGCACGCTCGCGACGCTCAAACGCTTCAAGGATGAGGTCAACGAAGTCCCGGCGGGCCAGGAGTGCGGTATGCATTTCCAGGGCTTCCACGACATCAAGGCCGGCGACTACATCGAGTGTTTCACCGTCGAAGAGATCCAGCGCACGCTGTAATCCGGCTGGCCTCCCCGTCACAACGCGGCGGGGAGGCCCCGCCCGACTTCCGCCGCAACCGGACCGGATGATGATGTCATGCGTCCCCTGCTGATCCTTGCCCTGCTCCTGACGATCCCGGCCGGCCCCGCCGCCGCCGCCGAGACCCGCTATCTCGCCTATGACGCCGCCGATCGCGTAACCCAGGCCCTGACCCGCGGTGTGACCCTCGAGGTCGAGCGCAGCCTGTTCGGATCCATCAGCGTGCGTCGCCTGATCTCTACGTCCCAGCGCGGCTCGGCCGAGATCCGCCACGGCGGCCCCGACCGCGTGCGTCAGGCCCTGCCTGAGGGTGTCAACGCCCCGAACATCTACAGCATCGCTCCGGAAGGCGACGGCCGCGGCCTCAGCCGGGCCCTGTGCCCCGGGGCCGACGAGACCTGGCTAGCGGTCGGTCGCGTGCGCCTGGCCCGCCCGCTCGAGATGCACGCCGTCGGCCGCTGGTCTGACGGCACCCTGCGGCACTGCGTGCGACTGGCCTACAACTGGCGCGGGGAGTGGTCGATGCCGCCGGCCGGCCCCAGCCTCGACGAGCCTGCCCCTCTGCCCGCCAAGCGCTAGACGGCCGGATGACGAAATTGGACAGGGCGGCCCGTGGGGACTAGACCCCGCCCCTTCGCTTTTCCGTCCGGGTCCGATCCCCGGCGAGCGTGGAGGACATCGCATGAGTAATCGCAAGCCCAAGGGTGCCAAGCCTGCCGCCAAGGCCGGCACCGTCAGCCAGCGCCAGCTGCGCGCCTCGGAAATGATCCGCCACGCCCTCGTCGAGGTGATGCGCGAAAACGAGATTCGCGATCCGGCCCTGACCGGCGTGTCGATCACCGTCACCGAGGTGCGGCTGTCACCCGACCTGAAACACGCCACCTGTTTCGTCGAACCGCTCGGAGCCGGCATTGAGACCGACCCCGTCGCCGGCCATGTCGATGAGATCGTCAAGGCCCTCAACGTCCACGCCAAATTCCTGCGCGGCGCCCTGGGTCGCCATATCGACATGCGCTTCACCCCGGACCTGCGCTTCCGCCACGATGTCAGCTTCGCCGCCGCCGAACGGCTGAACCGCATCCTCGACAACCCGCGCGTCCAGGCCGATGTGTTCCGCGTCCCGGTCGAAGACGACGAAACCCAAGATGGCCCTCAAGCAGCGCAAGGCGCGGTAGGGGCAAAGGAAGACGGTCCTCAAGTAGCGCGAAGCGCGATAGGGCCAAAGGAAGACTTCTGATGGGTCGCACCAAGAAGGGCGATCCGATCCACGGCTGGGTCTGTCTCGACAAGCCGTTCGGGATGGGCTCGACCGAGGCCGTCACCCGGGTACGCCGCCTGTTCAACGCCCAAAAGGCCGGCCACGCCGGAACCCTCGACCCGCTGGCCAGTGGCATCCTGCCCATCGCCTTGGGCGAGGCGACCAAGACCGTGTCGCAGATGATGGAGGCGCAGAAGGTCTATCGCTTCACGATCAACTGGGGCACCTCGACCGACAGCCTCGATCGTGAGGGCGAGATCATCGGCCGTTCGGACGTGCGGCCGGCCATCGAGGCCGTGCGCGCCGCCCTACCCGCCTTCGTCGGCGAGATCGACCAGACCCCGCCGCGCTTCTCGGCCATCAAGGTCGACGGCCAGCGCGCCTATGACCTGGCCCGCGACGGGGCCGAGTTCGAACTGGCCAGCCGCCGCGTCACCATCCATGAGGCGGCCGTCTCGGCCAGTCCTGACGCTGACCATGTCGAGATCACCATCCGCACCGGTAAGGGCGTCTATGTCCGGTCCCTGGCGCGCGACCTGGCCGTGATGCTGGGGGCCGAAGGGCATGTTTCGGCCCTGCGTCGCGAGCGGGTCGGTCCGTTCTCGACCGATAACGCGGTGACACTGGATATTCTCGCCGATCTGGTGCATAGGGACGCCGCCTTGGAAGGTCTTCTTCCCGTGGCGACCGCCCTGGACGACATCCCGGAGCTGGCCGTTACGGATCAAGATGCCTTCTCGCTTCGGCAGGGACGGCCGATCGTACTGCTCCCCAGACAGGTCGAAACACTCAAGAGCCGCCTTCGGGAGGGCTCAAGAACTGTTTCCGCCTTTC
Organism: uncultured Brevundimonas sp.; assembly: GCF_963977465.1. Lineage (GTDB taxonomy): Bacteria > Pseudomonadota > Alphaproteobacteria > Caulobacterales > Caulobacteraceae > Brevundimonas. The sequence goes on along the minus strand of NZ_CAXBOQ010000005.1, from coordinate 119,875 downwards.
AGGGTCAGACGCTCGTGGCGCTCTGCGAGATGCGGGCCGGTCGGCTTGAACCCGACCGCGTATTTAACCTCTAGCCTGCCCGTCTCCGCCTCAAGTAGCGCGGCGCGCGATAGGCCCATCAAGGAGCCACCCGATGTCGATTACTGCTGAACGCAAGGGCGAAGTTATCGCCGACAACGCCCGCACCTCGGGCGACACCGGCTCCGCCGAAGTCCAGGTCGCGATCCTCACCGAGCGCATCGCCAACCTGACCGAGCACTTCAAGACCCACAAGAAGGACAACCACTCGCGCCGCGGCCTGCTCAAGATGGTCTCGCAGCGTCGTCGCCTTCTTGACCACCTGACCAAGGTCGATCGCGAGCGTTACACCGCCCTGATCGGCAAGCTGAACCTGCGCCGCTAGGCCCCGGTTCTCCGCGGAAACATTTCTCGAGGCGCGCGACGGTCACGTCCGCGCCTCGTTCCGCACCTACGACCTCCCTGCGCGCCGCAGGTTTTTTCCGGCGCATGACGCGAGGGCCAGACCGGTCCTCTTTTACTCCCGGGTCTTCCGCGATGGCGCGGCGACCTCCGGATCGAAGGACTGAACGCCCGACGCTCCACCCGATTATGGGACCCCGCGCGGAATCCGCCCGCGGGACGACGAAAGACAAATCATGTTCGACATCAAACGCAAGACGATCGACTGGGCCGGACGCCCGCTTACGCTGGAGACGGGCCGTATCGCCCGCCAGGCCGACGGCGCCGTTCTGGCTACCTACGGCGAGACCGTCGTGCTCGCCACGGTCGTTTACGGTCGCGCGCCCAAGCCCGGCCTCGACTTCTTCCCCCTGACCGTCAACTACCAGGAAAAGACCTTCGCCGCCGGCAAGATCCCGGGTGGCTATTTCAAGCGTGAAGGTCGCCCGACCGAGAAAGAGACCCTGGTCTCGCGCCTGATCGACCGTCCGATCCGGCCGCTGTTCGTCAAGGGCTTCAAGAACGAGACCCAGGTCGTCATCACCGTGCTGCAGCACGACATGGAAAACGATCCGGACGTGCTGGGCATGATCGCCGCCTCGGCCGCCCTGACCATCTCGGGCGTCCCGTTCATGGGCCCGATCGGTGCCGCGCGCGTCGGCTATATCGACGGTGAGTACATCCTCAACCCGACCCTCGACCAGCTCCCGGACAGCCAGCTCGACCTCGTCGTCGCCGGCACCCAGGACGCGCTGATGATGGTCGAGTCCGAGGCCAAGGAACTGTCGGAAGACATCATGCTCAATGCCCTGATGTTCGCGCATCGCGGCATGCAGCCGGTGATCGACGCGATCATCGACCTGGCCGAGCACGCCGCCAAGGAGCCGTTCGACTTCCAGGCCGATGACGTCTCCGCCATCGTCACCGACATCAAGAAGCTGGTCGGAAACGACATCAAGGCCGCCTACACCCACGTCGCCAAACACGCCCGCCACGAAGCGGTCGGCACGGCCAAGAAGAAGGCCTCCGCTGCCCTGGTGAAGACCGACGAGAACCCCGACGGCGTCGACGCCTCGCGGTTCGGCGTGGCCTTCAAGGAATGCGAAGCCAACGTCCTGCGTCGCGACATTATCGACAACAGCCACCGCGTCGACGGCCGTGCCCTCGACAAGGTGCGTTCGATCGTCTCGGAAGTCGGCATCTTCCCGCGGACCCACGGTTCGGCCCTGTTCACCCGTGGTGAGACCCAGGCCATAGTGGTCGCCACCCTGGGCACCGGCGAGGACGAGCAATACGTCGACGCCCTGGCAGGGACCTACAAAGAGAAGTTCCTGCTGCACTACAACTTCCCTCCCTATTCGGTCGGCGAGACCGGTCGGATGGGCGGCGCGGGTCGTCGGGAAATCGGTCACGGCAAGCTGGCCTGGCGGGCCATCCGTCCGATGCTGCCGACCTCGGAAGACTTCCCCTACACCATCCGTCTGGTGTCCGAGATCACCGAGTCCAACGGCTCGTCCTCGATGGCTACGGTCTGCGGGGCCTCGCTGGCCCTGATGGATGCCGGCGTTCCGCTGGTGCGTCCGGTCTCCGGCATCGCCATGGGCCTGATCCTCGAGCCCACCGGTGAGTTCGCCATCCTGTCCGACATCCTGGGTGACGAAGATCACCTGGGTGACATGGACTTCAAGGTGGCCGGCACGCGCGAAGGCATCACCAGCCTGCAGATGGACATCAAGGTCGCCGGCATCACCGAAGAGATCATGCGCAAGGCGATCGCCCAGGCTTCGGCCGGCCGTCTGCACATCCTCGACGAGATGGACAAGGCCATCGACGGTGCTCGCACCGAGCTCGGCGAGTACGCGCCCAAGATCGAGTCGATCAAGGTCCCGACCGACAAGATCCGCGACATCATCGGCACCGGTGGCAAGATCATCCGCGAAATCGTCGAAAAGACCGGCGCCAAGGTCAACATCGAGGACGACGGCACCGTCAAGATCGCCGCTTCGGACCAGGAAAAGATCGACGCCGCCAAGGCCTGGATCTCGTCGATCGTGTCCGAGCCCGAGCCCGGCACCATCTATTCCGGCAAGGTCGTGAAGGTCGTCGACTTCGGTGCCTTCGTGAACTTCTTCGGGGCCAAGGACGGTCTGGTTCACGTGTCCCAGATCGCTCTGGAACGCGTCGCCAACCCGACTGACGTCCTGTCCGAAGGCCAGGATGTCAAAGTGAAGTTCCTCGGCTTCGACGATCGCGGCAAGACCAAGCTGTCGATGAAGGTCGTCGACCAGACCACCGGTGAGGACCTGACCGACAAGATCAACGCCGACCGCGCCGAACGTGGCGAACCGGCGCTGACCGAGGACACCGGCGGTGGTGGCCGCAAGCGTGAAGGCGGTGGCGGTGATCGCGGTCGCAGCCGTCCGCGTCGCGACTAGGACACTATCGGACCGGTATCCGGTCTGAATTGACGAAGGCCCCGCCGGTGACGGCGGGGCCTTTTTCATACGCGACGAGCCGTCTCGATCAGGAGTGGGCCGACCCCGCATCGGTCGAACGGCACAGGGCCATGGACCAGAAGGCAAAGCCGAGTGTGAGCACAGTCGCTGCGGCGACCACCACCATGGCCATGGTGTCGGCGACGGTCAGGGGCGCGAAGGCCCACAGGCCCGCATGCGCCAGACCGGCCAGGGTCAGGGACCAGCCGCCGACCCGGAGCGCCCGCTGTTCGCGGATGTCGGCCTGTTCCCCGCGCCAGCGCCGGATCTGCTTGGGCATGCGGTTGGCAAAGGCGGCCAGGATCAGACCGATGGCCACCTGGACGCCACGTCGGGCGGTTTCGCCATCGATCATGCCATTGCCCTCGGCCAGGCGCAGGCCCGCGGCCAGCGCCAGCAGCAGTCCCGCGAGGATCAGGGCAGGTAACAGGGTCTTGAAGGTCATGGGACAGGTCCTTTGAGGGGGTTGACGCGCGGCGGTGCCGGATCCGACCCGGCCCCGATGCCGAAACTCTGGGAAAAGCCCAGCAGGGCCTCTTCCAGCACCGATAATTTGAGCCGGTAGGTGACGGTGGTGCCCTGTTTGCGGCTGTCGACCAGGTCGGCCTCGCGCAGGACCGCGAAATGGGCCGACATGGTCGGCTTCGATACCGGGAAATGGTCGCACAGGGCCCCCGCCGTCATGGGCTGTGCCCGCAACAACTCCAGCACCTTGCGGCGCGTCGGATCAGCCAGTGCCTTGAATACCCGGTTCATGCATCAATGATTAGCTAATCATCGAACAATGTCAAATGGTCATTTGCATGCCCGTCTGACATCTCACCCGTCGGGGAACCCTGCTTCCCGCCCGACGGAATGTCTCGCTGAGACGCCGTCGGTCAGGCCGTGCATTCGGGCGGGCGGGTCTCGTCCGGTCCGAACATGGCGCAGGACCGGTCGATTTCACCCTGGATCAGGGCACAGCTGTTCTGGACGTTACACGGCGGATGGGTGGCCGGACTGACCTGGATGCACCGTTCGACCAGACGGGCAGAGGCCGCAGCCCCGACCTCGGACAGGCAGGACCCCTTGATCCCCGCCGCGGCCGGGGTCAGGCCGGGATCGACCTCTTCCTGGGGCGGGGCGTCCGCCGGCATCACGGTCGTCGGCACCGGCGCGACCTCGACGGCATCGACCGGGGTCTCGGCGGGTTTGTCGCAAGCCGACAGGATCAACAGGCCGGCGAGAAGGGCGAAGGCGGGGGCAAGGCGCATGGCGGGTCTCCGGTCGATCGGGTCCCCCACGATGCCCCGGTTCGCCGCACGACGATACCCCGAAGCCGCAAGCCGGGTCCGCCGACCCCTCTAGCGCTTCAGGGCGGCGCGCTGCAGGGCGAACAGATCGGCGCAACCGCCCTCGGCCAGCTGGAACAGCCGGTCGAACTCGGGCCGCGAAAAGCCGCGCTTCTCGCCGGTGGCCTGGATTTCGACGATCTGGCCGGCGCCGGTCAGGACGAAGTTGGAATCGGCCTCGGCGTTGGAATCCTCTTCATAGTCGAGGTCCAGCACCGGCAGGTCCTGGAACACGCCACACGACACGGCCGCGACCTGGTCGAGGATCGGATCGGTCTTCATCACCCCCTCGGCGCGCAGATAGTCAAAGGCACTGGCCATGGCCACCCAGGCCCCGGTGATCGCTGCTGTACGGGTGCCGCCGTCGGCCTGGATCACATCGCAGTCCAGCACCACCTGACGCTCGCCCAGCGCCTTCATGTCGACCACGGCCCGCATCGAGCGGCCGATCAGGCGCTGAATCTCCTGGGTGCGGCCGGACTGTTTACCGCTGGCGGCCTCGCGCCGGCCCCGCGTATGCGTCGCCCGCGGCAGCATGCCGTACTCGGCCGTGACCCAGCCCTGGCCGCTGTTGCGCATCCAGCCCGGCACCTTGTCCTCGACCGAGGCCGTGACCAGTACCTTCGTATGGCCGAACGTCACCAGGCACGAACCCTCGGCATAGCGGTTGACGCCGGTTTCCAGCGTCACGGTACGCAGTTGGTCGGGTTGACGTTCCGAGGGGCGGATCGAAGTCATTTGACGTTCCTTCTGGCAAGCGGCAGCGGCGCTGCTTATCCTGAAAGGGTGAGCCTGTATGCCCCCAACCGTTCGCCGTTCGGCCCCACCCCCCTCGCCGCAGGGGGCGGACTGGCCGCGCTTGACGGTCGGGCCCGCGATATTTTCCGCCGGATCGTCGAATCCTATCTCGAGACCGGCGACCCGGTCGGATCGCGCACCCTGTCGCGCGGCGGTGTGCATCTGTCCCCGGCCTCGATCCGCAACACCATGCAGGACCTGACCCTGTCCGGCCTGCTGGCCGCCTCGCACAGTTCGGCCGGTCGCATTCCGACCCACGCCGGTCTGCGCCTGTTCGTCGACGGCCTGCTCGAGATCGGTGACATCGGTCAGGAAGAGCGGCGCGAAATCGACGGCCGCCTCGCCGGACGGGGTCGCGACTTCGAGGACGCCCTGGACGAGGCCTCCAACCTGTTGTCCGGCCTTGCCGGTGGTGCCGGGATCGTGGCCTCGCCGGTGCGCGACGCCGGCGTCAAACACGTCGAGTTCGTCGCCCTCGGCCATGATCAGGCGCTGGCCGTGCTGGTCGGCGATGACGGCTCGGTCGAGAACCGCATCATGCCCCTGTCGGCCGGGGTCACCCCCTCGACCCTGCAGGAGGCGTCCAATTTCCTCAATGCCCGGCTGAAGGGCCGTCCGCTGGCCGAGGCCCGCAGCGAGATGGGGGCCGAACTGGCCGCCGCCCGTCAGGCCCTGGACGCCGCCGCCGCCCGTCTGGTCGAGGACGGCATGGCCGCCTGGTCCGGCGGGGCCGAGCGCGACCGCGCGCTGATCGTGCGGGGACGCGCCAACCTGCTGCACAATCGCGAGACGGCCGAGGATCTGGAACGGGTACGGGTCCTGTTCGACGATCTGGAACAGAAAGAACAGCTGATCGGTTTGCTCGACGGCGTCTCCGAGGCCCAGGGGGTGCGCATTTTTATCGGGGCAGAAACACGGTTGTTTTCATTGTCGGGTTCCGCCTTGATCGCCGCACCCTATATGACGGGCCGACAACGGGTCGTCGGTGCCATCGGCGTCATCGGCCCCGCGCGACTGAATTACGCCCGAGTCATCCCGCTGGTGGACTATACCGCCCGGGTGCTGGGAAGAATGCTGGACGGACAAGACACGTGAACGACATCAACGACACCGACTTCGACCCCGAGATTGAGGCCAACGCCGAGGCCGGACTGGACGCGCACCCGGCCGACCACAACGACGACGGACTCGGCCCGATCGACGCCCTGATCGCCGAACGCGATGAGTGGAAGGACCGCGCCCTGCGCGCCGCCGCCGAGGCCGACAACACCCGCCGCCGCGCCGAGGGCCAGATGAACGACGCGCGGGCCTATGCCATCCAGCGCTTCTCCAAGGACCTGCTGGGCGTGGCCGACAGCCTGCAGCGGGCCCTGACCGCCGCACCGCGCGACGCCGATCCGGTGGCCACCAATCTGGTGACCGGCCTGGAGTTGATCGAGAAATCCCTGCTCTCGGCCTTTGACGCCAACGGCCTGAAGCGGGTGGCCCCCGAGGCCGGCGAGACCTTCGACCCGCATCAGCATCAGGCGGTGATGGAACAGCCTTCCGACACGGTTGCGGGCGGGACGGTCGTCCAGACGCTGCAGCCCGGCTACGCCCTGTTCGGCCGCACCGTGCGTCCGGCCATGGTCGTCGTGGCGGCCCGCGGTTCGGGCCCGACGGCGGGAACGGGTGCTGCGGGCTCCAACCCCTATGACAAGGCCGATGAAACCGGCGGTCAGTTCGACGAGACCGCCTGAGGTCAGGCCCTGAGCTTCGCTGCGAACAGGGCGAGCAACCGGTGCCACCCGTCCGCTGCGGCTTCGGGCGTATAGCTGGCCCGGTAGTCGGCATGAAAACCATGCGGCGCACCGGGATAGACGGTGATCTCGTCGCCACCGGCCCCGGCCCGGGCCAGGGCCGAGCGCATGGTCTCGACGCTCGACAGGGGAATACCCCGGTCCAGCTCGCCATAGAGGCCAATGACCTGACCCTTGAGGTCGGCGGCCAGATCGACCGGCCAGGGCGCGCCCGCCGCCCTTTGATCCGGCGTCGCGCTGTCCGGCGGCGCCAGGCGCCCGTACCAGGCGACCCCGGCGTCGATCGCGGCGAACCGGGCCGCCGCCTGCCACACGACCTTGCCGCCCCAGCAGAAGCCGGTGATCCCGACCCGGTCGCTGTTGGCCCAGAGCTGCTGGCTGGCCCAGTCGAGGGTCGCCGCCACATCGCCCATCACCTGCTCATAACCGGCGGCGGCGACGATGGCCTGGACCTGCTGCATGTCGTCCAGCGGAGCCGGGTCCGCGACCCGAACGAAGAAGGCCGGCGCGATCGCGGCATAACCGGCCTGCGCCAGGCGGCGACAGACGTCGCGAATATATTCATGCACCCCGAAGATCTCGGAGACGACGATGACCACGGGGAAGGGCCCCTCCCCGTCGGGGCGGGCGACATAGGCGGGCAATTCGAAACCGTCAGGCGCGCGATAGCTGACATCGGCCAGCGTCAGTCCGTCGGCACTGGTCGTCACCGGTTGGGCGTCCCGGGCCAGGGCCGCGGTGGCATAGCCCGCGAAGAACAGACCACCGAGGGCGCGGCGGCTGAAACGGAAATCATCGGACGTCTGGCCTTCCGGCCGGATCAGCACAGTCATCAGGGAAGCTCCGGACACGGACGGGAACACCGACAGTGACCCTGACCCGGTCCGGGTGTCGAGTCACGAACCCCTGATCCAAGGCCCGGATCCCGGCCCTTGATCCCGGTCCGGACCTAACGCGCCCGGCGCAGGGTCAGGTTCAGTCGCCCACCGCCGGTCAGCAGCCGGGACGTCGCCGGCAGGGTCCGGTCGATTCCGTGGCGGGCCAGACGCGCCGGTCCGGTCAGGGCACAGACGTCCCCGGATGCCAGCCGCACCACGCGGGTCGCACCGCCGGCCGCCGGCCCGATACGGAACATGGCCGTGTCGCCGAGCGAGACCGACAGGACCGGGGCCGTCAGGTCGGCCTCATCCCGGTCCTGGTGCAGCCCCATCCGGGCCGGACCCCGGTACAGATTGACCAGACAGGCGTCCGGCGGTGACTCAAGACCGGTCAGACGGTCCCACAGGGCCAGCAGCAGCGGCGGAATCGGCGGCCACGGCCGCCCGGTCAGCGGATGGAGCGGCTGATAGCGATAGCCTGTCCGGTCAGAGACCCAGCCCAGCGGACCGCAATTGGTCATCAATACCGAAAACGGCCGCCCGCCCGGGGTTTCGGGACGATAGAAGGGGGCCTGGGCCACAGCCGCCCGGACCTGCGCCAACAGACAGGTCTGGTCCAGCGGCCCCAGCGCACCGGGCCAGAACCGGAAGCCCTCCAGACCCGTCTCAAGCTGACCGGGCGTCTCCATTCGCGACCTCCTGGCACGCCGCACGGCGCTTCATCAGGGAAAACCGCAACAGGGCGATCAAATAGGTCCTGGAATCGCGCTGCATTGTCACGAAGCCCTTGCGACCCCTGAGGTCTTTCCCATATCCGCAACAACCGGAGAAGGCCCCGAATGTCTCGGGACTTTCCCTCCGGATCATCCTGACCCCTGAACCAAATGGGGGCGATCCTGTGCCGCGCTTCCTTGAAGGCCGCCGCATCGCCCGCCGCTGGAGTGAAAGAAAGAGCCCATGGCCAAGATCATCGGCATCGACCTCGGCACGACCAACTCGTGCGTCGCCGTCATGGACGGCAAGAATCCGAAGGTCATCGAAAACGCGGAGGGCAACCGCACGACCCCGTCGGTCGTGGCCATCCAGGACGGAGGCGAGACCCTCGTCGGCCAGCCGGCCCGCCGTCAGGCGGTGACCAACCCGACCAACACCCTGTTCGCGATCAAGCGCCTGATCGGGCGGAGTTTCGACGACCCGGTGGTGGCCAAGGACAAGAAGATGGTCCCCTACGAGATCGTCAAGGGACCGAATGGCGACGCCTGGGTGCGCGCCAACGGCAAGGACTATTCACCGCAGCAGATCTCGGCCTTCACGCTCGGCAAGATGAAGGAATCCGCCGAGGCCTATCTGGGCGAGACGGTGACCCAGGCGGTTATCACCGTTCCGGCCTATTTCAACGACGCCCAGCGTCAGGCCACCAAGGACGCCGGCAAGATCGCCGGGCTTGAGGTGCTGCGCATCATCAACGAGCCGACCGCGGCAGCCCTGGCCTATGGTCTCGAGAAGAACGAAGGCCAGAAGATCGCGGTCTATGACCTCGGCGGCGGCACCTTCGACGTCTCGATCCTTGAGATCGGCGACGGCGTTTTCGAGGTCAAGTCGACCAATGGCGACACCTTCCTCGGCGGCGAGGACTTCGACCTGCGTCTGGTCGACTACCTGGCCGACGAGTTCAAGAAGGAACAGGGCGTCGACCTGCGCTCCGACAAACTGGCCCTGCAGCGCCTCAAGGAAGAGGCCGAAAAGGCCAAGAAGGAGCTCAGCTCCACGACCCAGTACGAGGTCAACCTGCCGTTCATCACCATGAACGCCTCGGGCCCGCTGCACCTGAACATCAAGCTGTCGCGCGCCAAGCTGGAAGCCCTGGTCGACGATCTGGTCCAGCGCACCATCGAGCCGTGCGCCAAGGCCCTGAAGGACGCGGGCCTCAAGGCCTCGGACATCGACGAAGTGGTGCTGGTCGGCGGCATGACCCGTATGCCGATGGTCCAGGAAGCCGTGAAGAAATTCTTCGGCAAGGAGCCCCACAAGGGTGTGAACCCCGATGAGGTCGTGGCGCTGGGTGCCGCGGTTCAGGCCGGCGTGCTGCAGGGCGACGTCAAGGACGTGCTGCTGCTGGACGTGACCCCCCTGACCCTGGGCATCGAGACCCTGGGCGGCGTGTTCACCCCGCTGATCGAGCGCAACACCACCATCCCGACCAAGAAGAGCCAGGTGTTCTCCACCGCCGACGACAACCAGTCGGCCGTGACCATCCGGGTCTTTCAGGGCGAGCGGCCGATGGCGTCCGACAACAAGGTGCTGGGCCAGTTCGACCTGATGGGCATTCCGCCCGCACCGCGCGGCATGCCCCAGATCGAGGTCGCTTTCGACATCGACGCCAACGGCATCGTTCACGTGACCGCCAAGGACAAGGCGACCAGCAAGGAACAGTCGATCCGGATCCAGGCCAACGGCGGCCTGTCGGACGACGACATCGAGAAGATGGTCAAGGAAGCCGAATCCAATGCGGCGGCCGACAAGACCCGCAAGGATCTGGTCGAGGCCGTGAACGCGGCCGACAGCCTGGTCCACTCGACCGAAAAGGCCATGGCTGAACACGGCGACAAGGTCGGCGCGGACGAGAAGGCGGCGATCGAAACCGCCCTGACCGAGCTGAAAGCAGCCAAGGACGGTACCGACGCCGAGGACATCCGGACCAAGACCAATACCCTGGTCCAGGCCTCGATGAAGCTGGGTGAGGCCATGTACGCCAATCAGCAGGGCGAGGGTGCCGCCGATGAGGCCCCCGCCGACGACGGCGTGGTCGATGCCGAGTTCGAGGAAGTTCCGGGCGAAGGTGACGACAACGACGACGAGAAGAAGAGCGCCTGATCAGGCCCTCAGCATGAACAGGGCCCCGCTTGTCAGTCGGCAGGCGGGGCCTTTTCATGGAACTTGCATCATTTGACCCGGCCCCCATGTCAGTGGGGTCGACCGATCCGGACCAAGGCCCGACAAGAGGCACGTTCCGTCGGCACGGGGTAAGAGGACAAACGCCTGATGGCGCGTGATTATTATGAAATTCTGGGCGTCGAACGCACGATCGACGCACCCGGCCTCAAGTCGGCCTATCGCAAGCTGGCGATGGAGCACCATCCAGACCGCAACGGCGGCTGTGACGAGTCCATGGCCCGTTTCAAGGAAATTTCCGAGGCCTATACGGTCCTGTCGGACGAGCAGAAGCGCGCCGCCTATGACCGGTTCGGCCATGCCGGGGTCAACGGTGGCGGCGGCGGTGGCGGTCAGCAGGGCTTCCACGACGTCAACGACATCTTCTCCCAGGTCTTCGGCGACGCTTTCGGCGACGTGTTCGGCGGCCGCGGCGGCCGTCAGCAGCAGAGCGGCCCGCGCCGCGGCTCCGATCTGCGCTACGATCTCGAAATCACCCTGGAACAGGCCTATCGCGGGGCCGACGTCGAGATCGGCGTGCCCTCGACCGCCACCTGCGACGGCTGCGAGGGGTCGGGCGCGAAAAAGGGCACCCGCCCGGTCACCTGCACCACCTGCCAGGGGGCGGGTCGCGTACGTCAGGCCAATGGTTTCTTCCAGGTGGAACGGACCTGTCCCCGCTGTGGCGGCGGCGGCGAAATGATCGCCGAACCCTGCACCACCTGCCACGGCCATGGTCAGGTGCGCAAAACCCGCAAGCTGGCGCTGAAGGTTCCGGCCGGGGTCGACGACGGCTCGCGCATCCGCCTGTCGGGCGAGGGCGACGCCGGCCTGCGCGGCGGCCCGCGCGGCGATCTCTATGTCTTCCTGTCGGTCACGCCGCACGAGCTGTTCGAGCGTGACAATCTCGACCTGCTGGTAACGGTGCCCGTGCCGATGACCACCGCGGCCCTGGGCGGCGATATCGACGCCCCCTGCCTGGTGTCCGAAGCCTGCGACGGCCAGTGCAAGGCCCGGGTCCAGGTCCCGGCCGGGGCCCAGACCGGCAAGACGGTCCGCATCAAGGGCAAGGGCATGCCGCACCTGAACGGTCGTCAGCGCGGTGACCTGCTGGTCGAACTTTTCGTCGAGACCCCGACCGACCTGACCGCGCGCCAGCGCGAGCTGATGGAAGAACTGGCCACCACCTTCGGGGCCGACCAAAGTCCGCGGAACTCCAATTTCGCCGGCAAGGCCAAACGCTTCTGGGCCGACATTCTCGGCAGCGACTCCCCGCCCCCCGGCGCCGGTACGGGTTCGAAAGAAACCACCGCGTGACCGCCCTGTTCCACGCCGGAATTTCGGGGGCCCGGGGGCGAATGGGTCGTGCGGTTTCCCAGGTCCTGGACGCCCGCGACGATGTCGTGGTTGCCGCCCGTTTCGACCGCGGCGAGACCCCCGACCTGTCACTCTGCGACGTGATCATCGATTTTTCGACCCCCGACGCCTCAATCGAACTGGCCCGGGCCTGCGCCGCCCGCGGCGGGCCGGCCCTGGTGATCGGCTCGACCGGCTTCAGCGAAACCCAGGAAGTCGAGCTGGCCGCCGCCGCCGCCAGCGTCGCCATCGTCCGCAGCGGCAATTTCTCGCTGGGGGTCAATGTCCTGATCGGTCTCGTCGAACAGGCGGCCCTGCGTCTCGATGCGCAGGACTGGGACATCGAGGTGCTGGAGGCCCACCATCGCCGCAAGGTCGACGCCCCCTCGGGCACGGCCCTGATGCTGGGCGAGGCCGCCGCCGCCGGACGCGGCGGCGATCTGTCCAGTCTGAAGAGCCCGCCCTATGACGGCCTGACCGGCGAACGCGAGGCGGGCCGGATCGGCTTTGCCACCCTGCGGGCCGGCGGCATCGTCGGCGAACACACGGTGCTGTTCGCCTCGGAGGACGAAGTCGTGACCCTCAGCCACAAGGCCATCGACCGCTCGCTGTTCGCGCGCGGAGCCGTGGCCGCCGCCGCCTGGGTGCGCCGCCGCAAGCCGGGTCTCTACGACATGCAGGACGTACTGGGGTTCAGACAGGCGTGAGGACGTTCGCGCCGGTCCACGGCGCTTCTCGCGGCATCCTGCTGCGCATCGCCTCGGCGGGCTGTTTCTCGCTGATGGCCGCGATGATGAAATTCGCCACCACCCTCGAGCCGGTGACCGCACCCGAGATGGTGTTCTATCGGGCCCTGTTCGGCCTGCCGGTCGTTCTGGTCTGGGTGATGAGCGCCCCGGCGGGACTGTCGGCCCTGAAGACGCGCCGGCCCATGGTGCACCTGTGGCGCTGCGCGCTGGGCGTCACCGGCATCCTGCTGATCTTCCAGACGCTGAGAATGCTGCCGCTGGCGGACGCCACCACCATCGGCTTCACCGCCCCGATCTTCGCCACCCTGCTGTCCGTCGTGGTGCTGAAGGAGGTGGTCGGGGCCCGGCGCTGGACCGCTGTGGTCCTCGGCTTCATCGGCGTGGCCGTGATGGTGCAGCCCGGCACCGGCGGCGGCCCGCCCCTCACCGGGCTGCTGATCGGCCTCGCCGGGGCCTTCATGGCGGCGGCGGTGACCGTGACCCTGCGCCAGCTCGGCAAGACCGAGACCACGGCCTCGATCGTGTTCTGGTTCTTCGTGGCCTGCGCCGTCGTCGGCGGCGGCCTGATGGTCTTCACCGCCGAATGGCGCGCCTGGCCGACCTACGCCGTGCTGGCCGCCGGCGGGGTGGCCGGCGGGGTGGCCCAGCTGTTCATGACCAATTCGCTGCGCCACGCCCCGGTCGGGGTGGTGGCCCCGTTCGACTATCTGCAGATCGTCGGCGCCGTATTGTTCGGCTGGTGGCTGATGCACGCCTCACCGACGGTTTCGACCCTGATCGGGGCCGCCCTGATCGCGGCCTCGGGCCTCTACACTGCCTGGCGCGAACAGGTCCGGCGTCGCGAGACCACCCCGGCCACCCCGCCGCCGATCTGAACGTCCGGGGCGCCGGGTTGCTAGCGCCCCGTCGAGCCGAACCCGCCGGCCCCGCGCGCCGTCTCGTCCAGGGTCTCGACCTCGACCATGGTCGCCTGGGCATAGCGGGCGATAACCATCTGGGCGATGCGGTCGCCGCGCCGGATGACGAAGGCGTCAGCCCCCAGATTGGCCAGGATGACCCCGACCTCGCCGCGATAGTCGCTGTCGACGGTCCCGGGCGCGTTCAGACAGGTGATGCCGTGTTTGAGGGCCAGACCCGAGCGCGGGCGCACCTGGGCCTCATAGCCCGCCTCCAGCGCGATCTTCAGCCCGGTCGGCACCAGGGCCCGTCCCCCCGGGGCCAGGGTCATGGGCTGGTCGTCAGCGAGCGCGGCGCGCAGATCCATCCCGGCCGAACCGGCGGTCTCATAGGCCGGCAGCGGCAGGCCCGCGGCGTGGGGCAGGCGTTCGATACGCACGGTCGTCATGGACGGCAGGCTCCGGTCGGGATCAGGCGAAATGGTCAACGATGCGGTCGACGAGGGAACGGGCGATATCGGCCTTGGACTGGCGCGGCCAGCTTTCCCCGGTCCCGCCGCGCTGGAACAGGGTCACGGCATTGCTGTCAGCCCCGAACACATCGCCCGAAACGTCATTGGCGATGATCCAGTCACAGCCCTTGCGGGACAGTTTGGCCCGGGCATTGACCTCCAGGTCGGTGGTTTCCGCGGCAAAGCCGATCACCAGGGTCGGTCGGTTCGAACCGGGCGCGGACAGGTCCGCCAGGATGTCGGGATTTTCGATCAGGGCCAGAGACGGCGGACCGCCCGGGGCCTTCTTGATCTTGCCGCTGGCCACGCCGTCGACCCGCCAGTCGGCGACGGCGGCGCTCATCACGGCAATATCGGCGGGCAGGGCCGCATCGACCGCCGCCTTCATCTCCACCGCCGTCTCGACCTGGACCCGCTGCACGCCGTCGGGTGCGGCCAGACCCACCGGCCCCGAGACCAGGGTCACGCTGGCCCCGCGCGCGGCCAGGGCGGCGGCGATAGCATAGCCCTGTTTGCCACTGGAACGATTGGTCAGGCCGCGAACCGGATCGATCGGCTCGAAGGTCGGCCCCGCCGTGACCACGGCCCGCCGTCCGGCCAAGGGCCGTTCCCCGGCATCGCTCAGCAGGGTGCGGATCGCGGCCAGGATCGCCGCCGGTTCCGCCATGCGACCCGGGCCGAACTCGCCACAGGCCATCTCCCCTTCGTCTGGACCGACCACGGCCACACCATGCAGGCCGTCAAAGCCCTTGAGACGCTGCAGATTGGCCTGGACCGCCGGGTGCTGCCACATCCGCACATTCATCGCCGGAGCCATCAGGACCCGCTTGTCGGTGGCCAGCAGGGTGGTCGAGGCCAGATCATCGGCCAGGCCGTTGGCGGCCTTGGCGATCAGGCCCGCCGTCGCCGGAGCCACGACCACCAGATCGGCCCAGCGCGACAGTTCGATATGGCCCATCGTGGTTTCGTCCTCGGGCGAGAACAGGGCGTGGTGCACCGGATGGCCGGACAACGCCGCCAGGGACAGGGGGGTGACGAACTGCGCCCCGCCGTCGGTCAGCACGGCCCGGACCTCGGCCCCCGCCTTGCGCAACAGTCGAACCAGTTCCAGCGCCTTGTAGGCGGCGATGCCGCCACCGACGATCAGCAGGACCTTGCGGGTGTTCAACGAGACCTCGGACATCCTGCTCCTCTAGCGACGGCGCGGCACGGCGTCGAGGCTGAAGCACCTGCTGCGGAACATTGCAGCAACACGATATTTCAACTATGGGTAGATCATTATTATCGCATGGAGGGAAACATGGCGCGCAACCCTGTTGCCATGAGCGGAATGATCGTCGCGGGCCTCGTGATGCTGGTGGGGCCCGGCGGCTGTGACAATGCGGGCTCGGCGGTCGAGACTCGCGACCGGACGGCCGAGACGGGGGCCCCCGTCGACGGTGGCCCAGCAGCCGCTTCCACCGCGGCGGCCAGTCCTGCACTGCAACGTCCGCCGGTGACGACCAGTCGGCGGGAAACCGTGGACGCCAAGGTCGAACGGCTGTTCCAGCGCAACGGTGCGGCCTTTGGAGCCCGATCGTCTGCGGATTATCTCGCGAAGATGCAGGCCTTCGTCGACCATCCGCCGCGCGCGGTCGAAACGGTCCACCGTCCCAACGGTGACGTTCTCTATTACGAGGTGGCGACCAACACCTTTGCCGTCGCGACCCGGGACGGTACGCCTCGTACCATGTTCAAGCCCGATGACGGCGCGGCCTATTGGGCCGAACAGAAGGCCCGGGCGCCGGACTTTGGCCGGGCCCGTCCTGATGGCTGACGCCCTAGCTGGCGTCGTCCGCGCTGCGCTCGCTCAGTTCCCGGACCAGTTCCAGCGCCAGCTTCTGATGCCGAGTGGACAGCCGGGGGGCCAGGCGTGACACTTCGATGGTGTAGCGGGTCGCGGGAAAATCGTGGTCGAAAGCGGGCGCTCCGCCCTCGCCGACGCCGGCCCCGGCCTGGTTCAGACCTTCGAAAAAGTAACCGATATCGACCTTGAAGAAGCGCGCGATATCCCAAAGCTTCGAAGCCGAGATACGGTTCGCGCCCTTTTCGTATTTCTGGATCTGCTGGAATGTGAGCCCCAGAGCCCGCCCCAGGTCACTCTGGTTGTAGCCCAGACTGATCCGCTTTTCGCAGACTCTGCGGCCAACATGCCGATCTACTGGATGGGGACCATCCTCGCCACCGCCTCTTGCCATAGCCAAACTCAACGCCCTCTTCCGGTTCCGATACCCTTGCAATGCGCCCACAGCCGCAGGATGTCATCCTAAAATACAGAAACGCTCATGCCTGATCCCGCAGGTTCAGGGGCTGGGAGCGGTGCCGGACGGCCCCGAACACCAGACCGGCCACGACCGCCAACCAGAACAGCAGGTCGCCGAAACGGCCGTAGAGAGTGATCGCCGCAGGTTGTGGCAACAGGGCGTCGATGACGCCGCTCTGACCGGACTCAAGCCGTTTGTCGGCAACAATTCGACCCCAGGGATCGATCATCGCAGACACGCCGGTCGGGGTGGCCCGGACCACAGGAAGGCCGGTTTCGATGGCGCGGTAGCTGGCGAGATTGAGGTGCTGCAGCGGCCCCGAGGTGCGACCGAACCAGGCGTCATTTGACACATTGACGATCCAGCCCGGCCGACCCTGCGCACCGGGCGTGAAACCCGGATACAGACTCTCGTAGCAGATCAGAGGCTGGGCCGGCGGCGCACCCGGCACGTCGATCGGGGCCGGAACTGGTCCCGCACTGAAGTCGGCAGGCACATGAACCAGGCTGCGGACTCCCAGCCGGCTCATCAACCGGCCCATCGGCAGGTATTCCCCGAAAGGTACCAGACGGTGCTTGTCGTAGATTCCGGTAATCCGCAGTCCGGTCTCGCCCTCATCATGGAGCACGAACAGGCTGTTGAAATAGCGCGCCCCGCCTTCAACCGTGACATCGGCCTCGCCACGACCCAGGCCGACCAGCAGAGTCTGGCCGGGCTGGAGCGCCTGGGCGATGGCGATGCCGTCGGGCGAACCGGCCGCGAAAACCTGATTGGCCGTGGCCGGCAGGGCCCCTTCCGGCCAGATCACCACATCCGGCAGCCGGTCTCCGGGCCGGGCGGTCAGCCTCACATAGCGATCGACGATGCCCTGATAGGCTTCCGGCGTCCATTTGGACTCCTGCGGCACATCGGCCTGGACGATCCGCACCAGGGTGTCGGTGAATTGCAGTTGAGCCCGTGCCAGATGGACCGCGCCGCCGATCCACAGGGCGGCCAGCACCAGCACGCCGACGGCGACGCCGCCGATCCGGTCACGCCGGGGCTCCGGTCCGCGCACGAGGCCGAGGGCCGAAACCGCGGCGACCGTGACGAAGCCCAGACCGTAAACCCCGGCGACGGCGGCGAACTGGGACATCGCCGACCCGGCCTTCCAGCCGGCACCCGCCGGATTCCACGGGAATCCCGTCAGCACATGGCCACGCAGCCATTCCAGCAGGGCGAAACAGGCCGCGAAGACCAGCACGCGATGGACGCCGGCGGGGGCGATCCGGCGATACAGCACCGTGACCACGCCCCAGAACAGGCCCAGACCCATCGGCAGCAGGCTGGCGGCGAACGGGGCCATCCACGCCTGGTCCGGATTGACCAGAAAGGCCTCGGCCACCCACCAGCAGCCGATGAAGAAATAGGCGAACCCGGCCAGCCAGCCCATCCAGAACGCGCCACGCGCCGTGCTCGAGCGTTCCGCCAGCAGCATCAGCAGCGGATAGCCGAGCAGACCGGGCAGGAAGCCGAACGGCGGATGGACCAGTGCCGCGCCCGCTCCAGCCAGCAGGGCCAGGCCGATACGGAGCCAGCGGACGATCAGGTTGTGGCGCGGGTGGGTCGGATCAAGCTTGAGCATCAGACCTGTATGGGTCGGCGACCCCAAGGCTGGCAAGGATCGTCCGTTCCTCGGCCTCCATCGCCTCGGCCTCGACATCGTCTTCATGATCCCGGCCCAGCAGATGCAGCACCCCGTGCACCACGAGGTGGCTGAGATGGTCGGCCAGGGTTTTGCCCTGGGCCTCAGCCTCGGCGCGGCAGACCCCCGCGGCGAGGGCGATGTCGCCCAGCAGCTCCCCGGCCCCCTCGGCGGCCGGAAAGGACAGGACGTTGGTCGGCACGTCCTTGCCCCGGAACCGCGCGTTCAGGTCCTGCACGCCGGAGTCATCGGTCAGCAGCACCACCACCTCGCCCGCAACCCGCCCCAGGGCCGCCATCGCGGCGCGTTCGACCACGCCGGGCAGGTCCGGACCGACGGCGGACCAGCCGTCGGCATCGTCCTCGACGATCTCGATCATCGGCTCGCCCGCTCCTCGAGGTCCGGCCGCGGCCGGTCGTGGGCGGCGTCGGCATCATAGGCGCGCACGATCCGCTCGACCATGGCGTGGCGGACCACGTCCTGGGCCTCGAATTCCAGCACCCCGACGCCCTTCACATCGCGCAGGATACGCAGGGCGTGGGCCAGGCCGGAATCGCGCGGGTTCAGCAGGTCGATCTGGCTGGGGTCGCCGGTAACCACCATACGCGCCCCCTCCCCCAGACGGGTCAGCACCATCTTCATCTGCAAGCGCGAGGTGTTCTGGGCCTCGTCGACGATGACAAAGGCATGGCTGAGCGTGCGACCGCGCATGAAGGCGATCGGTGCCGCCTCGATCTCACCCTTGTCGCGGCGACGCTGCACATCCTCGGGGCCGAGGATGTCGTTCAGCGCCTCCCAGATCGGGGCCAGATAGGGGTCGACCTTCTCGTTCAGATCCCCGGGCAGAAAGCCCAGCTTTTCGCCGGCCTCGACCGCGGGCCGAGTGATGACCAGACGATCAACCTGGCCCCGTCGCAACAGGGAGGCCCCATAGGCGGCGGCCAGGAAGGTCTTGCCCGTGCCCGCCGGGCCGACGCCGAAGCTCAGCTCGCAACGGGCCAGGATTTCCAGATAGCGGGCCTGGGCATTGGTCTTGGGCACGATGGCCCCGCGCTTGCCGACCGGCAGGGCCATGGGATCGGCGCTGACGCCGCCGCCGCGGATCGTGCCCATCACCGTGCGAACGTCGGCCTCGGTCACCTCCGCGCCCTTGTCCGCCCGTTTGGCGAGGGCTTCAATCACCCGCTTGGCGTTGCCCCGGTCTCGCGCCGAACCGTTGATCGACACGCCGCCGCCGGGGGCCTCGACCAGCACCTTGAAGGCGTCCTCGATCAGGGCAACGTGACGACTGTTGGGGCCGGTGACGGCGCGAATTGCGCGGTCATCCAGGGCCAGGAATTCGGACTCACGCGCCATCAGGCCGCCTTCTGCTGAATGATGCGACCCGCCAGACTGTTCTGCGTGCCGCTTTCGATCTCCACGGCAACGATCTGGCCGAGAAGATGCTCCCCGTTCTCGACATGAACCGACTGGAGATAGGGCGAACGGCCGATGGCCTGACCCGGACTGCGCCCCTTGCGCTCGAACAGGACGGGCAGGGTCTTGCCGACCTGGGACGCATTGAATGCCGTCTGCTGTTCGAACAGCAGAGCCTGCAGCCTGTGCAGCCGCTCGCGGGCGACGGCGTCCGGCACCTGGGTGGCCATGGCGGCGGCGGGCGTGCCGGGCCGCGGCGAATACATGAAGGAGAAGGCCGAGGCGTAGTTGACCTGTCGCACCAGGGCCAGGGTGTCCTGAAAGTCGCGATCAGTCTCGCCCGGAAAGCCGACGATGAAATCCCCGGAGATGGCGATATCGGGCCGGACCGCGCGAATGCGGTCGATGACGTCGAGATAGGTCTTCGGCCCGTGCTTGCGGTTCATCAGCCGCAGGATACGATCCGCGCCGGACTGCACCGGAAGGTGAAGATAAGGCATCAGCACGTCCAGCTCGCCATGGGCGGCGATCAGGTCGGCGCTCATGTCGTTGGGATGGCTGGTCGTATAGCGCAGCCGGTCCAGTCCGGGGATCCCGGCCAGGGCATGGGCCAAACGGGCCAGGGTCGACGGGTCACCGTCCGGTCCCGCGCCGTTGTAGGCGTTGACGTTCTGACCCAGCAGGGTGATCTCGCGCACGCCCCGTTCCACCAGGGCCCCAGCCTCGGTCAGGATGTCCGCCACCGGCCGCGACCATTCCGCGCCGCGTGTATAGGGCACGACACAGAAGGTACAGAATTTGTCGCAGCCTTCCTGCACCGTCAGGAAGGCCGTCGGTCCCTTGACGCCGCGCGGACCGATCCGTTCGGACGTCATGGCGTCAAATTTGGCATTGGGTGCGAAATCAGCCCCGATCCGCTCACCCCGCGCCCGGGCCGTGCGGGTCAGCAGTTCCGGCAGCTGGTGATAGGCTTGCGGCCCGACCACCAGGTCCACGGCGGGCTGACGGCGCATGATCTCTTCGCCCTCAGCCTGGGCGACGCAGCCGGCCACGGCGATAATCATCGAATTCGTCGAACTCCCCCTCGCCGTCGTCGAATTCGTCGTTCGGGCGTCTTTCAATTCTCTCAGCTTGCCGAGCTCCGAATAGACCTTCTCGGCCGCCTTCTCGCGGATGTGGCAGGTGTTGAGAATGACGAAATCGGCGTCCTCGGCCGTGTCAGTTGACGCATAGCCGAGCGGGCGCAGCACATCGGCCATGCGCTCCGAGTCATAGACATTCATCTGGCAGCCGTAGGTCTTGATGAACAGACGCTTGGGCGCGGGGCCTGTGTCGTCTGCGACCGATGGCGAGCCTTGGGTTTCAATCATGGGTCGGCTTTTAATGCCCCGGCGCGGTTCGCGCCATGCCCCTCGCGCATGCGACGACGAGACCGCTCCGACACCGTCGTTTTCCGCTAGGCTGTCAGGGCACAGAGGAGGCATTACCATGTCGATCACAGGCCCCCAGGCTCGCGCCGCCCGCGCTCTGGTGGAATGGCCCCGGGACCATGTCGCCACACTGTCGGATCTGCCCGTCAAGGCCCTGGCGAGCTTTGAGCGCCGCAAGTCGACGTTGGAGCCCGCCGCTGTGGCGCGGCTACGGCGGACCCTGGAATCGGGCGGGGCTGTCTTCATCGACGAGGGCGATGCCGGCGCGGGCGTACGGCTGAAATTCACCCGCAAGGACGTCCGCTCGATCAATCGGCTGGAAAACGAGGGTGGCCTCGTCGGCAGCGACGACGTTTGAAGCCGGAACCGGTCAGCCCGCGTCGTCGCTCTCGGTGCGCGTGGCCCGCCGGTTGAAGATCAGGCCTTCACGGTCCGACGGCTCGGCACCGCCGATCGGCTTGCCGTAGAGCTCAAGCTTGTGCCCGATCAGCTCGAAGCCGAGCCGTTCGGCGATCTCGATCTTCAGCCGTTCGATCTCGGCGTCGAAAAATTCGATGACCTCGCCCGTCTTGGCGTCGATCAGATGATCATGGTGATCATCCCCGGCTTCCTCGTAGCGCGATCGCCCGTCACCGAAATCGTGCTTCTCGACCACCCCCGCCTCCTCGAACAGCCGGACAGTGCGATAGACGGTGGCGATCGAGATGTGCGGATCGATCGACGAGGCGCGCCGGTAGAGTTCTTCCACATCGGGATGGTCGTCGGCGCTCGACAACACCCGGGCGATAACGCGCCGCTGTTCGGTCATGCGCATGCCGCGGTCGGCGCAGAGTTTTTCGATCCGGTCCATGGGGGGAAGATAGGCAGCCGATCAGCCTAAGGGAAGCGGTCCCGGCAAGTTCAGGCTCAGAAGCAGGGCATCGACCGGTGAGGCCCCGGGGCGGGTATAGTAGCGCGGCCGGCGGCCGACCGCCTCAAACCCGGCTCGACGGTACAGGGCGCGTGCGGCGGCATTGTCCTCGGCCACCTCCAGGAACAGCCGTCGGGCCCCCGCCGCAGCGACCGCCGCAGCCGCCTGCCGGGTCAATTGGGTTCCCTGCCCCCGTCCCCTTGCCTCCGGGCGCACCGCCAGGGTCAGGATCTCGGCCTCGTCGGCGACGACCCGGATCAAGATGAAACCGTCCGACCCGCCGATCGCCGCCACACCGGGCTGTTTCAGCAGGTCAGCGAAGGTTTCGGCCGTCCAGCTATGGTCAAAACTCGTCAGGTGCAGGGCCGCCAGCGCCTCAGGGTCAGGGACGGCGACACTCACGACCGGACCTGGGTCCGGGGCTGACCGGGCAATCGGGTCGGCGGGGTCGCGTCCGGCGCGCGCAGGTACTGGGGTTCCGGCGGGGCCAGACAGGGGTCGGCGGCAACGACCAGGCGGGCCAAAGCCTCGGGAGACGGGCCCGGCCGGTCGACAACGATAGCGCCCGGGACGGCGTCAGCCAGCAACGGGGCCCCCGAGCCGACCAGGGTAACACCCGGTCCGAGCGCCGCGAGCCGGGCGGCCGCCGCCTCGAGTGACAGGGCCTCGGCCGGGCCCTCCACAACGCCGCGGCGCCAGAACCGGGCATAGACCTGACCGCGACGGGCATCGATCAGGGCCGCGACCGCGTCCGGCGCGACCCGGTCCATCTCGATCGACGCGGCCAAAGCGTCCAGGGTCGAGATTCCGACGACCGGACGCTGCAGGGCCGCCCCGAATCCCTGGGCAAAGGCCAACCCCACGCGCAGACCGGTGAAGGACCCGGGACCGATGGTGACCCCGATCCGGTCAAGGGCGTCAAACCCGATCCCGGCCTCGGCCATCGCATCCCGGACGAATCCGGCCAGACGTTCCTGATGGCCCTTGAACATGGGCTCCGATCGCACGGCCAAAGCCGCCCCATCCTCAAAAACCGCGGCTGTACACAGCGACAGGGCTGAATCGATGAGCAGCACCCTCATAGTCGCGCGCCGTGTCGGATCGTCAACCGCGACGCGCCAGCGCCGCCACCACCCGGGCAATCGAACGCCGCACCCTGACGTCCTCGATTCTGGGGAAGGCTGTCGCCAGTACCCGCCCCTCGCTCGAGGCTTGAAGCCGTTTGACCTTGCCCAGCCAGTCGGGCGCGTCCGGGCCCTCGCCACTCGAATCGACCGGCGGAAACAGCGCGCCGACCGAAGTGCCCAGAACGGTGGCGATCCGGTGGAGGCGCGATGCCGAAATCCGGTTGGCCCCGGTCTCGTATTTCTGAACCTGCTGGAAGCTGACACCGAGCTCGGCGGCCAGCGCCGACTGCGACAGGCCCAACGCCGAACGCCTCAGGCTGATGCGGGCCCCGACATAGACGTCGACACTGTTTCCGGACCGGATGCCCATCCGCCGATTTCCCTGATTGATCCGAACCAGGGTGTTTCATGAAACCGGGCGGAATGCAACGATTTTGTTTCATTCAGTGTTCCAACCGGGCCACCACGGCGGCCACCTCACGAATGGTCGACCGGCAAATCCGCTCTTCGACCCCGAGGCCGGACGGTCCGCCATGCACGATCAGGGCCTCGGCATCGGCCCGGTCATAGAGCCGGATCCGGGCCTCGCCGTCGTCCATATGAATGACGCAGCCCTGATCGCGGCGCGGCCAACGTCCGGGCTCGTACACCAGCACCACGCCGGACGCCGCCCAGGGCCTGAGATCATCATTGGACAGTTGCAGGCGGGGCAGCGCCGCCATCTCGTTGTCGACACTGCGGCTGAACGCGCGACCCCGGGCCTCAAGGCCGGTCGGCTCCGGTTCCGGCTGGGGCTGAGCCACGCACTGTCGTTCGAGATCCTCGACCGTGGCGTCGAGCGCCGCCGTCAGCCGACGCTGAACGTCGGGGCGGAACAGACCGGGGCGGCGACCGGCCTCATAGAGC
The DNA here is from genome assembly GCF_963977465.1 of uncultured Brevundimonas sp. Taxonomy (GTDB): domain Bacteria; phylum Pseudomonadota; class Alphaproteobacteria; order Caulobacterales; family Caulobacteraceae; genus Brevundimonas. Next base: position 95,895 of record NZ_CAXBOQ010000005.1, on the reverse strand, counting down.
CCCCACCCCTGACTGGTCATGCCCATCCGGGCCCCGGCGTCGGCCTGACTCAGGCCTCGGTCCCGGCGAAGGGCGGCAAGGGCTTCGCCCAGGCGACGGGCGGCCGGATCGAGTTCGAAACGCGACATCCGGCAAACATGCCATCGTCTCCGCAGCGTGGCGAGTACGAAAACGTTTCACGCAAGCGGGGAAGCGGTTGTTAGAGAACCTGTTCGACCCGGGTTACTTCGGGAACATAGTGTTTCATCATCTGCTCCACCCCTGCCTTAAGCGTGGCTGACGACGACGGGCAGCCGGCGCAGGCTCCGCGCATGCGCAGGGACAGTACCCCGGTTTCGGGGTCGAAGGTGTCAAACAGGATGTCACCGCCGTCCTGGGCGACCGCTGGGCGCACCCGGCTGTCGAGCAGGGCCTTGATCTCCGCCACGACTTCACTGTCGTCCGCGGCATGGCCCTCGGCCTCCGGGGCCTCTCCGCGCATCAGAGGCGCGCCGGAGACGAAATGATCCATGATGGCCGCCAGAACCGGCGCCTTGATTCCGGTCCAGTCGAAGTCCGGATGGCGTGTGACCGACACATAGTCCGCCCCGAAGAAGACGCCCCTCACCCCTTCAAGCTGGAACAGGGCTTCGGCCAGTGGCGACACACTCGCCGCGTCGATCGACAGGAACTCCTGGACCCCGGCCGTCGCCACGTCGCGGCCCGGCAGGAATTTCAGCACGTTCGGATTCGGCGTCGTCTCGGTCTGGATGAACATACGCTCCAGATGCGCCCGGCCTGCGCCGGTTTCAAGACCGGAGCACGCGACACGTTGCCCCTCTGCCTCTGGTCGACGAGCGTCAGCCCAGGTCTTCGATCTCAGCCTCGGTCAGTTCGCCCGGAACGATGGTGACGGGTAGTTTGCGCCCACCGAACGCCCCGCCCTGTTTGAGCACGGCCGTGACCAGTGGGCCCGGCCCCCGGGCACCGGACCCGGCCGCCAGAACAAGAATCTTGATCTCGGGATCGTCGCGAACGACCTTGTGGATGGCGTCCTGAGGCTCGCCCTCCTCGATCAGGAACAGGGGCTGGGCCCCTGAACGTTCGGCGGCCTCCTCGCCCAGACGGTTCAGCAGGGTCTCCGCTTCGGAGCGCAGTTCGCGTTGAATCTCATCACGCACACCGGACCAGTGGGCGTCGGAACCCGTCGGCAGAACGCGCAGCAGGGCGACCCGTCCGCCCGTCGAGCGGGCACGACGCGCGGCATAGCGCAGCGCAGCGTCGAACTCCGGACTGTCATCGACGACGACCAGAAATTTACGGGGCAAGGGCATTCCTTTCGGACGCTGTCGAAAGCCTGGCCAATCCGGCCGGGGGTTCAACAAGAAGCGACCCCCGACCTGTGCCGGGGGCCGTTTCGGGTTCAGGTCGCCGTGGCCGCAACCTCACGAATGGCTCCGTTGGCGATGGTTAGCTTGGCGAACGTCCAACCCTTACCCGAGGCCTCGATTTCGTCGACCGAGGCACGAACCCCCTCGACGATCCTGAGCCGGGGACCGATCCAGGTGTCGACCGCCTGCTCGGCCGCAGCCTCGCTTTCCCCGACCGACATATCGGTCGACCGGGCCACGGCGCGCGTCAGAACCATCTGCTCGGACATCAGGTCCTCGATCAGGCGGCGGACGGCCAGGCGGTCGAAATGATCAGCCGACGGCACGGCACCGGCCGCCGCACGCAGCCGGTCGAAATCGAAGGCCGCGCCGACCTGATGGTACAGTCGCGCCATTTCCGGTTCTGGCCAGCCGGCCTCGCGGGCCAGGTCGCCGATATCAGACGTCGCCACCAGCGGACGGAGAAGAGCGACGGCCTTGGCCATCTTGACCGGGACTCCGAGGCCGATGAACGACTGCACCCGCTTGTCCAGCCGGTCCTGTTCGAAATGCGACAGCACCACCCCGCCGCGGGCCCTGAGAGCATCGGCAGCGGGCCGGTAGGCCGCGATCAGACCATCGACCGTCGCCCCCGCCCGGGCCGCACGACGGGCCAGCCAGAAGGTCTGGCGGCGCAGCACGGTCGAGATTTCGCGATAGAGCACGATCTGGGCCTCGGCCGGAATCTTGAGGTCCAGTCCCGAGACCGCATCCCAGGCCTCGTCCAGCCGGAAGACCCGACGGGCGGCCTCGAAGGCAATGACCATCGCACCGGTGTCGCATTCGGCCGACTGTCGCAGGCGCTCGGGGAAGCTGGGGCCGCACATGTTGACGATCTCGTTCGACAGCACCGTCGCCACGATCTCGCGGTGCAGGCGATGCCGTTGCATATCCGCTTCGTATTTCGCCAGCGGCCCCGGGAAATAGCGCACCAGGGTCTCTTCGAAGAAGGGATCTTCAGGCGCGGCCGAAGCGACGATGTCGTCGAACAGTTCGATCTTGGAATAGGCGGTCAGCACCGCCAGTTCCGGCCGGGTCAGGGCCTGATCCGAACCCTTCATCTCGGCCAGACGCAGGTCATCGGGCAGGCCTTCGACCTTGCGATCCAGCTTACCCTTGGCTCCCAGCCACTGCATGAAGCTCTGCTGCGCATCCAGCGCTGCCGGGCCGTCGGCTTCCTGTAGAGACAGCGCGAGGGTCTGGTCATAGTTGTGCGCCAGCACCTTGAGCCCGACCTCATCGGTCATCGAGGCCAGCAAGGCGTTGCGATCACCGACCTGCAGCGATCCCGAGGCGATGGCGGCCCCGGTCAGGATCTTGATGTTTACCTCATGGTCAGAGCTGTCGACCCCGGCGGAGTTGTCGATGGCGTCGGTGTTGATGCGTCCGCCGCTCAGGGCGAAGGCGATGCGCCCGGCCTGGGTCATGCCGAGATTGGCCCCCTCACCGATGACACTGGCGCGGACCTCGCCGCCATCCACCCGGATCGCGTCATTAGCCTTGTCGCCGACCTGGGCATCCGTCTCGCGCGGAGCCTTCACATAGGTGCCGATGCCGCCGAAATAGAGCAGTTCGGCCGGCGCGCGAAGGATCGCCTTCATCAGTGACGCCGGATCCAGAACCGTGTCCTCGATGTCCAGCGCCGCCCGAATCTCGGGCGTCAGGGCAATCGATTTGGCCGAGCGGGAGAAGACCCCGCCGCCCTTGGATATCTTCGACTTGTCGTAGTCCTGCCACGAGGTGCGGGGCAGTTTGAACAGCCGGTTGCGCTCGACCCAGGACGTGGCCGGGTCAGGGCTCGGGTCGATGAAGATGTCGCGGTGATCAAAGGCGGCGACCAGTTTGATCGCTTTCGACAGCAGCATGCCGTTGCCGAACACGTCGCCCGACATGTCGCCGACGCCGACCACGGTGAAGGGCTCGGTCTGGATGTCCTTGCCCATTTCGCGGAAGTGGCGCTTGACCGCCTCCCACGCGCCGCGGGCGGTGATGCCCATCTCCTTGTGATCGTAGCCGACCGAGCCCCCCGAGGCGAAGGCGTCGTCCAGCCAGTAGCCGTAGTCAGCCGAGATGCCGTTGGCGATGTCCGAAAAGCTTGCCGTGCCCTTGTCGGCGGCGACGACCAGATAGGGATCGTCGCCTTCCCACATCACCACGTCGGCCGGATGCGCTACCGAGCCGTCGGCGACGATATTGTCGGTGATGTCCAGCATGCCCGACAGGAAGGTCTTGTAGGCGCGGATGGCCTCGGTCTGAATCGCATCGCGGTCGCCGCCCTTGGGTAGGCATTTCGGATAGAAGCCGCCCTTGGAGCCGACCGGCACGATGACGGCGTTCTTGACCTGTTGCGCCTTGACCAGGCCCAGCACCTCGGTGCGGAAGTCGTCGCGGCGATCCGACCAGCGCAGGCCACCGCGTGCCACCGGGCCGAAGCGCAGGTGCACCCCCTCGATATGCGGAGCCCAGACGAAGATCTCCCGATAGGGTTTGGGCAGCGGCAGGTATTCCAGCTCGCGTGACGCGATCTTGATCGAGATATGCGCCGCCGGCTGGCCGTCCGGACCGACCTGGAAATAGTTGGTGCGCTTGATGGCCTCCACCAGCAGCGCAATCCGCCGCAGGGCCCGGTCGTGGTCAAGACTACGGACGTCCTGCAGCAGACGATTGATCCTGGCGATCAGCGCCTCAACCGGGGCCTGACGACTGGCGACATCGCCGAGCGTCGGATCGAATTTGGCCTTGAACAGGGACAGGATGGCACGGGCCACCTCTGGATATTCCCGCAGGGCCTCTTCCTGGACCACCTGGCTGGGGTCCAGCCCGGTCTGCTGACGATAGCGAGCCAGGGTGCGGATCAGCGCCGCCTCGCGCCAGTCGACCCCTAGTTCCAGCACCAGTCGGTTGAAACCGTCACTCTCGGTGCGACCAGACCAGACCGCGGAAAAGGCCTGTTCAAACGGGATCTTGACGTCCTCGAACGTCAGGCTGTCGCCGCGCGGATCCTCGAGCAGGAACTCGTGGATATAGATGGGGACATCACCGGCCGGCCGGATGGCATTGCCGAATTCCTCAAGGGCCTTCAGTCCCATGTCAGCCAGTATCGGCAGAACGTCGGACAGGGGCACTGCCGATCCGCGCCGATAGAGCTTGAAGCGGAAATGCAACGAGCTGTCGGTCGCCGTGCGGAAGGCGCGAACCGCAACCGGCTCTCCCCCGTCGACCAGGCCGGACCCGTTCAGGCAGTCGAAGGCCTGTACATCCTGTACCGCCTCGGTGGCATCGTAACGGTCGCGATAGCCGGCCCCGAACGCATCGGCCCATTTGGCACTGACCGGGCCGACCGAGACCTCGCCGAAACCGGCGACGCGGACCGCACGCTCGAACCGGTCGATCCAGCTGCGACCCGCCTCGGCGACGGCGATCTCAAGGGCATCCATGTCCGGTGTCGGATGGTCCCCGGCCGTGACGCCGATGATATAGTGGATTCGCACCAGCGGCTGGTCCGACAGCTGCGGATACCAGGCCGACAGACGTCCGCCCCAGGCGTCGGCCAGAAGCCGGCCGATCCGTTCACGGACACTGGCGTCGAAACGCTCGCGCGGAATGAACGCCAGTACCGAGACAAAGCGGTCGAACGGGTCGTTGCGGGTGAAGATCTTGATCCGCGGCCGGTCGTAGAGGTGGAGAATGCCGTTGGCGATCCCCAGCAGCTCATCCTCGCGGATCTGGAACAGCTCATCCCGGGGATAGTTCTCGAGGATGTTGCGAAGACGCTTTTCGTTGTGGCTGCCCGGAGTCTTGCCGGCGCGGGCAAGGGCGTTGGTCACCTTGCGGCGCACCAGCGGGACCTGGGAGGCCGTGCGGTCATAGGCCTCGGCCGTGAACAGACCGACGAAGCGGGTCTCGCCAGACGGACGGCCATCCGCGCCGTACCGCTTGACCCCGACGTAATCCATATAGGCCCGGCGGTGGACCCGGGAGCGGATATTGGCCTTGGCCACAGTCACCGGTTCGGACAGGTCCAGCTGGCGCTTCATCGACTTGGTCAGCACGGCCGGCTCGTTGGCACGACGCAAAACAGTGCGCTCGGGGTCACTGAGAACGCCCAGGCCTTCACCGGACTGGCTCAGCGGGGCCTCGGCCTCATAGCCACCGCTTGCGGTGCGGGGATAGTCGTAGTCGCGCGCGCCGAGGAAGACGAAATGGTCGTCATTCAGCCAGCTCAGAAAGGCCAGATTTTCCTCGACCACCGCCGGGTCCACCCCGGCGGGGCAGGCTTCCAGATGGGCGATCGAGCGCGCCATCAGCGCGTTCATCGCGCCGTGATCGACGACCGCTGAGCGCACATCGGCAAGGGACTGGGCCAGGCCCTCGCCCAGAGCGTCGCGGCGCTCCTGCGGCAACGGATCGATGACGACGATGATCATCGACTCGCGCGCCGCCTTGTCACCGGGACGGGCCGTCTCGACGACCGGATGGAACAGGCCCCGGACCATGACGCCGACCTCGGCGAGCTCACCCATGACACTGTCGACCAGGAAGGGCCGGTCGTCCTGAATGATCTGCACCACATCACAGCCGGTGGACCGCCCGCCGACACCCGCGAGCGGACCGATGGTGATCTGGGCCGGGTCGCCGGACTTGCGGGTCTGCGCAGACTGCCAGACGGTGGCCAGCAGGACAGTGAGGTCGTCGCCGGCAATTTCGGGAGTCTCATCCGCGGCGTAGTCGTCAAACGCCTGCTGCAGGTAGGACTGTTCCACCGTGCCCAGTACCCGCTGGCCAAGGGCCTTCGCGAAGCTTTTGCCCAACGCCTCCAGCGTGATCGCTTGGGAAGACGCAGTAGGGGCTTCGCCGGACATGGGCAGGGTCTCTTTCAGCACGGCACGGGGCCGCTCGCGGGTTGTTCGAGCCAGACACTAGAGTGGTTTCGGGGCCGGAGGAAACAACTCCGTTCGAGGCACGCCAGCGCTGCTGCTGACTAGGCGAATGGCGGCGTGCGGGAAAGTCCCAAAAGCGTCATTGGCGCGACCGTGGCAGGACCGCCACGCCTCTCGTCCGGCCTTGCCGGGTCCCACGAACAAGGCCGCCGGACTTGCGTCCGGCGGCCTGCTCGGGATCGACGCCAGGAGGGGAACAGCGCCGACCACCGGGCACCGCGGCTTTGGGGGGGAGGGGGCCGCGGCGTCCATTCAAAGATGGGATCGCATTGGGGCGCTGCAAGGGCCGATCAGCCCTCCGAAGCGGTCGGGGGGCGCGGCGTCTTGACGCGGCCCCGGGGCTTCTCCTCGGCTGCCGGTTTGTCGACATAGGGCTCGCCGTCTCCCGACAGCAGAATGGCCATCCAGCGCGAGCCCTTGAACTCGGCCAGAATCGCCATCGCCATCACCGCCAGCGGCGTCGACAGGAACATGCCGACCACGCCCCAGAGCTGGCCCCACAAGGCCAGCGACAACAGCACCACCACCGGATCGATATTCTGATTGTCGCCCTGCATCCGCGGCTGGACCATGTTGCCGACCACGAACAGGATGATCTGCAGACCGACCAGCAGGATCAGGGCCGGCCAGTAGGCCGGAAACTGGACCAGGGCGAAAACAGGCGGGGCCAGGCCGGCGATGGCCCCGCCCAGCACCGGAATGAAGCCGACGATGAAGATGACGAAGGTCCAGAACTCGGCATTCTGCAGGCCGACCGCCCGCATCAGCAGCCAGGCCGCGGCGCAGATCATGGCCCCGGTCACGGTCTGGACCCAGAGATAGCCCTCGACGCCGCCGCGGACACGTTGGAACACGTCGACCGCCTCGGACCGCGCGGACCGCTCCGGGAACAGGTTGACCAGCTTGCGCCGGAAGCCGTCCTGCGATGCGATCAGGAAGCCAAGATAGACCATCACGAAAATGGCCCCCACGACCACGCCCTGGGCCTGTCGGGCCACCATGGCGATGTAGCGGGACAGGTCGACCCGGGCGATCAGTTCGCTGGCTGTCGGGGGCGAATACTGGCCGAACAGCCGGTAAACGTCAGCCAGGATCTGGTCGAGGCGCGGCCCCAGCGCCACCGCATCGGTCGAGGCCTGGTCGAAGAAGCCGCGCGCGCCGTAAACAATGATCGTGATCGCCCCGAGAAAGCCGAGGATCACCAAAATCAACGCCGCGATCCCGGCCCAGCGCTCTGTCAGTACGGTTTGGTGCTCGATGAACCGTTTCACCCCGTCGATCATGATCAACAGGAAGATGGCCATGGCCAGGGGCGTCAGTATGCCGCGCAGCCAGTAGAGAGCGGCACCGGCGGCGACCGCCGCCAGCAGGACAAGGGCGTTTCGCGAGACCGCGGAGGTGGGGACGGCAAGGGCGGGTTTCATGGCCTTCCTTGTCGAAGGGTGGGCCGTCGACGTCAATCAGCATTGTCGGGATCGTGAGTCGGCTGAAGAGACCCTGGCCGTCCGCTACGCGGCAGTAGAGGAGGTCGAAGCCGGGTCAACGGCGCGGGAGGTCGAGGCCACCGCGCAGAAAGCCGAACGGGCCGGGGCCGGGGCCGGGACCGCAGAACTTCGATGTCCCGTCTGTCACCGGCGTGTCGGAAATAATTTCGGCCGGTCGGTCAAATGCGGATTCCTGTCCGGTGTTCGACCCTTTTGGTCCCCTCGCGGTCGGGACGGCGGAGGGGTGATGGTGCTGAATTGTCAAAGACCGGGCGGTCCTTCCGGGCGAGGCCGGAGTCCGTCCCGATCAGTATAGGGCAGGCTGGAAGGAGGGTGGGTCGATTTACGGAACGGGCAGTGAAACCCGCCCCGGAGTCCCGGTCTTGTCCCCATAAGGCCCCGGATTATCTGTCCCCGGAGTCCCCATTCGAACGGGGGATCAGACGCCACATGCGCAGGGGATGGCGGACGGCTCCGGCCTCGGCTCCGGCGGACTCGCCACGGCCCATATAGAGATCGGCGCGGACCGGACCCCGGATGGCCGAGCCGGTGTCCAGCGCCATCGCCGCCCCCTGATAGCTGCCGCGCGCGCCCCGCAGATTGCCGCCGTCGGCACTGAGCCAGACCAGGTCGCCGTAGCGCCAGTGGGCCGGGTCGACGGCGATGGCCCGCCGGGCGGGCAGGGGGACGCCGGCGGCCCCGGCCGGGTCACCCCCGTCATCGGGATCGATGCGGAAGAAGATATAGCGGGGGTTCAACGCCATGACGGCACGGGCCTCGGCCCCACGGTGCGCGGCCAGCCAGCCACGGATCGCGTCACCCGAGGTTCCGTTCTGCGGCAGCAGGCCGTCGCGGGCCATCGGCCGGGCGATCCCGACGAACGGCGCGCCGTTGTCGCCGGCATAGGCGAGCCGGGCCCGACCCCCGTCGGCGAAGGTCAGGTAGCCCGAGCCCTGGATCTGCAGAAAGAACAGGTCCTCGGCCCGCAACCAGGCGAGCGGGGCGGCCGGGACCGCTGCTTCGATCACGGCGCGCACGGGATAGGGCCCGGTCGAGCCGTCGGCGCGACGCTGCAGGGCCTGGCCGTCGCGGCGCACCAGATCGGCGGGAACGGCCAGGGCCGGCGCATCAAACTCGGCATCCGGCTGGCGGCGCGCGGGATATTCCGGCGCGAAATAGGCGGTCAGCAGGCCGGGGGCTCCGTCATCGGTCCGGGCCGGAACGGCGGTGAAGCCGGTTTCCAGAAAGGCGCGCGCGTCGGACGGGGATACCGAACCGGGCACAAGGGCGCGGGCCCGGGCGCACAGGCTTCGGGCCGCGCGGTCGCGGGCAACGCCGCAGCCCGTGCGCCAGGCGCTGAACGCCGCCAGATGGTCTTCATGATCCCAGCCCGGCAAGGCGGTCAGGGGCTGGCCGGTCGGAGCCGGACGGGGGGCATCGTCCCCCGCAACCGGCGCGGCCGGGACCGGAACCGGGGCCGGAGCGACGGGAACGGTGGCGGACCCCGTGTCGGTCGCAGGCGTGGTGGCGCAGGCCGACAGGGACAGAACCGCGACCAGGATCGCAGCTGTCACCGTCGTCCGCCGCGCGATCACGCTGCGGTCGCTCACGCGCTGGCGGGTTCGACCCGGGCCAGGACCCAGTTCGGATCATCGGCACCAAGGGCGCGCTCGAAGGTCCAGTGTTCGGCGGTACGCCGCTCCTCAACCTGTTCCTCGCCCCCGGCCGGAGTCAGACGATTGCGCAGTTCGGCGAGGAACCGGACCTTGGCCACAGCCCGATCGCCCTCGACGGTCGCCAGTTCCAGATCGGCGCGCGGCGGATGGAGGAATTCGGCCTGTTCGACGTCACCGCGGGTTTCGCGGGCCGTGATTCCGGCTTCAAACGACTTCATGACCGGCTCGGTGAGCAGAGGCTTTAGGGTTTCCCGATCCCCGGCGGCATAGGCGCGCACGATCGATTCATGAGCCTGACGCGCGCCCTCGAGGAAACGCGACGGGTCAAAACCGGGCTCACGGGCCTTGAGACCCGAAATGGCGACCAGGGCCGCGGCTTCGAGGGCCGGCGAACGCGACCCTGCGTCAGGCGCATTAGCCGTGGCCGGGACAGCTCCGACCTTGGGCGCGGCCCGGGCATTGTCCTCGGGCTGACGTCCGATCTTCTTGCCCAGCACGTTGTAGAGCTGGAACAGCACGAACAGGGCAACCACGGCGGCGGCGATAAGCAGATATGGGACCGGCACAGGGTATCCTTGGTCTGGCCCTCCGGAAAAACCCCCGGCGGGCGCGGAAACTGACGATTAGGGGCTGATATGGGGTGTTGCAAGGCGACCTGCACCCCCACCCCTCTGCAGCGACCGCCGGGAACGGCAATTCCCGCACGGTGTGCAGCGTTGCCGCCGGGGGTCCGGCCGTGCTAACCGGCGCGCCTTCACCCGCAGGCTGAACCGCCTGTTCCGGCTTTCCCGTTCGAGACCACGGCGACCTGTCCATGACCGATGCAACTCCCCCTTCCGACACTCCGGACTCCAAGGCCGCGCCGGGCAACGGCGCACAGACCGGGGGCGCGCCGGGTCCCGGCTTCCGCATCCTGGCCCAGTATGTTCGCGACCTGTCGTTCGAAAACCCCAAGGCCCCTGACAGCCTGCGCGTCGAGGGCAAGCCGGCCATCGATCTGGGCGTCGAGATGAATGCCCAGGGTCGGGCTGACGGTCTGTTCGAGGTCGATCTGAAACTGTCGATCAAGGCCACCACCGACTCCATGCCGGTCTTCCAGGTCGAGCTGCTGTACGGCGGCCTGTTCGCCCTGCAGGGCGTCACGGAGGAAGAGATCGAGCCGCTGCTGCTGACCGAATGCCCGCGCTATCTGTTCCCGTTCGCCCGCGAGATCGTCGCCCGGGCCACGTCGGATGGCGGCTTCTATCCGCCCTTCATGATGGAGCCGATCGATTTCGCCGCCATCTATGCCGCGCGCAAGGAAGAGGTGGCCCGCGGGGCCCCGACCGCACCGGTCGGCCAGGCCTAGAGGCCGCTTCCCAAGACCATGAACAGGGCGTCCGTCAGTCGGTGGACGCCTTTTTCATGTCCAGACCATAGCCGGCCCACAGGGACTGATCCTTCAGCATGGCGGCCAGAAAGTCCCGGTGCGCCGCCCGTTCGTCCGGATTCGAGCGCGGGGCCAGGGGCCGGGGCCGTGGGGCATGGCCCCCGGAGGCCATGAAGGCCGCCGTGGTCGCCGACGCCCCGCCGCGCGTGCTCAGGTCCAGCACCCGTTCCTTGCCGCCCTTCAGCTCCAGATAGACCTCGGCCAGCAGGCGGGCATCGATCAGGGCCCCGTGCAGCGAGCGTTCGGCCAGGGAAATCTTGAAGCGCCGGCACAGGGCGTCGAGCGAATTGCCCATGCCGGGAAAGCGGGTCTGGGCCAGCTTCAGGGTGTCGATCCAGCGATCCTCATGCAGGATCGCCTGACCACACAGGGTCATCTCGTGATTGATGAAACCCCGGTCGAAGGCGGCGTTGTGGGCGATGACCGGGGCCTCACCGATGAATTCCATCAAATCGGCGGTGATCTCGCGGAATTTCGGCGCGTCCTTCACCTGGGCGTCGGTGATGCCGTGCACCCGGATGGCGTCAGGGTCGATCAATCGCTCGGGATGGACCAGGCGGTGAAAGGTGCGGCCGGTCGGCAGCAGGTCCTCGATCTCGATACAGCCAACCTCGATCAGCCGATGACCCTGGCGTGGATCCAGACCGGTGGTTTCGGTGTCGAGGACGATTTCGCGAGCCATGACCCTTAATGAGGCGGTTCGCCCTCGTCCGGAAGACCCTGTCGCGGTGGCGACCACTGCGGATCGAGGACTGTCCCCACGATTTCGGCGACCCGGGCCCGGGCCGGGTCCAGTCCATGGCCGGTATCGACCAGAAAATCGGCGCGGCGGCGCTTTTCGGCGTCCGGCAGCTGACGGGCGAGGATGGCGTCCAGCCGTTCCGCGGTCATGCCGGGCCGGGCCAGCACCCGGCGGCGCTGGATGTCGGCGTCGGCGGTGACCACGACCACGGCATCGACGGCGGCGTCGCCCCCGGTCTCGAACAGCAGGGGGATGTCGAGCACGGCCAGCTTGACCCCGCGCGCCTCGGCCGCGGCCAGGGCCTCGAGCCGGCCGGCCAGCACCAGCGGATGGACGATGGCCTCCAGCCGGGCGAAGGCGACCGGATCACGCCCCAGGGCCTCGGCCAGCCGCGTCCGGTCGACGGCCCCGTCGTTGACCACGCCGGGAAAGACATCGCCGACCGGGGCCACCGCGGCACCGCCCGGGGCGTAAAGAGCGTGCACGGCGTCGTCGGCGTTCCACACCAGGGCCCCGGCGTCGGCGAACATCTGCGTCGTGGTCGACTTGCCCATGCCGATCGATCCGGTCAGGCCCAGCACGATCATGGCGTCACCTCGCCGAGCGCGGCCAGGGCGAGGCTGCGCACGTCGATGGCCGGCGGCGCGATGCCGAACAGGGCCGCAAACGACGGCCGGGCCTGACCGACCAGCATGGCCAGCCCGTCGACGGCCGTCAGGCCGCGGGCCCCGGCGGCGGCAAGGAAGGGGGTGACCAGCGGGCGGTAGGTCATGTCCAGCACCACAGCGTCGCTGCGCAGGACCGACAGATCAATGTCGGGCGGGACGCTGAGGGCATTGACCACCAGAGCCGCTGTTCCCAGCGCCGACGGATCGGCAACCGTGGCCCTGAGGTCGACGGCCAGGGCCTCGGCCCGGGCCCGGGTCCGGTTCAGCACCGCCACCCTTGCCCCCGCGACTGTCAGGGCCGCAACGGCCGCCCGGGCGGCCCCGCCGGCCCCCAGCACCACCACGGCCTTGTCACGCACGTCGAGCGCCGGGGCCTGTTCCGCCAGGGCCGCCATCAGGCCGCTGCCGTCGGTGCTGTCAGCATGAATGAGGCCGCGCTCGAACAGCAGCAGATTGGCGGAGCCACAGGCCCAGGCCACAGGACTGACGGCATCGGCCAGCGCCAGCGCCTGTTGCTTGAACGGTGCGGTGACGTTGAGGCCGCGCAACTCCCCGGCCCGACCGCGCGCGACCAGGGCCGCGAATTCTGCCTCATCAGCCGGGCCGTGGCGATGGTAGACGGCGTCCAGCCCGGCGGCCTCGATCCAGGCCCCATGGATCAGGGGACTGAGCGAGTGGGCGATCGGCTGGCCGGCGACCCCGGCGATCAGGGTCACGAGGCCAACACGCCGACACGGCGCAGTTCGGCCAGCACCGGCCACAGGGGCAGGCCGAGCACAGTGAAATAGTCGCCGTCGACGGACTCGAACAGCTGTGAGCCCATGCCCTCGAGCCGGTAGGCCCCAACACAGGCCAGCAGCCCCTCGCCTTCGCTCGCCAGATAGGCATCGAGAAAGGCGTCGGAAAAATCGCGCATGACCAGGGTGACGGTGTCGACTCCGGACCAGACCAGCCGACCGTCGCGGGCCAGGGCAGCCCCGGAATGGAGCTGATGGCTGCGGCCGCGCATCGTGGCCAGCCGGATCCGGGCCGCCTCCAGTGACGGAGCCTTGGACACCAGACCCCCATCGAAGGCCAGGGTCTGGTCGGCCCCCAGCACCCAGGCCTCGGAATCATGACGCGACACGGCCAGCGCCTTGGCCCGGGCCAGTTCCAGCGCCAGTTCGACTGCGTCGACATGGGTCAGGCTGGCCTTGAGTGCTTCTTCATCGACATCGGCGGGACGGACCGTGAAGGGCACGCCGGCCCCCGCCAACATATCGCGGCGAGCAGCGCTGCCCGAGGCCAGGACCAGATGTTCGCCGGGCGCGCCGGTCACCAGGTGGCTCCGACCCGACGGGTGCGTCGCTCACTGACCAGGTTGATGATGGCGGCCGCGGTCTCCTCGATTGAGCGGCGGGTGACGTCGATCACCGGCCAACCGCGACGTTCGAAGGCGCGCCGGGCCTTGACCGTCTCGTCGCGGACCGCGTCATGGTCGACATAGGCCGAGGCACGGTGGGCATTGAGCCCGTCGAGCCGGTTCTTGCGGATCTGTACCAGCCGGTCGGGCGACACGGTCAGGCCGATGACCAGCGGATTCTTCAGGCCCACCAGACGTTCGCCGTCCTCCTGTCCGGGAACCAGCGGCACATTGGCGGCACGGATACCGCGGTGGGCCAGATAGATGCAGGTCGGGGTCTTGGAGGTGCGACTGACCCCGCACAGAATGACATCGGCCCCTTCCAGCTGTTCGGTGGTGCCCTGGCCGTCGTCGTGGGCCATGGCGAAATCGAGCGCCGAAATGCGGTTGAAATAGTCGTTGTCGAGCGTGTGCTGGGCCCCGACCCGGGTCGACAGGGCCGCGCCCAGATAGCGCGACAGAGCCCCGACCAGCGGGTCGAGCGCCCCGATCTGCGGCATGTCGAGACGACGGCAGCCCTCTTCCAACTGTTCGCGCAATTCACGGTCGACGATGGTGTGCAGCACCACGCCCGGAGCCGAGGCCATTTCTTCCAGCACCCGCTCCATCTGCCGCGATGACCGGACCAGGGCGTAGATATGCTCGATCGGAATGACCCCGTCGAAGCGGGCCGTCACCGCCTTGGCCATGGCGTTCAGCGTTTCGCCGGTCGAGTCCGAGACCAGATGGACATGGAAATAGGTGGCCAGGCGGGTGCTGCCCGGGATGCGGGCGGGCGTCATCGGAGTGTGCTCATCGAATTAGGCTCATAGACCGAAGACTCCTGGGGACGAAGGCGGGCACCGATCCGGGACGACGGCCGCCGGCTGGGCACGGTTCTCTATAGCCGGACCCGGCCGGAGCAGCGAGCGGGGATGAGCCGGGACCATCTGCCCCGCCCCGCCGGACTCCATCCCCCGCTGCCAGGGTCAGGGCCGGCCGGCTGGGGACAGGCTTAACAAACCCTTAACGCCCCCCGACGTCGTCCCGGATCGAGTCCGGTCCGCAGAGCCCGCCAGTTAAGGATTTGTTAAGCATTATCCCCGGTTTCAACAGGGCTTGCCGGTCGGTCCGGCCGGTCCGGCCAGCGCCGTGGACAAGGCCAGATCCGGGCGGGACAGATGCCGTTATGTCCCCGTCATCCCGGGGCCCAACTACCTGCCTCCATTCTTTTTCAAATCTTTTATAAGAAGGGTTGGAAGGGCGAGGCTTGAGTGAACCGGGTCCGGCCCGTAAAGCCCAATGCATGACGAACCCCTTGCTGCTTCGAGTCCTTCAGGGCGAGACCACGGCCCGACCGCCGGTCTGGTTCATGCGCCAGGCCGGGCGCTATCTGCCGGAATACCGGGCGCTGCGGGCGACGACGCCGGACTTCATCTCTTTCTGCCTGACACCGGAGAAGGCAGCCGAGGCGACCCTGCAGCCGATGCGGCGGTTCGGCTATGACGCGGCCATCGTCTTTGCCGACATATTGCTGATCCCCCGGGCCCTGGGTCAGGAAGTCTGGTTCGAGGCCGGCGAGGGACCGCGGCTGGGGGCCATGCCGTCGGTCGAGGCCATGCGCGATCTCACCGAAGGGGCCGGCGAGGCGCTGAAGGAGGTGGGACAGACCCTGTCGCTGGTGCGCGCGGCGCTGGATCCCGACAAGGCGCTGATCGGCTTCGCCGGGGCCCCGTGGACGGTCGCCACCTATATGCTGGACGGCGAGGCCCGCAGCATCGGCAAGGGTGAGCGGGCCACGGCCCGGACCTATGCCTATGCCGATCCCGAGGGGGTTGATGCCCTGCTGGCGGTGCTGGTCGAGGCCACGGCCCATTATCTGAAGATGCAGGCCGATGCCGGGGCCCAGGTACTGAAGATCTTTGAGAGCTGGGCCGAGGGCCTGCCGGAAGACTTGTTCGAACGGCTGGTGCTCAAACCCCATAAGGCGCTGGTGCGACGGGTGCGTGAACTGGGCGTGACCGTGCCGCTGATCGGCTTTCCGCGCGGCTCGGCGGCGCTGGCCGAACGCTATGCGCGCGAGACGGAATTCCAGGCGGTGGCGCTGGACACGGCCTGTCCGCTGGAGATTGGACGTCGGGTCCAGGCGATCAAGCCGATCCAGGGCGCGCTGGACCCCCTTTTGCTGCGCAATGGCGGGGCCGGACTGGATCGGCGCGTCGATCAACTGCTGGAGGCCTGGGGTCAGGGGCCGTGGATTTTCAACCTCGGTCACGGCATCCTGCCGGACGTGCCGATCGCCCATGTCGAGCAGGTGCTGAAGCGGATCGGGGCCCAATGACCCAGGCGGTTGGACAGCGGATCGCGGTGGTGGTGTTCAACCTCGGCGGGCCCGACAGCGCCGCGACGGTACGGCCATTCCTGTTCAACCTGTTCAACGACAAGGCGATTATCGGCCTGCCTGCCCCACTGCGGACCCTGCTGGCCTGGTGGATTTCGTCGCGGCGGGAGAAGCCGGCCCAGGCCAATTATGCGCTGATGGGGACCCGGTGGAACGGGGGCTCGCCGCTGTTGCCCGAGACACTGGAGCAGACGGCGGCGCTGGAAGCGGTGCTGGGTGACCGGCTGCCCGGCGATACGGTGCGGGTGTTTACCGCCATGCGCTACTGGCATCCGATGACGGCCGAGACCGTGACCCGGGTGACGGCCTGGAAGCCGGATCAGCTGGTGCTGCTGCCGCTGTATCCGCAGTATTCGACCACGACGACAGCCTCGTCGCTGCAGGCCTGGAACGAGACCTACAAGGGGCTGGGCGTGGCGCGCACGGTCTGCTGCTATCCGCAGGCTCCGGGCTGGATCGAAACCCAGGCGGCAGCCATCACCGCGAAGCTGGCCGAAGCCGGCGACCGGCCGGTGCGGGTGCTGTTTTCAGCCCACGGTATCCCCGAGAGTCTGGTAACCAGCAAGGGTGATCCGTACCAGCAACAGATTGAGGCCGGCTGTGCCGCGGTGGCGGCGCGGGCCGGGCTGAGCGACTGGACGATCTGCTATCAGAGCCGGGTCGGGCCGATGATCTGGCTGGGGCCGTCTACGCCGGACGCCATCTGTCAGGCGGCGGTGGACGGCGTCGGGGTGGTGGTCGCGCCGATCGCCTTCGTGTCCGAACATATCGAGACGCTGGTCGAACTGGACATCGAATACGCCGAGCTGGCCGAACAGGTCGGGGCCCAACCCTATCTGCGGGTGCCGACACCCGGAACCGCCGCGCCCTTTATCGACGCCCTGGCGGAGGCGACCCTGCAGGCGCTGGAGCGGACCGGCACGGCCCCGTTCGGCCCGGGCTGTCAGGGGGACTGGGCCGCCTGTCCCTGTCAGACGGAAAGGACAGCCGCATGACCGCCTATGATCTGGCCCGGGGTCTGCACATTCTGGCGGTGATCGCCTGGATGGCGGGCATGTTGTTCCTGCCGCGCCTGTTCGCCTATGACGCCGAGCAGGCCGGCAAGCCCGAGCCGCTGCGATCCGAGATGCAGGCCCTGCTGCGGGGGTGGCAGGTGCGGTTGCTGCGCATCATCGTCAATCCCGCCATGATCCTGGCCTTTGTGTTCGGCGGCTGGCTGATCTGGATCGACGGGACCGCCAGGGGCTGGGGGTTTCTGCTGGAGCCGTGGATGGTGACCAAGCTGGCCGGGGTCGTCGCCCTGTCGGCCTGGCACGGTTTCCTTGCCGGCGAACGCAAGCGGATCGCCGCCGGCACCTCGACCCGTAGCGGACGGTTCTGGCGCATGACCAATGAGATCCCGTTCGTGATCGCGATCATCATGGTGCTGTCGGTGACGATCGAATGGCGCTTCGGCTGATCCGTCCCGCTTGACCTGACCGGGCCGGCGTGGTTTCGCTGGCGGTGAGCCGTTCCACCTCTGTCCCGGGGCGGCCCCTCTCTCTTGCGACGCCCGTGGCTCCGTGCCCGGGGCGACCCGTCGCCTCTCCTTCCGGCCGCGAGGCCAGACATCGCCAAGCCCGCCTCGACCCCGCTGCTCGCGGGCCCTCGCGGTCGCGCGCAGACCTGTAAGACCATGACCGACCAGACCGACACGCCCGATACCGATACCGAAACCCTCGTCGAGACGCCGGAGGCTGAAGCCCCTGATGTCGACAACCACGGCAAGCGCGAGGTTTCGGCCACGGAGCTGCCGCTGGTCGATCAGGAGTCGGACGACGATGACGATGATGACGACGACGGTGAATCGATCGTGCCCAACGGCCGCATCACCCTGCAGGAGCTGAATGACAAGACGCCGGCCGAGCTGGTCGCCTTTGCCGAACAGCTGGAGATCGAGAACGCCTCCAACCTGCGCAAACAGGATCTGTTGTTCGCCATCCTCAAGGCCCTGGCTGACGAGGAGGTGGAGATCATCGCCTCGGGCGTGCTGGAAATCCTGCCTGACGGTTTCGGTTTCCTGCGTAGCCCCGACGCCAACTATCTTCCGGGTCCGGACGATATTTACGTGTCGCCGTCGCAGATCCGCCGCTTCGGCCTGCGCTCGGGTGACACCGTCCACGGGGCCGTGCGCGGCCCGCGTGAGGGCGAGCGCTATTTCGCCCTGCTCAAGGTCGACACCATCAATTTCGAGGACCCGGAAACGGTCCGCACCAAGGTCCTGTTCGACAACCTGACGCCGCTCTATCCCGACGAGCGCTTCACGATGGAGATCCAGGACCCGACGCTGAAGGATCGCTCGGGCCGGGTCATCGACATTGTCGCGCCCCTCGGCAAGGGCCAGCGCTGCCTGATCGTCGCCCCGCCGCGCGTCGGCAAGACGGTCATGCTGCAGAACATCGCCAAATCGATCGAGAAGAACCATCCGGAAGTCTTCCTGATCGTGCTGCTGATCGATGAGCGGCCCGAGGAAGTGACCGACATGCAGCGCACGGTGAAGGGTGAGGTCATCGCCTCGACCTTCGACGAACCGGCGACGCGCCACGTGGCTGTGGCCGAGATGGTGATCGAAAAGGCCAAGCGTCTGGTCGAGCACAAGCGTGACGTGGTCATCCTGCTGGATTCGATCACCCGCCTGGGCCGTGCCTATAACGCGACCGTGCCGTCGTCCGGCAAGGTCCTGACCGGCGGTGTCGACGCCAACGCCCTGCAACGGCCGAAACGTTTCTTCGGTGCAGCGCGGAATGTCGAACAGGGCGGCAGTCTGACCATCATCGCTACGGCCCTGATCGATACCGGCAGCCGGATGGACGAGGTCATCTTCGAAGAGTTCAAGGGCACCGGTAACTCGGAAATCGTTCTGGACCGCAAGGTCGCCGACAAGCGCATCTTCCCGGCCATCGACGTGCTGAAGTCCGGCACCCGCAAGGAGGAGCTGATCACGCCGAAGGATCAGTTGGCCAAGACCTATGTGCTGCGCCGTATCCTCAACCCGATGGGTCCGCAGGACGCGATCGAATTCCTGCTCGACAAGATGCGTCAGTCGAAGAACAACGGGGACTTCTTCCAGTCTATGAACACCTGATCCGTCTACGGACGGCTTCGTGTTTCACGTGAAACGGGGACAGCGGCGATGAAGGTCAATATCGAGATCGAATGTGAACCGGCCGAAGCGCGCGCCTTTCTGGGCCTGCCCAATGTCGAGCCGTTGAACGATCATCTGGTCAGCGAGATGAAGCGGCGCATGGACGAGAACATGTCGGCCATGAAGCCCGAGGAACTGATGAAGAACTGGACCAGCTTCGGCATGCAGGCCCAGGACCAGTTCCGTAAACTGATGGAAACCGCCGCGGGCAGCGCGACGAAATGATGCCCGTCTCCTCCCCACACCGTGGGGAGGGGGACCGCGAAGCGGTGGAGGGGCCCCTGCCTGTGTCCGTCGTCGACCGCCCCTCCGTCACGCCGCTGGCGCGTCGTGCCACCTCCCCATCGCTGCGCGACAGGGAGGAGACGTTTTGATCACCGACACCATCTTCGCCCTGGCCACGCCGCCGGGACGCGGGGCGATCGCCATCCTGAGGCTGTCCGGTCCGGGCGTGGACCCGGCCCTGACGGCGCTGGGGGCCGGCGGGCTGACGCCGCGCATGGCCAGTCTGCGCACCCTGAACCATGACGGCGAGACGCTCGACCAGGCGTTGGTGCTGCGGTTTCCGGGACCGGCCAGCTATACGGGTGAGGACTGCGCCGAACTGCATCTGCATGGCGGCCGGGCCGTGGTCGAGGCCGTGGCCGGGGCCCTGACGGCGCTGGGTCTGCGTCCGGCCGAGCCTGGCGAATTCACCCGCCGGGCCTTCGAGCACGGACGGATGGATCTGGCCCAGGCCGAGGCGGTGGCCGACCTGATCGACGCCGAGACTCGCAGCCAGAGGGCCCAGGCCCTGGGTCAGCTGGACGGGGCCCTGTCGCGAACCTATGCCGGGTTTCGCACCGATCTGCTGACCACCCTGGCCCTGGTCGAGGCCGAGATCGATTTTCCCGACGAGGATGTGCCCGACAATCTGGCCCGCAGTGCCGGCCCGATTCTGGACCGGTTGATCGACGACCTGAAGCGCGCCCTGGCCGATGCGGCGCGCGGCGAGCGGGTGCGGGCCGGCTATCGCATCGTGCTGATCGGCGAGACCAATGCCGGCAAGAGCTCGCTGTTCAACGCCCTGGTGGCGCGCGAAGCGGCCATCGTCACCCCTGTGGCCGGGACCACGCGCGATGTGCTGGACGCCGAGCTGATCATCAATGGCTATGCGGTGACCCTGTCGGACACGGCCGGGCTGCGGCTGAGCGAGGATTTGGTCGAGGTTGAGGGGGTGCGACGCGCCCGCGCGCGGGCCGAAGCGGCCGAACTCCGTCTGTGGGTGCGAGCCCCCGGGGATGAACCCGGCGAGGCCGAGGCCCTGTACCGGCCGGGGGACCTGACTATTCTGACCAAGGCCGATCTGGGCCCGGTGACGGCGGACGATCCGGACACCGTCGTGGTCAGCACCGTTACCGGGGCCGGTCTGGCTGCGCTGCACGACCGGATTGCCGCGCGGCTGATGGCCGATTTGGCCGGGACCGATTTCCCGGCCGTGACTCGTGAGCGGCACCGGCGGCGTCTGGTTGAGGCCCTGGTCGCGGTCGAGGCGGGACGCGCGGCGTTGGACCAGGGGCCGGAAATGGCCGGGGATGACCTGCGCCGGGCGGCGGCGGCCCTGGGCCGGGTCACCGGCGCGATCGGTGTCGAGGACATCCTCGGCGAGGTGTTTTCGACCTTCTGCATCGGCAAATAGGTTTCACGTGAAACAGCGCCCCGGTGGCCTTTGCCCGCCATATCCCCTATGTCCCGCCCCATGAAGCTGAAGTTCGACGTCATTGTCATCGGCGGGGGTCACGCCGGCTGCGAAGCCGCGGCGGTGTCCGCGCGCGCCGGAGGCGACACCCTGCTGTTGACGCAGAAGCTGGAAACCATCGGCGAGATGTCGTGCAACCCGGCCATCGGCGGTCTGGGCAAGGGCCACCTGGTGCGCGAGATCGACGCCATGGACGGGATCATGGGGCGGCTGGGCGATGTGTCCGGCATCCAGTTCCGTCTGCTGAATCGCTCGCGCGGCGCGGCGGTTCAGGGGCCGCGCAGCCAGATCGATCGCCGCCTGTATCGTGAGGCCATGCAGGCTGAACTGGCGCAGACGCCGAACCTGAGCCTGCGGGCGGGGACGGCCGAGCGGCTGATCCTGGACGGCAGCCGCGTGGTCGGCGTGATCACCGGCGACGGCGACGAGATCCGCGCCGCGGCCGTCGTCCTGACCACGGGCACCTTCCTCAACGGCGTCATCCATCGGGGCGACGAGCGGATCCCGGCCGGGCGCGACGGCGAAGCGCCATCGACGGGTCTGGCCGCGGACCTGTACGGGGCCGGGCTGCAGATGGGGCGGTTGAAGACCGGGACTCCAGCGCGGCTGGACGGGCGGACCATCGCCTGGGACCGGCTGGAGATGCAGGCCGCTGACGAGACGCCGGTGCCGTTCTCCTTTTTGACCGAGCGGATCGCGGTGCCGCAGATCGCCTGCGGCATCACCCACACCACGGAAGAGACACACCGGATCATCGCCGAAAATCTCGGCGAAAGCGCGGTCTATGGCGGACACCTGACCGGACGCGGCCCGCGCTATTGTCCGTCGATCGAGGACAAGGTGGTGCGCTTCGCCGACAAGACCAGCCATCAGGTCTTTCTCGAGCCCGAGGGCCTGGACGATCCGACCGTCTATCCGAACGGCATCTCGACCTCGGTGTCGCCGGCGACCCAGTCGGCCTTTCTGCGCACCATGCCGGGTCTGGAAGACGTCGCCGTGTTCCGCTTCGGCTATGCCATCGAGTATGACTATGTCGACCCGCGCGAGCTGAGCCCGGCGCTGGAGGTCAAGCGTCGGCCTGGCCTGTATCTGGCCGGCCAGATCAATGGCACCACCGGCTATGAGGAGGCGGGCGCTCAAGGATTGATCGCCGGACTCAATGCGGCGCGGGCCGCAGCCGGATCGGATCCAATCGTGCTGGGCCGGGACCAGGCCTATATCGGGGTGATGATCGACGATCTGGTGACGCGCGGTGTGACCGAGCCCTACCGGATGTTCACCAGCCGGGCCGAGTATCGATTGACGCTGCGGGCCGACAATGCCGATCAACGGTTGAGCCCGGTCGGAATCAATGCCGGAATCGTTGGCCCGGAGCGGCAGCGGCAATTCGCGGTCAAGGCGGCCCAGCTGGCCGAGGCCGCGAGCCTGGTGCGCGAGACTCGCTTCACCCCGCAGCAGGCCAGGGCCCTGGGCCTGAGCGTCAACGCCGACGGCCAGCGCCGGTCGATGCGCGACTTGCTGGCCTATCCCGGGGTCGACCTGACTGCGTTCGAGGCCGCGTATCCGGCCATCGCCGGCTGGAGCCCCGCCGTGCGCGAGCAGGTCGAGATCGACGCCGGCTATGCCAGTTATCTGGACCGGCAGGCCGCCGACGCCGTGGCCCTGCGCCGCGAAGAGAACCTGCAGGTGCCGTCTGACATGGACTATGCCGCTATCGGCGGCCTGTCGCACGAGATCCGCGAGAAGCTGACCCTGGTGCGGCCACTGACGCTCGGCCAGGCCGGCCGAATTGAGGGGATGACGCCGGGGGCGCTGACGGCGCTGTTGTCGCACGTGAAGAAGGCCCGGGTCGCCGCCTGATGGACACGCAACTCGCCGGGGCCGCGGACGCCTTTCAGGCCCGTACCGGGGCCACGCCCGCACAGATGGCCGATCTGGAAGCCTTCCGCCAGGAACTGGTGGCGGCCAATGCCGTGATGAATCTGGTCGGGCCCGACAGCCTGCCGGACTTCTGGAACCGTCATGCCTATGACTCGGCCCAGCTGCTGGAACATGAGCCCGACGCCCTGACCTGGGCCGACCTCGGGGCCGGGGCCGGGTTTCCGGGTCTGGTGCTGGCCATCCTGCTGAAGGGTCGGCCGGGGGCCCACGTCTGGCTGATCGACAGCCTGGGCAAACGCTGCCGGTTCCTCGAGATCGTGGTCGCTGATCTCGACCTGCCGGCGACGGTGATCAACGGCCGGGCCGAGAGCCAGAGCCTGGCGGTCGAGATCGTCACGGCCCGGGCGCTGGCCCCGCTTGAAACCCTGCTGGGTTATGCACAACCCTACATCAAACGGGGGGCGAAAGGCCTGTTCCTCAAGGGTGAGAAGGCGGAAGTTGAACTGGCCGCCGCCCGCCAGTCCTGGCGGGTCGACGCCGCCCTGTCCGTGTCGCGCAGTGACCCGCGTGGCCGTCTCGTTGAAGTCCGGAGTCTTCGCCGTGTCCCCTGACAGTTCCAGTTTGCGCAAGACCCGGGTGCTCGCGGTATCCAACCAGAAGGGCGGCGTGGGCAAGACCACCACGGCCATCAACCTGGGCACGGCCCTGGCCGCGATCGGTGAGAAGGTGCTGATCGTCGACATGGACCCGCAGGGCAATGCCTCGACCGGTCTGGGTGTTCCACGTGAAACACGGCGCATCACCATCTATGACGTGATCGTTGACGGCCGGGCCATCGATGAGGTCGCGGTCGAAACCACGGTTCCGGGTCTGCATATCATTCCGGGCGACGCCGACATGTCGGGGGTCGAGATCGAACTGGCCCAGGCCGATCGCCGCTCATACCGCCTGCGTGATGCGCTGGACGGCCATGGCCGCGACGGACATACCCGGTATGACTATGTGCTGATTGACTGCCCGCCGTCGCTGAACCTGCTGACGCTGAACGCAATGAGTGCCGCCGATGCCGTTCTGGTACCGTTGCAGTGCGAATTCTTCGCCCTCGAGGGCCTGACCCAACTGATGAAAACGATCGAGATGGTGCGCCAGAGCCTGAACCCGTCGCTGGAGATCCAGGGGCTGGTCCTGACCATGTATGATCGGCGCAGCACCCTGTCGGGTCAGGTGGCCGCTGACGTTCGCGCCCATTTCGGCGACAAGGTCTATGACGCGGTGATCCCGCGCAACGTCCGTGTGGCCGAAGCCCCGTCGTTCGGCAAGCCGGCCCTGATCTACGATCTGAAATGCGCCGGCAGCCAAGCCTATCTGAAACTGGCCCGGGAAGTCGTGGCGCGTGAGCGCCAACGCCGGCTTCAGCCCGCCTGACCCCACGCCTGCCAGAACCCATGCAAGAAAACGGAATCGATAGAGTGTCAGAACGTCAAAGAGGCCTGGGTCGCGGATTGTCGGCCCTGCTCGGTGAACAGATCAGCGAAAGCGTCTCCGTCAGCGGCGGCCCGACCCCGGGCGGGGTGCTGATGGCCCCGGTGGAGAGCCTGAAGCCCAATCCCGACCAGCCGCGCAAACAGTTTGACGCCGCCGAGCTGGACGAACTGGCCGCCTCGATCCGCGACAAGGGCGTGTTGATGCCCATTCTCGTGCGGGCCCAGCCCGGCGAGGACGGGATGTGGCAGATCATCGCCGGCGAGCGGCGCTGGCGCGCGGCCCAGCTGGCGCGGTTGACCGAGGTGCCGATCATCGACCGGCCGATGGACGATCTCGAGGTGCTGGAAGTCGCCATCATCGAGAATGTTCAGCGCGCGGACCTGAATCCGCTGGAAGAGGCTAATGCCTATGCCCTGCTGATGGAGCGTTTCGGCCGCACCCAGGACGCGGTGGCCGGGATCGTCGGCAAGAGCCGCAGCCATGTGGCCAATACCCTGCGCTTGCTGCAACTGCCCGAAGGGGTGTTGGAGCATGTGACGTCCGGACGGCTGTCAGCCGGTCACGCCCGGGCCCTGATCACCGCCCCTGATCCGGCGGCCCTGGCCGAACAGGTGCTGGCCCAGGGCCTGAACGTGCGACAGGCCGAGGCCCTGGCCCGGCAGGCGGCCGCCGGCCCGAAGCCGGCCCGGGTCGGCAGCGAG
Organism: uncultured Brevundimonas sp.; assembly: GCF_963977465.1. Lineage (GTDB taxonomy): Bacteria > Pseudomonadota > Alphaproteobacteria > Caulobacterales > Caulobacteraceae > Brevundimonas. The sequence continues at coordinate 70,776 of NZ_CAXBOQ010000005.1, read as the reverse complement.
CGGGAGACCGGCGGCAATGCAGACGTGGCAGCGCTGGAGCAGGATCTGGCCGATGCCCTGGGCCTGAAGGTCCAGCTGGCCGACCGGCGCGGCAAGGGCGAGCTGACCATCCGCTACGCCAGTCTGGAGCAGCTGGACGATCTGTGCCGACGGTTGATGCGGTCCTGAGCGGGCTCGTGTAGGATAGGGCCATGACCGACAAGATCCCGACCCCCGAATCCGCCGCTGATGCCCTGAAACGTGTGCTGGCCGCCAAGCGCGGGGCCGCGCCGGCCCATGCCGGGTTCGATGCAGGCAAGTCAGGCGAGCGTGTCATAGCGGCCAAGAATGCCGCTCTGGCCAAGCCCGCCTTCCGCAAGGCCTCCAAGCGGGGCTAGCCTGAGGCCGTAATGGTCTAGAGGCCCAGTCGCCGGGCCCGGGCCGCGATTTCCAGCAACAGACGTTCGGCCAACAGGGCATCGGGAGAGCCCGTGGTCTTGGTGGCGACGTCGGCCGTGTTGATGCTGTCCAGCACCTTGTCGAGGTCCTCCAGACGCCAATTACGGGCCTGGCGCAGCATCTCGCCCTCCTGTTTCCAGAACACGCCGGCGGCCTTGGCCGCGGTCTTGGCATTGGTGCCGTCGGCCTGCAGCACATTGATACGACGCAGCTTGCCGAGGTGGATCGAGGCCTGACGCACGGCCATGACCGGACTTTCGCCCTCGGCCAGGGCCCGACGCAGGCCGGACTGGGCCGGGGCGGGGCGGCCACCGAAGGCCTGGAGGGCCGCGTCCTGCAGCGAGGCGTCCGGTTCGACCCCGAGGTGGGCCTCCAGCTCCTCGACATCGATGGTCCGGCCCGAACCGGGGCCGATATAGAGGGCCAGTCGCTCAATTTCCTGGCGCATCAGGCCCCGTTCGCGGGGCAGGCGGCTGACAAACCGGTCCAGAGCGTCCGAGGTCAGGCCGACCTTGTCGCCGGCCAGCGCCTCACGCGTCATCCGGGCGACATCGCCCGTCTCGTCCTCGTAGCAGACGATGGCGGCTGCCCCCTTGGCCGCTTCGGCGGCCTTGCGCAGGGCCGAGTCCCGGCCCAGCACGCCCGCCTCGATCACCAGGACGGCGTCGGGATTATAGCCCCCGTCGGCATGCACCTTGAGCGCCGCAGCCAGCATCTTGTCGATCGCCGACTTCTCGGCCGACAGGCGCACGCGGACCAGACGACGGCCCCCGGTCATCGACAGGGCTGTCAGGGCCTCGTCCAGCCGGGCCTCGTCACCGTCGATGTCGCTGTCAGTCAGCAGGGTGACGTTGAACGGGTCGTTGAGGTCCGGGGTGATGGCGCGACACAGGACACCGGCGCGCTCACCGACCCCGGAGCGGTCCTTGCCGTGGATCAGAACCGCCCGGATCGCCGGGTCGGGCCGGGCCAGAAAACGGTCGATCTCGGGGCGTTTGGACAGGATCACGGCTGCGGGGGCGTCCCCGACAGCGCGCGCAGCAGATTGAGGCGGATGCGACGGGCGAGAGCGGTCGCGGCGCGGTCCTCACCGTCCTGCTGGGCGGCGATGGCGGCATAGGGCTGGTCGGCAGCGGCATAGGTGGTGGTGACCACCTCGACCCCGCCCAGCGGTGTGCCGCCGGTGACCGGCGTCAGGGTCCAGGCTCCGCGGACGGTCAGCTCATAGCGGGTCGCCGTATCGTCGATGCGGCGGCCCAGCGGGCGGCGCGACTGTTCGACGATGGTCTCCAGCCGCCACAACGCCGGCTGGCTGCCGTCATGGGCCAGGGCGTCGTCAAGCTGTTCGCGCAGGCGATAGCCGAGCCGGTCGTCCGGGGTCGAGACCGTGATGCGCGACAGGCTGGAGCCGGCTCCAGCGTCCCCGTACAGGGGCGTGAAGCCACAGCCGGACAGGCCCAGCGCCAGAGCCAGCAGGGCGAGCGGGGCCCGCATCAGCCGACGACCAGATTGACGATGCGATCCTTGACCACGATGACCTTCCGAACCGAGACAGCGTTGCTGGACAGATAGGCCTGAATGGCCGGATTGGCGAGGGCCGCGGCCTCGACGTCAGCGTCCGCCGACCCGCGCGCCATGGTGATCTCGCTGCGGCGCTTGCCGCTGATCTGGATCGGCAGGACGACCTCGTCATCGGCAGCCAGGGCCGGGTCCCATTCGGGCCAGGGCGCGTCGAGCACGAGACCGGTCTCGCCCAGCCGGGTCCAGCATTCCTCGGCCAGATGGGGCGTAAACGGGGCGACCAGCCGCGCCAGCGCTGACAGGGCCTCGCGCCGCGCCGCGCCGCTGGCCTTGTCGTGGGTCCGGACCGTGGCGACGAAGGCATAGAGCTTGGCGATGGCCGAGTTGAAACGGAAGCCATCGACTCCTTCGGTAACGGCGCGGATGGCCTTGTGGGTCTCGCGACGCAGGGCCGTATTCGCGGCGGCGTCGCCGGGACGGTCGGGATTGAAGCCGTCGAACTCGGCCCAGACGCGCTGGACGAAGCGCGACGCGCCCTCGACCCCGCCCGTGGTCCACTGCACATCGCGTTCGGGTGGGCTGTCGGAGAGGACGAACAGACGTCCGGCATCCACCCCCCAAGTTTCGACGATCTGCTGGGGTGCGACGACGTTTTTCTTCGATTTCGACATCTTCTCGATGTCGCCGATGGTCAGGGCCTCGCCGGTGGAGATCTGGCGGGCCGAGCGCCGGCCGTCGTCATTGGCCAGTTCGACATCGGTGGGTTCGACCCACTGGCCGTCGGCGCGGCGGTAGGTCTCGTGGACCACCATGCCCTGGGTGAACAGACCGGCGAAGGGTTCGCGCACATTCATCAGCCCGGCGTCGCTGAGGGCCCTGCTGATGAAGCGGGCGTAGAGAAGGTGCAGAACTGCGTGCTCGACGCCGCCGATATACTGGTCGACCGGCAGCCAGTGGTCGGCGGCGGCGCGGCTGATCGGTTCGGCCGCGGTCGGGTCGGTGAAACGGGCGAAATACCAGCTGGAGTCGACGAAGGTGTCGAGGGTGTCGGTCTCGCGCGTCGCCGCCTCGCCGCAGGTCGGGCAGGCCACGTGTTTCCACGTCGGGTGGCGGGCCAGCGGATTGCCGGGCACGTCGAAGGTCACATCCTCGGGCAGGACCACCGGCAGCTGGTCGGCCGGAACCGGGACCACGCCGCAGGACGGGCAGTGGATGAACGGGATCGGGCAACCCCAGTAGCGCTGACGGCTGACGCCCCAGTCGCGCAGGCGATAGATGGTCGCGCCTTCACCCTGGCCGGCGATCTCGATGCGGCCGATGGCCTCGACCTTGCCCGTCTCGATCGACAGACCGTCGAGAAAGTCGGAGTTGAACAGGCTTCCGGGACCGACATAGGCCTCGTTCGCGACGGTGAAATCGTCGCCTGCGCTCTCGGGGCGGACCACGGGCAGCACCGGCAGGTCGTATTTGCGCGCGAAATCCAGGTCGCGCTGGTCATGGGCCGGGCAGCCGAAGATGGCCCCGGTGCCGTATTCGGACAGGATGAAATTGGCGATCCAGACGCTGATCTCGCGGCCGTCGAACGGGTGCAGGACTTTCAGTCCGGTGTCCCAGCCGATCTTCTCGGCCTGTTCGATATCGGCCTGGGAGGCCCCGCCCTTGCGGCATTCGGCGACAAAGGCAGCGACGCGGGGATCAGTTTCGGCCAGGGCCCGGGCGATCGGATGGTCAGGAGCGATGCCCATGAACGACGCCCCGAACAGGGTGTCGGGCCGCGTCGTGTAGATTTCCAGCCCGTCGGGGGCGGCGGCCGGGGCCGCACCGGCCCAGGCAAAGGTCATCTGCAGACCCTTGGACCGGCCGATCCAGTTCTCCTGCATCAACCGGACCTTGTCGGGCCAGCGATCCAGCTCGCCGAGACCGTCGATCAGATCGTCCGCATACTGTGTAATACGGAGAAACCATTGATTTAATTTACGTTTTTCGACCACTGCGCCGGAACGCCAGCCCTTGCCGTCGATGACCTGTTCATTGGCCAGCACGGTGTTGTCGACCGGATCCCAGTTGACCACTCCGTCCTTGCGATAGACGAGGCCCTGTTTGAACAGCTCGAGGAACCAGGCCTGCTGCTGGCCGTAGTAGGCCGGGTCGCAGGTGGCGAATTCACGCGACCAGTCCAGCGACAGGCCCAGCAGTTTCAGCTGTTCGCGCATCGTCGCGATATTGGCCCGGGTCCAGTCCCCCGGATGGACGCCACGCTCCATGGCGGCGTTCTCGGCCGGCATGCCGAAGGCGTCCCAGCCCATCGGATGCAGCACGTCAAAGCCCTGGGCCCGCCGGGACCGGGCCACGACATCGCCCATCACATAGTTGCGGGCATGGCCCATGTGGATGTTGCCCGACGGATAGGGAAACATTTCCAGCACATAGTATTTGGGCCGGCCGGTGCCGGCCGTCGGCATGGCAAAGGCTTCAGCGGCCTGCCAGCGCGCCTGCTGGCGGGGTTCGGTGATCTTGGGCTCGTAGCGGGCCACGGATTATCCTGAAGAGGGCTCTCCAGGGAGGTGGCCTGAGAGAGGCTTTGGAGAAAGTGGGCCTCAGCCCGCGTTGGACAGGTTCAGCTGACGGGCCTTGGTCAGGATGGCGTTCTCCAGATCCGTCTCGGTCTGGGCGGCCACCGGGGCAGCCGTCCACTCGCCGGCCGCGTTGCGGACCTCCTTGGACACGGTGACGTTCAGGGCGTCGGCACGCAGACGCGTGTCGAGGATGAAGACCGTGGCCTTGAAGCGCTCGTTCGGCGACTGGGGATCGGTGTACCAGTCATAATTGACCACACCGCCCCAGGGATCGGCCGTCATCAGGGGCATGAAGCTGAGGGTGTCGAGGGTGGCGCGCCACAGATAGGCGTTGACGCCGATTCCGCTCTGGGCGTCGGCCTTGGGGGCTTTGGGGCCCAGGCCGGGCAGGCGCACGCCGCCACAGCCCGAGAGCATCAGGCCGGAAGCGATCAGGGCGATCGCAGCGCCGCGAACCAGAACCATAGGGAATCTCCGTTCAGAAGTGGACGCCGAACGCATCGCCGAAAGGTTCGGGATGCGCGCCGACGGCCCCGCGCCTGAGGTCAGGCACCGCAGCGACGTTGTATAACACGGTGAAAAGGGGCGATGACAAGGCGAAGTCACGGGCGAAGTCCCGCAGATGACCCCCCGGGACCCTCGACGCACCCGTCGGGAGGCACCCGGAGCGGCCGCATCGCCCGTCACGCGAGTCATTTTGGGCCAATTCCCGTGACGCTTGAGCCACAGGAGTCGACAGAGTCTGGTACCGAAGCGATTGAATCCCCACATTCCGTTGACCCAAAAGACCGCTGGTGTCTTATCATGGGGTGTTCCGGTCTCTGGCCGGGGCCGAAAAGCGACCGCGTCGACTGAACGGCGCGGCATCAGGGTTGGATATGCAACGGTACGTGGTCATAGCTGCAGTCATCGGAGGCCTGGCGGTTCTCGCCGTGGCTGACGACGCCTCGGCCCAGACCACCCGCGCCCGCACCCCTGTCGTGACCCTGTCCGAGGCCGGCACCGCGCGCACCGCCACGACGCCGCCGCGCCGGGGCCTGCAGTTCAACGAAAGCGGCCGCTGGGGTCTGAATTTCAACCTCAGCCAGCCTGTCGGTCGTGAAGCCGACTGGGGTGATGTCGAGGCCGGGGCCTATTACCGCATCAATCCGCGCTTGCGTGTCGGTGCCGCCGCAGGCCTGGCCGCGCCGGAAGCCGACCCCGGTCGTGTATCCGAGACCGATCGCCGCGCCGCGCCGCGCTTCCGGCTGGAATCCATCTTCAAATTCTGACCGCGTGGCCGAAGGCCACCTGGATCGATGCCACTCCGGCCAGGCCACAGGCCCCGGAGCCCCTCAGTGTGTCTGCATTGGTCGCGTTGACCCCGCCCAGCGCATAGACCGGCACCGGGGCGGCGCGCACGATGGCGGCAAAGGCCGCGACTCCCAGAGCCGAACGGTGTCCTGAAGCCCCACCCGCCGCGAACACCGGCGAAAGCACCGCTGCCGACAGGGCCCCCGCCCCGGCCAGGGCGGCGGCCGAATGAACCGCCCCGGTTACCTGCCAGCGGGGATGGCGGCGTCTCAGCGTCAGGGCCTGATCCAGCGCCCGTTCCGGCAGGTGTACCCCGTCCGCCCCGACGGCCTCCGCCAGATCGGCGTCGAGGCCGATCAGCAGGCGAACGCCCCGCTCCGTGGTCAGCCGCCGTAACCGCTCGGCCACGGACCGGGCGTCGGCGGCTCCGAAGCTGCGATAGACGACCGCTGCCCCGGACGGGAGGGCCGCGGCGGTCAGCCACGGCTGCGGGGTGCGGACCGGGTCGGTGAAGAACAGCAGGGCCGGCCGGTCAGGGTCACGGCTGACTTCGGCGACGGTGCGGGCTAGACCGGTGGCGGCCCTCCACAGGGTTTCAGCGTCCGCGGACAGGATCATGACTCCTTCTTTGCCTGCTTCCCCCCCCGCGTCCACGTCCATCGACGACATGGCTGCGCGTCTGGCGCGGGTGCGGGTCCGGATGGCCGAGGCCTGCAGTGCCGCCGGGCGCGATCCGGGGTCGGTGACCCTGACGGCGGTGTCCAAGACCCAGCCGCCCGACGCGATCGATGCCATTCTGGCCGCCGGACAGCGGGTGTTCGGCGAAAACCGGGTGCAGGAGGCCCAGGGGCGCTGGAATGAGCGGCGGACGGGTCTGCCGGACCTGGAACTGCGGTTGATCGGGCCGCTGCAGACCAACAAGGCGGCCGAGGCCCTGGCATTGTTCGATGTGATCGAGACCCTGGACCGGGAAAAGCTGGCCCGGGCCCTGGCCAGGGCGGCCGAGGCCAGCGGCAAGACGCCGCGGGTGCTGGTCCAGGTCAATACCGGGGCCGAGCCGCAGAAGGCCGGGGTGGCGGCCGACGGGGTCGATACCCTGGTCGTTCGGGCCCGGGATCTGGGCCTGGTGGTCGAGGGGCTGATGTGCATCCCGCCGGCCGATGCCGATCCCGCGCCGCATTTCTCCCTGCTGGCCGAATTGGCGCATCGTCACGGGCTGGCGGTGCTGTCGATGGGAATGAGCGCTGACTATCCGGCGGCCATCGCCCGGGGCGCGACCCATGTGCGGGTCGGATCGGCGCTGTTCGGGGAACGAATTGTCCTTTGAAACGGCTGTATTGACAATCAATGCCCGAAATCGTGTCGCCAAGCCTTGGCGCGGGGGGCAAGCCTCGCCATTCTTGTGTCATGCCCACGCCCAGAACCCTGCTGATCATCGACGATGACGACGACCTCCGCGAAGCCCTGGCTGAACAGCTGGCGCTGCACGAGGAGTTTCGCACCGTCCAGGCCGCCAATGCCACGGACGGGATTCGCCTCGGCCGTGAGGTGCGGGCCGATCTGATCCTGCTGGATGTCGATCTGCCCGACATGGACGGCCGCGACGCCTGTCGTGAACTGCGCAAGGCCGGGGTCACCACCCCGATCATCCTGCTGACCGGCCAGACGTCGGAGGCGGATACGGTGCAGGGGCTGGAGGCCGGGGCCAATGACTATGTGACCAAGCCGTTCCGCTTCGCCGTGCTGCTGGCCCGCATCCGTGCCCATCTGCGCAGCCACGAACAGTCCGAGGACGCCGTCTTCCGCATCGGCCCCTATGAATTCCGCCCGGCCGGCAAGGTGATGATCGACGAGAAGGGTCGCAAGATCCGCCTGACCGAGAAGGAAACCAGCATCCTCAAATACCTGTATCGCGCCGGAGCCAAGGCGGTGATGCGCGAGGAACTGCTGGCCGAGGTCTGGGGCTACAACGCCGGGGTCACCACCCATACGCTGGAGACCCACATCTACCGGCTGCGCCAGAAGATCGAGCCCGAGCCCGGCCAGGCCCGGTTGCTGCTGACCGACACGGGCGGCTACCGGCTGCAGCCGTGAGGTTTGGGCTGGTGGCGCTTGCCGCTTTTAGCATGCTGCTTGGGTCAGCAACCGTCTCGACGGCCCAGCATAGGTCCGGTGAGCATCAGTCAGCCAATTCACTTGAAGCCGCCTTGCAGGCCGCAATTCATGACCCGACCGCCCAGCGGGCATTTGAAGCGATATTCTTGGAGTCGAAGGTCTTCATGCGGATCACGGAGGAGTCCCGTGCCGCGCTGGCAGGTGCGCAACAGCCTGACGGCCGGCTCGGTGCCGAGGTTCCGATCAAGCTCTGGGCCGTGAAAGATGCCGACACGGGTACCCCTACCGTGCCGCTTTTTACCAGTGCCGAGGTTCTGGCTGAGATCTATCCGGACGCGCCCTTTGTTTCGGTTAACGGTCGCGTAGCTCTGTCCCTAACGTCGGGAGGACTGAACTATCGTCTCAGTGACGGCGGCCGCCATCGCGTAACGTGGACCGCCGCGGAAATTGCGACTTTGCTGAGCCGCAATCCGAAAGCCGCTCCCTAGACGGCCAGGTCTATCGTGATCGGGCAGTGGTCGCTGGGCTGGGTCCATTCGCGGACCGTGTCGTGGATCCGGGCGCTGCCGGCGACGACGGCCGGGGTCAGGCCGGGCGAGGTCCACAGGTGGTCGAGGCGCAGCCCGCGGTTGGACTTGCGGAAATCGGCGGCGCGATAGCTCCACCAGCTGGCCAGTTTGGCCGGTTCAGGAATCTGGTCGCGGATCACGTCGGCAAAACCGCCGGCGGCCTGCAGGCGGCGCAGGGTCTCGACCTCGAGCGGCGTGTGGCTGACGATCTTCGACATATAGCGGTGGTTCCAGACGTCGTTCTCGCCCGGGGCGATGTTGAAATCCCCGGCCAGCACCAGCGGCCGCTGCTTGTCGCGCCCGGCCATTTCGCCGGTCAGCCGCTCGTAGAAATCCATCTTGTGATCGAATTTCGGGTTTTCGACCCGGTCCGGCACGTCGCCGCCGGCGGGGATGTAGAAATTCTGCACCTCGACGTCATCGACCATGACGCCGACGCAGCGGGCGTGGCCCTCACGGCAGACGTCGAGGACGGGGGCCTCGGTGATCGGCTTGCGGCTGGCGATGGCCACCCCGTGCCAGCCCTTCTGGCCGCCGATCTTCAGATGCGGCAGGCCCATGGCCTCGAAGGCAGCGCGGGGGAACTGGTCCTCGAGGCATTTGATCTCCTGCAGGCACAGGACGTCGGTTTTGGATTCGGTCACGAAGCGCGCGACCTGGTCGATGCGCAGGCGAACGGAGTTGATGTTCCAGGTGGCGATACGAAGCATGCAGGGTTCCTAGTCGGCCCGGGCGCAAAAGGCTCAGCCTTTTCGATCGGACGCCGGTGGATCCCCGGGCACCATCCTGACAAAAAAGCGCCCGGCGGGGGGCCGGGCGCCTTGAGGTCAGTGTCTGTCGCAACGTCGGGACGGGGATGAAATCCCGAACGGTCAGGGCGACTTGCACCGCCCTGTGTCCAAAGTGTCACTTTCACAGAAAAAAGTCAAAGGACGCTCCGGGACCGCTCCGGCTCCTAGCGGCGCCCGGCCCGGCGGGTCGGATCGCGCAGGGTGAACAGGCTGCCGGCCAGGTTGGCTTCGTTGACCAGACTGGTCAGCTGGGTGCGGGTGCGGCCGCCCTGGGCATCGGTGATCGTCCATTCCTGCAGCCGCACGGGATTGCCGGCGAAGGCGAGGATGACTGAACCCTCGTTCGGCTTGTCCGAGTCACGCGCGGTGATGGCGAAGGCCCCCGAGGCCATGCGGGTGACGCGATCGATGCGCACGCCCTGGTCGAGGCGCACGTTGCGGGCCAGGAAGGTCGACAGGGGGGTGGCCCCCAGCGGCACCTGGCGGAACACGTCCAGCCGCGGGTCATAGCGTTTGACGTTGTTGCCGTCGGACACGACCAGCAGGCCGGCCGGGTCGGTGTATTCAAACCGCATCTTGCCGGGGCGCTGCAGCCAGAAGCGACCGGTGCGGCGCTGGCCACCGGGCCCGGTCTCGACGAAATCGCCGCGGGCCGAGGTCAGGTTCTGCAGATAGGTCTGGGCCTGGGCCAGGGTGGCGCGGTCCTCGGCCGACAGGCCGGCCTGGGCCATGGCCGGCAGGGCAGCGAGGGACGCCAGGGCGGCGGATCCAAGGGTGAAGGCGCGGCGTGAAACGGTCATCAATGTCTCCCGTTCGGGACGGTTGGTTGGAATGGTCTATATCGGAGGTCAGCTTGTCGAAGCCATGACCTGAGCCTGACCATATTCCGGCGGTGGGATGAAGCGGCGTTCATCGTCGAATGGTCCGGCGGCGTCGCTGGTGCCGTCCGGACCTGTGCCCTAAGACCGGAGGGAGCAGGGAGTTCCGGAAAATGCATATGTCGACGCTTCGTACCTGGGCCGTGATCGCCCTGATGACGGCGGCCTTGCCGACGGCGGTGCTGGCCCAGTCCGAGGCGCGAACCCCCTATCGTCAGACTCCCGCCGTGCTGGCGCACCTGACCGATGTGCCGATCCGCCTGGACGCGCCGGGTCTGGGTGCCGACCGCACCGAATTCACCAGTCAGACGGAGATGGAGGCCCATCTGCGCGGCCTGAAGGCCCGGGTGCCCGGCCTGTACCTGGGTTCGCTGGGCCAGACGTCGCAGGGCCGCGACCTGCCGTGGCTGGTGTTCACCGCCGAGGGTCTGCAGGACCTGTCGGCGGTGCGGCGGCTGAACCGGCCGATCGTCTGGCTGATGGGCCAGCAGCACGGCAATGAACCGTCGGGCGGTGAGGCCATGCTGGCCCTGGCCTCGGCCCTGGCGGACGGGGAGCTGGCCCCCCTGCTGGACCGGATCACCGTGGTGATCGTGCCACGCATGAATCCGGACGGGGCCGAGGCCTTCACCCGTCGCACCGGCCTGGATTTCGATCTGAACCGCGACCACCTGCTGGCGACCCTGCCGGAAAGCCGTGGCGTGCAGGCGGCCATGGCCCTGCTGCCGCCCGATGTGGTGGTCGATGCCCACGAATACGGGGCGTCGGGCCCGCTGCAGCGGTTCGGACGGCTGAATGCCGCCGACCAGACCATTCTGGATGCGACCCATCCCGGGGTGCCCGTGGGGGTGACCCGGCTGGCGCGCGCCACCTATCTGCCGGCCATGGCGGCGCGACTGAGTGCGGCCGGGCTGAGTTCGTCGGTCTATCTCAGCGGCATGCCGGCCACCGGTCCGCTGGTGACGGGCGGCACGTCGCCGGGCATCTCGCGCAACTATTACGGTCTGACCGGAGCGGTCTCCTTCCTGCTGGAGTCGCGCAACGGTGGCGGACGCGAAGCCTATCAGCGCCGGGTCGCCAGCCACTATCTGGCGGCGGCGGGTCTGCTGGAGGCGGCGGCCGAAGACGGACCGCGCCTGCGCCGCACCGTGGCGACAGCCCGGCAGGCCATGGCCCGGTCGCGCGCACCGCTGGCGGTGGCCTATGAGCCGCCCGTCCTGCCCGCGATCCTGCCACTGATGGATGCCGAGACCGGCGAGGCGAGTGCCGAGGCCATCGACCTGCGCGATTCCCGCCAGCTGCGGGTGACCGAGACGCGTCGCCGTCCACGCGGCTATCTGCTGGCCCCGGAGGCCGACACGGCGATCGAGGCGCTGGAGATCAAGGGCATCCAGCTGTGTGCCGCCGCACCGCAGACGGCGGCCGTCGAGGCCTTCCACGTCACCCGCACCGAGCCGATCACCCGCCAGACGCGCGAGGCCAGCACCCTGACCGAAGCCCTGCAGGTGCGGCTGGAGGCCCGCAACGTCCAGGTCGGGGCGGACTGGATCTGGGTACCGATGAACCAGTCGGGATCGTCGGTGATCGCCGCCTCGCTGGAGCCGGATTCGGTCGGCAGCCACGTCCACGTCGGTCTGGTGCCCGTGGCCGACGACGGCATCGCCCCCGTCTATCGGGTGATGCAACGGACGCCGCGGACCACCGGTCCCTGCTGAGGCGTCAGGCGTCCGTCACGCCATCGGCGGCGGGCCGGCCAGCACGTCGCGTTTGCCGGCGTGGTTGGCGGGGCTGACCACGCCTTCCTGTTCCATCCGCTCGATCAGGGTGGCGGCGCGGTTATAGCCGATCTGCAGCCGGCGCTGGACGTAGCTGGTCGAAGCCTTGCGGTCGCGGGTGACCACGGCCACCGCCCGGTCGTACAGGTCGTCGCCGGTCGAGACCCCCTCGTCGCCGACGGCATTGTCGCCGTCGCCGTCGGGGTCGTCGGTGATCAGGTCCAGATAGTCGGGCTCGGCCTGGGCGCGCAGATGGGCGCAGACCTCCTCGACCTCCTTGTCGTCGACGAACGGGCCGTGCAGGCGGGTGATGCGTCCGCCGCCGGCCATGTAGAGCATGTCGCCCTGACCCAGCAGCTGCTCGCCGCCCTGTTCGCCGAGAATGGTACGGCTGTCGATCTTGGAGGTGACCTGGAAGCTGATCCGGGTCGGGAAATTGGCCTTGATGGTGCCGGTGATGACGTCGACCGACGGGCGCTGGGTGGCCATGATCAGGTGGATACCGGCGGCGCGGGCCATTTGGGCCAGACGCTGCACCGCCCCCTCGACGTCCTTGCCGGCGACCAGCATCAGGTCGGCCATCTCGTCCATCACCACCACCAGATAGGGCAGGGGTTCGGGGCGGATTTTTTCGGACTCGTAGACCGGGCGGCCCTGGTCGTCGAAACCGGTCTGGACCGTGCGTTCGAAATGCTCGCCGCTGGCTTGGGCCGCACGGGCCCGGTCGTTGTAGGAGGCGATGTTGCGCACGCCGAGCTTGGACATGCGCCGGTAGCGGTCCTCCATCTCGCGCACCGTCCATTTCAGGGCGACCACGGCCTTCTTGGGATCGGTCACCACCGGGGCCAGCAGGTGCGGGATGCCGTCATAGACCGACAGTTCCAGCATCTTGGGGTCGATCATGATGAAGCGGCATTCGGCCGGGCTGAGCCGGTACAGGATCGACAGGATCATCGCATTGACCCCGACTGACTTGCCCGAGCCGGTGGTGCCGGCGATCAGCAGGTGCGGCATGCGCGCCAGATCGGCGACATAGGGCTCGCCGCCGATGGTCTCGCCCAGGGCGAGCGGCAGCAGATGCGACGGCTTGTCGTATTCGGCGCTGGCCAGCAGGTCGCGCAGATAGACGGTCTCGCGCTTGGCATTGGGCAGTTCGATGCCGATGGCGTTGCGGTTTGGCACGACCGAGATGCGGCAGGCGCGGGCCGACATGCTGCGGGCGATGTCGTCGCTGAGGGCCACGACGCGGCCATGCTTCACGCCGGGGGCGGGCACCAGTTCGTACAGGGTGACGACCGGACCTGGCCGGATCTGGTCGATCGAGCCGCGCACGCCGAACTCGGCCAGCACGCCTTCCAGCATCTTGGCGTTCTGTTTCAGCGACTCCTCGTCGACCGAGGCGACGCGTTTGGGCGGCTTGGTCAGCATCGACAGCGGCGGCAGGTCGAAATCACCCTTGGGCCGGACGAAGTCGAAGGCGGCCTGACCGTCCTCGACTGCGCGCTTGGACGGTTTGGCCGCCTTGGTCGTGGCGACCTTCGGCTCGGGGGCCGAACGGGCGGGGACCGGGGCCGGCTGGGTCCAGGGCGGGGTCGGATCGTCCCCGACGGCGAGTTCGGGCTCGGGCCGCGGACGCGGTCGGCGCGCGGCGCGGGCGGCCGGGGCGGCGGCCGGGGCGGGACGGCGCAGGCCACGGGCCCAGGCCGCACCCTCGCCCAGATCCGCCAGGCGCAGGCCGACGGCATAGCCGACACTCCACAGGCCCAGCGGCAGGAACAGCAGGGCGGCATAGATGGCCCCGCCGGGGATGCGCAGGGCGGTCAGGGCCGAGATCAGCAGACCGCTGAGGCCGTCGCCCCACAGACCCCCCAGACCCGTGGCCAGCGGCCAGGCAGCGGGCGCGGCCAGGGCCGACAGACCGGCTGACAGGGCCAGGATCCCGGCGCTGGCGGCCAGCGCCTTGATCGGGGTCGGCTTGAGTCTCTGCTGGATGGCGTCGCCGATGGCTCCGGCCAGGCCGAAGGCGACCAGCAGCAGGGCCGCGGGCCAGGCGGCCAGACCCAGCGACTGCATGGCGAGGTCGGCGAACAGGGCTCCGTTGGCCCCGAGCCAGTTGGTCGGCACCTGGCTGGAAGCGGCGTTCAGACTGGGGTCGGCCGGGTTCCACGACAGCAGGGCCACGACCAGCAGGGTCGCCAGCAGGGCCTGCAGCACGCCGCGAAACCGCACCACGAAGGGCGCGTCCCACAGAATGCGGGCGCTGTAGACGGCGCGCTGGCTGAGGACGAGGGCGGCGGACATGGCGAGGCGATCCCCGGGAAACAAAACTGACCGTCCTTGTCACCCGGGCAGGGTTAAGAGGCTGTTTACCAGCCCCGGATCAGCGCGGGATTTCGCGCGCGGAACGGGCCCCGGAAGCTGTGCGACCTCCGCACCACTGGACGGCGCGGCGCGGCGGGGCGACAACCCTCCCCATGAGCACGCCGGATTCCTATGACGTCATCATCGCCGGGGCCGGCATGGCCGGGGCCAGTTTCGCCCTGGCCGCGGCCCAGGCCGGGCTCAAGGTGGTGCTGGTCGATCCGCAGCCGTTCCCGGCCCAGCTGGCCCCGACCTTCGACGGGCGTTCGACGGCGATCGCCTTTTCGACCTTCCGCATGCTGGACGCCCTCGGTCTGGGACCGACGCTGCGACCGCACGCCTGCCGCATGGACCGGATCCTCGTCACCGACGGTCGTCGGCCGGGCGCAGCGTCGAAGGCCGCCTCCCCCGCCTATCTGCGCTTTGACGCCGACGAGATCGGCGACCGCAATGGTGGCGAGCCGCTCGGCTATATGGTCGAGAACCGCCACATCCGCACGGCCTTGGCCGAAGCCGTCACCGCCGCCGGGATCGAGGTCCGGGCCCCGGCGTCGGTGGCCGCGGTCGCGGTCGGCCCGGCCCGGGCGCGGGTAACCCTGGCCGACGGAACGGTGCTGGAGGCCCCGCTGGTGGTCGGGGCCGAGGGGCGTTTCTCACCGGTGCGCACGGCGGCCGGGATCGACACGGTCGGCTGGGGCTACGGTCAGAGCGGGGTGGTGGCCACGGTGCGGCTGGGCCGCGACCACGGCAATGTCGCCCATGAGTATTTCCTGCCGGGCGGGCCGTTCGCCATCCTGCCGCTGACCGATCAGCGTGCCAGTCTGGTGTGGACCGAGACCACGCGCCGGGCCGAGGCGCTGCGCGGCGCGTCGGACGCGGCCTTTTCGGCCCATCTGATGCGGCGTTTCGGCGAGTTCCTGGACGGGGCTACGGTCGAGGGGCCGCGCTTCGTCTATCCGCTGTCGCTGTCGCTGGCCGAGGCCCTGACCGCGCCGCGCATCGCCCTGATCGGCGACGCGGCCCACGGGGTCCATCCGGTGGCGGGCCAGGGGCTGAACATGGGGTTGAAGGACGCCGCGGCCCTGGCCGAGGTGCTGGCCGAGGCGCTGCGGCTGGGCGAGGACATCGGGGCCGAGACCGTGCTGGACCGCTATGCCCGCTGGCGGCGCTTCGACAATGTGGCGCTGGCGGCCGGGTTCGACGCCTTTGTGCGGCTGTTCTCCAACGACCTGCCGCCGGTGCGGCTGGCGCGCGGTCTGGGCATCGCCCTGGTCAACCGGGTCGGTCCGCTGCGCCGGGCCTTTATGCAGGAGGCCGGCGGCGCGACCGGCGACCTGCCGCGGTTGTTGAGAGGCGAGCCGGTCTGATCAGCTATCCTGCACGCCGTACCGAATGAAGGAGAACCCGAACTCTTCGACGTTCTCGATCGCGTTGCGAAGGTAGCCGGTGGCGGAAGCGCTGGCCTTCAGATCCATCTCAAGCGAGCGCAAGACTTCGATTTCGAGCCAGCCCCGAGCATTCATTTCGGCTGTGGCGAAGGCCAATGCGGCGCTCTCGTCGGTGCCCTTGGCCAAGACGTTGAATTCGCGAGGGTCGTCGCCGAGACGAGTAGCGTTGGCCCGGAACACCCAGGTCTGCATCGGGTCAGTCCAGCGTCCGCGCTTCCTCGGGCAGCATGATCGGCACGCCGTCACGGATCGGATAGGCCAGCTTGGCCCCTTTCGAGACCAGTTCCTGACGGGTGCGGTCATAGGTCAGCCGGCCACGGGTAACCGGACAGATCAAGGTCTCGAGCAGGCGCGGATCGACCGAGACGGGGGTGTGGAAATTATCGCTCATGGAACTTTCATACGCTCTGATCGTCCGGCGCGGTAGCGTGGATCAAGGCTCCGCGCTCAAGCAGGCCAAGGGCCGGTAGCGCGAATCAGGAATGCGCCGCGCTCAAGCAGGCCAAAGGCCGGTAGCGCAAACTACTGGATGGAGGGTGGGGTCTCGCCATCGCCGGTATCGGCGGCGTCGATCCGCATCAGGGCGGTCAGGACCTCGGCCCGGTCCAGCAGGCTCATGGCCTCGATCAGCGCCTGTTTTTCGGCCGGCTCGAACGGCAGGGCCATCGACAGGCTGTTGATCAGGGCCTCGGGCGGGGCGGATTCGGCGGTATCCCAGTCGATCTCCAGCCCGCGGTTCTCCAGATAGGCGCGCAGGGCGTCGAGGAAGGGTTCGCGGTCCATCTCCTGATCGGCCGGGGGCGAGATCAGGTCGGCGGCATAGGCGGCATAGTCGGCCCTGACCTGACGATAGGGCCCCTGGGCCGGCAGCTCGGCGGTGACGCGGAAGCGGGCGCAGCCGGTCAGGGTCACCAGATAGCGACCGTCGGAGGTCTCGGCGAAGCTGGTGATGCGACCGACGCAGCCGACCGGAGACAGGATCGGCAGGTCGGCCGGGCCGCCCGCGGGCTGGACCATGCCGAGGATGCGGTCGCCGGCCATGGCGTCGTCGATCATGTTCAGATAGCGCGGCTCGAAGATGTTGAGCGGCAGCTGGCCGCGCGGCAGCAGGATGGTCCCGGGCAGCGGAAAGACCGGAACCACCTGGGGCAGGTCGGCGGCCTTTATATAGCCCTGGGCCATCATCGTTCCCCTAGGCGAACAGGATGGAGGACAGGCGTTTGCGTCCGTCACGGGCGACCTCGGACGAGGGTCCGGCGGCCTCGAACACGGTCAGAAGCTGTTTGCGCGCGGCCTGCTCGTTCCAGTCGCGGTCGGCGCCGACGATGGTCAGCAGATGGTCGACGGCCCCACCGAAATCGCCGCTGGCGGCGCAGGCCGCGGCCAGCTCGAAACGAGCCTGATGGTCGGCCGGATCGGCGGCGACGCGGGCTTCCAGATCGGTGGCCTCATGGTCAGGTGCGGCCGAGGCCAGCGCGAGTTGGGCGCGCACGCTCTGCACGGCGGGTTCGGTCGAGTCCTGCGGGGCCATGGCGATGGTCTGGCGTGCCTGATCTTCATCACCGCCGGCCAGATAGACGCGGGCCATGCCGGCGATGGCCTTCTGGTTGTCCGGCTCGAGGTTGAGGACGTCGGCGAAGGCCTGGGCCGCTCCACCCATGTCGTCGACGGCGAGAGATTCCGCACCCAGCGACAGCAGGTGTTCGATATCGGCATTGGCGCTCTCGCCACCGGTCAGCTTGTCGATGAAGGCGCGGATCTGGCTCTCGGGGACCCCACCCTGGAAGCCGTCGACCGGCTGGCCGTTGACGAAGGCATAGACGGTCGGGATCGACTGGACCTTGAGCTGACCCGCGTAGGCCGGGTTCTTGTCGACGTCGATCTTGACCAGGGCCACCGCCCCACCGGCGGCCCGCACGGCTTTTTCCAGCGCCGGGGTCAGCTGGCGGCACGGGCCGCACCACGGTGCCCAGAAGTCGACGATGACCGGCCGCGTCTTCGACGCCTCGATGACGTCGGTCATGAAGCCGGCGTCGGTGCCGTCCTTGATCAGGTCGTCGTCTTTCCGGGTCGGGTCGATGAGGGTCATGGGCACTCCACAGGCGCGCAGGGAACGGGGCTTCAGGGTTCAGATGGTCGCGAAAGGGCCGGGCATCAAGCGAGAGTACTGAAATCAATCACCAGAGGTGTCCGTTCCAGCCGGTCGAGAAAGCCGCGGAAGGCGGCCTGGTCGAGGGCGGTGGTCGCCGTATTGGTCAGGGGGTGGAAATTGACAATTTCGGCCTCCCACAGTCGCCGATCCAGCACGAAGGTGACCCGGCGGTCGACGTCATTGACCAGCCCAAGGGCGGTGACCGCGCCGGGGCGCACACCGAGGGTGGCCAACATCAGGGCCTCGGGGCCGAACGACAGCCGGTCCGAGCCGATGGCGGCGGGGGTGCGTTTCAGGTCGATGACCGTGTCCTGGTGGGCCGAGATCAGCCACAGCCGATCCTTCCTGTCCTTCAGAAACAGGTTCTTGGTATGGGCACCGGGCAGGGCGGCCTTGATCTCCAGCCCCTCCTCAACCCGGAACACCGGCGGATGGTCGAGCGTGGTCTGGCTCAGGCCGGCGGCGGCCATCCAGTCCAGCAGACCCTCGCGATCAAACAGGGGTGGCTTGTCTTCGGTCATCGGCGTTGTCTAGGTACAGGCATCATCCTCGATACCCGCCGGAGCCTGACTGTGGAACTGGAATGCTATCCGATGACGACGCGGCCGCCCGATCTGGTGCCCGGACGCCAGTCGCGCAACTGGATGGACGCCTTCGCCAGCCGCCATCCGTATCGTTGTCTGCCGCTGACCATGGCCAACACCACCGGCTGGGAAATTCTGTGCCCGTTCGGTTTCACCGCTGAATGGACCGGCGGCCCCAGCCAGGCCGACATCACCATCACGCCCGACCGACCGACGCGCGAGCTGGAGCATTTCGTCACCTCGCATTTTTCGCGCGGCGTCCTGACCATGCATCCCCAGTATCTGTTCCGGACCCCGCCGGGCTGGGGCATGATCTGCTCGGGCTCACCCAATCATGTGAAGGACGGGATTCAACCGCTGACCGGGTTGATTGAAACCGACTGGCTGCCCTTCCCGTTCACGATGAACTGGATCTTCACCCGACCGGGGCGGATCAAGTTCGAGCGTGGCGAGCCGTTCTGCTTCATCAACCTGATCGAACACCGCAAGGTCGAGCAGTTTCAGCCGGTGATCCGCTCGCTGGAATCCAACCCGGTCATGTCCGGTCAGTTCGAGGCCTGGAACCGGGCGCGGACCGACTTCAACAAACGGTTGGCGTCAGGGGATCCGGACGCCGCCAAGGAGGCCTGGCAGCGGTACTATTTCAAGGGCGAGATTCCCGAGGCGCTCGGCGATGCGCCGGACAGCCACGTCAACAAGCGCCGGCTGAAGACACCGCGCGTCGGATAGGGGATCGCCCCCGGCGCGAAACCGGGGGCGACAGGCCTAGTTCGGGCGCGACAGGCGCGGTCCGACGTTCTGGATCACTTCACGGGCGTCGAAGGCATTGGGATCGTCAGCCGGCTTGGTGCCACGGCCCATGACGATCTCGGCCGAGGCCTCGTAGCGGTCGATCTCGCGCACGTCGATATCGCGACCGTACGGATCGCTCCACGGACTCCAAAGACCGCGGTGATAGACCTGCCAGTACGGGCTCCAGTAGCGGTAGCGCTCATAATAGAAGGGGTCGCGGGTGACCCCGTAACGCACATCGCGATCCGTGGCGCGGTTGACGGTCGAGAACCAGTCGTAGCCGTCCTGCACCGTCAGTTCGGCCGAACGCAGCAGCAGGCTCATCTCGACCTGTTCGCGCGTGGTCACTGAATTGCCGGCGAAGGACACCCGGTAGCGATTGGACTCAAGCCGTTGTTCGGCATAGCCGCCGCGCTGCCCCTGGAAGCCGGCGGGCTGGTACGGGGTGGCGGTGGCGCAGGCAGACAGGGCCAGGGCTGCGGCCGCCGCCAGAACCGCCGGTTTGGTGAGCAGATGTCTCATGCAAGGTCTCCTCGAGGGCCCGTAGGGATCGCTGGGAGGAAAACGGGGGCTGGGCCGTCCGGTTCCGCCGCCAGCGCCCGCTAGAGGCGCGACACAATCAACAGGGCGGCGAGGAGGAGGAGGATCCCGGTAAGGAGCCCGAAACCGCGCCGGAAGCGAGGCTCGGCCATCCGTCGGGCCAGCGCCGCTCCACCCAGACCGTAGGCGGACATCGTGACTACGTCCATGCCGATGGTCGCCAGGGCGAACAGCGCCAGTTGCGGTGCCGCCGGGCGGTTCACATCAAGGAAGGGCGGCAGCACGGCGGTGAAGAACAGCACGGCCTTGGGGTTGGCGATCTGAACCATGAAGCCGTCGAGGATGGCGCTGCGGCCGAGCCGGATGGTGGCGGATTCCGGATCGGCGGCGGTGGCGAACACGCCGCGCAGGGCGCGGACGCCCAGCCAGGCGACATACAGGGCACCGCCGATCGAAACGATGCGGAAGGCGGCGGGAAAGGCGATGACCAGCGCCCCCAGACCGAGGGCTGCGGCACCGAACCAGACCAGGGTGGCGGCATTCATGCCCAGCACCCCGGCCAGGGCACCGGCCGGGCCGCGCTTCACCCCGTTGGCGACCGAGAACAGATTGGCCGGACCGGGCGTGGCGGCCATTACGGCCATCACACCCAGAAAGGCGGCGTACAGGTGCGGATCGACGGGCAGAACCATGTCGCCCTGTCGCGGGTGACGACGCTCAGGTCAAGAGGACTCAGTGGTCGGTGGGGGCCGGGGTCGGGCCGATGTCGTCCATGTTGTCGACGGTCGCCTCCACCTCGTCGACGGCATCGATCGCTTGTCCCAGCACATAGTCGGCCATCAGGCCGTAGGTGACCATATGCTCGGGGTCGTTGGAGGCCCAGGCGCCGTTGCGGGCAACGCCGCCGGCCATCGCCATGGCCCCCTGCATGTCGATCCCGGCCAGTGCCTCGGCCGCGACCGCCTCGAGATCGATGTCCGCGAGGGCTTCGGCGGCAATGGCGGTGGCGTGCATGGCCGCCGTGGCGGCAAAGGCGGCGATGTCCGGCTGATACTCGGCCCACAGGGCGGCCATCCGGATCTCGCGCTCGGTTTCAGGCAGGGCCTGGTCCAGGGACAGGGCCGCGGCCCGTTCGCCGAAGTCCTCCATCCGGACCTCGAGGGTCTGGGCGGCGGTTTCAATCGCGGCCTCGGACGGACTCACGGCGTCCTGGGCCACGGCGCTGGACAGCGGCAGCAGGGCGAGGGTGGCGGCGAGTGACAGGGCCTTGATCATGGCGCAGTTCCTTCAGGTTTGATCCGGAAACTCTGCCGAACACTGGTCCGGCTCAAGTGAAATCGCGGTAAGGCGGCGGTGGGACGCGACGTCTAGTTGCCGGCAACCTGGCGCGCGATCGCCGTCCGGGCCCCGGCGCGCATCTGGTCGGGCATGGCTTCGAGGGACTGGCGCACCGCAGTTTTGGCGGCCCCCATACCCTGCCGGGCCGCATCGTCCGGCGCACCGGCGGCCTGGCTGTCGATGAACTGGTCGAAATCGGTGAGGAAGGCGGCGATATCCGGCTGGTAGCGGGCCAGGACGGCGTTGACGGCCGCCATGCCGCGGGTCTGGTCACCACCGGCCCCGTCAACGGCCGCCTCGAACTCGGTGTTCATCTGCGCCATCCGCGCCTTGAAGACCTCGGCGCGGGCCTCGAAGGCGACTTCTTCGGCGGATTTGGCGGCGGCGGCCGGGGCCGCCTGCGGGACCATGCCGGCCAGGGCCGGGGTGGCGAAGGCGAGGGCAGCGGCGAGCGAGAGGGCCTTGATCATCTTACGATTCCTTGAGTTCGGGCCGGAGGATCAATCCGCAGCCGGCTCGACTCAAGTGAAATCGCGGTAAGTCGCCGCCCGCCCGCCCGGGGATCAGCTCCGTGTGCGGGCGTCCCGGCGACCGAGAACCCGCAGGCGCAGCGCGTTCAGCTTGATGAAGCCGGCCGCGTCGCGGTGGTCATAGGCCTGGACGCCTTCCTCGAAGGTGACCAGGTCCTGATCGTACAGGCTGTCGGGGCTCTCGCGGCCGATGATGGTGACATTGCCCTTGTACAGCTTGACCCGGACCGTGCCGTTGACCCGCGTCTGGCTGTGGTCGATCGCCGCCTGCAGCATCTCGCGCTCGGGCGCAAACCAGAAGCCGTTGTAGACCAGGTGGGCATATTTGACGGCCAGTTCGTCCTTCAGATGCATGGCCCCGCCGTCGAGCGTGATCGACTCAATGCCGCGGTGGGCGGCCAGCAGGATGGTACCGCCCGGGGTCTCGTAGACGCCGCGCGACTTCATTCCGACGAAGCGGTTCTCGACCAGGTCGAGGCGGCCGACGCCGTTGTCATGACCGTATTCATTGAGCTTGGTCAGCAGGGCGGCGGGCGACAGGGCCACGCCGTCGATGGCGACAGGGTCACCCTTTTCGAAGGCGATGGTGATGACGGTCGCCTTGTCCGGGGCATCCTCGGGGCTGATGGTGCGCTGATGCACGAACTCCGGGGCCTCGACCGCCGGGTCTTCCAGCACCTTGCCCTCGGATGAGGAGTGCAGAAGATTGGCGTCGACGCTGAACGGGGCCTCGCCGCGCTTGTCCTTGGAGATCGGGATCTGATGGGCCTCGGCGAAGGCCAGCAGGGCCTCGCGCGACTTGAACTCCCACTCACGCCACGGCGCGATGACGTGGATGTCGGGCTCCAGCGCATAGTAGCCCAGCTCGAACCGGACCTGGTCATTGCCCTTGCCGGTGGCCCCGTGACAGACGGCGTCGGCCCCGAGCATGCGGGCGATCTCGATCTGGCGCTTGGCGATCAGCGGCCGGGCGATCGAGGTGCCGAGCAGATACTGGCCCTCATAAACGGCGTTGGCGCGGAACATCGGGAAGACGAAGTCGCGCACGAATTCCTCGCGCAGGTCATCGACGAAGATGTTCTCGGGCTTGATGCCCATCTTCAGCGCCTTCTCGCGCGCCGGGGCCAGTTCCTCGCCCTGGCCGAGATCGGCGGTGAAGGTGATGACCTCGGCGTTGTACTCGGTCTGCAGCCATTTCAGGATGATCGAGGTGTCCAGACCGCCGGAATAGGCGAGGACGACCTTTTTGGGGGCGGTCTTGGCGGTTGCGGTCATGGCGCGGATCCTTGGCGAACGCGGGGAGGCGTATTGAGCGGCTTAAACGGCGAGACGGCCGGGGATGCAAGGGCGGGATTGTGACCGGTTTCGACCGCGCATGCTGGCGTCGTGACCCCGGTGCCCTATGTGTCGAGCCTCGACCCCTGCCGGGAGTGCTGCCTCGTGACCGAACCCGTGACTGATCCGACCGACCTGCCCGCGCCCGCCTTCAATACCGATGTGCCGGGTGCCACGCCCGAACGCCCGCTGACCCCGGCGGCGCGCCGGGCCCTGCTGGAGGCGGCCGAACGCCGAGACCGGGCCGTTGACGTCGAGGCTGCGGTCGAACACGGCGGGCCGACGGGCCTTGAACCGACCCGCTACGGCGACTGGGAGAAGAAGGGCCTGGCCGTCGATTTCTGAGGTCAGGCCGCGTCGCCGCCGCGGGTTGTTACCCTGTGGGGGGAAATCGGCGGCCCGGCTTTCCCCCGCCCGGTGCATCCGGGCCCGGTCGGTGCGTTCGGGGCCTACAAGGGACGATCGTTATTGAGGATCGGCCTGATGCACAGCCTTCTGACGGCGGCGGCTGCCGCCCTTCTGATCGTGGGACCGGCCCAGGCCGGTGAACGGCCGGGCGGCCATGGCGGCGGTCGCGGTGGCGGTCACAACCCGCCGCCCGCACCCTGCTGCGCCCATCCCGGCGGCGGCAATGCCAACGTCAACGTCAACGTCAGTGCCCGGGCCTCGGCCGCATCCTCGGCCTCGTCCTCGGCCTATGGATCGGCCCGAACCTGGAGCGGCGGCGCGGTGCGCGGCGGCGCGGGCGGCGGCGTCATCTATTCCGGCGGCGGCGGCTACTGGGGCGGTGAGCCCCATGGCTACGGCGGTGGAGCCTTCTATGGCGTGATCGGCGTCGACGTCAGCGGTCAGGCCGAACCCAGCCGCCCGTTCGGCTATGTGGTGCGGGGCTTCGGTCGCGACTATCGCACCGTGTCATCAGGGTCGGTGTACGGAGGCCGTCCGGTCGAGGAAAGCCGCTACGGGGCGCGCTACGCAGAGGAGGCGTACCGGGGTTCTTCCTACGAGCAGTCGTCCTACGCGGAGTCCTATTACGAAGAGTCGTCCTATGAGGGCCGCTATGAATCGGAACGGTCCCATGGCGGCGGCGACGATCGCCGCGACGGGCGGGCGTACGACTGTGACTGCGATCCCGCGGGGCCGCCGCCGTACGCCTACGAGCCGACGCCCGGCCCCGGCTATTACGGCGATCTGCCGCCGCCCGGCTATGTGGCCCCGGTGGCCCCGCCGCCGCACCACAACTATCGCCAGGAGCCCGGCGAGCGGGGCTAGACCCTAGACCGCCTCGACGCCGTCCATCTCTCCAGCGATCCGGGCTGCGGCCATCTGCGGATTGGGCGCGGCGATGACGGGACGGGCCACGACCAGATGGCTGGCTCCGGCGCGCAGCGCCTCGGCCGGGGTAGCGACGCGTTGCTGGTCGCCGCGGTCAGCCCCGGTGGGCCGAACGCCCGGGGTGACAACGAGAAAATCGGGCCGTCCGGCGGCGCGGGCCAGGGCCCGGGCCCGGGCGGCCTCCAGCGGACTGGAGACGACGCCGTCGACGCCGCAGTCCAGCGCCTGGCGTACCCGGCGTTCGACCAGCTCAGCGGGGCTGTAGCCATAGCCGATATCGGTCAGGTCGGCCTGGGACAGGCTGGTCAGGACGGTGACGGCGAGAATCTTCGTCTCCAGATCGCCGCGGCCGCGCACGGCCCCCTGCATCACCTGGGGCTCGGCATGGACGGTCAGCAGGTCACAGCCGCCCTCGGCGACCGCACGGGCCGCGCCTTCGACCTGGGCTCCGATGTCGTGCAGTTTCCAGTCCTGGAACACCGACTTGCCCATGGCGCGCAGCTCATGGGCGAAGGCGACTCCGCCGGGGCGGGCCAGCAGGCTGAGGCCGACCTTGTAGCAGGTGACGACGTCGCCGATGTCGGCGACCATGGCCCTGGCCGCCTCGATCGAGGGCAGGTCGAGACCGACGATCAGGCGCGGGTCGCTGAGCAGCGGAGAGGTCATCGACGGGCTCCGGATGACCGGCTAAGGGTTGACGTGAAACACGTCGCGCCCGACCGGGGTGACACCAAGGGTGGGAGAAGCAGGCAATGGACGCGGTCGATCTGGGGGTCAACCTGTTCGTGGCGCTGTTCGCCCTTGTCGATCCGATCGGCAATATTCCCATTTTCGCCGCCGCTACCGCCGGAGCCAGCGCCCGCCAGCGGATGCAGGTCACCGGCCTGCTGTGCCTGTTCATCGTCGGCTTCCTGACGATCTTCTTCTTCAGCGGCCTGACGCTGTTGCAGTTCTTCGGCATCTCGCTGGCCGCCTTCCGCATTGCCGGCGGTATCCTGCTGCTGCTGCTGGGTCTCGACATGACCCGCGGCGACTTTCTCAAGATGTTCGCCGACGCCGATGCTGTGGCCGACGCCGCCGATGTGCGCGGCTATGCCAAGCGTCGCTTCCAGCGGCTGGTGGTGCCGTTCGCCATGCCCCTGCTGATCGGACCGGGCGCGATTTCAACCATCATCATTCAGGCTGGTGAGGCCGAGAAGATCGGCACAGCCGGGACCGTGGCCGCACTGGTCGCCATCGGGGCCGCGGGTCTGGCCACCTTCATCGTCTTCGCCCTGACCGGTCCGATCAGCCGGCTGTTGGGCGATGTCGGTATGACCATCGTCGTGCGCGTGCTGGGCCTGATCCTGTGCGCCCTGGCCATACAGTTCATGCTGGCCGGCCTCGGCGAGGCCCTGCCGGGCATGTTCAGCGGCGATGTGACCGCCCCCTATCCGGCCGGCGGTCACTGAGGGTCCGACCCGACGGGCGTCTAGAGCCGTTTCAGTCGTTTCGCATGTCCGCCGACCATCCGCAGGGCCACGGCGTCCGGCAGCAGCTTGGGCAACAGTGCCAGAAGGTTGTTCATCACTCCCGGCGCGACCTTCGGGCGGTTGGCTTCGCAGGCCCTGTAGCCGACCCGGGCAACATGGTCGGCGCTCTGCCACATCCAGGCTGGATAGGCGGCCGAGACCTGATCGCGTGTGCCGTTGACGTCGTGGAACTCGGTCAGGGTGTAGCCGGGGCATAGGGCGGTGACGTGCACCCCGCTGCCGCGCAGTTCCAGATGCAGGCCGGCCGTCGCCTTGGTCAGGAAGCTCTTGATCGGGCCGTACAGGGTGTCGCCGCCGGTGGCCGGCATCTGGCCGGCCAGCGAGGAAACGTTGAGGATGCGACCGAAGCCGCGCGCGACCATGCCGGGGGCCAGTCGCCGGCACAGGGCGACCGGGGCCGTCAGCATGACCCGGATCATCGCCGCATGCCGGGCCGGATCGGTATTGAGAAAGCCGTCGGTGCAGCTGAATCCGGCATTGTTGATCAGGCCGTCGACGGTCAGACCGCGCGCCGAAAGGTCGGCGACGAGGCGGTCGGGGGCGTCGGGGTCGGCGAGATCGGCGGTCAGGACGGTGACGGTGCAGTCGTGAGCTGCCGTCAGGGCGGCGGCCAGGGCTTCGAGCGGCGCGCGGCGGCGAGCGGTCAGGACCAGATCCCAGCCCTCGGCGGCATAGACCCGGGCCAGGGCGGCCCCGATGCCCGCCGAAGCCCCGGTGATGAGGACCGTCCGCCGCGTGTCGCTCACGCCGGGACCGCAGTCCGGTCCGGCAGGACGATACCGGCAAGGGCCGCCGGATCGGTCGCCAGCAGGTCGGCGATGGTGATGCGCGACAGGGCGTCGGCCGCAGCGGTGTTGGCGACGATCAGGGCCTTGCCGACCTGCCGGGGGATGTGTTCGCCGACCGGACAACCCTTGGCCCCCGCCGGTGGCGAGCCGAGATGGGCGCAGCCGTGGACCGCGCTCAGGACCGTATCGAGGTGAATGTTCTCCGGCCGGTGCAGCAGCCAGGCTCCGCCGCTGGCACCCGGACGGGTGGCGATCAGCCCGGCGCGGGCCAACAGGGCGGTGACACGTCGGACGACGACGGGATTGGTCGGTACCGAACAGGCCAGAACGGCGCTGGCGATGGCCTGAGTGGGCGCAAAGGCGTCCTGGTGGGCCAGATAGGCCAGCACATGGGCGGCGACGGGAAAGCGTTGACTGTCTGACATGGTGTGATGGTGAAGGTAGGACGTCGGCGCGGGTTACACAATCAGCGTCCCTGCAGCCTTTCGGCCACGATTGAACCCGCACTGGAAAGGGACTAAAGGCTCGCCGCTCTTGATGGGACCGCCTTCTGCGGCACCCGGAGGCTGTTCATGGTCGGGGCCCCTCCCCAAGGTGAAGACGGCACCGCCGCCGCCACCTCAAACTCCCAAACACCCGGCGACAAGTCCGTCGCACCGGCCCATCCGCACCCCGCGGCGGCCGGTGAGGGCGGCCACGGCAAGGCGGGCAAGCTGGGCCTGGTCATTGGCGCCGTCGGCGTGGTGTTCGGCGACATCGGCACCAGCCCGCTCTATGCCATGCGCGAGGCGCTGGCCCATTCCCGCAGCGGCGGCGCGGCCGAACTGGCCGTTCTGGGTACGGTCTCACTGGTGTTCTGGGCCCTGATCCTGGTGGTCACGGTCAAGTACGTCTTCTTTTTGATGCGCGCCGACAACAAGGGCGAGGGCGGTACCCTGGCCCTGATGGCCCTGGCCCAGAGGGCCATCGGCAAGCGCTCGACGCTGGTCTTCTTTCTCGGCGTCTGCGGCGCGGCCATGTTCTACGCCGATGGTGTGCTGACGCCGGCGGTGTCGGTTCTGTCGGCGGTCGAGGGACTGGGCGACGCCCCCGGTGTCGCCGGCCGGATGACCCCCTTCATCCTGCCGATCACCGTCGGTATCCTGATCACCCTGTTCATGGTCCAGGCGCGCGGCACCGCCAGCATGGCCCGCGCCTTCGGCCCGATCACCACCGTCTGGTTTCTGGTGCTGGCGTCGCTCGGGCTCTTTCACATTTTCGACGACCCCAGCATCCTCAGGGCCATATCGCCGCACTACGGCGCGCTGTTCCTGATCGACAACGGGATCCTCGGCTTCATACTTCTGGGCAGCGTCTTCCTCGCCGTCACCGGGGCCGAGGCCCTCTATACGGACATGGGCCATTTCGGGAAGGCCCCGATCCGGGCCGGCTGGCTCTGGTTCGTCCTGCCGTGCCTGATGCTGAACTATCTGGGGCAGGGCGCGCTGGTGCTGAGCGATCCGTCAGCGCGGTCAAATCCCTTCTGGGAGATGATCCCACAGGCCATCTACTGGCCGGTGCTGATCCTCGCGACCATGGCCACCATCATCGCCAGCCAGGCGGTGATCACCGGGGCCTTCTCCCTGACGCAACAGGCCGTGCAGCTGGGCTTGCTGCCGCGCATCAAGATCATGCAGACGAGCGAAAGCCAGGCCGGCCAGATCTTCGTGCCGTCGGTCAATCTGGCCATGTTGCTGGGGGTATTGCTGCTGCTGATGCTGTTCCCGACCTCCTCCCAGCTGGCCGGCGCCTATGGCGTGGCCGTGACGGGGGCCATGCTGGTCGACAGCCTGCTGGCGTGGTTCATCGTGCGGCGTCTGTGGAAGTGGAGCCTGCCGGTGAGCATTCTGGCGATCACGCCGTTCCTGATCATCGACCTGGCCTTCTTCGGCTCCAACCTGCTGAAGATTCCGCAGGGGGCCTGGGCTCCGCTGGCCATCGGGGGCGGCATCGTCCTGTTGATGTGGACCTGGGTGCGCGGCACCCAGATCCTGACGGCCAAGACCCGCAAGGACAGCCTGCCGCTGGCCGACCTGATCGAGATGCTGCGCGCCCGGCCGCCGCATCGCGCGCCCGGCACAGCCATCTTCCTGACCTCGGACCCCGACATCGCCCCGGTCGCCTTGATGCA
Organism: uncultured Brevundimonas sp.; assembly: GCF_963977465.1. GTDB lineage: Bacteria > Pseudomonadota > Alphaproteobacteria > Caulobacterales > Caulobacteraceae > Brevundimonas. The sequence continues at coordinate 41,915 of NZ_CAXBOQ010000005.1, read as the reverse complement.
CAACCTCAAGCATAACAAGGTCCTGCACGAGAAAAACGTCATCCTGACGGTCCGCACGACCGACCGGCCACGCGTGCGTGAAGCCGACCGCATCGCGCTGGAGCCGATCAGCGACGACTTCAAGAAGCTGACCATCAGCTACGGCTTCATGGAGCAGCCGAATGTGCCCAAGGCGCTCGGACTCTGTCGCAAACAGGGGCTGAAATTCGACATCATGTCGACCAGCTTCTTCCTCGGTCGTCGCTCCGTGATCCCTTCAGCGCACAAGGGCATGCCGATCTGGCAGGATCGCCTGTATATCTTCCTGATGAGAAACGCCGCCAATCCGACCGACTTCTTCCACATCCCTCCGGGTCGCGTGGTCGAGCTCGGAACCCAGGTATCCGTATGAGTGGTGGAACCCCGAAAGGGCGCAGCAAGGGCGGAGACTCCGCCGCCCGTGGACGGCGGATGGCCGATAAGGCGCGCGGTCCGCGACCCGAGCGGCCGCAGCCCGAGCGGCTGGAGCCGGACGATTCCGCCGATATCGGGGTCGAGGCGCGTATCGCCGCCGGCCTGTTGCTGAACGGGGCCCTGATCCGCCGCGGCGGTCTGGACGAGGCCCTGACCCTGCCGGCCGTCAGCGGCCTGCCCGGACCGGACCGCGCCTTCGCCCGTGCCGTGGCCATGGCTGCCCTGCGCCGGCTCGGCGAGATCGATCAGATCCTCAATCACCGCCTGCAGAAATCACCGCCCGAGGCTGTGCGCACTATCCTGCGCATCGCCCTGGCCCAGACCCTGGTGCTGGGAACCCCGGCCTTTGCCGCGGTGTCGACGGCGGTCAAACTGGCCGAACGTGACCCCAAGACCCGGCCCTACAAGAATCTGGTCAATGCCGTGCTGCGCGGCATCGGCCGCGAGGGCCCCGGCCTGACCACCGCCGAATCCAACCTGCCGGACTGGCTCGTCGCCCGCTGGCGTCAGACCTATGGCGACGCGACCCTGGCCGGCCTGGCGCTGGCCGCCCGCGAGGAGCCGCCGACTGACCTGTCACTCAAGCCCGGCGTCGATGCCGCGGCCTTGGCCGAGCTGGTCGAGGGTGACGTCCTGCCGGGCGGTTCGGTGCGCACCGGCCGCCACGGTGACGTGGCCGGCTGGCCCGGTTTCGAGGACGGCATCTGGTGGGTCCAGGACGCCGCCGCCGCCGTGCCGGTCCGGCTGCTGGCTCCGCAGGCCGGCGAGACGGCGCTGGACATGTGTGCCGCCCCCGGGGGCAAGACCATGCAGCTGGCCGCGGCCGGGGCGGTGGTCACGGCCCTGGACCGGTCCGAGGCGCGTCTGAAGCGCCTGCATCGTAACCTGGCCCGGGTCGGGCTGGAGGCCGAGGTTGTGGCCCGTCCGGCTGAGGACTGGCTGGACAGCCGAACCTATGACGCGGTGCTGCTGGACGCGCCCTGCACCGCCACCGGCACTTTTCGGCGCAATCCCGAAGTGCTGCGCGCGACCAAGCCGGCCGAGGTGGCCAAGCTGGCCGATGTCCAGCACCGGCTGCTCGATGCCGCCGCCGAACGTGTCGGCCCGGGGGGGCGACTGGTCTATTGTGTCTGCTCGCTGGAACGTGAGGAGGGCGAAACCCAGATCATCGCCTTCCTGCGCCGCAACCCGGCCTTCCGCGCCGTGCCGGCCGATCCGGCGGCGGTCGGGGCACCGGACGAAGCCCTGACGCCCGAGGGTTGGCTGCGCATCCTGCCGTCGATGTGGGCCGAGCGCGGCGGGGTCGACGGCTTCTTCGTCGCCAAATTGCAGCGGGTCTGACCCGGCGGCGCGGGGGCCGGACCGCGCGTGCGGCGAGGTCACGCTTGCCCCTCGCGGCCAGCCGTCTTATCCCGGGTCCATGTCCACGCCCCTGATCTGCCCGTCGATCCTCGCCAGCGATTTCGCCCGTCTGGGCGAGGAGGTGGCCGCGATCGAGGCCGCCGGGGCCGATTGGGTCCATGTCGATGTCATGGACGGGCATTTCGTGCCCAACATCACCCTCGGCCCGGACGTGATGAAGGCCCTGCGGCCGCACACGACCCTGCCGTTCGACGTGCATCTGATGGTCGCGCCGGTCGATCCGTGGCTGGAGGCCTATCGTGAGGCGGGGGCTGACATCCTGACCGTCCATCCCGAGAGCGGGCCGCACCTGCACCGCACCCTGGGCCGAATTCGCCAGCTGGGCGCGAAGGCCGGCGTCGTGCTGAACCCGGGGACGCCGCTGGCCGTGCTGGAAGATGTGATCGAGCTGGTCGATCTGGTGCTGATCATGTCGGTCAATCCCGGCTTCGGCGGTCAGTCGTTCATCGATGCTTCCCTGCGCAAGATCGAACGGGCCCGGGCCCTGCTGGACGCAGCCGGATCGGCCGCCCACCTGCAGGTCGACGGCGGGGTCACCGCCGCCAATGCCGGGGCCTGTGTCGCCGCCGGTGCCGACGCCCTGGTCGCCGGAACCGCCGTGTTCCGCGGCGGGCCCTCGGCCTATGCCGACAATATCCGGGCCCTGAAGGGAGCCGCGTGAGCCCCCTCGGTCCGTTTGCCCGCAGCGAGGCCGCCGCGCCGCCGGCCGGAGAGATACCCGGTCTGCGCGGTGCGCCGATGCGCACGCCGGTGCGGGCGACGGGGGCGGTGACCGGGCCTGGTCTGTGGCCCGCCATCGCCGGACGGCTGCTGACCCGCCAGCTGTGGATCGAACTGTATGGCCTGCCCGGCTACGGCCTGACCCTCGGGGGCGGCAAGGTGACGGCCTTCGCCGCCACGCCGCGTGACTTCCGCCCCGCCGATCCGGCCCTGGGCAAGAGCATCCTGGGGGGTCGTTTCGCCCTGGCCGGGTTCAACCTCGACGCGCCGGCCCCGGCCGATCCGTGGAACCGGCCCAGTCCGACCCGGGCCTTTGCCGCCGAGCTGCATGCCTTCAACTGGCTGTCCGCCCTGATGCTGGGCGGCGAGCGCGGCGCGCGCGAGGCGCTGCGCCTGACCCTGGCCTGGGATGATCTGTTCAGCCGCTGGTCGCCTTTCGCCTGGCAGCCGGACATCCTGGCCCGACGCGTCTATGCCCTGGCCTGCGCTGCGCGCCGCATGGGCGGGGTGGCGACCGAGGCGGAACGGCTGCGGCTGGCCGAGGGGCTGGGCCGTCAGGCGCGCCAGCTGCTGCGCCCGCCCGGGGGCCTGGCCGGCAAGGCCGAACGCCTGACTGCCGCGGCCGTCGCCGGTTGCGTGCTGGCCGGTCCGGCGGGCGTGTCGATCCGGAAATCCGCCCTGAATCGCCTGCCCCGGGCCCTGAGAGAGACAGTCGGGGTCGACGGCGGTCACAGTTCGCGCAGCCCCGAGGCCGGGCTTGAGCTGCTGCTGGACCTGCTGACCCTTGATGATGCCCTGGCCCAGCTGTCGGAACCGGCTCCCGAGGTTGTGCGCGACAGTATCGCCCGGCTGACGGCGGGGCTGAATGTCCTGACCCTGCCGGACGGCCGGCTGGTGGCCATGCAGGGCGGAGGGCCGTCCACCGTGGCCCGTGTCGCCGCAGCCCGGGCCGATGACGAGACCGCCGCGCCTACTTCCGGTGTCTCGGTGGCCGGGATCGTTCGGATTCAGAGCCCGCTGCTGACCATTGTCGCCGACGCCGCCGCGCCCGCGCGCGGAGCCTGGTCGGCGGCCGCCTGTGCCCAGCCGCTGGCGCTCGAGATTGTCTGCGGTCGTGACCGGCTGATTTCGGGTTGCGGCTGGACCCCCCGCGCTGCCGACCGGCAGGGTCTGCGGCTGACGCCCGGTCATTCGACCCTGACCCTGGGCGAGACCTCGATCGCCGAACCCCTGGGTGGCTGGAAGGCCGAACTTCTGGGCTCGCGTCTGGTCGGCCGGCCGCTCCACGTCGAGTCAGAACAGCGCGACGGCGAGGGCGCGGTCTGGCTGGAGGTGCAACACGACGGCTGGGTGCCGCGCTATGGCCTGCTGCACCAGCGGCGACTGTATCTGGACCAGAGGCTCGACGAATTGCGGGCCGAAGAACGGCTGTATCCGGCTTCGGGCCAGGCCGAGGTGGTGCGCATCATCGCCGCCCCCTACGCGGCCCGCTTCCAGCTGGAACCGGGGGTGCAGGCGTCGCTGGCGCGTGACCGTCGCTCGATCCTGCTGCGCGGTCATTCCGGCCGGGGCTGGTGGTTCCGCACCGACGGCCCGGACGTGGCCATCGAACCGTCGGTCCATGTTGAGGACGGCCTGACGCGACGGTCGCTGCAGATCGTGGTGCGTGGATCGGCCCGGACCGACTCCGAGACCAAGATCCGCTGGAAGTTGAGCCCGGCCGGGGCGGCGGGTGATCCGGTCTAGAGGGTGACGCTGGCGGCCCGGGATGCTAGATGGCCCGCGCCCTCCCCAGCCCCCAATGAACGGACGCCGTCATGCCCGCCGCTCCCGACTTTCCGCCCGCGCCCGACCGGGTCAAACCCGCGCGCGCCCTGATCTCCCTGTCGGACAAGGCGGGATTGAAAGAGGCGGCGCAGACCCTGCACGATCTGGGGGTCGAGCTGGTCTCGACCGGCGGCACGAGGGCGGCGATCGCCGGCTTCGGCCTGCCGGTCAAGGATGTGGCCGACCTGACCGGCTTCCCGGAGATGATGGACGGCCGGGTCAAGACCCTGCACCCGGTGGTGCACGGCGGCCTGCTGGGCGTGCGCGACGCCGCCGCCCACGCCGAGGCCATGACGACCCACGGCATTGGCCCGATCGATATCGTCTGGATCGACCTGTATCCATTCGAGGCCACGGTGTCCGCCGGCGGCGGCTTTGAGGCAGCGGTCGAGAATATCGATATCGGCGGTCCGGCCATGATCCGCTCGGGGGCCAAGAACCACGGCTATGTCGCCGTCTGTGTCGACGCCGAGGGCGTGGCCGAGGTAACGGCGGCCCTTCAGGCGGATGGGGACACCACCCTGGTCCTGCGCAAACGGTTGGCTGCCCGGGCGTTCGCCCGCACCGCCGCCTACGATGCCGCTGTCTCGGGCTGGTTCGCGGGCCAGGTCGGCGACACGGCTCCGGCGCGCAAGACCATCGCCGGCAGTCTGGCCCAGACCCTGCGCTATGGCGAGAACCCGCATCAGACCGGGGCCTTCTACCGCACCGGTCTGGTGCGGCCGGGCGTCGCGCACGCCGAACAGATCCAGGGCAAGGAGCTGGGTTACAACAATATCGCCGACGCTGACGCCGCCTATGAGCTGGTGGCTGAGTTCGACGCCCCGGCCTGCGTCATCGTCAAACACGCCAATCCGTGCGGCGTGGCCATCGGCCATGACCTGCACCAGGCCTATGTGCGGGCGCTGGAGTGCGATTCCGTCTCGGCCTTCGGCGGGGTGATCGCGGTCAACCGGTCGCTGACCGGAGCCGACGCCCGGGCCATCACCGAGATCTTCACCGAGGTGGTCATCGCCCCCGGGGCCGACGAAGAGGCCCGCGCCGTCTTCGCCGCCAAAAAGAACCTGCGCCTGCTGCTGACCGATGGCCTGCCCGACGCCCTGGCTGAGGGCGAAGTGTTCCGCTCGGTGGCTGGCGGCCTGCTCGTCCAGTCGCGCGACCGCACCCGAATCACGGCCCAGGACCTGAAGATCGTCACCCGGCGTCAGCCGACCCCGAGCGAGGTGCGCGACATGCTGTTCGCCTTCACTGTGGCTAAACACGTCAAATCCAACGCCATCGTCTATGCCCGCGACGGCCAGACGGCGGGCATCGGGGCCGGCCAGATGAACCGCCGCGACAGCGCCCGCATCGCCGCCATCCGTGCCGCCGAGGCCGGGGAAGCCAACGGTCTGGCCCGGTCGCTGGCCCAGGGCTCGGCCTGTGCTTCGGAAGCCTTCTTCCCGTTCGCCGACGGCCTGATCGAGGCCGCCGCCGCCGGGGCCACCGCCGTGATCCAGCCGGGCGGCTCGATGCGCGACGCCGAGGTCATCGCCGCCGCCGACGAGGCCGGTCTGGCCATGGCCTTCACCGGGGTGCGCGTGTTCCGGCACTAGGTCTTTGTTTGGGCGCTATCGCTCCCGACGCGGTCGGTCGCTGCTTGAGCGCCGGGTCTGCGATTTCGGCTATTTGGGCGCGGCGGGGACGGCTAGGCTCCGGCCATGGACACACTGGCTTCCCGCTGGGCGAAACTCGCGCCGCACACCACGGTCACCGGGCCGGACGATGACCGGCCGCGCCCGGCGGTGTTGCTGTTTCACGGCTGTGGCGGGCTGAGAGATCATCTGCCCCTTTATGCCGAGGCGGCCAAGGCCGCGGGCTGGCGCGCCTATACCGTCGATTCCTACGCCGGACGCGGCTTCAGCCGGACCTTTGCCCTGAGTGCCGTCTGTACCGGCCTGGTGCTGCGCGGAGCCGAACGGGCCGGGGACGTGCTGGCCACCCTGTACGGCGTGACGCAGAAGCCCGAGGTCGACGGTGAGCGTATCGCCATGGCCGGCTGGAGCCACGGCGGCTGGGGCATCATGGAGGCGATGAGCGCCGACCGTTCGGGACCCGGCCTGACCTTGGCCGATCCCGGCTCGGTCAGCCTGGATCCGGTCATCGCCGCCTATCTGGCCTATCCCTATGTCGGCTTTCTGGCCCGCAACCGGATGCGACCCTGGCGGCACTGTCCCCGGACCCTGGCGGTGATCGCGCGCACCGACCATCTGACCAGTGTGCGCAATGCCCAGCGGGTGCACGACATGGTGCGCAACTGTGGAACGGATATTGAGACCTGGGTCGCCGAAGGCAGCCATTCGTTCGACGAACCGACCACCGCCCCGCCGATGCGTCACGATCCGGACCTGACGGCCGAGGCCGTGCGACGTTTCCGCGCCCTGCTCGAGGATGTGGCGGTTGCGCCGCCGCCTTAGGCCGGCTCGATACGGACTTCGGCGTGGATCGAATTGGCGATGTAGCAGGCCTCATGGGTCCGGTGATGCAGGGCTTCGATCGCGGCATCGTCGGGTCGGGTCTCACCAGAAAACACCACGGCGGGCCGCAGGGTGATCACGGTCATCGCGATCTTGCCACGGGCGTCACGGTCCAGCAGGCCGGTGGCGGCGTCGCGATAGGAGTCGACCACGAGACCGTCCTTGCGGGCGAAGGCCAGGAAGAACAGCATGTGGCAGCTGGACAGGGCCGCCACCAGCGCCTCCTCGGGATCGACGGCGGTGATGTCGGACATCGGGGCCGGGACGCTGGTCGGGGCCGAGGAGCCGCGCACCACCGCCCCGCCGTCAAAGCGCCAGTCGTGGCCGCGCGAATAGAGGTTGTCGGCGAAGGCCTGGTCGTCCCGGGTCCATTCGACGATCGCCCCGTGCGTGCTCATGCCCGTCTCCCCGGTCAGTCGGCCAGGATCGTATAGGTCATCCGCGCACGAATTTCGAAGCCTAGCGACCGATAGAAGGCGATGGTCGCGTCATGGCCGTCGAAGGCATGCAGGAAGACCCCCTCACCCGTGGCGAGGATCTCCGATGTCACCGCCCGCGACAGCGCCGCGGCCAGACCTTGGCCGCGATGGTCGGGATGGGTGCAGACGCCGCTCAGCTCGGTAAAGCCGTCGACACGTAGCCGTCGCCCGGCCATCGCGATCAGTTCGCCGTCCCGCTTCACGCCGATGAAGGGCCCGAGATTGCGCGTCTTCGACCGGAACGGACCGGGTTTCGTCAGGGTCGCAAGCGCCAGCATCGCCGGGGCGTCGGCCTCGGTCAGGGTCTCGAACGGCAGGTCCCGACCGCCGGGCGTCAGGGCCGTCGCCATCATCTGCACCAAGGCGATGCGGCGCGCGACGGTGATGCCCTGGGGCAGGGCGGCGGCGATCGGGCTCCCCTCGACCTCGACCAGACCGGCCTCGGGATGACGGTGCGCCAATTCGCTCAGCCGGGCGACGCTGGCGGGCGACGTATCGGCGGCGGCGAGGAAGACGCCGACTTCGGGATCGATACGCACGGCGCTGGCGTCAGAGTCCGCGGTCGTGAATGACGACAGTCGTGTGGTCAGGGCATTGAAGACGGCGCGGTCGAGGGGGTGGCTCATGACGATCGATCTAGGGTCGAACCGTCGCGAACGAAACCGCGGGTCGTAGTACGAGGTCCGGAAACCGCCGCGACCGTCAGGCGCGCCAGAAGCCCACGATCTTCTTGACCTCGGCCACGACCGGGTCGGCGATGGCGGCGGCGCGTTCCGCCCCATCCTTCAGCACCCGGTCGATCTCGGTCGTATCGGCCATCAGCCGGCGCATCTCGCTGCTGACCGGGGCCATGGAGGCCACGGCCAGTTCGGCCAGTTTCGGCTTGAACACGCCGAAGCCCTGACCACCGAACTCGGCCAGCACCGCCTCGCGGCTCATTCCGGCGAGGGCGGCGTAGATGGTCACCAGATTCTTCGCCTCGGCCCGATCGGCCAGGCCCTCGAGGGTCTCGGGCAGGGGCTCGGCGTCGGTGCGGGCCTTGCGGACCTTGGCGGCGATGGTGTCGGAATCGTCGGTCAGATTGATGCGTGACTGGTCCGAGGGATCGGACTTGCTCATCTTGGCCGCCCCGTCGCGCAGACTCATGACCCGCGGGGCCGGGCCCTGGGTCAGGGGCTCGGGCAGGGGGAAGAAGCCGGGGGCGTTGAAGTCGGTGTTGAATTTCTGGGCGATGTCGCGGGTCAGTTCCAGATGCTGCTTCTGGTCCTCGCCGGTCGGCACCTCGGTGGCCTTGTAGAGCAGGATGTCGGCCGCCTGCAGCACCGGATAGGTGTAGAGGCCGACGCTGGACCGCTCCTTGTGCTTGCCGGACTTCTCCTTGAACTGGGTCATCCGGTCGAGCCAGCCGAGGCGGGCGACACAGTTGAGGATCCAGGCCAGCTCGGAATGAGCACGCACGGCCGATTGCGGAAAGATCACCGAGCGGGCGGGGTCGAGGCCCGAGGCCAGATAGGCGGCGGCGATCTCGCGCGTCTGCGCGGCCAGCAGGGCCGGGTCCTGCCAGACGGTGATCGCGTGCAGGTCGGCGACGAACAGGAAACAGGGCGCGCCCTGCTCCTGCAGTTCGGTGAACCGCTTCAACGCGCCCAGATAATTCCCCAGATGCAGGGCACCCGACGCCTGGATACCGCTGAGGATGCGGCGGGGGCCGGTATAGGCGGGCGGCGGGGCGGCAGGCGCGGTCGGGTCGTACATGCCCGCGCAGATGCCTTACCCCCGACGTGAGAGCAAGGGTCTAGCGGCGGCTGCGCCCCAGCAAGGTCTTGACCTCGGCCACCGTCAACGCCCGGGTGGCGAAGGCCAGGGCGACATAGGTCAGGCCCCCGACGAGCGTTACCAGCACCAGACCCATCTCCTTGGCCCCGTGATCCAGACCGATCCGGGCCAGGGTCCCGGCGACCGGTGCCTCGAACAGCGGCCGGGCCGAGGCCGCCAGGCCGACGACCACGGCGAGGCCGGCGCTGGACAGGCCGATGCGGACCAGACGGGACAGGGCGGCGGTGCCGGGACGGTAATGGTCGCGCCGCCACAGGGTGAGACCCAGCAGGCCGGCATTGGTCCAGGCCGCGGCGCTGACCGCGGCGGCGATGCCCGAGACGCCCATGCCCAGATTGAACAGGGCAATGGCCAGGGTCGCGTTCACAGCCACAGAGACGAGCGCGAACAGCATCGGCGTACGGGTGTCGCGGCGGGCGAAATAGGCGGGGGCGAGGATGCGGATCAGCACGAAGGCGGGCACGCCCCAGCCGAACTGGAACAGGGCCCGGGCGGTGTTGACGGCGTCGATCTGCAGGAAGGCTCCGCGAGTGAACAGGGCGTCGATCAGGAAATAGGGCATGGCCATCAGGGCCGCGGCGGCGGGCAGGGTCAGGGCCATCGACAGGGTCACGGCCTCGTCCATCGAGGCCTGCTGCTGGCCGTGGTCCTCGGAGGCCACCGCGCGCGACAGGCGCGGCAGCAGGGCAATGCCGATGGCCACGCCGACGAGGCCGAGCGGCAGCTGATACAGCCGGTCGGCCGTGGCCAGCCAGGTGCGGCCGCCGGCAACGAAGCTGGACAGGTTGCCGGAGATGAAGACGTTGATCTGGGTCGCCGAATTACCGATCGCGGCGGGGACGGCGGTGATGATGATGGCCTTGACCGGGGCGGACAGGCGCGGCCAGGCCAGACGGATATTGGCCCCGGCCTTGCGCGCGGCCCACCAGCACAGGCCGGCCTGGGCCACACCGGCGACCAGCACGGCCCAGGAGGCGGCGTAGGCGGCCCCGAGCTGGTCGCCTTGGGCGGGGATAACGGCGGCCAGCATGATCAGGTTGAGCAGGATCGGATAGGCCCCGGAGACGATGAAGCGGCCGCGGGCGTTGAGCACACCGCTGAGCAGGGCCGCCACCGCCATACAGGGCAGGTAGGGCATGGTGATCTGGGTCAGGATCACCGCCAGCTTGAAGCGGGCCGGATCGTCGAGGAAGCCGATATTGATGACCGTCATCAGCCACGGCATCGTCAGCTGGGCGATGAGGGTCAGGATGACGGTGGCCGCAGCCACGGTGGCCAGGGCGTCGGTGGCGATCTTGTCGGCCACTTCCGCGCCCTCGGTCTCCAGCGTCTTGGAATAGGCCGGGACGAAGGCCGCGGCGAAGGCCCCTTCGGCGAAGATGCGGCGGAACAGGTTGGGGAAGTTGAGGGCGGTATTATAGGCGTCGGCCGCCGGTCCGGCCGAGGCCCCCAGGGCCGCCGAGATCACCACGTCGCGGGCAAACCCGGCCAGGCGGCTGACCAGGGTCAGACTGCTGAAGATGGCCGAGTTGCGCATCATGCCGCCGCCCTTGCCGGGCTTCGGACCGGTGGCCGGACGATCGTTGTCGATCGAGGAGGCCATCGACGGCAGGGCTGGATCGATCGGCGTGTCGTCGGTCGGTCGGGGGGGCTGGCTCACGGGCGAACGATCCGGGTGAAGGGGCGAACGAACCGCTTAGCGTGGTTCCGGGGCGGGCGATACGGTCCGGCTGCGGCTCAGGTCGGATACATCGCGAACGCTGGCGCGGGCGGGGGTGACGGCGCGTCCGGCCGGAGCGACCAGGCGTTGGTCCAGCACGGCCTCGAGGTCTGCGCGCAGGGCGTCGGTGCGACTGCCGACAACGGGTTTCCGGCCCCGGGTATCGACGACATAGAAGCTGTCCACCGCCCGTTCGCCGAAGCTGGCGACATGGGCCGAGCGGATCGACAGCTTGTGAGCCGACAGAACCCGGGCCAGATCGGCCAGCAGACCGGGACGGTCGGACCCTGACACCTCGATGACCACGGCGGTATCACTGGTCCTGGCGTCGATCAGTACCACCGGGCGAACGTCGAAGGCGGCGCGGCGACGGCTGATCTCGACCGAGGCGGCGGGTTCCGGTGCCGTGTCGCGGCGGGCGGCGGCTTCCAGCCGGGCCAACAGCCGCTTGAGCCGTCGCGGTTCGGTCCGGCCATAGGGAAGTCCGGCCCCGTCCTGGACCTCAAACACATCCAGGGCCGTGCCGTCTCCGGCCGTGGCAACCCGGGCCCCCACCACATCGGCCCCCGCGCCGGACAGGGCGGCGGCGAGGGCGGCAAACAGGCCGGACCGGTCGTGGGCCGCGACGGCGATGCGTGTGGTGGCGGCGTCGTCGTCGGGGCCGGGCGGCAGGGCCTCGACCGCGGCCCCGGCGGACCGGGCCCGCTCGACCAGATCGGGGAATTCGGCGAGCGGGTCGTCGCGACGGACATCCTCACCGCGGAACAGGGCTTCGGTACGGTCGTACAGGTCGCGCATCAGCTGGCCCTTCCAACTGTTCCACACGCCCGGGCCGACGGCGCGGATATCGGCCACGGTCAAAACCAGCAGGGTGCGCAGATGTTCGGGGTCGCCGACCAGATCGGCAAAGGCACGGATGGTGTCGGGGTCGGACACGTCGCGCTTCTGGGCGTAGTCCGACAGGGCAAGGTGGTTGCGCACCAGCCAGACCACCAGTTCGATGCGGCGACTGTCCACGCCCAGCCGCTCGCAGGCGCGGCGCGCGGCAAAGGCACCGTCCTCGAGCTGGCCGCGGTCGCCGCCCTTGCCGACGTCGTGAAGCATCATGGCCAGCATCAGGGCTTCGAAATCCCCGATCAGATGGACGATGCCGGTCGACAGCGGATGGTCGACCTTCAGCTTGCCCCGGGCGATGTCATTGATGATGCCGATGGCCTGGAGTGTGTGCTCGTCGACCGTATAGGCGTGGTACATGTTGAACTGGGTCTGGCCGACGATCCGCCCCCATTCAGGCAGGAACCGGCCCAGCAGGCCGGTCTCGTTCATCAGGGTCAGGACCCGGTACGGCCGCTGGCCGTGAGCCAGGATGTCGAGGAAGGTGCGCGTCGCCTCCGGGTCGCGGCGCAGCGACGGCGTCACCAGCGACAGCGACCGGGTCACCGCCGAAAAGGCGTCCGGATGCAGGTCCAGATCATGGGTGTCGGCGACGCGAAACAGGGTCAACAGCTTGAGCGGGTCGGCGGCGAAGACCTTGGTGCCGGTCACCGACAGGCGGCCGCGATCCTCGACGAAACCCTCGACGCCCAGCTTGCGTCGACGCCCGGGAATCAGGCGCGACAGGCTGAGCGTCGACTTCTGCTGGCGCGCCTCCAGCTTGGCCGACATGGCCCGGGTCAGGGCCCCGACGTCGCGGGCGACGAGGAAATAGCGGCGCATGAATCGTTCAACCGCCGGCTCGTCGCCGCGTCCGCGCCAGCCCATGCGCCGGGCCATTTCAGCCTGGTGGTCGAAGGTCAGCTTTTCCTCGGCCCGACCGACGATCAGGTGCAGGTGGGTCCGCACCCGCCACAGAAAGTCGAACGCCTCCTCGAAGGTGCGGCGCTCGCGGCTGGTCAGCAGGTCGTCCAGCACCCGCGCGCCCAGCGGACTGTCCGGAGCCAGTGAGCGGGCGATCCAGAACAGGGTGTTGAGGTCGCGCATACCGCCCTTGCCGTCCTTGACGTTCGGCTCGACCCGATAGCGCACGGCACCGGACTTCTGGTGGCGGGTATCGCGCTCATCCAGCTTGGCGGCGATGAAGGGGCGGGGGTCAGCCTTGGCGACCTCGGTGCGGAAGGTGTCGATAAAGGTGTCCGTCAACGCGCGGTCCCCGGCCAGGGGGCGGGCCTCCAGCAGGGCGGTGCGCACGGTCATGTCGCTGCGCGCCAGGGCCAGACAGTCGTCGACCGATCGCGTTGACTGGCCGACCTTCAGCCCCATGTCCCACAGCACATAGAGAACGAACTCGGCCACCGACTCGGTCCGGGGTGTGGTTTTCCACGGGCGCAGGAACAGCAGGTCGAGGTCGGAGAAGGGGGCGAGGACACCGCGCCCGTAGCCCCCGACCGCGATCAGGGAAAGACGCTCGGCCTCGGTTGGATTGGGGGCCGGATACAGGACCTCGGTGGTGAACTGCCAAAGCGCCAGCAGCAAGTCGTCGGCGGCGGCGCAGTAGAGCCGGGCGACCTCGACACCGGGCAGGCCGGCGGTCAGTCGTGCGGCGACCTTGGTCCGCGCGGCCTGATAGTGTTGCCCCAGCAATCCGGCGACGGTGGCGCGGACGTCGGGCGTATCGACGGCGGCGGCGAGCGGACCGGCGAGGGGATGGGTCACCGGCCGGCCAGACCCTTGAGCCGGTACAGGGCCTCCAGAGCCTCGCGCGGGCTCAGGGAGTCGGGGTCGATGCCGATCAGGGCCTCATCCACCGCTGAGGCGCGAATCGGTGCGGCCGCAGGGTCGGCAATGGCGAACAGGGGCAGGTCGTCGAGCCGGACGTGGGCAGCCTTGTCGGTCTCGAGCCGGTCCAGAACCTCACGGGCCCGGGAGACAACAGCGGCGGGAACCCCGGCCAGCTTGGCGACCTGCACGCCATAGGAGCGGTCCGCAGCCCCGGGCGCGGCCTCGTGCAGAAAGACCAGTTCGCCATTCCACTCGCGCGCCCGCATCGACAGGTTGCAGACGTGGTCGAGCCGGTCCTCCAGCCGCGCCAGCTCGTGATAGTGGGTGGCGAACAGGGTGCGGGCGCGGTTGTGGTCGTGCAGGGCCTCGGCCGTGGCCCAGGCGATGGCCAGACCGTCATAGGTGGCGGTGCCGCGGCCGATCTCGTCCAGCACCACAAAGGACCGGTCGGTGGCCTGGGTCAGGATGGCGGCGGTCTCGACCATCTCCATCATGAAGGTCGAGCGGCCCCGGGCCAGATCGTCGCCGGCTCCGACGCGACTGAACAGCCGGTCGACCACGCCCAGCCGCATGGACCGGGCCGGCACAAAGGCACCGGCCTGGGCCAGCACCACCAGCAGGGCGTTCTGGCGCAGGAAGGTCGACTTGCCCGCCATGTTGGGGCCGGTGACGATCGACAGCCGGGCCCCGGCGCGGTCGCCGGTGGTGGCGTCCGACCCGTCCAGCGCACAGTCATTGGGCGTATAGGGGTCACCGGCGGCCTTGACCGCGGCCTCGACCACCGGATGACGGCCGCCTTCAACCTGGAAACCGGTGCTGTCGTCGAGGATCGGGCGCACAGCCCCGACCTCGGCGGCCCATTCGGCCAGGGCGGCGTGGGCGTCCAGCTCGGCCAGGGCCTCGGCCACGGCCTGCAGCGGCTGGGCCAGTTCCTGCACCGTCCGCCGCCAAGTCTCGAACGTCTCGCCCTCGATAGCCAGGGCGCGATGTCCGGCCTGGCTGATTTTGGCGTCCAGCTCCGACAGTTCGACGGTGGTGAACCGCACCTGGTTGGCCAGGGTTTGGCGATGGATGAAAGGACTGTCGGGACCGCCCCGCATCAGTGGCTCGGCATGTTTGGCCGTGGTCTCGAGGAAATAGCCGAGCACGGCATTGTGGCGCACCTTGAACGGTACCCCGGCCTCACGCTGGGCCCGAGCCTCGAGATCGGCGACGACCCGGCGACTGTCGTCGCGCAGGCGGCGGGCCTCGTCCAGTTCGGGTCTGTGGTCGGGGCGGACGAAACCGCCGTCACGGGCCAGATGCGACGGCTCGTCGACCAGACCGTCGACCAGGCCGGCCAGCAGATGGTCGACCTGAGGCGTCAGGGTCAGGCTGTCGAGACAGGCGGTGATACGGGCGGACGGCCCGGTCAGAGGGTCGCGAGCGCTGGCGAACAGGCCGGCCAGACCCTGGGCCGTGGTCAGGCCCGAGCGGATCGCCGCCAGATCGCGCGGCCCGCCCCGGCCCAGTGCCAGACGCGAGGTGGCCCGGGCCACATCGGCCGAGGCCTTGAGGGCGTCGCGCAGGTCGCGGCGCAGGTCGCGGCGCTCCAGCAGCCATTCGACAGCGTCGAGGCCGTGGTTGATGGTGGCCACGTCGCGCAGCGGCCGGGCGATGCGCTCGGCCAGCGCCCGCGCCCCGCCCGAGGTCACGGTGCGGTCGATACAGGCCAGCAGCGAGCCGTCGCGCTCGCCGCGCTGGGTGCGGTCGATCTCGAGACTGAGCCGGGTCGCTGGGTCGATGGCCAGAAAACCGGCTTCGCCCGAACGCCGCGGCGGGGCCAGGGCCGGGATCTTGCCGGCCTGGGTGGTCTCCAGATAGGCGGCCACCAGCCCCAGAGCTGAGACCTCGGCCTCTTCGAAAGCGCCGAACCCGTCCAGAGAGGCGACCCCGTACAGCCGCTCGACCCGAACCCGGGCCCCGACCGGTTCGGCCAAGGCCTGGGCCAAGGCCTGGACCACGCCACCGCAACCATCCAGCGCCGACTGGGCTTCGGGATCGGAGAACAGCCGGTCCGGCACCAACACCTCGCTGGGGCGGAATGCGGCCAGGGTCGCGCCCAGATCGGCCAGGTCACAGGCCACGGCGTCGACGGTGCCGGCCGACAGTTCGACCACGGCTACCGCCGCCCGGCCCTTGCGCACCGACACCGCCGCCAGCCGGTTGGCTCCGCGCGCGTCCAGCAGGGTGTCCTCGGTCAGGGTGCCGGGGGTGACGACCCGCACCACCTCGCGTTTGACCACGGCCTTGGAACCGCGCTTGCGCGCCTCGGCCGGCGCCTCGACCTGTTCGCAGATGGCGGCCTTGAAGCCCTGGCGGATCAGCCGGGCCAGATAGCCCTCCAGCGCATGGACTGGGACCCCGGCCATCGGGATGTCCTCGCCCTGATGCTTGCCGCGCTTGGTCAGGGTGATGCCGAGCGCGGCCGAGGCGATCTCGGCATCCTTGAAGAACAGCTCGTAGAAGTCGCCCATGCGGAAGAACAGAATGGCGTCGGGAGCCCCGGCCTTGGCCGCGAGAAATTGCGCCATCACCGGTGTGGTCCCGGTGTCGACGGTTTCGGCTTTCGGTGGTGGTTTCAGGGGGGCGTTCATGGCGTCGGCACAGGGTGAAGGATTGCGTCCCCGCCCTCAAGCGGAATGGCGCGCAATCGACTTGTCGGGGTGGCCCCAGCCTGCCACAAGCGGATCAGGCGGTTTAGGGAACACGGTGCGATACCGTGGCTGTGCCCGCAACTGTAGGCGGCGAGACGTTTGATCGTTCCGGGGCTTCGGCTCTGGCGTCACTGGGAAACCGGGAAGGCGTGATCCAGCGTTTTTGACCCGCAAGCCAGGAAACCTGGCCGCCGACGTCGTTCGTCCGCTGTCCGGGACCAGGCAGAGGCGCGGGGTCCGTCCTGCCTTCAAGATGAAGGCATCCGTCCGTCGAAGCGACCCGATCCATGCGTCACCAGACCGTCCGGTCTGGCGGATCGGTCGCTTTCAACACCGCGGCGCGCGCATTCGCGGCGGTTTGACGGAGATACGCTGATGAAGCGGTCCATCCTGCTGTCCACGGTCGCCTTCGCGACCCTTTTCGCCCTGCCCGCCACCGCCCGGAGTGCCGACGATGACCGGGCCGTCCCCCTGCCCGAGGTGATCATCACCGCCACCCGGCTGCCGGCCATTGTCGCCGACACGCCGGGGGCGCGGGTCATCGACGCCGCCACCATCGAACAGCGCGGGGCGATCTTCGCCGCCGACATTCTGAACGATATTCCGGGGCTGTCGGTGACCCGGTCCGGTGCCTATGCCGGTATCGCCCAGGTACGGATGCGCGGGGCCACGCCGGGCAAGACCCTGGTTCTGGTCGACGGAGTGCCGGTCAATGACCCGTCCGAGATCAACGGAGCCTTTGACTTTTCGGGCTTCGACCTCGGCGACGTCGAGCGGATCGAGGTGCTGAGCGGACCGCAGTCGTCGCTGTGGGGCTCAGCCGCCATCGGTGGCGTGATCGCCTTCACCACCCGTGAGGTCGACGGGCTGCGGGCCGAGGCCGAGGCCGGGTCGTTCAATACGGTGCGCGGCCGGCTGGCCGTGGGTCGGGCCGATGAGACCTGGGCGCTTGGGGCCTGGGTGTCGCGCTTCGACACGGACGGGATTTCGGCCGCCGACGCGGCTGACGGCAATCCGGAGCGCGACGGCTTTGACAGCACCACCGCCGGCCTGCGGGGTCGTTACGCATTCACGCCGGCAGCGCGGGTCGAAGGCACGGTGCGCTGGACTCGCAGTGCGGGCGGTCTGGACGGCAATCCGCCGCCGACTTACGCCTTGGCCGACACGGCCGACACCACCCTTAGCGAGCAATGGTCCGCCAGCGGACGCCTGCTGTTCGCGGCTGCGGGCCTGGACCATCAGATCAGTGTTTCGGCGATTGACCTGACCCGCGCCAACGAAGGCAGTTTCGCCTCGACCTTCACCGCCGACCGCCAAGTCTATCGCTGGCAGGCGACCGGGGCGGCCGTCGCCGGCCGGGTCGACTATACGCTGGGGGCTGAACACGAGGACGACCGCGGAGCCCTGTCGACCGGGGCGAGCGCCCGCACCGGCGTCACCTCGGTGTTCGGCGTGTCGCGGCTGCAGGTCTCGCCCGAACTGAGCGTCACCGGTGCCCTGCGACGCGACGAGACCGACGATTTCGGCGGGGCGACCACCGGCCGGCTGTCGTCGGCCTGGGAGATGGCGGGGGGTTTCATCCTGTCGGGGGCTTGGGGCACCGGTTTCAAGGCCCCGTCGATCAGCCAGGCGGTGTGTGACTACTGCTTTTCCGGCGCACCCTTCCCGGTGCTCAGGCCGGAGACGGCCGACAGCGTCGAACTGGCGCTCGGCTGGGCCTCGGCCGATGGCCGGATCCAGGGGCGGGTCACCGCCTACCGGCTGAATGTCGAGGACCAGATCACCTATGTGTTTGATCCGGTCACCTTCGACAGCGTCTACGTCAATATCGCCCGGACCCGGAGTGACGGGGTCGAACTGGAGGGGCGGGCCGTGCTGGGTCGGGGGCTGGACCTGAGTCTGGCCTATGCCTGGACCGATGCGACGGATCGTGCGACCGGCGCACGGTTGTTGAGGGTGCCCGAACACGCCGGGTCGGCGACCTTGGGCTGGAGCGGCGCACGTCTGTCGGGTGCGCTGACGGTGCGGGCGGAAGGCGATCAGCCGGACGCCGGTGGTATGCGCGAGGCCTTCGTCACTGCGGGTCTGTCAGGCGCATGGGCCGTGACCCCGGCGGTTAGCCTGACGGCGCGGATCGATAATCTGACGGACACGCATTTCCAGCAGGTGTTCGGCTACGGCGAGCCGGGCCGGTCCGGCTATGTCGGGATCAGGCTGCGTTACTGATCGCGCGACGGGCGGCGGTCCCGGGGCTTTGCGCCAGGGCCGCCGGTTGCTCGAACGCTAGCGCCTCCCAGTCCAGATCGGGCCGGGGGGCGTGGGCCGCGGCGAGGATGGCGCGCATCTCGGCGGCCGAGGCCACGCTGGCGACGACTGCGGCCACCTCGGGCAGACCCAGGGTATAGGCCAGGGTCGCCTGCATTGGGTCGATCCGGGCCTCGGCCAGCCGGCGACGGGTGCGCGACAGGATCGGGGCATATTCGGCCAGATGGTCCGGCAGGTTCTCACCGCTCATGAACAGCAGGCCACGGGCGAAGACCGACGACAGGTGGACGGCCACGTCCAGCTCGGCCAGTTCGGACAGGATACCGGTCCGATGGGCGCGCTGGTCCAGCAGATTGCCGGGCATCTGCACCACATCCGGCTTGTAGCGTCGCGCCAGAAGAGCCGGACCGTCCTCGACCGTGGCGCAGAAGCCGACGCGCCGGAACAGGCCGCGATCCTTGAGCGTGTTGAGGCGATCCCACAGGGCGCGACCGTCGGCCCCGGCAAGGTCGGTGGCTTCGGAGACCAGCAGGGTGTCGCCGCGCGGCAGGCCGAGCCGTTCCAGCGAACGACGGGCCCGGGCCTCGACCCGGTCGAGACCCTCACTCAGCGGTACGGTGCGGACCGTGACCTGGAAGGGGGAGGGAAAGGGCCAGGCCTGACCCAGTTGGCGTTCGCCGTCGCCCTCCGGGCGGGTGGCGATCAGCCCGACACCGGCGTCGGCCGCGGTCTGCAGCAGGAAGCGCAACGCCTCCTCGCGCGCACCGGTCGGAGCCGGCAGGGCGCGCTCGGGCTGATGCACCACCGACAGGGCGAGTTTGGCGACGGGAGACTGGGGGGAGGACGGCTTCACCCGGAGACCCTGAACGGCAAAGTTTAAGGTCGCCTCACCGAGACTTTTACAGAATCTTACCCGCAGAGCGCCGGTCGGTGATCAGTCGGCGTCCGGCTGACGGTCCGGATGGGCTGCAATGAAGGCGGGGTGGGCCTCAGCGGCGGATTCGATGGCCAGAAGGCGGGGCCAGGCGTCCAGCGCCACATGGAACCGTCGCGCCGAATAAATCTGCGGAATCAGGTAGCAATCGGCCAGGCCGGGGGTTGAACCATAGCTCCAGCCGTCACCGTGCTCGGCGACCAGCGCTTCCAGGGCCGCGAATCCGGCCGTGATCCAGCGGGCCGCCCAGGCGTCGGTCTGGGCCGGGGCCGCGTCGAACGATTCGCGTAGGACCTTCAGCACCCGCAGATTGTTCAGCGGATGGATGTCGCAACCGACCAGGGCGGCCATGGCCCGGACCCGGGCGCGACCGGTGGTGTCGGCGGGCAGCAGCGGCGGTTCGGGCCGGGTTTCTTCCAGCCACTCGAGGATGGCCGGACTCTGGGTCAGGACCAGGCCGTCGACCTCAAGGGCGGGCACCAGTCCTTGGGGGTTGAGCTTCAGATAGGCCGCGGACTTCTGGTCGCCCTGGCGCAGGTCGACGCCGACCTGGCCATAGGTCAGGCCCTTGAGATTGAGGGCGATCCGGGTGCGGTAGGCGGTACCCGAGCGCCAGTATCCGTGCAGGATCATCGCGGCCTCACCGTGAATGCCAGCGGACTGAGTCCATCGATCGTGGCCTCGACCCGGTCGCCGGCCAGCAGCGGGCCGACGCCGTCGGGGGTGCCGGTGAAGATCAGGTCGCCGGCCTGCAGGGCCCACAGCTCGCCGGCCTTGGCCAGAATCTCCGACGGGTTCCAGATCATGTCGTCGAGGCGGCCCGTCTGGCGGGCCACACCATTGACCTCAAGCCGGATCGCTGCGGCCGGATCAGGCAGGCTGCCGAGAGTCAGATCCCCGCAGGGTGCGGACTGGTCGAAACCCTTGGCCGCGTCCCACGGCCGGCCGGCCGCCTTGGCCGCGGCCTGCAGGTCACGCCGGGTCAGGTCGCAGCCCACGGCCCAGCCGACGATGGCACCGCCGTCGCCGACGGCGCAGACCAGCTCGATTTCATGATGCAGGTCGGCGGTGGCCAGCGGATAGGTCGGGTCGGCCCCGTCGGTGACGAGGGCGTCGGCCGGCTTGGAGAAGAAGAACGGGGCGGGACGCGACGGGTCGCCGCCCATTTCCCGGGCGTGGGCCGCGTAGTTCTGGCCGACGCAGAGGATGCGACGCACCGGAAAGCGGTCTTCGGCACCGAAAATCGGCAGGGACGGGGTCGGGGCGGGCGGGAACAGCCAGGAGGTCATCTGCATTGTCTAGGTCGGACCGCCGCGCTTCGCCATAGGGTGAGGTCTCCGGGCCCGCACAGCGGGCTCGCGTGGCAACAGGAACTGTCGATGGCGGCTGGCGTTTCACGCTTGGCGACCCTATTTGTTCGGGTATCACATTCAATTCCTATCTCCGGAGCGCATCATGGCCACGACCAAGGCACGAGAAGACATCAAGGCTGACATCAAGACCCTGAAGGCAGACCTGACGGTCGGTGCCCGTGAGGAAGCGCAGCGTCTGCGCGAGAAGGCCGAGGCCGCCGAGGCCCGTCTTCGCGAAAAGGCCACCAAGGCCGAGGCCATGCTGCGCGAGAAGGGCGAGGAAGCGCGCGACCGTGCCCGGGTCTATTACGACCAGGCCCGCAATCGTGGCCGCGAATATTATGACGACGCCTCCGAACGGATCGATGAGGCACAGCGCTACATCACCGAGCGCGTTCAGGAACGGCCGGTCCAGTCGACCGCGATCGCCCTTGGCGTCGGTGTGGTTCTGGGCCTGCTGCTGGCCGGTCGCCGCCGCTGATGGTCGGGCGCAGTCTGGTTCGCAAGGCCGTCGCCACGGCGGTCGCGGCAGGCGCGGCCTTTGTGGCCGTGATCGCTTTGGGGGCGACCCTTTATCATGCGCTGACCCTGCTGATGTTGCCGGTCGCGGCAGCGGCCATCACCGCCCTGCTGTTTGCCCTGGTGGCGATCGTGGTGGCGGTGGTGTTCCTCGCCCGGGCCGAGTTCGAAGAGGAAGAAGAGCCGGAAGGTCTGGCGGCACGGGCGTTCGCCCTGTTCCGGGACCGGCCGCTGATGGGCGCTGCGGCGGCCCTTGCCGGGGGCTTCATCTTTCTGCGTAACCCGGCCCTGGCCACGATGGTGGCTGCGGCCTTCACCGAAAAAGGTGCCGGCCGACGGCGCTAGGTGGGGGAACGCCGGTTCGTCGGAGGCGTTGATGATGCAGGCGTGGCCGTGATGGACGCGTCTCCATCAATCGCCTCCGGAGAAACCTGATGCTTCGCTATGCCATCATCTTCCTTATTCTGGCGCTCGTCGCCGGGGCCCTGAATATGGGCGGCGTCGCCGCCGTCTCGATCAATATCGCCTATGTGTTGTTCGTCGTGTTCCTGATCCTGCTGGTGGTGCATTTCGTCACCGGCAAGGGACGCAAGCTTTAGGCTTGGCGCCAAGTACGGAATCGAAGAGGCCGCGATCGTCAGGATCGCGGCCTTTTTGCTGTTCGGACCCATTCGGGAGCCCTCGGGATCAGGTTACGGCCTGTTCCATGGCCCCCGCGACGGTCGGGTCAGGGGCGGTGGCGGCGGCCCGGGTGTCCTGTCGGCGCGGCAGCCGCCAGACCTGTTGCGGTTCGAACCGGTCACCGGTCCAGCCCATGGCGGTGACGGTGATGGCCTGGCTGTCCCAGTCGATCTGGTTGAATCCGGGGGGCGTGCCGCGCTCCCGCAATGACAGGGTCCCGCAGCCGACGGCATAGGAATAGCGGTCCGACAGCTCGATCGGCAGTGCGAAGGGCACGTGGACGTGGCCGGTCATGATCAGGTCGACCCCGGCCTCAGCAAAGATATGGGCGGCGGCTTCGCCACGCCGGACCTCGCCGGTCATCGGTGCGCCCAGCATCTCGATCAGGGGGTGATGGCAGGCCAGTACCCGCAGCGCTCCGATCGGTGCCTGGCGCAGGGCCTCGGCGGCACGCCGGGTCTGGTCCAGATCAATGACGCCCTTGGACCAGTTGAGACGGGCCTGCCAGCCCCGGGCCGTGGTCACGCCCCGAACCATCAGGGCCGCGCCGAGGAACTGGTGGTCATGGGCCGGATGGCCGATTGTCGTTTCGAAGGCCCGCCACGGCCAGAACAGCCTCGCCATCGCATTCCAGTAGGGCACGTCATGATTGCCGACGACGACAAAGGTCGGCTCCGGCATGGCCCGGATCCAGGCTCCCGCCGCCTGGAACTCATCCGGATGGCCGCGCTGGGTCACGTCGCCGGTGATCAGCGTCAGGTCGGCGGGCGTGGTGTGGGCGTAGTCGAGGGCTGCGGCCGTGGCCTGCCGGTGTTCACACCCGAAATGAATGTCGGAGAACTGGAGAATACGCCCCACTAGGCGGCGTCCTCTGCGACGGCCGGTCGGTTGGGGGCCAGCGCCCTGAACGCCTCGGGGATGTAGCGTATCGTGGCCTCATGCCGCAGCAGGGTCGGTTCACCGTCAATCACGGCCGGAATGCGTGAGCGGGCCCGGACTCTGGCGTTGCGGGTCGCGGTGGTGCGCACGGACGGGTCCTGCCTCCAGCCCGTGAACAGGGCGTGGGCCGCCAGACGCATGGCCTGGACCGCATCTGCCGGATTCATCGCCGCTGCTTCCAGCCCGGCATCCTCGCCGATGGCGCGGGAAATGGTCGGACTGATCAGGACGAGCGCCTCGGTTTGACGCCCGGCCACGCCATCGAGCGCATAGCGCAGCCGACCGCCAAAAGCGCGCCGCAGGGCCCGGCGGGCATAGACCCAGGCTAGTTTCATCTGTCCGGTGCGGATGGCTTCGCGGGCCGGGGCCCACAGGGCCGCTGAGCCGAGAATGGCGGCGCAATAGAAGGTGTGCTGACCGTCGGCGTCGCTGATCTCGCCGCCGGCGATGCTTTGGGCCGCGCCCTGTTCAAGGGCCAGCCGCAGGGCGACCTTCCAGTCGGCGGTATCATACAGGGCGCGCGGCAGCATGTTCATGGTTCCGCCCGGTAGCGGGGCGATCAGCGGGCCGTCCGGTCCGGCGCGCGAGGCGATGGTGCCGGCGGTGCCGTCGCCGGCCAGCACGATCAGGACATCAGGTGCCGCCGCCAGGGCCTCGTCGATGCGCGCTTCGAAATCCTCGTGGTTCAGTTCGATGACCGAGGACTCGCAATCATAGTCGGCGAGGATGGCCGTAGCCTCCGCGACGGCTTCGGCATCGACCCCGCCAGACAGGGGATTCACCAGCATGATCAACCGCTTCAATGCGACATGGGCCGTCAGCACCGGCAGAGCGGCAGCAGACCCGGACTCGGCAGGGAAGTCGGCGGCCGTGGTGGCCGTCGGGTCAATCAGGATTTCGCTCATCAGGTCCGAACGTCCCGGCCGGGACGATGTTCCGGCCGGGCAGGTTCGGTGATGGTGGTTACTTCTTCATCTCGTTGGCAGTGGTCTCGGCTCCTTCCTGCAGGGCTTCGCCGGCCTTGGCCGCGGCCGCACCGGCCTCGGCCGCAGCGTCGTCAGCGGCCGCTGGCGCCTTGCCGATCAGACCCTTTGCCGCGTCCCATCCCGTGCTGATCCAGCCGTCGACAATCGCGCCGCCGGCCGCGAGCGACTGTTCCTTGATACCCAGAACGGCGGTCAACGCCCCGAACAGGGCCAGAAGTGTGACCAGAAGTCCGACAAGCGGCACGCCGGAACGCTTGCGCGAACGGGCCCATACCGGACTGGATTCGCCGCCGTCCGCCATTCTGAAAGGTAGAGAAAATCGCATAGAAGCCCCCAAATTGCCCCGTGAGTCCGGACCGCACCCCCTGCGCGACCGCACAAATTCACGGGATCCAAAGCCTAATACAGCTTTGCAGTGGAATATAGCGCGGGAACCGTCACAACAATCCAGCGTTCTCCCCCACGGGGCGAACCCTCGAGGGATGAAGGACATCAATATGTACAAGGCAGTTATCGCGATTGCAGCCGCAGGTCTTATGGCCACAGCCTGTGCCAGCGATCCTTACGCAAGCAATCAGACCGTGCGCCAGGGTGCCATCGGTGCCGGCATCGGTGCCGTCGCCGGGGCCATCATCGGCAACAACGTCGGCGACGGCAATGCGGGACGCGGCGCGGCGATTGGTGCCGTTGTCGGTGGCGCGGCCGGGGCCATTCGTGGCTCGCAGCAGGACCGGACCAACCAGCAGCGTTATCAGGACGCCCAAGGCCGGTACTACTATTGCTACGATAACCGTCAAACCGAATGCTACTGGGAAAACGGTCAGCGCCGCTACTAGGCGAGGCCAGTCCGGACCGGGTTGACCCGGTCCGGAAGCGGGGCGGTTCGTCATTCGGCGGGCCGCCCTTTTTGCGTGCGGGACCCGCCGGGGAGGCGGGGGCCTTTGGAGGGTTGAGATGAAACGGACAGTATTGATCGTGGCGACGGCAGGGCTGACGCTGGCCGGGTGCGGGCTGGGCAGCGGCATGTTCGGGAGCCGGGACGCCTTGGTGGCCGCGCCGGAGACCTGCGTGCCACAACGGTTTGAAATCTATTTCGCTGACAGCGAGGCCCGGCTGACCGAGGCCGCGCGTCAAGCGATCGGGGCCACGGCGGCCCAGTTGCGCGACTGCGATATCCAGCGGGTCCAGGTGATCGGCCTGTCCGACGCCCGGGGTGGCGAAGCCGCCAACCAGAGCCTGTCGGAACGCCGGGCCCTGGCGGTCGCCGATGCGCTGAAGGCGGCCGGCTGGCCGGTGCCGGTGTTTGCCGTCGCGGGTGTGGGTGACGCGGGGGCCGTGACCGAGGCCGGGGCGCGCGAACCGATGCGTCGCCGCACCGAGGTGCTGGTCGAGGCCGCCCCGCGACGCTGAGGCCGGTGGCTCCGCGCTAAGGGTTTGGTTAGAGTTGCCGCTGTTTCGGCCGCCGGATTGAATTCGCCTTGCGCAGACTGACCTTTTTCCTGACCGGCCTGCTGCTGGCCCTGATCGCCATGCCGGTTGCGGCCCAGGCCGTGAGCGGACCGCAGTCGACGCCGCGGATCGAGGCCGAACTGGTGGCGATGTCGCAGTGGGCCGCGCCCGGGTCGACGGCGGTGGTCGCGGTGCGTCAGGACATCCAGCCCGGCTGGCATACCTATTGGCGTAATCCGGGCGATTCCGGCGGGGCCACGACCCTGGGCTGGAGCCTGCCGCAGGGCGTGCGGGCCGGCGGCATCGTCTGGCCGATTCCGGAACGGCAGCGCCTGCTGGGCCTGATGAACTACGGCTATTCCGGTACGGTCTATCTGCCGGTCCCCGTAGAAATTCCGACCTCGGCCCGGCCGGGAACGACGCTGCCGCTGACGGTCAAGGCGCTGTTTCTGGTGTGCAGCGACGAGATGTGCGTACCGGACGAACTGACCCTGGGTCTGGACCTGCCGGTCCGCGAGGGGGCCGCCCCGCTGGATACCCGCCACGGCGCGGCGATCACGGCGATCCTGGAAAGCGCGCCGCGGCCGGCGGGCATCGCGGCGCGGATCGCGCTTGAGGACGGCCGGCTGACGCTGGGCGCGGTGGGCGGACCGCTGGCGGGGCTCAATCCGGGCCCGAGCTATTTCTTCCCGTTCGCGGGCGGGGTCATCGATCATCCGCAAGCCCAGACCGGGACCTGGGGTCCGCAGGGCCTGACGTTGCGGCTGCAACCCGGCGGCGAGACCCTGGCGACGGGTCTGCCGGGGCCGGTCGGGGGTGTGCTGGTCACCGCCCACGGAGCCTATGAGATCGAGGCGGAGCCGGGCGCGATGCCGACGGGGGCGACCGGGTCCGGCGCTCTGGAAGCGGTTGCGGACACAGCACCCGGCGGCGCGGCGGCGGGCGGCACGAGTCTGATCCTGTTCGTCCAGGCGGTGCTGTTCGCCATCCTCGGCGGGTTGATCCTGAACCTGATGCCGTGCGTCTTTCCCATTCTGGCGATGAAGGCGGCGGCGCTGGCCACGGCCGCTCATGATGTTGGCCGCGCCCGCCGCGACGGCCTGGCCTTTCTCGCCGGGGTGCTGACCACCTTCCTGTTGTTGGCCGTGGCGCTGCTGGCGCTGCGGGCCGCGGGCGAAGCGATCGGCTGGGGCTTCCAGCTGCAGTCGCCGCCGGTGATCGCGGGTCTCGCCCTGCTGATGCTGGTCGTGGCGCTGAACCTGTCGGGCGTCTTCCACATCGGCGCGGGGCTGCAGGGAGCCGGGTCAGGGCCGCTCGCGCGCCTGCCCGGCGGGCTGGGGGCCTTCTTCACCGGCGCGCTGGCGGTGGTCGTGGCCGCGCCCTGCACCGCCCCCTTCATGGCCTTCGCCCTGGGGGCGGCGCTGGTGATGCCGTGGCCGATGGCGCTGATGGTCTTCCTCGGTCTCGGCCTCGGTCTGGCCCTGCCGTTCGTGGTGGTCAGCCTGTCGCCCGCCCTGCTGGCGAAACTGCCGCGACCGGGGCCGTGGATGGAACGGCTCAAGGGGCTACTGGCCTTCCCCATGTATGCGACGGCCCTGTGGCTGGCCTGGGTGTTCAGCCGTCAGGCGGGGGCCGATGCGCTGGGGCTGTTGTTTGCGGCGGGTGTGCTGCTGGCGCTGGGTCTCTGGCTGGTCGGTACCGGCCAGAGCCAACGGGCGGCGGGGCGGCTCGGCCGACTGCATCTGGCGGTCGGCGTGGTCGTGCTGGCGCTGTCGGGAGCCACGGCCCTGCTGGCGGCGGTGATTCCGGCGGAGGTGGCGGTGACGGAACCCGGCGACCCGGCGTCCGGACCGGTCGCGGCCCCCTGGTCGGCTCCGGCTGTGGCGGCGGCGCTGGCCGAAGGGCGACCGGTGCTGGTCAATTTCACCGCCGACTGGTGCGTGACCTGCAAGATCAATGAGCGGACCTCACTGACCTCGGCGCGCGTGAAGTCGGCGCTGGAGCGGACCAACGCCGTCTATCTGGTCGGCGACTGGACCCTGCGCGACGACGCGATCAGCGCTGAATTGCAGCGCCACGGGCGATCGGGTGTGCCGTTGTACCTGCTCTATCTACCCGGGTCGGCCGAACCCCGGGTGCTGCCGCAACTGCTGACCGAGGGTGTGGTGGTGGAGGCGTTGAGCGGGGTGGAGTAACTAAACCCTCTCCCGTTGGGAGAGGGCTTGAGCGCACGGCGGCATTGCCGCCGTCCTTGCGCGAAAGGGTGTGGGTCGACTGTCGACCTTCAGCGCAAGCCGCGGCTCTTGCGCCCGTCAGGCCCTGCACCATAGATTGTGTTGTGTCCGGGCAACGCACAGCTTTTGCGCGCAATCAACGGCAGGCTGCCGGTTTGGCCGAGCGTCGGCTGTGGGACCGCCTGCGCGCCGGCAAGGTCGACGGCCACCGCTTCCGTCGCCAGCACCCCATCGGAAAATATTTCGCCGACTTCGCCTGCGACCGTCTCAGGCTGATCCTTGAGATCGACGGCGGCGTTCACCAGCGTGACGACGTTGCCCGGAAAGACGACTTGCGACAGACGGAGCTGGAAACCCTCGGTTGGATTGTGCTCCGTTTCACCAACGAGGAGGCTCTCACCCGGCCCGATCGCATCATCGCGGCGATCCGGGATCATGCGAGGCGGTTGGATCTCTAGGTCCGGAGGTCGTGCCGCGGCTCCGCCGAGGGCCGCCACCCGACCCACACCCTTTCGCGCGACCGATCGCTTCGCTCCCGGGCGCTCAAGCCCTCTCCCAATGGGAGAGGGTATCTCAGACCCTCAGTACAGAGTCAGGATTCCGGCTGCGGCGGGGCGGTGATGACCTCGACGTTGTCGTTCAGCAGATAGGCGAGCTCGGACAGGGCGTCGGCCCGGGCCGGGGCGGTGGTGGCGGCTTCGACGGCAGCGACCTTTTTCGGCATGTCCTCGGCGATGCCGCGCAGGATGCATTTCAGATCGCCGTCGGTGCCGCGCTCGCGCAGAATTATATGGCCCTGCATGTCCAGATCGGCCAGTTCGGCGGCGCGGGCCTTGAAGCCGGAAAATACGTCGCCGGTCATGAAACCGGGCTGGTCGGCGACGCCGCCAGCGGCCCAGCCGTCGACCACGGCCTTCAGCGTTCCGGACCGGGCGACGATGTCGGCGAACAGGGGCTCACCCGCCACCGAAACCGGTGCGTCGACCGCAGCGGGCGGCTGGGCCGCGGCCAGGGCGACATCGGGATTGGTGAGCAGCAGCATGGAAGCAATAGCGAGACCACAGGACATGGCAGACCTCTCGGGGCAGAATTCGCGAATCAGCGGTTGAACCGGCTTACGCCTGACCCGTAAACGAGAGCTTGATTGCCGCCAGGAGTTTGCTGACATGCCCGTGACATCGCCGCGCACCAAGGCCCTGGCGACCCTTGAAAAAATCGCGCGCATGGACGCGGAAACGGCGATCCTCGACCAATTCGACGCCGATCCCTGGCGCCCGGCGCGGCTGGGCCTCGAGGCGGCCGGCCTGTGGCTGGACCTGTCGAAACAGAGCTGGAGCCGCGAGGGGTTTGAAGCCTGTCTGGCCCTGGCCCGGGCCTGTGATCTGGAGGGGCGTCGCGCCGCCCTGTTCGCGGGCGAGGCCGTCAACGGCACCGAAGGCCGGGCGGTTCTGCATCCGGCGCTGCGGGCCGGACCGGGTGCGGATTTCCACGCCCTGGGTGAGCCGGTCTCGGAAGAGGTCGCCACCGTCCGACAGGCCATCGCCGCCTATGCCACGGCGGTGCGGTCGGGCACCGAGGCCGGGGCGACGGGCCAGCCGTTCCGCGCCATCGTCCATATCGGCATCGGCGGGTCGGATCTGGGGCCCCGCCTGCTGTGGGACGCGCTGCGGCCGCTGGATCCGGACATCGACCTGCGTTTCGTCGCCAATATCGATCCGCGCGACATGGCCGAGGCCCTGACCGGACTGGATCCGGAAACCACGCTGGTGGTGGTGGTGTCCAAGACCTTCACCACCCAGGAGACCCTGGCCAATGCCGAGCGGGCCCGGACCTGGCTGGCCACGGCGCTGCCCGAGGCCGGGCGTGAGCGCCATCTGGTCGGGGTCACGGCCGCCCCGGACAAGGCGGCGGCCTTCGGCTGTGGCCACACCTTCGGCTTCCGCGACTGGGTCGGCGGGCGGTATTCGCTGTGGTCGGCGGTCAGCCTGTCGGTGGCCGTGGCGGCCGGGCCAGAAGTCTTCGAACGGCTGCTGGCCGGGGCGGCCGAGATGGACGCGCATTTCCTGTCGGCCCCGCTGGCGCGCAACGCCCCGGTGATGCTGGGGCTGGCCCAGGTGTTCAATGTCGCCGGGATGCAGCGTCCGGCCCGGACCGTGGCCCCCTATGCCCACGCCCTGCGTCGGCTGCCGGCCTTTCTACAGCAGCTGGAGATGGAGTCGAACGGCAAGGGCGTGCGCCGCGACGGCTCACCGGTCGATACGCCGACCGGCCCGGTGGTGTTCGGCGAGCCCGGCACCAACGGCCAGCACGCCTTCTTCCAGCAGATCCATCAGGGACCCGAGGTGGTGCCGGCCGAGTTCATCATCGTGCGCCACGCCGGGGACGAGGCTGACGACGGCGTCGGCGACGCCCCCCTATGGTCGAACGCCCTGGCCCAGGCCCAGGCGCTGATGCTGGGCAAGAGTGAGGCCGTGGCCCGGGCCGAACTGCTGGCCGCCGGAGCCGATACGGCCGAGGCCGACCGGCTGGCCCCGCACAAGGCCTTTCCCGGCAACCGGCCGTCGACCACCCTGGTGATGGAGCGGCTGACGCCCGAGGCGCTGGGGGCCCTGCTGGCCCTGTATGAGCACAAGACCTTCGTCGAAGGCGTGATCTGGGACATCAACAGCTTCGACCAGTGGGGCGTCGAACTGGGCAAGGTGCTGGCGCAGGCGATCCTGAAGGATGTGAAGGCGGGGAAGCCGTCCGCCGGGCTGGACCCGTCGACGGCGGGGCTGTTGAAGCGGCTGCTGGGGTGAGGGGGACGCGGCAGGCGGACGGATGGACTGTCCGCTAGGGATGGAAAGCGGACGTTCGGAGACTCAGCTGAGTCATGGTCCACGTTTTACGGAAGGTCAGTTGGGTTGCCCAACTCGGCCCGAAGCCCTGCCATGATTCGCTCGAACGCCTCGGTCTCCGACAGCCCCTGAGCCGCGTAAGCTTTCGCTGCGTGACGAGCTAAATCCGAAAGCAGAAGCCCCCACGTCGCAGGATCATCCCAAGTCGGTTGCAGCGTGAACTGCTGCTGAGAACCGTGGGCTGCCCAGACCCTGAGGACCTCTGTAGCTTCCGGGGAGGCCGCAAGGGGCGGAGGCTTGAGTTCATTCATGCACAAACCGTAGGCAGGTCGAGCCAACGTCTGCAATGGGTCGAGAGCGGTCCGTCGCCATGCCCAAAGATCGGGGCACCTTGTCATCCCGGACGTCGCGTTGCGGCGATCCGGGACGGCGCGATCCCCCTCTTCGGGGCCTCCCGGAAATCGCGGCGCGATTATCCGGGACACGGGTTCCGCCGCGCTGGATCCTGACCTGTCTCCCGGACAGCGGCTGACGCCGCTTCCGGGAGGGTCGGGTTGAGGCGGTCAAGCGTCCCGGATAGCGCCTTCGGCGCTTCCGGGATGACAAGGGCGCACCGGTGGCGTCGGGACGATGCCGAAGGGTCGAAAGTGGACCTTAACCCTCCGCCGCAGAAACTGCCTCGATGAGCGGGCGTGGATTCGGATGACAGCCTATCGATCGGCGGCGGCGGCAATAGCGGCGATATCCTTGCTGACCGTAGCTTCGGCCGACGCCTGCCCGGTTTACATAGAGCCGAAGCTGACCGATGCGCGGCAGGCCGATGCTGTTGTCGTGGGATATGTCACGAAGGATGTTCGCGAGACCTCGCCTGCGCGCAAGGCGTGGGTCGAGAAGTGGCTTGCAAACCACCCGGATGCGCCCCGCGCAAAGCGTCGTGACGTCAGAAGCGCGACCGACCGGGCCCGATTGACGGTCGAGATCAACCACACCATCGCGGGGACGGTGCCGTCCACGGTCACGGTCTTCTGGTCTCGGATGACGAATAACGGGCCGCCTGAACGCATAAGCGGCGGCTATGTTTTCGCGCTTCGCAAACTGCCGCCTTCGACGGCGGCGGACGGCATCGACGCCTATGTCGTTATCCAGGGCGTCTGCTCCGGGGCGCTGGTCTTCCGACGCGGCAGCACCGAAGCGAACGCCATTCGCGAGATGTTCGGCCTGTGGCCGGAGCCTCTGGAAGCGCCGCGCAAATCACTGGCGGAGTTGACTAGAGATGCCCCGATCCCGGGGCCAGCGCTGGTCGTATTGGGGCTCCTGGCGACGAGTGCCGCGTTCGCGGGAGTCGCGCTTTGGCGCAGAAGGCGACGGTCTTAGGGGCGACCATAACGACTTGCGCCGAATGTGAATGATAGACCCTCACCCTTGAGCGCAAGGACGACGGCTTCGCCGCCGCGCGCTCAAGCCCTCTCCCAACGGGAGAGGGAAGACATGAAAAAGGCGGCCCCCGTTTCCGGGGGCCGCCTTCTCGCCCGTCCGATCAAAGGCTACGCGACCGGACGTATGGGGTCAGACCCGTAACGACCTAGTAGCGACGGTCGTAGCGGTAGTCGCGACGGTCATTGCGCTGGTTGCGGTCGCGGCTGTTGATGCCGTGTTCGCGTTCCCAGTGGCCCTGGTTCCGGTAGCAGGTGCCGTCGCGGTAGTAGCTGCAGTTGGCGCTCTGGCGCGTGGACTGGCTGTAGCCGCGGTTGTCGCCGTAGCCGTAGCTGGTGCCGTAGTTGGTGCCATAGCCGTTGCCATAACCGTTGCCGTAGTCGCGATTGCGGTTGATGCCGTGCTCACGTTCCCAGTGACCCTGGTTCCGGTAGCACTGGCCGCCGCGGTAATAGCTGCAGTTGTCACCCCTGTTCGAGGAGGCCCCGATGGCGGCCCCGGCCAGGGCACCGCCGGCGACATAGGTGCCGTCGCCATTGCCGATCAGCGCCCCGGCCAGGGCCCCGATGGCGGCACCGATCAGCACATCTCCGGTCTGGTCGCGGTCGTTGTCATGGGTGCGGTAGCGGCTCTGGGCGTCGGCCGGACTGGCGGCGGCGAGGCTGAGCGCCATGGCGCCGACCAGGGCCGGGGCGGCGAGGGTGATTCTGGAGAAGATGGTCATGGTCCGTCCCTTCGGTGCGTGGTCGGCGAGGCTGCCGGAATGTTGACCACATTGTAGCCGCACCGGCCTGAACCTGATCACCGGCCCCTGTTCATCCTGCGTTCATCCGCGGTGGCGACCGCGGGGCCGCGGCGCATCGACCGGATCGGCGAATATCTGCCCGCCCCGCTTGACGATGCGACGCCGTCTGCCTACTTGCCCCTCACGTTAGCACTCGACGGCATCGGCTGCCAAAACCGGTCCCGAGGCGCTGGCGACCAATTCTGGAAGTCTGCAATCGGAGAATACACAGATGGCGTTTCGTCCTCTCGGCGATCGCGTGCTGGTCAAGCGCGTGGAAGAAGAATCCAAGACCAAGGGCGGGATCATCATCCCGGACTCGGCCAAGGAAAAGCCCCAGGAAGGCGAAGTCGTCTCGGTCGGCCCCGGTGGTCGTGACGAGGACGGCAAGCACGTCGCCATGGACCTGAAGGCCGGCGACCGCATCCTGTTCGGCAAATGGTCGGGCACCGAGGTCAAGATCGACGGTGACGACCTGATCATTATGAAAGAGTCGGACGTGCTGGGCGTGCTTTCGTAAGCACCGGCGTTTCCTCGACTTTTCCTCACACACTCTAGACACAGGAGCCGCCTCACATGGCAGCCAAACAAGTTCAGTTCTCCACCGAAGCCCGCGAGAAGATGCTGCGCGGCGTCAACGTCCTCGCCAATGCCGTCAAGGTGACGCTCGGTCCCAAGGGCCGCAACGTCATCATCCAGAAGTCGTTCGGCGCGCCGCGCTCGACCAAGGACGGCGTCTCGGTCGCCAAAGAGATCGAGCTCGAGGATCCCTTCGAGAACATGGGCGCCCAGCTCATTCGCGAAGTCGCCTCCAAGACCAATGACAAGGCCGGCGACGGCACCACCACCGCCACCGTCCTGGCCCAGTCGATCGTGCAGGAAGGCCTCAAATCCGTCGCCGCCGGCATGAACCCGATGGATCTGAAGCGCGGCATCGACAAGGCCGTCACCGCCGTCATCGCCGACATCAAGGCCTCGGCCAAGAAGGTCAGCGCCAACTCGGAAATCGCCCAGGTCGGCACCATCTCGGCCAACGGCGACGTCGAAGTCGGCGAAATGATCGCCAAGGCCATGGAAAAGGTCGGCAACGAAGGCGTCATCACGGTTGAAGAGGCCAAGACCGCCGAGACCGAGCTGGACGTCGTCGAGGGCATGCAGTTCGACCGCGGCTACCTGTCGCCCTATTTCATCACCAACGCCGACAAGATGGAGGTCCAGCTCGAGGAGCCTCTGATCATGCTGCACGAGAAGAAACTCTCGTCGCTGCAGTCGATGCTGCCGATCCTGGAAGCCGTGGTCCAGTCGGGTCGTCCCCTGCTGATCATCGCCGAGGACATCGAGGGCGAGGCCCTGGCCACCCTGGTGGTCAACAAGCTGCGCGGTGGCCTGCGCGTCGCCGCCGTCAAGGCCCCGGGCTTCGGTGACCGCCGCAAGGCCATGCTGGAGGACATCGCTGTCCTGACCGGCGGCCAGGTGATCTCGGAAGACCTCGGCATCAAGCTCGAGAACGTCACCCTCGACATGCTGGGCAAGGCCAAGAAGGTCACCATCACCAAGGACGACACCACCATCGTCGACGGCATCGGTGGCAAGGACGAGATCGAGGCCCGCATCGGCCAGATCAAGCGCCAGATCGAGGACACCACCTCGGACTACGACAAGGAGAAGCTGCAGGAACGTCTGGCCAAACTGGCCGGCGGTGTTGCCGTGATCCGCGTCGGCGGCTCGACCGAAGTCGAAGTGAAAGAGAAGAAGGACCGCGTCGACGACGCCCTGAACGCCACGCGTGCAGCGGTTGAAGAAGGCATCGTCCCCGGCGGCGGTATCGCCCTGCTCAAGGCGACCCGTGCGCTGGACGGCCTCAAGGGTGACAATGCCGACCAGACGGCCGGTATCGCCATCATCCGTCGCGCCATCCAGGCCCCGATCCGCCAGATCGTCGAAAACGCCGGCGTCGAAGGCTCGATCGTGGTCGGCAAGGTGCTGGACAACAAGTCCGCCACCTACGGCTTCAATGCCCAGACCGAAGAGTATGGTGACCTGGTGCAGATGGGCGTGATCGATCCGGCCAAGGTGGTTCGCACCGCCCTGCAGGACGCGGCCTCGGTCGCCGGCATCATGATCACCACCGAAGCCGCCGTGGCCGACGCCCCCAAGAAGGGCGGCGGCGGCGGTGCCCCCGACATGGGCGGCATGGGCGGCGGCATGGGTGGCATGGACTTCTAGTCCACATCCCCGGTGGAGGAGCGGGTCGCGTCAGCGGCCCGCGAGACCGGGCCGGGGAGCCACGCAAGCTGAACGAACAGAAGAGGGCGGTCCCAGCGATGGGGCCGCCCTTTTTGGTTGTCTAGGCACTTGTCGATACCACCGAGGCGTGTTTTGTTTGCCGACATATGTCCCGCCGCCCGCCCGGGGAATCGCGCGCTTGGAAATCAAATCCATAAGACACAAGGCGATTCGGGCGATTGCCGCCTCACCCCAGCCGAGGAATGTGAAGGGGCTGGATGCGGCCCTGGTGCGGAAGATTCATCAGCAGATCACCGTTCTGGAGGCTGCCGCGACCGTTCGTGTGGTGGCGGATTCCTTCCCCGGATGGAGACTCCACGAGCTGACGCCAAAATTTCCCGGCAAATGGTCGATGTGGGTCAGTGGAAATTATCGCCTGACGTTTCGACTCGATCAGAAGTCCGGTGAAATTACCGATCTCGATTTCGAAGATTACCACTGAAAATTCCTGGAAACCGTCTTTGGATACGGCTTTCGTTTCCGGACCCGCGTGGAACCTGTGCCGCGGGCCGTGGCGTCGAAAAAGCAGGCACCGATTGCCGCGCGTAAATTTCGTTGAAAATTTCGGTGTATCGGATTAGGATACAGCCAACCTGACCAAGGGAAATTGTCCTGATGCCCAAGCTGCCGTTTCCGGCGCATCCCGGTGAAATTATCCGGGATGAAATTCTCCCGGCCTTTGGCCTGAACATTGTTCAGGCTGCCGACGTGTTGAAGGTCGCCCGGCCCGGCCTGAACAATGTTCTGAACGGCAAGCGCGCGCTCAGCCACGAAATGGCGCTGAAGATCGAGGCCGCGTTCGGCGTGTCGGCGGAAATGCTGACCACCGCCCAGAACAATTTTGACCTGGCCCGGGCCCGCAGCCGGGCACCGAATATCGTTGCCGGCATCGAGCGACTGACGCTGGCCGCATAGGGCGACCGCCGCCGGCACCGGTTTGTGGATGACCGTTGAGGATGCCCCCATGACCGCCGCCGGCACCGCCCACGACGACACCACCTTCGCCGAACCCCTGGCCCATCCGGGGGCGCATCTGCGCGAGGACTTCCTGCCCGACTACGGCCTGACCCCCGGGGCCCTGGCCCGGGCCATGGGGCTGAAGGACCGGACCCGGATCGAGCGTCTGGTCCGCGAACTCCAGCCGGTCACCCCGGACACGGCCCTGCGGCTGGCGCGGGTGTTCGGCACCACGGCGGAGTTCTGGATGAATTTGCAGACCCAGCACGATCTGTCGAAGGCGGCGATCGCGGGGCGGGAGGAGCTGGCGGCGATTGTGCGGTTGAAGGTGGGGTGAGGGGGGGGCTTCGGCGGCCGGCATCATGATCGCCACCGCAGCGGCCGTGGCCGACGCCTCCAAGAAGGGTGGCGGCGGCGCCCCCGACATGGGCAGCATGGACTTCTAGTCCACGCTTCCAGGCCTACGTTGAAAAACGAGAACCCCCGGTTGGAAACAGCCGGGGGTTTTTATTTTGGAATCGTATTAGGTTGATCGCAATGACTGGCGACGTCTGCCCGATCTGCCGAAACATGGATGGCCAGGAGCCGACCATAAGCCCCGTTCCTGGCTTTGACCGCGCTCGGGTGGTCTGCAAGGCGTGTGGCGAGTTCATCATTTCCAGAACGGCAATGGTTGACGGTCACAGGAGCAGTGATGAGCAGGCACGCGCACTAAGTCACGACCTCAGGTGGAAGACCGAGCTGGGCAGCGAGCCGCCGGTTCTTATGGCCGACACGATCGAGATCGCTCTGAAGTCAGCTTCATTGCCATCAATTCCCGAGCAGGTGGACAACGTCCTTGCTTACCTTGCCGTCAAACTAAGGCACGCGGGACGAACCTATAAGAATATCGACCCGGCATTCACTTCAGCCGCCGGGGCAATCGATATGGTTGCCGCCAAATCACTGGCCAGAGAGATGGTACGAGGTGGCTATCTGTCCGGCGCGGACGCGTCGACGCTCGGCGGGCCTAACGTCATTCACATATCTCCAACGTTGAGCGGTTGGGTCCGAGCGGGTGAACTCGCAAAAGGGCGAACGAGCGAGCCATTTGCCTTTATGGCAATGAAGTATGGCGACGAGAGTCTAGAGACGTGCGTCGCAAATATCTTTCGACCGGCGGTCGAGGAAACAGGAAACCGTCTCGAGATACTGCGTGACCGCCCAACGGCGGGATTGATCGACAACTACCTCCGATCCCGGCTCAGGTTGGCGAGATTTGTCATCGCAGATCTCACTCACGCAAACAACGGAGCGTACTGGGAAGCGGGCTTTGCGGAGGGGCTCGGGAAGCCAGTAATTTACACTTGTGAGAGGTCCATTTTCGATCAACAGAAAACGCACTTCGATACCAACCACTCCCAGACAATCGTTTGGGATGCGGCCCTGCCGGACGAGACGAAATCTCAGTTGGTAGCTTGCATCCAGAATACGTTTCCAACGCCCGGCTAGCGCCCCTCCACCGCTTCGCGGTCCCCCTCCCCATCGCTGCGCGACAGGGAGGAGACGGGGCGGCACAATCTCTCCCTTCCCCCTCGATGGGGGAAGGGCCGGGGATGGGGGTGGAGGCACGGCAGTGCCGGAGACTCAGCGGGGCAGAGTGTCACCCCCACCCAACCCTCCCCCATCCGCCAACGGGAGGGCTTTCAAGAGGGACCGGCGTTTGCGGCTGGCGCATTCTTGTTGGGCCGCGGTCACAAGGCTCCGCCTTGTCGACCCGACGCGGCCTGGCGGCTTCGCCGCGCGCTAGGACTTCAACCTGATTACATGCCCCTCGGCCGGTTCGCCGCCGCTGTCAGCAAGCGTACGGATCACCGCGGCGGCGGCATCGAA
Organism: uncultured Brevundimonas sp.; assembly: GCF_963977465.1. Taxonomy (GTDB): domain Bacteria; phylum Pseudomonadota; class Alphaproteobacteria; order Caulobacterales; family Caulobacteraceae; genus Brevundimonas. The sequence goes on along the minus strand of NZ_CAXBOQ010000005.1, from coordinate 3,999 downwards.
GCCGGTGGTTTCGACCAGGCGCATCCACGGGGGTTTGGCGGCGGCGACGTGGGCGATGAAGCGGGACTGGGCGGTGTGCAGGCGGCGGTTGACCTCGGCCGGGCCCCAGTCGGCGTTGCGCTTCTTGATCTGGTGCGGGGCGAAATAGAATTGCGGGGCCGGGCCGGGCAGGTCGGCGGGGCTGAGGAAATCGGTGTTGGCGGCGCTGCCGGCGAAACAGTCGTGGGTCAGGGCAGTGCCGAAATGGTGGTGGATGCGGGCGCGCAGTTCGGTGTCGCCGGAAAAGTCGACATAGAGGGTCGGGGTGTCGGCATCGAGGGTCTCGATATCGGCATAGGTCAGGGTGCGGTCGTAGGCCCCCAGGCCGGCGACGAAGTCGCGATTGCGCGGCGAGGTCAGGGCGATGCGCTCCGGACCCTCGGTCCCGGCCCCGGCGACGGTATCACCGAGGCAGAAGGCGGTGGCATAGGCGGTCTTGGACGAGGCGCTGGAGATCAGCAGCCGGCGCGCGCCGAAGGCCAGGTTGTCCTGCAGATAGTCGGCCAGCATGAAGGCGGTCACGAACAGGGGGCGGTACAGGGCCAGCCAGGCCTCGTCGGCGGCGCGGTACGACGGGTCGGCGCTGCAACGGCTGTACTGGTTATAGGCCGAGGTCAGGGGCAGGCGGTGCTCGGCGGCATCGTAGAAGCCGCGTTCGCCGACCCGGTCGGGGCGCATACGCAGATGGCTGGCGATCGGCCAGTAGCCGTAGAAGCGCTCGCCCACGGCGATGCCCTCGACGGCTGAGGCGACGACATCGGCAAAACCCCAGACCGGCATCTGGCCGAAGTCCGCCTCGCCGGTCGGGAAGAAGTCCCAGTAGTTCATCGCGTCGCCGAAGGCGGCATAGGTGATGTTGTTGGTGGTCAGGGAGAAGACGTCGGGGCGCAGGATGGCCTCGCCGGGGGCGGCGGCGGCGGACTCGGACGTGGTGCGTCGTTCGGTGCGGCCCGGGTCGGCCTTGTCGGTCAGCAGGCGGGTGACGGTCAGGGTCTGTGACATCGTCTGGGTCATCGCGGGGCGGGCTCCGGCGGCGGGGTGACAGGTGGTCAGTCAGGCGCAGGCGGGCGTGACCCCGAGCCTCGCCGTCGTAAGGACGGTCGAGGCCCCGGGATGGCCGGTATCTAGTCTTCGGCGGGCGCGTCGTTGGGGTTGGGGCCCTCGCCGGCTTCCCAGGCGGCCTGGGCTTTCTTTTCGGCCTTCTTGGCGGCCTTTTCGGCGGCCTTCTTGGCGTCGGCGCGGTCGCGCTCCATCCGTTCGAAACTGTAGTTGGGCTTGCGGGCCATGGAGGTCTCTCTTTCGTGGCGCTGTCGCGCTTCGCGCTGCAGGAGCGCCGGGAGGTCGGGGTGGAACCGGCGCGCGGCGCACGGTCCCGGGGCGGGTGTCCGCCCGTCCTGCCCTGTTTGAGCCATCACGCCGCCGGGGACAACCTTCGGCGCGAAGATGCCTCAGTCAACGGCGGTGATTTCGACCTCACGCCCGGCGATGACGGCGCTGTCGCCGACGCGTTTGCCGCTCAGGGCCACGGCCAGGGGCGAGATATGGCTGACACTGCCGTTGGCGGGATCGGCCTCGTCCTCGCCGACGATGCGCCAGGTCTGGGCCCGGCCGTCGTCGCGTTCGAGGGTGACCGAGCCGCCGAAGCGGACGCGGCCGTCGGCGGGCGCGATCTCGACCGGCTGGGCCGAGGCGCGCCGTGCCGACCAGTAGCGCAGGTCACGGGTGGCCCGGGCCATGGCCGTGCGGTCGGTCTCGATCTCGCCATGGGCCTGGGCCGCGCCATAGGCGGCCCGCGCCGCGGCCAGGGCGGACTCGATCGCGGCCAGTCCCGCGGGGGTGACCAGATTGGCGTGGGGCGAGATGGGGCGGTCGGGCAGATCGGCGGCCGTGGCCTCCAGATCTTCCTCACGGGTAAAGGCAACACTCATGGTGAGGCAGCGTATCGGGTGCGCGCCGGTTCCCTGAGCGGTTTTTTGTCCGCCCCCTCTGCTGTCGTCATCCCGGGGCGCGCAGCGACCCCGGGACCCAGCGGCGCGCGCGAGCGCGACCCTGTCGCGGACCCCCTCTGCTGGATACAGCCTGCGTGAACAGATCGCCTTCGGCGCCGCTGGGTCCCGGCTTTCGCCGGGATGACGAAAGCAGAGGGGTCGCGATGACGCGCTGCGCGGAACAGGCTAGGACCCGCGCCATGAGTATTGCAGCGAAGACCATCCACATCGTCGGGGCCGGACCGGCCGGGCTGATGGCGGCCGAACGGCTGGCCCAGATGGGTTCAGGCGCGGGCGCGACCGTGACCGTGCACGAGCGGATGCCGTCGCCGGGGCGCAAACTGCTGATGGCCGGGCGCGGCGGGCTGAACCTGACCCATTCGGAGGATCAGGCGGCGTTCGAGGGCCGCTATGGCAGCGCCGCCGGGGCGGTGTCGCCGTGGCTGGACGCGTTTTCGCCGGATGAGCTGACGGCCTGGGCCGAGGGTCTGGGCCAGGCCACCTTTACCGGCTCCAGCGGCCGGGTGTTTCCGCGGGCGATGAAGGCCTCGCCCCTGTTGCGGGCCTGGCTGGCGCGGCTCAACGGGTTGGGGGTGGAGTTGCGCACCCGCTCGCGCTGGACCGGCTGGAGCGATGATGAGGCCCTGCGGTTCGAGACGCCGGACGGTGAGCGGCTGGAACGGCCCGATGCGGTGGTCCTGGCCCTGGGCGGGGCCAGCTGGCCGAAACTGGGCTCGGACGGCGGCTGGGTCGAACCGCTGGAGGCGGCGGGGGTGGCGGTGGTGCCGCTGCGACCGTCGAACATGGGTTTTGACGTCGACTGGTCGGAGGTGGTGCGCAGCCGTTTCGCCGGCCAGCCGCTCAAGGGCGTGGCGCTGGAGTTCGCCGGGCGCACCGTGCGCGGCGAGGCCGTGGTCACGACCTACGGGCTGGAGGGCGGGGCGGTCTATACGCTGTCGGCGGCCCTGCGCGAGGCGATCGCGGCCGAGGGCTCGGCCCTGCTGACCGTCGACCTGCGGCCCGACCTGTCGATCGAGGCTTTGGCGGCGCGGCTGGAGGCCGGGCGCGGCAAGGACAGCACGGCCAACTGGCTGCGCAAGGCCGGGGGGCTGTCGCCTGTGGCCGCCGCCCTGCTGCGCGAGGTGCCGGGCGACCTGCCGCAGGGGGCCGACAAGCTGGCCCGCCGCATCAAGGCGCTGCGGCTGAAACTGACCGGGGTTCAGGGGCTGGACCGCGCCATCTCGACCGCCGGGGGCGTGGCCCTGGACGCGGTCGATCCCGGCCTGATGTTGGGGGCCCGGCCGGGCGTGTTCGTGGCCGGCGAGATGCTGGACTGGGAAGCCCCGACCGGCGGCTATCTGCTGCAGGCGTCGCTGGCCTCCGGGGTGGTGGCGGCCAAGGGCGTGGAGGCGTGGCTGGCCAGGGGGTGAGGGGGGCTGCCCCGTTGCGGAACTTCAGCGCGCTGGATTGGGCGATGTCGGCAGGGTGGCCGCCCATAGCCCCAGACAGGCGAACGACAGCGCGAGGCTGTACCCTGAGAACCAGGGCGCAAGCAGCCAGCGGAACATCGTCGGATCGGCGAAGTAGCTCCAGTATTCAGCGTTCTCGACGGATTGCGCCCGGTAGAGAATGTCTCCCGTGATCCAGCCGACAGGCTCCACAATGAGGATGGCCATTAAGGTCCGATCGCTCCCCGCAGCCCGGCCCCGCAAGAAAAAGGCGGCGATGCCGGTGGCAAGGATCAGGCCCCATGCGATCCATGCGCTACCCCCGCCGTGGATGATCATTTCCCAAACCGCGACCCATAGCGGAGGGCGGCCCGACATCAGCGCGACGAAGACGACGTAGGCCGCCGCGAACACGACGGCTCCGACGGCGGCAAGGCGGTGGAGCGTTCTGGTGGAGCCCATAGGCAAGGCTAACATCGCGTTTGTTCGTCAGCCAGCCGTTGCGCCGTTGTCATCCCGGACGC